>NZ_JACVAH010000003.1:0-541825 GCF_014851795.1 Pseudomonas sp. Pdm06
CCGGGTCGATCCACGGGTAATGCTGGGGCCAACTGTCCAGGCGCGACTGGTGGATCTGCGGGGCGAACAGTTCGGTCAGCGAGCTGCTGGCGGCCTCTTGCCAACTGGCCCGGCGGGCGAAGTTGACATAGGCGTCCACCGCGAAGCGCACCCCTGGCAACACCAGTTCCTGGGAGCGCAGTTGGTCGGGGTCCAGGCCCACCGCCTGGCCCAGCCGCAGCCAGGCTTCGATGCCGCCGTCTTCGCCGGGCGCGCCGTCATGGTCGAGCAGGCGCTGGATCCACTCGCGACGGATTTCCCGGTCTGGGCAGTTGGCCAGGATCGCGGCGTCCTTGAGCGGGATATTCACCTGATAGTAGAAACGGTTCGCGACCCAGCCCTGAATCTGCTCGCGAGTGGCGCGGCCTTCATACATCGCCACGTGATACGGGTGATGGATGTGGTAATACGCGCCCTTGGCACGCAGGGCCGCTTCGAACTCGGCGGGGGACAGGGGGGTGTCAGTCATTTCGGTTGCTCCTACAGTTCAATACTCATGCCGTCGTAAGCCACTTCGACATTGCGCCGCACCAGCTCGGCCCGCTCGGCGGAGTCTTCATCGAGGATCGGGTTGGTGTTGTTGATATGGATAAGGACCTTGCGCTGATTGGGCAGTTGCTCCAGCACTTCCAGCATCCCGCCGGGACCATTCTGCGCCAGGTGGCCCATTTCCCGGCCGGTGCGGGTGCCAACGCCACGGCGCTGCATTTCATCGTCGTTCCACATCGTGCCGTCCACCAGCAGGCAATCGCTGCCGGCCATGATCTCCAGCAATGGCCCATCGACCTTGCCCAGGCCGGGGGCGTAGAACAGTTTGCCGTCGGTGCGCAGGTCTTCGACGATCAACCCGATGGTATCGCCGGGGTGCGGATCGACGCGGTGCGGTGAATAGGGCGGCGCGGCGCTGCGCAATGGCAACGGGGTGAAGCGCAGGTTCGGGCAGGTCGGGACGGTGAAAGACTGGTCGAGTTCGATACGGTTCCAGCTCAGCCCGCCGTTCCAGTGGGTCAGCATGTTGAACAGCGGGAAACCGGTGCTCAGGTCTTCATGGACCATGTCGGTGCACCAGACCTGATGCGGGCACCCTTCCCGCAGGCTGAGCAGGCCCGTGGTGTGGTCGATCTGACTGTCCATCAGGATGATCGCGCCAATGCCGGTGTCCCGCAGGGCTCGGCCCGGCTGCATAGGGGCGAAACTCTGAAGCTGGGCGCGAATGTCCGGAGAGGCGTTGCACAGCACCCAACTCACACCGTCATCGGAAATCGCGATGGATGACTGAGTGCGCGCCTGGGCCCGCAGGCTGCCGTTGCGAAAACCTGCGCAATTGGCGCAGTTGCAGTTCCACTGGGGGAAACCGCCACCGGCCGCGGAACCTAGAATCTGGACGAACATGGCTGCTCCATCATTCTGGAACTTAAAATAAAGCGCCTCGGCAGGCCGAGGCGCTGTCCATCAGATACAAACTTAACGGTTTGCGAAGTACATGGTGACTTCAAAACCGATACGCAGGTCGGTGTAAGCAGGTTTGGACCAAGACATGAAAGTACTCCTATCAAGTGATGAGACGTTTGTCAGGTACATATTTCTGAGTTTGGTTGGGATCATTTTGCAGCGTTCCAAGGCGCGCCCAACCTACGGCGCCGTGTTTCGGCTGTTATACCTCGTCTTGTGCTGCCGGACGATCGGACAACAGGACGGCTTCGGGAAATTGCTCCAAGTACGAGAACGAGTGACTCGACAATTTAGAGGCCAGGGCGGCGACGCACTTCGTGAGCAGTTGAACTCGATTCTGTAGGCTGCAAAACGTCATTGTCGTAGTCTCCCGTGTTTGTGCGAATTCAGGCTGAAAATAAATTGCATAGGAAGAGCCTCTTACAGACTGGTCTCGAATTTCAAACCGGCCACCCATGCATCCCTGACCTCGCTGACTCCGCCAGGATTGCCTACAAATTGCAGGTTGGGGCGCACGGTCAGCCACTTGGTCACGCCGAAGCCATAGTAAATTTCCATGTTGGTTTCTGAGCTTTGTGTCGGTGTGTAGCGAGGGTCGTCGTAATCGCTCACCCCCGCCCGGTCGTTCAGTTGCTGCTGACGATCTGTGAAACGGTTATTCACATGGAGACTGGCGATGGCGACGCCGATCTCGTCATTCGGGCGAGATTTGAAGGGGGCCGTGTAGTAAGCGCCTACTTGCGCATAGCGATCGATCATATTGGTGGCTTTGTCATGCACGGTGGCATAGGCAAACACCGTCAGCCCGCGAGCAGCGAAGTCCGGATCTTTCCAGACTTGTTGTTGCCCGGCAATCCATGCGCCGTGTTTACTGTCGCGGGATTTTGCTATGCCGTTTTCTTCTGTGTTGACGTCGTTTGCGTCACGGCTGCTGTAATACGCCCCTACGCGATATTCCCCTGGCAGCCGTCCGGCTCCCAGCGACGTGGTATGGACCAGCTCGACAGGTACCAAGGTACCCTCATTGCCGCTGCCGCTGAGTTTGAAGCCGTTACCTATTTCCAGGTAGGAAGGGTTTTGTTCGTACGCACCGATCTGCGCATAAGTGTTATCGCTCAATGCGACCTTTACACGGCCCGCCCATTGAGTGATTGGCCAGTTATAAATGATATCGCCGGCCCAGTTACCAGGCTGCGCGCCGCAAAATGCCAAGTTCTGGAATTTGCAGGGGAAGCTGCCGAAGTCCTCGCCAAAATTCATGCGACCCAGTTTGATATCCAGCCCGCCGTCAAAGAACTTTTGACGATACCAGAGTTGCGTAAGTCGCCAGGTCTGGCCGCGCCCGTATACCTCTTGAACCTGACTGATGCCTCCCACACGAGGATCGGTGAGTACATCGTTGGTTAGATTGCGCCCGTTACGATCCGATATGGTGAATTGAAAATCAGCATCTTCCCAGCCAAGTATTTTCTCAAGGTCAAAATTGCTCATCAGCGCAAGTTGGTCGGTATACCGCGCCGTGGTGTGCGAATCGTAGCCACCAGCAAGATTCGTCGCTGCGTCGCCCGTGTAGAGCACGTTAAAGGTATAACCTTTTTCCAGCAATTCTGTGCGTAGGCCGCCCCAGTCTCCCAACATCCAAGGGGATTCGGGACTGAAGGCTTCTTGTGCATGACTGTTGGCCGCTCCGCAAAGCAGCAGCAATGCGATGGAAGTATTAAGCGTGTTGCAGTTCAAATGAGTGGTCATGATAATCTCTGCTTTTGTTTTTATTAGTCAGATAATCGAACACATCTTCAGGTTGGTCTTCCGCTCGGAAGAGCATTAAAGAATGTCTGCAACGGTTGATCCCAGCGAAGCTCTACTGGATTTTTTGTGGACGCGTCGAGCTTGACGTGACACACGGTAAGTTGATGAGAAGACGGGACCTAAGTCATGTCACGTCTGTTCTTGAGAAATGTCTCGGTAATTTATTTGAGCATCTGTAAAACTCTCCTTGTGATTCTCATGAAGGTTACTTTCAACTTAACGGCGCCGAGGATGCCGTCGGCGCGCTCTTGAAAAACACCTGTCATTCGCCGCCCGCACTGATCGGGTTGGGTTGGCGTTTTTCAATGGTGTATTTCAGCAACGCAGCGCTGCGGAATATGCCGTGGGCGAATTTGCTGTAGGGCATGGTCAGGAAGAACGCCATGACCAGGCCCAGATGGATCGCAAGCAACAGGCCCAACGCACTGGTTTCGCGCCCGGCAAGCAATGCCAGGCCGCTGGCGCTGACCAGGAACAAGAGCGCGATGAAGCCACGGTCCATGGGTTTCTGGTTCTCATCACCCTGTTGCGGGTTACGCCGCAAATTCATCCAGAGCAAACCTGCCGGGCCGATCAACAGACCTACACCACCGAAAATGCCGAGCAATACCGGCAGGCTCAAAATCGGGTACGGCGCCGACCAATCCAGCAAAAAGTGATAAAGGGTGGCAACGCCCGTGGCTGCGAAGCACAACATGAACCCGTAGAAAGTGAGGTGATGAAAGCGGCGGCGCCAGAGGGTGAATTCGTCGTCAGCGTTGTTGCAGCCTTCCCCATGTCCGCCGTCCAGGTACTTGAGTTGTGCGACGTTGGCGCCGGCCTCCAGTGCTGCACTGGCTTTCAACGGCAGCGGTGCCTCGGCGGGTGAGATTTCGCGCCAGAATCGACGCACGCCGATGCCTAGGGCCAACACGGCGAAACCGAACACCGCACTGAACATCAGTGCCAACGTGTTGTGTGGAAAGATCTTGTAGAAGTTACCGTCTGGCATGGCAATGAACAGGTTGCCCATGATCATCAAGGTCAGCGATAGGAACAGCGCCAACCCCGCGCCTGAAGCCAGTGCCAAGGTAAGGCCGTTGCGTTGGTACAATTTGCCCAGTGGCTGCGGCCAGGCGTAATTGGTGTAGGTTTCCAGACGTACCTTAGCCATGGCTTTGGGCACGTTGACGGCAAATTCGTGCGGGGCAGCGTATTGGCAGGCTGACAGGCATGCGCCGCAGTTGTGGCAAAGGTTCGCCAGGTAGTGAATGTCGGCCTGACCGAATTCCAGATGCCGGGTCATTGCGGGGAATACGGCACAGAAACCTTCGCAATAGCGGCAGGCATTGCAAATGGTCATCTGCCGTCCGACTTCGGTTTCCTGCAGGTTGAGGACCGGGATCAGTTGACTGGATACCTGGGGATCAAACAGCTGCATGTTGAAGCTCCGATTTCACAGGAGAAAGGCCAAACCCCGCACAAAGCGCGGCCTGTACGCCGGCGATTCGTCCGAAGGCGGTACCGATGGCCATGCCAATACCCGCGGTATAACCCTTGCCTAGTACGTTGCCAGCCATCATTTCTCCGGCGACAAACAGGTTCGGGCTGGCCTTGCCATCAAAGTGCACGGCGGCCGTTTCGTCGGTCGCCAAGCCGAGATAGGTAAAGGTGACACCTGGCTTGAGGGGGTAGGCGTAGTAGGGTGGTTTGGTGAGCGGCCTTGCCCAGTGAGTCTTGGCGGGAATAAGCCCTTCGGTATGGCAGTCGTCGAGCGTGGTGTGGTCGAACGTGCCGACATGGCAAGCGTTGTTGTAGTCTTCGATGGTTTTAACGAACTGCGTTTGCGGCAAGTTCAACAGGCGAGCAAGTTCTGGCAACGTCCGGGCTGTGGTTCCGGGGAACACCGGCGGCATGAAGCGGCCAAGCGCCTGTTGGTCGATAATCGAGTAGGCCTGCTGGTTGGGTTGTCCTGCAACCAGACGGCCCCAAATCGCATAACGCTTGGGCCAGAAATCCTCACCCTCATCGTAAAACCGTTCGCCATCGCGGTTGACAACCACGCCCAGGGACACGCAGTCGATGCGGGTACATATACCTCCGTCGTAAAGCGGAGCCCGGGCGTCGATGGCAACCATATGTGCCTGGGTCGGGTCGCCAACTGCATCGGCGCCAAGATCGAGCATTCGTCGCAACAACACACCGGTATTGAAGCGAGTGCCGCGGATCAGAAAGTTGTCCGATGGCCATTCACCACGCTCGTTTTGGCCCCAAGCCTCCCGTAACCATTCACGGTTGGACTCAAACCCGCCAGCCGCCAGGACGCAAGCGCGTGCTTCGATACGTTCCGCTGGGAATCGCTGTCCACCTATCATGCGTTCGGCCAGGTGAGCTGCGACGAAAGCACCGTTTTCCAGTTCTATGTCGGTGACTTGAGCGTCATAACGGATCTTCACGCCCAGGCGTTCGGCGCTGCGAAAGTAGGCATTGACCAATGCCTTGCCGCCGCCCATGAAAAACGCGTTGGTGCGAGCCACATGAAGAGCACCCGACAAGGGCGGCTGAAAGTGCACACCATGTGAACGCATCCAATCACGGCAAGATGACGATGCGCGAATGGCGATGCGCGCCAGTTTCTCGTTGGTAAGACCACCGGTGACTTTAAGCAGATCTTGCCAATATTCTTCTTCGGGATAGGCATCGACCAGCACATCCTGAGGCGCATCGTGCATGCAGCGCAGGTTGCGCGTGTGCTGCGAATTTCCGCCGCGCCAGACTTTCGGCGAGCCTTCCAGCAGCATCACGCTGGCGCCAGCCTCTCGTGCCATCAATGCGGCACATAACGCAGCGTTGCCGCCACCTATCACCAGAACGTCGACCATCGTATCTCCTCGATTCACTGGCAGGGCGAAGTGACTGCCGGCCAGTGGATTAACCATAGGGATGGGCTCATCGCGGCGAAAGGCGGATTTAGAGGTGAGGGCTTCAGTTTTAGTGAAGGGTGATGTTTCTGTGCAGGGGGATATGTGGCAGGCGTTACCACTCTCCCTGAAATACAAAACGCCCGATGCTAATGCACCGGGCGTTTTGATACTGAAATGGATATAGACCCATTTCAGAGGCAGGCAAATTTGCCCTGTCCAAGACTTTGGAGACAGGTCGCGATGGCCTGGCTCCTTAGTCGATCAGCTATTGTCAGCAGCGATCACTTGCTGTCTGGAATTGCAAAGGCAACCAGCTTCGAACCAGGCTTCGTACGATAATGCGGGCGCCCACCTTCGGCGACCACCACAAATTGCCTTCCGCTCACAGGACTGCGGTAGGTCATGGGTGTGGCATTGGCGCTGGTGGCCAGGCGGCTGCTCCACAGCTCCCGGCCGGTGGCGGCATCCAAGGCACGGAACGTATGCTCTGCTGCACCACCGATAAATACCAGGCCGCCACGTGTCGTCACGGCGCCACCGGCGGTCGGTGTACCGATTGGGATGGAGACCAGGGTCGGCAGACCGAACGGGCCAATGTCACGCGGTGAGCCAAATGGCTTGGACCAGATGAGCTTGCCACTGACAAGATCAACAGCGCCAATCAGGCCCCAAGGCGGCGCATTGCAAGGAATGCCAAGCTGCGAAAGGAAGTTGACCCGATAAGCACCGTAGGGCGTGTCAAGCATAGGCTGCTCGGCTTGTCCCCCTGCGTCCAGACCCGGTGCAATCCTGAAATTGCGTTGCGTTGCTTCTTCGCGTGTGACCAACTCGATTCGGTCAGGGACCTGAGTCCAGTTGACGATCATCAGCCCACGATCAACGTCCAGCGAGATGCCATTCCAGTTCACACCCCCCATTGAACCGGGATCGATCAAGACATTTTTGTCGAGCGTGATGGGCGTGAACTGGCCCTCGTAGCGCGATTGTTTGAACATGATCCGGCAAACCATCTGGTCGATCGGCGTCGCCCCCCACATGTCTTTTTCGCGCAGTTGAGGCCCCCTGAAAGCAGGGAGCTCGACAGAGGCAGGTTGGGTAGGGGACAGCCATTCGCCTTTAGCAATATCACGCTGAGGCACAGGCTGTTCTTCCACCGCCTTGATCGGCTCGCCAGTCTCGCGGTCGAGCACGAAAATCTCGCCGCGCTTGGTTGGTTGGATCAGTGCTGGCCGCATGCCCTTTGCGGTAGGCCAATTCAACAGAGTGGGCTGAGAAGCGACGTCATAATCCCAGATGTCATGGTGCGTGGCCTGAAATTTCCAGCGCAGTCGACCAGTCTCCGCGTCGAGAGCGATCACCGCACTGGAGATGTCCTCGTCATAGGGACGGCGCTGCCCACCGTAAGCATCAGGTGTCGCGTTGCCCACTGGCAAATAGACAAGACCGAGCTTCTCATCCGCGCTGATCGGGGCCCAGCTGTTGGGCGTGGAAGGCGTGTAATACTGTCCTTCAGGTGGCAGGCCGAGGCGATTTGGCGCGCCGGCATCAAAGGCCCAGGCGAGTTCGCCTGTTACTGCATCAAACGCCCTGATAACGCCGGACGGACCACCCCAGTATTGCCCGTCGGGAATGCCGCCACCGACGACAATCTTGCCGCGGATGACTTGCGGTGCCGAGCTGACATAGAACAAGCCATGGGGGTAAGGTGCGACGCCCTTTGTCAGATCGACTGCGCCGTTGTTACCAAACCCAGGGCAATACTCACCGGTTTTCGCATCCAGTGCCACCAGCGTGGGGTTGTGGCTGGGGGCGTAGATGCGCTCTGAGCAAAACCCATTGGCGTCAGGCACTTTGTAGTACGCCACACCCCGACAAGGTTTGCCCGACTGCGGTACGCCGTTGGAAATGTCGCGGCGCCACAATTCTTTGCCGGTTTCCGCATCGAATGCATGGATACCGTTATTGCCATCACACGCGTACAGGGAGCTACCCATCATGATGGGGGTGCCTTCGATCGCGTTGAGATCGCCGTTCACTGGCGCCATGTCGGCTTCCCAGACTTTGACCAGTTTCGAGACGTTGGTTGTGTCTATGTCTGCAAGCGGACTGAAGCGGGTCCCGCCCTGGTCATTGCCGTAGGCTTGCCAGTCGGTACGCTCGTTGTTGGCCAGTGGTTGAGGTAGTTTCGCTGGCGCCTGCGATTGCACGCCGCGTCTCAACATCGGAAAGTCCGGGGCATCGGGTCCGAAAGCGTGGCTGACGCTCCCCAAAGCAATTGCAGCGACCAGACCGCCGGCAAACGATGGCCAGCCGCGTGGAAGTTTCCGGGTGCTCGGCGCTGGCTTGAGTCGGGTGAAATGCGGTAGCAGAAGTACTGCGCCGAGAACAAACGGACCAATGAGCCGCGGCGCCAGTTGCCAGCCGTTAAAACCCACCTCCCACAAACTCCAGGCCGTGGTCCAGACCAGCATTGCGGCATAGACCCAAATCCCTCGCGCATCGCCGCGCCAGAGAAGTACAGCGCTTGTGATGAAGGCCAGCCCGGTAATCAGGTAGTACGCAGAACCTGCGTCCGCAACCAAGATGATACCGCCAATGGAAAGGGCCAGCCCAAGCATCAGTAATACAATGGCAAAGATACGACATACCCATCGCGAGGCTTTTGTCGTATCGCGCTTGGCATTCAAAGAGTCAGGCTCTGCGCCAATAGGGGTCATAGGGGTTTCTCCATGTGATCAATAGGACACACGTGTGGGGAACAAACATTGAGACGGCTCATTTGAATGACGCCGGCGGCAAGCCATGGGTAAACACCTTGGCGTGGAATATTGTCGCTCCTTGCCCCTTATCTCCATCACTGGTGACGGAGTACAAGGTGTTCGTATGGGGATCAATTGCGAGGCTAGTCGATAGCAGATTGTGCCCTTGTTCGCGCCCCGGCAGCAGCACCTGGCCAATCGGGATACCGATCTGGTTAAAGACCATTACACGACCTTGCCCATAGATCGCCACATAGACATTGCCATCGGCGTCGACCCGCATCGAATCGGGGGAGGGCCCCGTGAAACGGTAGGGGATGGACGAACTGATGGTGGCGATGGTAGTAGCGTTGGCCAGGTCGATGCGATGCAGAAGGTTGCGGCCAAATTCGGTTGCCCACAGCGTTTTTCCGTCTGGACTTAGCGTAACGCCGTTGGCCATCGAGAGATGCGGCAAGACGACAACGGGAGGCGAAAGATCGGGAGAAACGTAATAGATCCCGCCCTTTGGCTCGGTCGAGATACCTTTGAAATCACTGAAGTAGAAACCACCCTGTTTGTTGAACGCCAAGTCATTGGGCATGAATCCGGTGTCTTGCGCGATGATGGTTTGCATTCCCGTGCCATCGGGTTTGACCGCGAAAATCGCGCCGAGGTTGCGGTTCAGATCGAGAGCCGCGATGAACAGACGTCCGTCGGGATGAAATGCCAGTCCGCCAGGGGAGAGGTTCTCTATCGTGGCTACGATTGAAAGCTGTTTGGTCGGCGAGAGGCGAAGTACGCGTTTACCCGAAACATCACAGAAAAGCAGGTTGCCCTCGCGGTCAAATATGGCGCCTTCCAGTATCCGTCCTTCGTTGGATGCTTTGAACCAGGTTTGAGCAGTAACCGTTGGAAGGCCTCGTTCCGATACCGGGATGGGTACTGGGCCTTGGGTCTGCTTGTCGTAGGCCAATGCTGAAGAGGGGGGGAGTGGCCCGGCATATGCGCCTGTAGCGACGCTGGCGGCGCCAAGGGCCAGACAGGCCAGCAGGCTGCGGAGCTGGAGTTTTTTGAGCGCTCCATGAGCACTGGTGCTTTTTCTATCCGAACGTTTCCTACAGACATGGATGCTTGTCGCGTTTATCGCTGTGTGCGGTGCAGGCATGTCGAGTTGTGTCAGCGTGGGTAAAGCGGTCGTAGCGAATAGCCGGCTGGGGGGCGCGCCGGATATCGGCGCGACCAGCCTTTTGAAATTGAACGTTACGCCAATGCTCATAACGAACTCCATTGTGCAAAGCCTTTTACTCCCCCTCAGGGGCGTAGACTTGTTTATTGTTTGATAGGGTGAAGCTGTGTTTCTTACGCGTTAAGGTTGGGCACACGACCAGCGAATGTCAGTTCGCCGGAGGGAACCCCTACTTCAAATCTCTTCCCGGGGGTACTGGAGCACGAGAACCTCGGCACCTTGGTCACCTGCTTGGATCTCGAACTTTTCCTCAGTTGATTCCACGACGATCATGGACCAGAGAGGAAGCTCCTCTTCGCCATGCAGCACGCTGCCGTTTCCGACGAAAACGTAATAACCCGACGCAATACCAGGGGGCGGACCGTCCACCTTCATACCAGCGCCCAATCGTAATACCTGAGCGCGCAGGCCATCTGCCTCATCTTCAAAAAGCAGTTCCCAACTCGCTTCTTCGCGGGCCTGCATCACAGGGGCAATGGAGAACTTGATGGGCTCGGACGTCAGGTGCCGGCGTTTGCTGGGACGCAGTTGTTCCCGGTAGCCAGGCTCACTCAAATAGACCGGTTGGGAGTTTCCGGTGTACATCCGCATGGCGACGAAGGACAGCCCTTGCGGACCCGCCACGATCGGCCCGTAAGCCGTGTGATGGTCTTTGAACTGGACGGTGAGCGGCTCAAGTACCTGCCCGCGATTACCCAGTGTGCCACTGCCAGCGATGAACAACTGAAACATCGACACCCCGTGGAAATGGGGCACTACTGCTTCGTGTGCTCTGAGTTCAGACATTGTCGCCTGAGGGCCTGGGGCCCGCGCTTGAGAGCTCCGCGGGCCAAAGAAGGTCGTTCCCCAATGCTGGTTTCCGGTACCGGGCGAAACGATAACGCTCCGGTTTGCAAGGGCGTCTGCCCCACTGCGCGTGTAAATCATCACCAATGCTCCTATTGAATCTGCATGTATGCAGGACAAATCAACCGTCCATACGAGGCCGTAGCTGCCCTCGGTCGACGCAAAATCATACTAGCATGTGTTTTGATAATTAGCACAAGTTTCAATGAGTGGAACTTGTGCGTAACAGACGCGTGCTGGGTTAGCGCCGGTTCAAGCTTGTGTAAAAGGGTGTTTTAGGTTTCATTCATTGGAACCAATTCCAAAAATAATTGACTTTCGGCTGGCTGCGGACGACAGTGCACCGTGGCAGCTCTGCTTTTGGGGAGAGCAGAGAAACGACTGCATCTCTTTACCTCGTCTCCCGATTTTCGATAGCGATCAAGGGCTTCAGTACCGATATGAATAATTACAAAAACTTGCTTGAACCACGTTCGATTGCGGTTGTAGGCGTGTCGGAGGATGCGGGACGTCCCGGCTCTCAGGCCGTAAGAGCTCTGATGAGCAATGGATACACCGGTGCGATCTATCCGGTGAATCCCAAATACGAAACCTTTGAAGGTTTGAAGTGCTATGGGTCCGTTGCCGATATCGAAGGCGACGTCGACCTCGTAGTGGTTGGCGTTCCTGCGCAGGGTGTTTTAGCCGTGCTGGAATCGAGTGCGCAGAAGAAGGTTCCTTTTGCGGTGGTTCTGAGCGGTGGCTTTCGAGAGAGCGGTCCGGAAGGGATTCTCCGGGAGGAGAAAATGCTCGCGATTGCCCGGGCGGCGGGCATGCGTATTATCGGGCCCAACTGCCTCGGTTTTGCCAACATCCATTCTCGTGTCTACGCCGCATTCGGTAGCATTACGCGTGAACCGAAACTCGAGAAAGGGTCGGTATCGCTGGTGACGCAGAGTGGGGGATTCGGCTACAGCATCGCCCTTGCATGTGCCGAAGCCGGTATTGGTTTCCGGCATGTCATCGCGACGGGCAACGAAAGCGATGTCAACACGGTACAGCTCATTGAGGCGCTGCTTGATGATGACGAGACACACACCATCGTCGCCTATATCGAGGGAACCAATGACGGTCGTGCGCTGTTGGAAATCGGCCGCAAGGCTACGGCGCGCGGCAAGCCGATCCTGCTGTGGAAGGGGGGCGTCACCGAGCAGGGCGCACTAGCGGCCGCATCGCATACCGCCAGCATGACGGGTGTCTATGATTTCTATCGTGCCCTGTTCAAGCAAACGGGGATCGTCGAGATCAGAGAGATCCATGAAGCAGTGGATTTCCTCAAGGCATTGGAAAGCAAAAAATACCCGGACAATGGGGGTGTCGCGGTGATGGGGGTATCAGGCGGGTCTGCGATCGTATTCGCAGATGCGGGTGAGCCTGAAGGTCTGACCTTGTGTGAACTTGGTAACGATACCCAGCAAAAGCTGCTGGCGGTCGTGCCTAACATCGGGGCCGTCCATAATCCAATCGACCTTACCGCAGGGTATTTTTCAGCGGCCAATGCGCAGAAGTTGGAAGCCGCTGTAAGCGCGACGCTTGAAGACCCCGCCGTAGGATCGCTTTGCATTAACCTGGCAACCACAGGCGCCTCTGGCAGCCTGGCGGCAGCCCAGGTATTGGCCCGAATTGCCGCGTCGGCGTCGAAGCCGATCCTGGTTTTTTCCTCAGCCCCCAGCGTTCAGGTTGCAGAGGCGCTGCGTGTATTCGCTGATGCGGGAATTCCGGTGTTGCCTTCGCCGTCGCGAGCCGCCAAAGCTATCGCAATGCTGATGCGATTCAAGCGGACTCAATCGCGCATTTTGCAGATGCAAGAGGATGAGGGGCTCAAAGTAGAGCGAGCTTCTGTACCGCTTAGCACCGCCGTTGGCAGTCGGGCATCGTTGTCCGAGGTCGAGTCCAAGGAAATGCTGCGTTCCATCGGTATCCCCGTCACAACCGACCTGATCGTGAAGGGTTTTGACACTGCGCTGTTCGACAAAGTCAAAGCGCCCCTAGTCGTCAAGATTGTCTCTGCGGACATTGCGCACAAAACCGAAATAGGCGGCGTAAAGGTCGGCATTCGGACAGCCCAGGAGCTGGAGTCAGCGATCGAGCAGGTGTTAGCCAGCGCGCAACGGCATGTGCCTGCCGCCCACATTGAAGGTGTCCTCGTTTCCGAGATGGTGACAGGTGGCTTCGAACTGATTGCCGGGGTGGTCAAGGATCCTTCATTTGGCCCAGTGGTGGTAGTCGGCGCAGGTGGGATTTATGCGGAAGTACTGAAGGATTCCGCGTGTCGAATCGCCCCTTTCGGCCTGCCAACCGCTATGGAAATGCTCGATGAATTGCAATGCAGCGTGATCATGAACGGGGTTCGGGGCGCGCCTCCCCTTGACGTCGATGCTGTTGCCCGCGCGTTGGTGGCGTTATCGCAATTTGCCTGGCAGCAGCGCAGCGATATAGCCGAAATCGACATCAATCCAATGTTTGTATTGCCCCACGGTGTGATTGCCGCGGACGCCTTGATTGTGCGCGGTTAATGAACCGCCCCCAAGCTTGTCGCGAGGAAGAGCAATGTACAAAACATTCTGTAAAGGGGTGAATCGCTATGAATGACAGCCTGTCCGCCACATTGACGCATCGGGTCAATGTGAAGCCTATCGACCGCACGTTCGAGGTGCAGCAAGACGATACGATACTTGCTGCCGCCCTCAAAAGCGGGTGTCAACTGCCCTACAGTTGTCAAAATGGCATCTGCGGAACCTGTCGGGCCAAAGTACTCGACGGGGTGGTCGATCATGCGGAGTCCAGCATGGCGATACTTTCCAACGAGGACCGGCAGCAGGGATACGCGCTCCTGTGCCAGGCAAAGGCTTTAACCGCATTGACGATCGCCTGCGAGGTGGTGGAAGCAACACAAGACATCCCTATTCGTCGGCTTGTTTCCCGTGTCGATCGTCTCGAGCGCCTGGCCGAGGATGTGATGAGAATTCGCCTGCGCCTTCCTGCCAAGGAGTCTTTCAGGTTTTTGCCTGGGCAATACATCAACGTGGTGATGCCAGGCGGTATTCGTCGCAGTTTGTCGCTGGCAAACGTGCCCGACGACAACGTGTTGGAATTGCATCTCAGGAATTACGGTGGCCCGTTTAGCCAACACGTTTTCAATGTCATGAAAGAAAACGACCTGGTGCGCCTTGAAGGCCCGCTAGGTACTTTTTTTGTGCGTGAAGACAGTAACAAACCAATGGTCTTCGTTGCCAGCGGCACAGGGTTCGCACCGATCAAAGCCATGATTGAGCGCGAACTTGAAAAAGCATCGAGTCGTGAAATAACGCTCTATTGGGGCGGGCGAAGGGCCTCGGATCTGTATTTGAGTTCCGTTGCCGAGGCTTGGACGAAAAGTCACAACGTCACGTTCATACCTGTCCTGTCAGAAGCGCACCCCGACGACCTATGGGAAGGTCGGGTCGGCTTTGTTCACCGTGCAGTCATGGAAGATTACGAGGATCTTTCCCAGCATCAGGTCTATGCCTGTGGAGCGCCCGTCGTCGTGCAATCGGCAAGGCAGGATTTTGTGGCCTTACGCAAACTCCCCGAGGAAGAGTTTTTCGCGGACATGTTTGTGTCGGGACAAAAGACTCCCCAGTAGAACTCGGGTCGTGTGTCTCGATGAAATAAAAACAAGCACGTAGAGGAAGATGTCCGTGGATGAACTAGCCAGCGAGTTGACGGTTGAGCGACATGAGTCGCTCCTGTGGATCACTCTTAATCGTGCCGCTAAGGCGAATGCGATGACGGTGGATATGATGGAGCGTATGACGGCTGCACTGCAGGCGGCCACTGATGACCCGCAGATAAACGCGGTGATGTTGACCGGGTCTGGTGAGCGCGTGTTCTGCGCAGGGGTCGATATTCGTGAACAACCGGCGGATGGTGATACGGCACGCCAGCGTGAACGAAGGTCGTTGGCGTTGGCGGCGCTACAGGACGCCGTGATGGACTGCCCCAAGCCAGTTGTCACAGTGCTCAATGGTACCGCGACGGGAGGTGGCGCGATGCTTGCGCTCTTGGCGGATGCCTGTGTCGCCGTCGATACCGCGAAACTGTCGCTGCCCGAAATTGATTTGGGTATCGCCACCTTCTCGGGTGCAAACATTTTAGAGGTCATCGGCGGACGCGCTTTGGCGCTTGATCTGATTCAGAGTGGCAGGGCGATGAAGGCTACCGAAGCATTGGCGAGAGGGCTGGTCCGCGAGGTAGCCCTGCGAGACGAACTCCATTTGAAAGCTTCGGCGCTGGGGCAGGCGTTGGGGGCAAAGAACCCGCGCACGTTTGCCGAAAACAAGCGGTGGCTCAATCGTTCGCTGAGAGCTGCATTGTTGCAGGCTCGGGACGAGCATGCACGACACCGTGCACTGGCTCAGGCCGAGCAATAGCGCAGCGGGCAACGAGTGTGGTTTTGCACGGGCGGCGTGTCCATATCGAACTGAGGGAATATGATGTCTGATCTAGAAGTCAGTACCGTTGGCCGGGTGATGGTAGCCAAGCTAAACCGGCCCGAAAAAAAGAACGCCTTGAGCGAGAGCATGCTGGATTCGCTTCGCACTGCATTGCTGGCTGCCGATGAAAATGATGACATCGGTTGTTTCGTCATTACCGGTGCCGGTGATGCATTCTGCTCCGGAGGCGACCTGGGCCGTCGGGCCGCCGAAAGCGCAGAGGGGGATCCAACGCCGCTCGAGCGTAAAATCAGATTGCAAAAAGTCACCCACCAGGTGGCATTAGCGATCGAGAACTTTGAAAAGCCACTCATCGCGGCGGTAAACGGCGCGGCGGTGGGGGCGGGCATGGATCTTTCGTTGCAGTGTGATATGCGTTTCGCATCAGAGTCGGCTCGATTTGCTGAGGCTTATATTCGTGTTGGCCTGATCCCTGGAAATGGTGGCTGCTATTTGCTGCCGCGCATAGTCGGTACCGCGAAAGCCCTGGAATTATTATGGACGGGCGATTTCGTCAGTGCTGAGGAGGCGTTGGCATTAGGCATCGTCAACCGAGTATTCAGTGATGACGAACTCATGCAGCAAACGCTGGATTTTGCTACACGCCTGGCGGATGGCCCTCCCATCCAGCAACGCAGCATAAAGAAGCTGCTATACCAATCGCTGCGGACTGATTTGCGGACGAGCTTGGAGTCGGTGGCTGCGCAGATGGCCGTGGTGCAATCCACGGATGATTACAAGGAGGCCATCAAAGCTTACAAGGAAAAAAGGAAACCGCGTTTTATCGGCAAATAGCGTGTCGTGCCTGGACCGACCGGTCCAGGCATCGTTGTGATAGTGGAGGTGTCCGATGGAACTGCGTCAACTGCGCTACTTTGTCCGGGTAGTTGAGTGTGGAAGCATGGGGCGAGCAGCGCTTGAACTCGATGTTGTCACCTCGGCCCTCAGTCAACAAATCAGTCGACTGGAGAATGAACTGTCCGTTCGGTTGCTGCTAAGAAAGAAGAGCGGCGTGCAGCCCACCAGCGCCGGATTGGCATTCTGGCATCGAGCACAACTGGTATTGCGCAACGCAGAGGATGCGGCCCACGCGGCCCGGACTGGACGGTTCGCCGGGCATGTCACGGTGGGATTGGCTCCATCCACCTCAGGCGTCGTTGCACTGCCGTTCATGGAGGCGATGCGAGAGCGATACCCGGATATTTCCCTTCGTATTGTCGAGGCGTTATCGGGCAACCTGGAGCGGATGCTGAGTGCTAGACAGATCGATCTTGCGATATTGTTTGGCGCTGATCATGGGCGCAGATTCAGCACTCAACCGCTGGTAAATGAACGTCTTTTCGCTATTTCCGCAGCTGACTTTTCCCTGGTCCGCAAGAGTGAATCGCTGTCAATCAGTGAGCTTTCCAACGTCCCCCTTATATTGCCCGGCAGTACGCACGGCCTCAGGGCGCTGATAAACAATGCTTTTGAAAGAGAAGGCTGCACGATGAACGTCATCGCGGAAATCGACGGGCTTGCGATACTCATGGACGCGGTGGGGGCGGGCTTGGGGATGACGGTGCAACCTAGCGCGGCACTTGCAAGGCATGATAAAGACCGTTTCGATACGGTACCCATTTCCGAGTTCAATTTTACCCGCTTGAATCAAGTCGCCAGTTTGTCGGACGATGAGTTGTCGCCGGCGGGTTTGGCAGCACGTGTTGTTTTGGCTGACGTCGTTCGTACGTTGGTTTCGGATAAACGTTGGCTGGGCACGCAGCTGGTAACGGTGCCCGACTGAACAAGGCGCGTTCGCCAGCCGTCGCGATGTGCCTCCGTTCTCAAGTTCGGTGGGTGGAACTGAAGTTGGCGAGTGAAATAGCGTCATGCTAGTATGTTATTTTGAGACTGATTCTCGTTTGTTGGCGAATGAAGCATTTCGTGTCGAGGAGGATCGTTACGATCAACGATTTTGATGGGGTTTTTCAAGAATGATGCGCTCTGTGCAACGTATCTTGGCAGTTTTCGAAAGCTTTAGTTCAGACCGCAGCAGCCTTACGCTTCAAGACATTGCAGACCGTATCGAGCTACCGAAGTCGACGACGTTTCGTATTGTCCAGAGTCTTGAAAAGGCTGGCTACCTGGTACGTCTCGAGCAGCAATATTGCTTGTCCTTCCGGTTCACGCGCTTGGCTGGCCTGGTAAAAAGTACCCTGGGTATTCGTGAGATCGCTCGACCCGTATTGCAAGAACTCGCTGAGCAGACTGAAGAAACAGTCTCCATTCATGCGGTGAGTGATCGCAATCGAGTCTGTCTCGACTCGGTCACTACCAGCTCGGCACCGTTGCGCGCGGTGGTCCAGGCGGGTGAACAGATTCCCTTGTTGGTAGGGTCTGCTTCAAAGGTCTTGATGGCCTATATGCCCAAAGCCCAGCTCACCCCGTTAGTCAAAAATGTTGCCAAAGCGACGAAGCGCACCAATGGCGCGGTGCTTGAAGAGTTCGCCATGATCCGGGAGCAGGGTTATGCCGTTTCCCATGGCGAACGGCTGTTAGGCATCTCGGCGATCTCGGTACCCATCAAGGACGTCAATCAAGAAGTGCACTATTGCTTGTCGGTGGGGGCACCGACTGTCCGAATGAACATGAATGAAAAGGAGTTTATCGAATTGGCGATCAAGGGTGCCGAAGTCATATCGCGACAATTCGGTGGAGAGGTGGCCTTGCCCGCCCCTACATCCGACTGATGATGTGCGCCTGGCCTCAAGCCTGGATGTCTTGACAGCGGCTCATCGCGAGAACGAAACGCTCCGCTGGTCACTTCCATGCGAATGGACCAGTTGGGACTTCCAGGCGAACGACGACGGTTCACGATTTGAAGCGCCCCACCAGACCGTTCAGTTCATCTGACAGACTCGACAACTTGCCGGAGTCATCTTGTGCAGAGTTGGCCAAGCTCTCCACCAGCCGAGCCTCGTCATAAATCTGCTGGATATGCCGATTGATCTCTTCGGCCACGCTATGCTGCTCTTCAGCAGCGGCGGATATCTGCAGGTTTTGATCCCTTATTTCATTGACCGACAATTGGATGCCTTCAAAGCTGTCTCGAGTGCTCTCGATGGACGATACGCTGGCGTGCGAGAGCTCCAGGCAGCTACCCATTTTGCCCATGACCTCCTGGGTCTTGCTGCCTAGTGCGCCGAGCAGTTGCTCGATTTCGCCGGTCGAATCGGATGTGCGCTTGGCCAGTGCTCTGACTTCATCTGCCACCACTGCAAATCCTCGGCCTTGATCGCCCGCCCTGGCGGCTTCAATGGCTGCGTTCAGGGCCAGCAGATTGGTTTGCTCGGCAATGGCGCGAATGGTGCCAAGGATCTGGTTGATGCTGCGACTGCCGGCTTCGAGCTCTGTCATGGACTGCGACGACTCGGTCAGACGGCGTCCCAGGCGATTCACGTTGTCCGTGGTGATCTCGATCTGCTGCTTGCCCTCCGCCACGCGGCGATGTCCATTCTCGGCGGACTCTGCTGCGCCGCTGCATGAACGGGCCACCTCATTGGCGGTTGCGACCATCTCGTTGAACGCGGTCGACACCAACTCCACCGCTTCGCGCTGTCTCCCGGCGGCCTCGTTCATGTTGTTGGCTACCTCGCTGTTAACCCTCGAGGCATTTTGCAGATTGCTCGATGCGGCGCCGATGTGTTGGATCAACT
The DNA here is from genome assembly GCF_014851795.1 of Pseudomonas sp. Pdm06. Classification (NCBI taxonomy): domain Bacteria; kingdom Pseudomonadati; phylum Pseudomonadota; class Gammaproteobacteria; order Pseudomonadales; family Pseudomonadaceae; genus Pseudomonas; species Pseudomonas sp. Pdm06. Next base: position 19,246 of record NZ_JACVAH010000003.1, read on the forward strand.
GACGTATGGCGCTGAGAAACTTATTGAACCAGCCTGCCAGTTCAGCGGTTTCATCGTTACCCTGAAACTCTAGTTCGCGACGCAGATCTCCCTCGCCCTGTGCGATCGATTGCAGTCCGGTGCTGACCTGGCTGATGGGTTTGACGATGGACTTGGAAAATGCCACGGCGACCAAGGCAAAAATGACTGTCAACCCTCCCACGATGAGGGTGGTGAGGTAGGTCATGCGAGTGGCCGCGCTCATGACTTCACTACGTTCGATCAAGCCGATATAGCGCCAGCCAAGATCAGGCGACGTCCAGACGTTGGCCATGTAAGGGATCCCATTGAGTTCAACCTCGGTTGATCCCTGCGGGATGGTGGCCAACTTTGCATAGGCCGCGCCCAGGTCCTTGAGCGGCTTGAAGCTATGCGTCGTGTCGCGGGGGTCTACCAGTACGATTCCGTCCTCGATCAACATCACGTAGCCGCTTTCGCCAAGCTTGATACTTTTGACCAGCTCTGTGAGGTTTTTCAAAGACACGTTCACGGCTAACACACCTTTGACGATGCCATCGCTCGTGATCATTGCCCTGGCTGTCCCCACCAGTGCTGCATCTTCCTTACCGTAATCATAGGCTGGATAAAAAGCGGGTGTTCGTACGGTTTTTCCAGGGCTCGCCATCGCCGCTTTATACCAAGGGCGTGAACGCGGATCGTAGTTGGCCAGCTGAGGATCATCTGGCCATTTGGCATAGGAGCCGTCCTCCAGGCCGATGGAGAGAATCGCCGCGGACGGGTGGGCCGCACCGTAATGCGCAAACCTTTCGATCAGTTGCTGGGCCGCAGGAGGCAATGGTCGGCTGGCGGCATCGCCGGTCTGGTAGTTCTTCAGCGCGCCAACCGATACATAAACTGGATCGGTTGCCATTTGATCGACATTTTGCTGGCTGGCGTCGAAAAACTGGCGAATGTTGCCATCGATCTGACGTATTTCCCGCGTACTGCCATCCATAAACTGATCAACTGCCAGCGTTCGTGTGTTAGTCACCGAAATCACTGCGACCAAGCTCACGGGTATAAACGCGACCAATACGAACGTCAGCACAAGCTTGTTTTTTATTTTCATAGTTAAGCCCATAAACAGGGAGGACGGGCAAACGGCCAATTTGGAGCGGTAGTCGCCTTTACAACCGATCCTGTTCGGGTGCGATATGTTCGGCGGCTCAGCCGATGAGGCGGACTGTTTTCAGTCCGCGCACATCTTGAGCCGCTCAGCGATCAGTTGACTGCAAAAAGGGTTATGTAGAAAGCTCTTGCCGCATTGCTTTCTGGGGCTGCGGCAATTCACTCGCCTTGTTGCTTGTCTTGTTGCCCACCGAGGTGCGCAGGTTTACTCCACGAGTCTCAGGAACAAACTGAGTTGTGATCAGACAGAGCACGGCAATCAACGTGACGTAAAAGGCCGGCGCCAGCGGGGAGCCAAACGCCTGGGACAGGTACGCAGCGATCAATGGGCACGTTCCGCCGAACATCGCGACACTTGTCTGATAGGAAATCGCGTGTCCGGTTGCACGGAACGATGTCGGGAAAAATTCCGCTGCGGCCACAAAGCTGGCTGCCCCATAAATCCCCAATCCGGCAGCGAGGAGTGTTTGCCCGGCCACAGCGCTAGCGAAGGAACCCGAGGCAGCCAAGTACATGGCCGGATATGCCGAGAGCGCTATCCATGCCGCACCAAATGTCAGTACTCGCTTGCGGCCAAACCGATCGCTCAATAAACCTCCTAACGGAAGTAGGGCTGAAAGTACGATGACGGCGATGGCGTTTGAGATCAAAGCCGAGGTGGAATCCAGCTTCCCGACCTCAATTAGAAAGGTGTACATAAAGCCGAGCAATAGGTAAGCCCCTACCGAAAAAACCGGTTGGACCATGAACACGTGCAACATACCCCTCAATCCACCGCAGCGAATGGCCGCGATCAGCGGATTTTTCTTGATTTTGCTGGCTTTACTGGCCTGGCGGGCTTGCTTGTACTCTTCAGGCTCATCGATGTTGCGGCGCAACCAGAACCCGACAACTCCGATAATGCCTCCAAGAAGGAAAGGGATGCGCCACGCCCAGTCTGAATACGCTTGATCCCCCGCTCCAAGCTGGAGTGCGACGACCAAACCGGCCACGACGGCGTTGGGCAGGTGAGAGAAAATCAGCGTGAAGCCAAGCCAGTATCCTCTGCGGTTTTCCGGTGCCGACTCGACGATGTAGCTGGTCGAGCCGGTCGTTTCGCCACCCAGTGCCAAGCCTTGTGCGATTCGACAGAGCAACAGCAGTAACGGTGCGGCGATCCCGATGGTTGCATAGGTCGGAAGCAGCCCGATGATCGCGGTGCCTAGTGCCATGAGCCAAACGGTCATCGCCATGACCCTGATACGGCCAAGGCGGTCCGCCAGATAGCCAAACATCAAGCCACCCAGGGGGCGGGCTACGAAGGCCACTGCATAGACTGCGAACGTGCTCAGAAGCGCGGCAGTTCGATCTGAGCCGGGAAAAAAATGAACGGATAAAATGGGTATTGAGAACCCGAATACAGCGAAATCGTAGATCTCACCGAAGTTCCCGATAGCGCCAGCGGCTAGCGATCGCCGAGAGCTGGTCGTTTTCGTCTTCGTCATGCGTCTTCTCCTGTGACAGGATGGTTTTTATTAGTTGATGCAAAGCTGATGCATCAAGACTGCAGGATGAAACAGTGTTGCTTCGCCATCAGGCCTTAGAGATGTTCGAGGCGTGGATCAATATTGCATTTTCGCCAGATGAATCTTGGTGGTCAGCGAGCGTAATGTTTGTGAAAAGCGTTTCTGCGATGACGCAATCCGCTAACGAAGGTTATGTTAGAAAGACGCGTGTTGCTGGGGTTTAAAAGCAATACGCGTTCACTATTTGTTAATAGGTTGGCGAGGTTTGCCGGACCAGGCAGGTAGCCGAGCGTGGGCTTGTTTCCTGCAGAAGGTGCCGCTGGCTTACCGCCCCATCGGGACAGACTTTGGTTTTCATATAGACCTCGATCGATTCCACGCTCACTATTCGTGAGCCGCCAATCAATTGCAGTTGGAGGAGGGCTTGAACTGAACCGCGGAAATAGAGCTGTAGAACGTGCTCAAGTCTTTTATCGGGACTGGATCGCTGATCTGATGATCCGCTTGCTCGAAGAGGCTTCGTGCAGCATTGGCGATCAACATGGGAGCTCCAAGATCATTGCCGCGCAAACAGGCCGCTTTGAGGATGGTTTTTTCGCTCGAGAGTGCCGTGTTGTCCAGGGCGTGACTGGATAACAATTGGGTATAAATAGAGCGAGAGGATTCACTCCATCCCGATGTCTTTTCCAGGACCTGTGCCATGTCTTCCAATGCCAACCCATATCGCAGGCCTGCCGCCGTGCATTCATAAGTAATCGCGCTGCATAGCGATGCGATCGCACCTGTGACCAACTCGATGGCGTCACCTTCAGGGCACGCTTGAGGGGCGCCATCCGTGGTCAGCTTCACGGCGTCGCCGTCGTACAGTTTTGTCGCCGCCATGCTTTCGATGAGCCCGACCATGTCTTCGAGCTGCGCAATTGGCCCCAGGGTGTTGGTTCCGATTTGCAACAATGCCCTGACCAGAGCGGTTAGCGGCATTGGGACATCCCTGGACATTCCCAGCGCGACGGCTTGATCGACGTCTTTGAGCATCAATGCGAGGGCGAAATTGGTGGAGGGTTTTCCCTGGGCAAGCGCGGGTAGCATTCTATCCGTGGTTTGATTTCGCGCTTTGTTGCGGTTCAACACGTCCGCCATCAGGGGCAGTGACAGGCCGGCTTTTTTGCCCATGGCCACGACTTCAAGGGTCCCGAGTCGGCAGCCAGCATTCATGGCGTTGTTGACCATTTTCATGGCTTGACCGTCGCCGACCCTTTCGCCACAACGATAAATCGTTTGGGTGATAACTTGTAAAACGGGGAGGGCGCGCTCGTAAACCGTATCCGGGCCCGCAACCATCAGGGTGGCTTTGCCTTCGGCAACGACCAGGGGGCTGGCAGACACCGCAGCATCCATCATGTCGATACCGCGTTCGGCCAGTTCTTCGGCCATACGTCTGGTCTCGCCCGGGATACCACTTGTTTGATCAATGATCAGCGTCCCCGGCACCAATCCGGCCGCGAGGCCGTTTGGACCGAACAGCGCAGACCTGACGTCCGAACTGCGTGGCAGGCACAGGAATATGACGTCACACCGGCGAGCCAGGTCGGCCGCCGTAGGCGCGACATCGGCGCCCAGTTTCTTGAACGTGTCGACGGCAGCCGTGTTGATATCCCACACGCATAACGAGTGAGACAGGAATCGACGAGCGAGTTGACTGCCGAGGGCGCCGAGCCCGATGTATCCGATTTTCATTGCCTGTCGCCTCTCTTGTGACCATTCAACCGACGCATGCGACGTATAGGGGGAATGGTGCAGATAATTTTATTGTTCTTGGGGGGGGGATGAGAGCATATTGCCTGAATGCTAAAGCAATGAACCGATCATGCCGCCATCAACGCTGATGCTCGATCCAGTGATGAAACCCGCCTGTGTGGATGCGAGAAACGCGACCACGCCACAGACCTCGTCTTGCTCCCCCATGCGGCCGAGCGGCGTAAGTTTGCGGCGCGCCTCTGCCTGCTCCGGGGTGTACGCGGCGGTGCCGGTGCGGTGCGATGTGTCGATCAACGCCGGTGCTACGCAATTGACAGTGATGCCGCAAGAGCCCACTTCGTTCGCGAGATGTTTCATGTACGCGGTAACGCCGGCGCGAAAAACGGTTGAAAGGCTATGGTGCGGCATGGGTTGCTTTACTGATGCCGAGGTAATGGCGATGACGCGACCCCATTGCTTCTTGAGCATCTGAGGAACCATTTCCTTGGCTACCTGGATGGTTCCCCAGAGTTGATTTTGATAGGCCTCTTGCCACCGTTCCTCTTCAGTTTCGTCGAGCGTCGCCCGCAGCGGATTGGGGGCTCGTCCCGTGTTCAGGACGAGGATGTCGGTGCCGTTGAATGTGGCGTTCACCGTGTCGGCGAGGCGCTTTACGTCAGCGGCGACGCGCATGTCGCCGGCAATGGCGACTGCACGCACGCCGTGCTTTGCCGTTATTTCCTGGGCGAGGGCGGCCAGTTTGTCCGCCGAGCGTGCAAACAGCACCACGTGAACGCCCTCGGCCGCCAGTGCGTGAGCAATGTTCTTGCCTAAACCTGCGCTGGCGGCGGTTATGACTGCCACTTTTCCGTTGATCTTCAGGTCCATGATTTACTCCGATACGATGATTTCATTGCCTTCAACGCTAAATCGATGTGGCATGTCTTCGGAGGCCCATTCCAGGTAGGAAAGCACTTCATGGAATCGAGGATCGTCGTGATCCAGCACTTCAGGCCGATACCGTGCGTCCATGACCATCGGAAGGAACGAAACTTTTTGTATACCGTTTTTGGTCGCCACTGCTTTGGCGAGCAAGCTCAAGGTACAGGCCTTGCCGTAGGGCATGAAAGGGTATTCGGGGTCGAGGTCCGCGTGATTGCGAACCGCACCGTGGGACCAGGCGGGTTCGTTCCATGAAGGCGCGGGAAACGACTTGGTCATTGCGAACACGCCGAGACTGTAGAAGATGGCTTTGCCCTTATACATCTCGATCGCTTTGGGAATATGCGGTGCGTGACACACCACCATATCTGCACCGGCATCAATGGCAGCATGGGCTACGGTCACCTGGTAATCGGAGATCACGCGTGGCAGCCGGATGACGCCGGAATGAAAAGCCAGGATAACGACGTCTACCTCACCTTTCAGCTTCTTGATGTCCTCGATCAGGTTCGCCAGGTCGCTGGAATCGGGTTCCGTGCGAATGCGAACGGGCTGGTGGGGACCACGTGTTTCATAGGAGGTATCGACCTTGATACTGGACACGCCAGGTTTTTGCGGGCCTGCCTCACTGCCGGCAGGACCGAGCGAGGTATAGCCCATATAACCGACCTTGATCCCGTCGTGTTCAATGATTGCTGGACATCGTGCTTCTTCCAGATCCCGACCTGCGCCTGTCACCTGGATGCCGCGCGAGACAAAGAAGTCCCGGGTATCCACGAGGGCATCCGGGCCGCTGTCGTAGCTGTGATTGTTTGCCAGGGTCACCGCATCGAACCTGCCATTGGTGAAAATAGCAGCCATTTCAACGGGCTGACCGACTTGTGGGGCATGATCTGCGCGCACGGTGCGGTCCGAGTAGGTGCGCATGCAGTTGATGAAGCGCATATCGGCCGAGGCAAGGGTCGGCAGGACGAGCTCTGTGTATCCCTCCACCGGGAAGCCGTCTTTCGGTCCATGCGTGGGTCCGCAGTCCCCGCCGATCAATATGGTGGCGTTCGATGTCATTTTCCCTCCTATTATTTTTGTGGGGAATTTATGGTTCCGATGAATGAAACATATGCTGCTAGTTAGAACTGATAATAGCACTGCGAAAACGGCATGACCACGATTTGTACAGGCATCATGTCGTTGGATAAAGAGTCAGCTTTGATTTTCTTGGTTCTGATGATCGGAACAGGTATCGATAATAAGAACATGTGATAGTATCAATTTCGACTTCCTTCCGGGCGCGGGCGTTACCTGCCTGAGCGTCTCTGTGGCAGGTCGAGGGTCGACGCCTGTTCAGGAAAACGGCGTTGGTGCCAGTCTACTATTTGAAATTATCAGTTAGTTCAATCGCTTACATGAAAATAAGAGAGGGCGGAAATGGCAGGCTCACTGGATCAAACGCAGGGGTACACACCGGCAGGGCGGCTTGCCGGGAAAGTTGCTGTTGTTATTGGTGCTGGACAAAGCCCGGGCGAAGGCATGGGTAACGGTCGAGCGGCGGCCATTCGATTTGCACGTGAAGGGGCGCACGTTCTGGCCGTTGATCGGCAAATCGAGTCCGCTGAGGAAACTGCGGCGATGATCATTCAGGAGGGCGGTTCCGCTGCAGCATTTTCTGCGGATGTGACCCGGGAACATGAGTTGGCCCTTGCCATGCAGATGGCAAAAAAACGTTGGGGGGCCCTGGATGTCCTGCACAACAATGTGGGGGTCAGCCTCGCCGGTGGTGACGCCGACTTGATGGACATCACCGAAGATCAGTTCGATAACATTTGCCGTATCAATCTTCGCGGTACCGTCTTTGCCTGTAAGCACGCAGTAGCACTCATGCGCGAACAAGGGGGCGGGGTTATCGTCAATGTGTCATCCGCGGCGGCATTGGGTAAGTATCCCTACGTTACCTACAAGGCTACAAAAGCGGGTGTCATTGCTTTCACCGAGCAGTTGGCGCTTCAAAATGCTCCTTATGGGATCAGGGCAAACTGCATCCTGCCAGGCTTGATCTCGACGCCGATGGCGGTTGAGGCGCGTATTCAAGCGTGGAACCAGACGCGTGAGCAGGTCAGCGCGGAGCGCAACGCCAAAGTGCCGCTCGGCCGCCAGGGAACCGCTTGGGATGTTGCGAATGCGGCCCTGTTTCTTGCGTCCGATGAAGCCAATTTCATCACTGGTATCTCATTGGCGGTGGACGGCGGCCGGCTGCTCAATCGTATTTAATTGTAGTCCCCCACTGCTGGCAGTGGGGGACCATCGGCGCATTGCCGCTCAATCAACGTAGCCCGACAATACCCATCCAGTACTGAAGTTGATTTCCTGGCGTCTCGACATCGACGCTTCGAGCGTACTTGAGATGCCCGTCATCACCTATCCGGAATATCGACAGTGTCGCGGGCGTTACAGCCAGCCCTTTTTCATCATCGTATGTGGCCAAGGCCTTGATACTCGCCGTGACGAGCAAACGGCCACTGGGATCACAGGCAAATGTTCGGACGTGAAAGGAACGAGTGTCCACATGCTGAACGAGTGTGGGCTCGCCTGTTTCAGGGTTGATAGCGTAGACGGCTATGTTGTTTTCACCTCCGGAGAACACTTGGTGCCCCTGGTCGGAGTGCGTCGCATCTGCGCGATTTACCAGGTAAACAAACTTCCCGTTTGGATGAACATGGATTGCACCGGCGAGTTGTCGCGGGCGCACGTGCTCAGGGGTTCGCAGCGTTCCCCGCGTGAAGGCTGGCTCGGCCTCGATCCGGTCACCGTCATGTCGGAACATGTAGAGACGGTTGGTTCGCTCGTCGGCTGCGTAAAGCCACGGATGCGTCGGATGAAAGTCGACATGCCGCGGGCCGAAGTCATAGCCATGATTCGGCGCAACCACATCGCTCATTTGGAGATGCTCTTCAGTTAGCCGAAATGAACGGAGTGCCCCGGGATCTTCCAGCTTGTCTGTCGTTGCGTTATTGCCGCGGTCAACTACCAGGACTTGTTTGGCGGATGGATAAAACATGACTTGGTGCGGATAGACCCCAAAGTCGGTGTCCGGATCCTGAGCCTGGCAACTGCCAATTGTACGGTCTGCGTTGATGCGGTGCACAGTCAATGAGCCGCGCTTGAAATTGTGGGCATTGACGATAAATCGTCCCAGGGGGTCGATACACAAATGTACCGCTCGGTAGGGAAGTCGCGCAGGTAAGCCGTGAGTGTTGAGTTGCCCGTCAGGTCCCAACGAGTAAGCGCTGACGTGATTGTGATGGGACTCCACCCTCGGGCCACCGTCGCTTGTTGAGACATACAGGAAGCCGCCGGATGGATGAGGCCATGCGTATTGCACCTTTGAGGCCACAGTGACGCTTTCCATCCTGTGGAGCGTTGCGCTGTCTACGTCAATCATATAGCGCGTGATGACATCATCTACGGCGCTGTAGAGTACGGCGCGGCTGCTCATTCAAGCCTCCGAATGGTCAATTGTGAACATGGGAACGGACATGCCGCTTTCTGATTCTTTAAACGCGACCCTGACCCGCTGCCCGATGCGAACACTGTCCAGATCAACATCGACAATATTCGTAAGCATCATCAGTCCCTCGTCAAGGCGCACATAGGCAATGCAGTACGGTGCTGATGCGCCGCGTCTTGTGATGCTGAAGGTGTAGATTGTCCCGGTCCCGCTTGCGGTGATCCATTCGACATTGGTGCTCCAGCAAAACGGGCACAACGCACGAGGATAATGATGCGGTTGATGGCAGGCATTGCAGCTCTTCAAGAGCAGGCGCCCCTCGGCCGCAGCATCGAAATAGGGTTCATCACCGGGGTTCAGGATGGGGTCGCTGATGGGGCGTTCTGTGTAGGGGGTCGACATGTTTTTACTCCCTTTCCATGATGACGGTGGCTGCACCGTGCCGATGACCTATCGCGCCGCCGATGCCGGTGGCGAGGGCTAGCGAACAGTTGGGAACTTGCACCTTTGGATGAGCCTCGCCTCGAAGCTGTCGTACGGCTTCGATTATTTTTGTGATCCCGCCGCGATTGGCGGGATGGTTATTGCACAGGCCGCCGCCATCGGTGTTGAACGGCAACTTGCCGATGCCCGAAATAAGGTTGCCGTCCGACACGAATTTTCCGCCTTCGCCTTTTTTGCAGAATCCCAGGTCTTCAAGTTGTAGGATGACGGTGATGGTGAAGCTGTCATAGATGGAGGCGTACTGGATGTCGGCCGGTGTCACACCCGCCTCTTCGAAGGCTCGAGGGCCGGTCCACGCGGCTCCGGTATAGCTCAAGTCGAGGCGTCCACCCATCTGGTGTTTAGTGGATTCACCGCAGCCAAGTATCCGTACCCGTGGTCTGTTGAGGGCCTTCGCAATCTCCGGGCGGGCAACGATAACTGCGCCGCCGCCGTCGCTCACGACGCAGGAATCGAGACGCCGCAGCGGGTCAGAAATCATCGGCGATGCCAATACATCTTCGACCGAGACCACTTTGCGCAACATCGCCAGAGGGTTGTGTTGCGCATGGTGAGAGGCGGCGACCTTGACCCACGCCAGTTGCTCGCTGGTTGTGCCGTACTCATGCATGTGGCGCATCGCACACATGGCATAGAGGTTCAACGTGACTGGGTTATAGGGCATCTCGAATGGCGCGTCCGGTAGATTGACTCCTCGTACGCGCGCCTGTATCCCAGAGATACCTTCAGAGTTGGGGCGACCAGCCAGTGTAATCAGAGCCACGTTGCATCTGCCCGCTGCTATTGATTCTGCAGCGTGGGCGATATGGGCGAGATAAGAGCATCCTCCCATATCGGTCGAATCGACATGCCTCAGCTTGTCCAGATTCAGGTAGTTGGCCATCGACCATACATTCCCGCCGGGTGCATCGCCCGCGCAGAAATATCCGTCGATGTCATCTTTGCTTAATCCCGCGTCTTCAATTGCCCCTTTCGCCGCCTCCGCATGTAGTTGTGCCACCGAATGGTGGGGGGCCTTGCGTAGGGGGTGCTCATACGCTCCGACGATGTATGCCCTGCCTTTTATTGTCATCTCTAGGGTTTCCTCAGTGCATGAAGATGAAGCTCGAATGTGCTTTCCGGTACCTTCGTTCAGGGGGATCGGTCCAGCGTCAAAGACTAAAGTAGCACAGCAAAAAGTTCCGATCAGTGAAATCCGTGCTGATTATCAAAACTCATGCTACCATCGATTCAACGTTGTTTGGAGCGCAGGATGGCGCTGCACTCAAATTTCCGGGCCAAACCTGGATGCTCATTGGGTGCGAGCGGTCGCGGGGTAGGGGCAGGCCATATTTTTTTTGAGACAGGAAGATGAGATGAGCGAAAGCCTGATGGTCAGTTACGAAGTCGAAGGTGTTGTGGCCGTAATCACAGTCAACAATCCGCCCGTCAACGCCCTGACTCCCGAGATGAGAGGGAGCATCATTGACGCCGTTACCCATGCGAACGCCGACCCGGCTGTCGCGGCGATCGTGTTGATGGGGGGTGGCCAGAATTTCATCGCGGGTGCTGATATTCGACAGTTCGGCAAGGCGAGAACAATCACTACCAGCATGAGTGCTGCGGCACTCGACGCCAGCGCCAAGCCGACTGTCGCTGCTATTCATGGATATGCGCTGGGAGGCGGTCTCGAGCACGCCCTCGCTTGCCATTACCGGATTGCATTGCCCACAGCCAAGCTCGGATTGCCCGAGGTCGCTCTCGGGCTGATACCAGGAGGCGGCGGTACGCAGCGTTTACCAAGGCTGGTCGGGGCGGCCGTAGCCACCGATTTGCTCGTCTCCAGCCGCCATATCCATGCCCCCGAAGCATTGCAGATCGGGCTTATTTCCCAGATTGTTCCAGGAACACAAAACCAAGAGCTTCGTGACGCTGCCGTAAGGTATGCAAAAGCAGTGGCGCACGCTCAACCGCAGCGCGTACGCGATTTGGCGCTCGAACCGATGGATGCGACAACCATGGATTTGCTGCAAGCGGCACGCCGCGAAGCAGCCAAAAAGTCTCCTCACAACAAGGCGCCTCAGTACGCGATCGATTGTATCGAAGCAGCTTTCAACCTGCCGTTTGATGAGGCTCTAGAGGTTGAGAGCCGCTTGTTTTCTGAGCTGGAGGGTTCTGATGTTGCCAAGGCACTTCGCTACGCATTTTTTGCCGAGCGCGAGGCTGCCAAGGTTCCGGATGCGCCCCCGGGTTTCAAGCCTGCTGGTGTGACGTCCGCTGCTGTGATCGGCGCGGGAACGATGGGCGCCGGTATTGCCATTTGCTTCGCTGATGCAGGCATTGTGGTGAAACTCCTGGAAGCGAGTGCCGAAGCACTGGACAGGGGCCTGCAGCGCATACGTGACATCTACGCCGTAAAGGTCAAGCGCGGACGCATGACTGTGCAAGAAATGGATGCATGCCTTCAGTTTGTCCAGCCTGTCTCTCATTACGAAGAGATCGGCGACTGTGATGTCGTGGTTGAAGCGGTGTTTGAACGGATAGATCTGAAGAAGGATGTGTTCACCAAACTTGATGCGGTGATGAAGCCTGGCGCGCTGTTGCTAACGAACTCTTCCGCGATTGATATCAACGTCATGGCCAACATGACAGGCAGGCCTCAGAGCGTCGCCGGCGCTCATTTCTTCGCTCCCGCGAACGCGATGAAACTGTGCGAAATCGTGAAGGGTGATCAAACCTCGATCGAGACAGTTGTGCGGGCAATGAAGATGGGTCGCGATCTTAAAAAAGTCTGCGCGGTCTCCGGAACGTGCGATGGCTTCGCGGCAAATCGCAGTCGCGCGCCGCTGGTCACGGAAATGATGCTACTGCTTGAGGAGGGAGCACGCCCTGAGCAGATCGACAGGGTCATGGTTGAATTTGGCTATCCAATGGGACCGTTCGCAGTGAGCGATCTGTCCGGTCTCGATGTCAGCTATGACACGCGCAAGCGTCGCGCGGCAGCTGACCCTCAATACAGGAAGCTCCATGTCCCGGATCGGATGGTCGAGCTGGGCCGCAAGGGCCAGAAAAATGGGGCCGGGTGGTATCGCTATGAAGAAGGTGACCGCACACCTCGTCACGATGAAGAAGTGATGCGGATCATCGCGACCGTCGCCCATGAGCTTGGCACGCCTCAGCGTACCTTTACCGACAGTGAAATCCTCAAACGTCTGTTATTTGCCTCGATCAACGAGGCTTGCAAGATCCTGGATGAAGGTAAGGCATATCGAGCCAGTGACATTGATGTCATGTGGTTGTACGGCTTTGGATTTCCTCGCCATCGAGGAGGGCTGCTGTACTGGGCTGACACGATCGGGGCCACGGAAATCCATCTGCAAGTGCAGCAATGGCATGAGCAATACGGCAGGCGTTGGGCACCTAGTCCGCTGCTGTCGAAAGCGGCCAATGAAGGGCTGTCCCTGAGAGAGCTGAAATCAGTCATATGAAAGCACGGCAATGGCAACCATGGCCGCGTGCGGCCGGTAACAGCTGTTCTGGCAAAGTGAAAGCAACGCCCTGGTTGCTGTCCCCCAAGGGTTACGAAACGCTTCCCATGGTCGGCAAAGGGGCCAACAAGTAGAAAATGAAACGGAAGAAAAATCATGAGCAATGACACGTCCACACAAGCCTTGTCCGAGGGCGAATTCAAAATTTGGCAATGCATTTTATGCGGTTTCATGTATGACGAAGCCGAAGGTATTCCGGAAGAGGGCATACCTGCTGGAACTCGGTGGGAAGATGTTCCCCAGGATTGGATTTGCCCTGAGTGTTCGGCGACGAAGCTGGACTTCGAGATGGTCGAGATTTGATTAATTGCCTTTCCGGCACAGTGTTTTTTCGGTGATTGAGGGCGATATCAACCGAGCCCCTTGGCGCCAAATGTAGAGGGAATTCAGATGTCCATTGAAACCAATAATAATGTCATCGCCGACGCTGATCATCCGCGCGTAGGCCTCTTCATCGACGGTGAATGGATTTTCGACCGCCCCTCTTGCTTTGAAGTGTTGGACCCCAGCACCGAAGCATCGCTCACCAGCGTTCCCGGGGCCACGACCGCTGACCTGAAACGCGTGTTGGCCGCCGCTGAGCGGGGGTTCAAAATCTGGCGGGACACACCACCGGCTGAGCGTAATATCATCATCAGTCGTGCCATCGCAGGCGTGCGTTCACGTTCCGAAGAAATCGCGCAGATCATCACCCGAGAGAACGGCAAATTAATTGCAGATGCGCGTGCGGAGGTGGAGCGTTCGGCGAGCTTCTTCGATTGGGACATGGCACAGGCCCTGCGAGCCTACGGGACCATCGTTCCGGGCGAAGCTCAAATGCAGAAATCGATTCTTCGTCAGCCAATTGGTCCAGTCGCAGCGTTCACGCCTTGGAATGTGCCGCTAAGCGCACCGTCGCGAAAAATCAGCGGTGCACTGTGCGCCGGGTGCTCCATCATTTTGAAAGCCCCAGAAGAAACCCCTGGCGCGGCAGTAGCAATGGTTCAGTGCTTCGAGCGAGCCGGTTTGCCCAAGGGCGTATTGAATCTGGTGTTTGGCAACCCGGCGCTAGTGTCTTCGACCCTGATCGAGTCGCCAGTGACCCGCATGGTGACCTTGACGGGGTCGGTGGCAGTCGGCAAGCACTTGAGCCAACTGGCGGGTGCGGCCATGAAGCCGGTGCTGATGGAGCTCGGCGGCCATGCCCCGGTCATCGTTTGCGAAGGGGTCAATGCCGCGGAAATCGGCAAGATGGCACTCAAGAGCAAAATTCGGATCAACGCTCAGTGGTGCGCTGCGCCAGGTCGCTTCCTGGTACACGAGAGTATCTACGACGAATTCGTAGCGGCGTTTGTGGCAACCGCCGATCAGGTACGTGTGGCCGACGGCATGGATACGAAGGCAGACATCGGACCGGTCACCAGTGTCCGGCGCCTCGCCGCGATGCAGCATTTTGTCGATGACGCATTGGCGCGTGGCGGCAAGGTTGCCGTGGGTGGGCATCGTGTAGGTGAGCGTGGTTATTATTTTGCGCCGACTCTGCTGGTCGACACTCCACTAGATTGCGCCATCATGACCGATGAGCCTTTTGGGCCGGTCGCTGTCGCGGTTCGTTTCTCGACCCTTGATGAGGCCATCGAGATTTCCAACAGTCTATCCGTGGGTTTGGCTGCTTTTGCGTTCACCAATTCACTGGAACAGGCTGAACGATTGAGTCGTGAGCTGGATGTTGGAGTCCTGTCGATTAACCATTTCGGTGCGCCGGATCCTGACACTCCGTTTGGCGGTGTGAAGGACAGTGGTATTGGTAGAGAGGGGGGGCCGTGGAGTCTGGACTCGTACATGGTCAGCAAGACCGTGCTACAGAAAACTGCTCGCGTCTGACTCAGTGCCCCCAGTTTCCGTGACGGGCGTTGGGGGCTTTGGCTTTATCCGATGATCAAGGCCAATCCAGTGACCACTTGAATTCATAGGAGCATTCACTGAGGCAGGCATTTCCTGAAGCTGCTTCCTGCTAATGTCGGACTTTTTTTGATGCGCAAGGCATCAATGCGCTTCGCACGAACGCATCCGATTAAGGAGTTTGCCCATGAGCGCCAATAATGGTCGCCTGCCTATGATCGGGCTACTTGCTCTGTCCACTACAGCGTTTCTCACCATTCTGACCGAGACGATGCCGGCAGCGGTTCTGCCTGCGATGTCGGAGAGCCTTGAGCAGCCCCCCGCTGGTATCGGTTTATTGGTTTCCATCTATGCATTGGCCTCCGCTGCAGCCGCAATCCCCATTGTGGCGCTCACTCGAAGTCTGCCTCGCAAATCGTTGTACATCATGCTCGTGCTGAGCTTTGCAATGGCTAACGGTATTACCGCCATCTCGACGTCTTATGCGCTGACGGTCGCGTCACGGGTGGTGGCTGGCCTGGCCGCAGGAGTTGTCTGGCCGGTCATCTGTGGTTATGCCATCCGCTTGGTCGATCGCAAAGACATGGGACGGGCTGTCGCGATTACCCTGGCGGGGAGTACCGTGGCCATGGTCGCCGGTTTGCCCTTGGGTAGCATGCTGGGTTCATTGCTTGGATGGCGTTTCAGCTATGGATTGCTTTCGCTGCTCGCGCTGCTTGTCATCGTTTGGGTTTTGCTGGTCGTGCCGCCCATGCCGGGAGAGGGGCGCAAGGAAGGCACTTCGATTCATGACGTCATTCGCACCCCGGGGTTGAGAGTGATCTTGCTGTCGGCTTTTTGCGCGATCCTGGCTCATTACACGCTGTACACCTACATGGCGCCGCTTGCGGAAAAAAACAGGCTGTCAGGCGGGACCGCTCAGGGCCTGTTTCTGTTCGGTACGGGTGCCATCCTGGGCGTACTGATCGCCGGACGTTTCGTCGATACAAGGCTGCGGCTCATAGCGACCACCGCGTTGACGTGCACGGCTGTGACGATGGTTGTGCTGATAGCAGCTCCGTATCAAATGATCGCTTCGGCTGCGATATTTGTGTGGGGGGCTTCGTTCGGCGGCATGCCTACTGTTTTTCAATCAGCGACGGGGCGGGTGGCAGAAGATAATGCGGAGGTGGCAACGGCGATATTGACGACCATCTACAACTTGGGGATTTTTGGCGGAGGTGCCGTAGGTGGTTTGCTCCTAAGCTACTTCGGGATAGTAAGTCTCTCGGGGTTTGCGCTGCTCATCGTTAGCGCTTCCCTTGTGGTGGTCATGGGAGGGAGGTGTCACGCCTTTCCACGGCAGTAAATTATTGCGGGATATATCTCCCTGGAAGAGCGCGCGGCGTAGATGCAATCCTCACGACCGCGTTTCATGGCTGCCAAAAGCTCAGTCGGCATTCACCGGATCGCGCCCCGACGATGTTCAAGTGCTGCCATTCTGTTTATCGCGATAGCTCTTAACTCGTTGTTTTCATAGGTGCCTTCTTGATTCGGCGATATCTGTCTTTGCAGGACGTGCCGCTCATGGCTTAGCCACCGTTGTTCAACGGGACTCGTGGTGGCGCAGTTCAAGCACGAGCACTGTTGAGAAAAGCTCATTAGCGTATCAATCAGGTGCCGTATAGCCATGGCGCCATTGCCGGGGCTAGTTTTGTCTCGCTGGTGCAGCAGAAATGCTTTCGTTGGATGCGGGACTTGATTGCGCGCAACACAGGCATTGCACGCAGTTGTCATTTAATTTTATTACCCAAGCAAAGCAGGGCCGGATATGAATATCGCCGCAGTTAATACCTTGGAGATTCGGGTGATCGAAGAGGTTGACCAACACTTTGAACAGCGTTTGAAGGCGTACGCGGAGACCTTTGAAAAAGTACACGGATGCCTGGGGTATAGCGTGATTCGCAGCTCCCGCGATCCTGGTTTGTGGGTCTTCAGTGGCTACTGGAGCGCGGCATCGATGATGACTGAGCACTTTGAAAGTGAGTCGATGACGGCGTTGGTCAATCATTTGGTAACGTCATGTTCCAACCTGACGTTTGCCAGTTTCACGCCCCCAATCGGAAGGGGGCCGCACGATGAAGCTTGATGAAGCGCTATTTACGGCGATCGATCTCAATGCCTTGTTCATTCTCTTGGTGGTCTATCGCGAGCGAGGCGTGACGCGGGCAGCCGAACGACTGAACGTAAAGCAGCCAGCGGTGAGTAATACGCTGGCGAAGCTGCGCGTTCACTTTAAAGACCCCTTGTTCATTCGACGTTCGAGGGAGCTGGTGCCCACGGCCAAGGCCAACGAAATCGTACGGGGGTTGGCGCCGGCATTGATGAGGATCCAGGACGTTATACGCCCCTTGTGAGGATGATCGGCCGTGCCGTCCCTTCCTGTTCAGATAACCCATTCCAAGCAGGATTTTATCGATGAGAATAACGTTTGCCATGTCAATGCTTAGCGTAATCTTGATGGTTTCAAGTTCGTTGCACGCTGCAGAGGAGCCTGACAGCGCGATGCAAATTGTCAGGAACGGGGAGCAACCTTCTGTCCTGGGCTCGTCCAGGAATTTCGTCGGCACCGTCAGGGTTGATCCTTTATTTGCAGCGCGCCCGCCATCAAGGGTTACGGCAGGTGCTGTGACCTTTCAACCAGGGGCCCGATCAGCTTGGCACACTCATCCGGCGGGCCAAAATCTTATCGTCACGGCCGGTGTTGGATGGATTCAGCAAGAAGGGGGGGAGAAAATCGTCATCAAGCCTGGTGATGTGATTTGGACCCCGCCGGGTGTAAAACATTGGCACGGGGCCACGGATACCACTGGCTTGACGCACTTGGCAATTCAAGAGGTACAGGGCGGGAAAAATGTCGAGTGGCTGGAGCCGGTTACTGATGAGCAGTACGGGCATTCGCGATGAAGCCGCCAAGGCATCTGCGGATCAACGCGATATAGTCTGAAACCGGTATGGAAGAATCGACGATTAGGTCTGCATTATTCTGTTACATTGATGCTTGGCGCAGTGGGGCGATGGAGTTTTTTCGTCAATGATTAAAGGTGGGATTTAATGAATCTCCCGTTCTCCTTGGGCACTCCCTGAACTGCAGCTAATAAAATCGTCAGCGCACCAGTCCAGGATTGCAGGCAGTCCGGTATCTATTAATCAATTTTATGCATGACTCCATTCAATTGGATGTGGTGTTTCCAGACAGCGCTTCGAATACATTGACGTCGACGAATTGATCCTTTGTGGGCTTAGACCTAATGCCATGAAGGGTAGTGCCCGGCGTCAAAGCCCAATGCTCCGTTCAGCGCAGTTGACCAGCTAGATTTGATTCCACTGGCGTTCATCGAGCCTGGGCCAGGCCGCAGTCGTTCTGGATGTCCACACATCGGTTCTTAATTAGGAACAACACCATGAAGAAATTATTTTTTACGCTGGCCCTGCTGGCTAGTTCGTTTACCGCGGTGGCAGCCGATATGTCCAACGGCGCGAACAACTTTTTCAAGAGTGATAAGGTGACTGAGCAGAAGGTATCCTTCAATAATCAGTACCGAATGAAAGTCGTCGGGAACCTGTATGTCCCGAAAAATTTGAATAAGGCCAACAAAAGCCCTGCGATTGTCATTGGCCACCCGATGGGGGCGGTCAAAGAGCAAAGCTCAAATCTTTACGCTCAGAAACTCGCTGAACAAGGCTTTGTGACCCTTGCGATCGATCAATCGTTTTGGGGCGAAAGCGAGGGGCAACCGCGTAACGCCGTGGCGCCGGATATTTACTCCGAAGCGTTCAGCGCAGCGGTCGATTACCTTGGAACCCAGTCGTATATCGATCGCAACCGCATCGGCGTTCTCGGCATCTGTGGTAGCGGCAGTTTTGTCATCAGTGCGGCAAAAATCGACCCTCGGATGAAGGCGATTGCCACCGTCAGTATGTATGACATGGGCGCAGCCAACCGCGACGCGCTCAAGCACTCGCAAACACTTGAACAGCGCAAGCAGATCATCGCAGAGGCGGCTGAGCAGCGTTATGTAGAATTCACGGGTGGGGAAACCAAGTACACCGGCGGTACCGTGCATAAACTGGACGCGAACACCCATCCCATCCAGCGCGAATTCTTCGATTTCTATCGCACGCCTCGTGGTGAGTTCACCCCGGCCGGGTCTTCGCCTGAAGTGACGACGCATCCAACGCTGACCAGCAACGTGAAGTTCATGAACTTCTATCCGTTCAACGATATTGCGTCGATTTCGCCTCGTCCTATGCTGTTCATCGCAGGCTCTGAAGCACACTCGCTGGAGTTCAGCCAAGAAGCCTTCAAGCTGGCGGGTGAGCCTAAGGAGTTGTTCATCGTGCCAGGCGCGGGCCACGTGGACTTGTATGATCGGGTGAACCTGATTCCGTTCGACAAGCTGACTTCTTTCTTCCGAACCAACCTGAAGTAACCCATCTTTGAAGCCGCAACTGCCCGGTTTGCATAGGATGTTGTGGCTTCAAGTCTGAACGTAGGTCGTAGTGCGCATCGCTCGACTTGCCCTTGGTGGAACGTTCATCCCTTGAGTCTTCATGGCTCTTTCGGGCCCTGCACGCTGTGCAGGGCCTTTTTTTTCTGTCATGACTCGTGGCGCAACGCGGCGATTAATAAAGCCATAGCCCCGGAGGGTTGCCGACGGCTTGGGTAATAGAGATGAAGTCCTGTCCACAGCGGGCACCAGTCTTTCAGTACCGGAATCAGGTGGCCAGCCTTGACATAGGGCTCAGCGATGTCTTCAGGTACATAGGCGATACCCAAGCCTGCAATGGCTGCATCAAGGCAATCATAAATACTGTTGTAAATCAGCTGACCATCAACCCGCATGTTCAACTGCCGGCCATCTTCCCCGAACTCCCAAGGCCACAATCCACCATGGGTAGGAAGACGCAGGTTTATGCAATTGTGCTGCATCAAGTCTTCGGGCGTCTCTGGTTCAGGGCTGCTGGCGAAGTAGCGCCTGGTCGCTACTGCGGTGAATCGCATGTCAGGACCGATGCGTACGGCGATCATGTCCTGGGCTATCGCCTCACCCAATCGGACGCCCGCATCGAAACGATCTGCTGCGATGTCGATAAGCCCATTGTCCGCGAACAGCTCGACTTTTATTCCAGGGTACTTCGGCAGGAATTTCTTCAACTTTGGGGAGATGATCGATCGGATGGCATGATCCGATGCGGTGATGCGTACGGTCCCGGTTGGGCTTTCGCCCAGCTCTGACAACGCCAGTAATTCAGCGTCGATCTCTTCGAAGCGGGGACCGACAGTTGCCAGTAACCGTTCACCGGCTTCCGTTGGCGAGACTGAGCGGGAGTTGCGCGCAAGCAAGCGCGTGCCCAGATTTCGCTCCAGTGAGCTGACGGCATGGCTGACCGCGGATTGAGACAGGCCTAGATGCGCTGCTGCTCGAGTAAAACTCTTTTCCCGGGCGACGGCAATAAAGGCCATCAACCCACCAAAGGATTGCTTAAGGATGTCATCTTGCATGGCTTGAATGATCTTCGTGAGTGCGCATGAACAATAACATTCCGGTGCGTGGTGCGTAGAGTTTACGGAGGAGTTTGCTAGCGATGGTGAGCGACAGGGAAGTGTTGCCGAGTAGGAGAAACCAGCCCTCGGGCATGCGGACATTTGCGGTGTGGCTTAAGCCTATGACGTTATCTGGCGGTGCTCAGACAAGCGAATGATCAGCCGTGCCACAAAAGCCCCTGTCAGGATGACCGCAAACAATCGCAGGGTCTGCATTGCCAGCACCAGTCCCACGTCGGAATGCGTGTCCACCGCGATGATCGCCATCGTGTCGAGCCCGCCCGGGCTGGTGGCCAGGTAAATCGAGAGGAAATCCCTGTCCAATATTGATGCCAATAGCCAGGCAGATAATGCGCACAGCGCGATCAAAAGCGTGGCCCCCATTATCATCGCCGGCAGGCGCCGCCAGACGTACCCAATCGTTGGGCGGTCAAAGCGCAAGCCGACGTAGCAACCCAGTGCGCCATAAGCAGTAGCGAGGAGCCAGTCGGGCAGCGCGATGTGCAACAGGCCGCTGATTTGCAAGGCGCCACCCAGCAGCAACGGCATCAGCAGCGCCCCGGCGGGCACTCGATTGCCCAGTGCAACACCAGCAAGCAGCGTGGCGATGGTCAGGCCTAGATTAAGTAGTCCGAAGCTCTGCGGCTCGACGTTTGTCACGTGCGTTTCGCCGCCTGTCGGTGCCCCGACCCAGTGGCTCACCAGTGCGCCGATCATCACCACGCACACGACTCGTACGTATTGCATGGTGGCGACTACTCGCGAATCGGCACCGTACTCATCCGCCATCGAGACCATCGCCGAGGCAGCGCCTGGAGCCGTTCCCCATGCGGCGGTGCTGGCCGGAATGCCTGCCCATACCAAGGCTAGTCCGACCAGAGCACTGAGGCAAACCGTTGCGGCGGTTGCCAGCAGCATCATCGGCCAGGACTGGGCTATCGAGAGAAGCACTGCCAGCGTCATGGAATGGGCCGCCAGAATGCCAACACAACCTTGGCCCAGCTTGAAGGCGTAGGGATGGAGCTGTATACCCGCACCGAACGTTCCAAACACGATGGCGACCATCATCGGCCCCAGGAACTGGCCGGCTGGCACCCCTAGAAACTTCAGCAACTGACCGGCTGCTCCAGCCACTAGCGCAAGCGCCAACCATTTGAATGGCGCGGGGTAGGCATGTAGAGAAAATCTGGCAGAAGAAGACAAGAGTCGTGCTCCAATCGCTGGTCGCCTTGAGGGCGTGGCATCGCTATCGATGTGCTGATAATTATTGATAGCGTGTTTGATAAAGTCTATTTTCTAATATCGATTGATTGATAACTTTGGTTGATGAATATGGACCTGCGTGACCTTGCCTATTTTGAAGTCATCGCCGAGCTGGGCCATCTGGGCAGGGCCGCACAAAAGCTCAACCGCAGTCAGCCGGCGCTGACTAAAAGCATCCAACGACTTGAGGAGTCTCTAGGTGCCCGGCTGTTCGAACGCGACGGGCGTCGGATCAAGCTGACGGCAGTGGGGGAGTTGCTGAAGGTGCGTGGCAAACAGCTACAGCAGAGCGTTGCCGAAACCCAGCGAGAGATACGTGATGTTGCCAACGGGGTGATGGGCAATATTCGCCTGGGCTGCGCTGCTTCCATGGCTGATCACCTACTCCCGCACCTGACCGCGACTCTGCTTTCACGTGCGCCGCAGATCACCTTGAACCTGGTGATTGGGCAGGACGATTTACTGCGCGAATCACTTTTTTCCGGGCGGCTGGACATGGTGATCTGCCCGCAGTACGAAGCAGATCCTTTGTTGGAATTTCATGCGTTGTTTGACGATGAGGCGGTAGTGGTCGCCAGCCGCAACCACCCGCTGTTTAGCGCAGGTTATGAGTTGCGCGATTTGTGCCAGTACCGTTGGGTGCTGCCGGCCACCGCCGTGCCGGCCCGACGCTGGATAGACAATGCGTTTCAGTCCAGAGACCTGCCTTTGCCTCAAGTGCAGATCGAAACGACTTCGATCTCCTTGCTGCCGCGCCTGATTGGTGAAACCAACCTGCTCAGTTTTCTGGCCCGGGAGACTCTCGAAGACGTAAAGGGTGTGACGCACCTTCGGGAGATCAAGCTCAAGGAAACAACAATGAAACGCACGATTGTCGTTTTCGTGCGAACCGGCGCCTATTTGTCGCCGGCGGCGCAAGTACTGCTGAACGTGCTTAAAGACGATGCACCGCTGTTATTGAGGTAGCGGATGCATAGCGACGGCTTGGGCACAAGAGGCTATCAGGCGGGCGTGGACTGGGTAAGCCGCCCGCCATTCCCAACGACTAGCGCTGCCAGGATGAGCAATACGCTGCCGCCAATCAGCGGGGCTGTTACCGATACATGATCCAGCAAGCTGCCACCGAAAGCGCCTCCGACCATGATCGCCATCTGGATAGCTGCAACCATCAGTCCACCGCCAGTTTCGGGCTCATCGCTTACCTCTTTGGCGAGCCAGGTCGACCAGCATACTGGGATGGCCGAGTACAACATCCCCCAGGCAAACATCATGATGGCGGCGGCTGCGAAACTGTAGCCCAGCTCGGCCAGAGCCACCGTCATGACAGCCAACGCCACCGGAAGCCAGCGCAACAATTGGAAGAGGAATTGTTTTTCCAGCAGTCGGCTGACGATGTACGTACCACCGAAACCGGCTATGCCCAGGCTCAACAATAAAACCGACAGTTGAGTGGAGTCGACGCCAGTAACCTGTTCGAGAAATGGCCGCAAATAAGTGAAAGCGGTGAATGTACCACCAAACGTCAGCATGGCGGCCAGCAGACCGAACATGACGTTCCGACGTTTCAGCACCCCGAACAGACTGGAAAGGGGAATGGTTTTTTCTGGCTGCATTGCGGGCAAGCTTTTGTATTGCCAGATCACGTTAATGATGACAATCGGTACAAGCGCCGCGAACACAAAGCGCCACCCCAGATGACCTCCCACATAGGCCCCAATGGGTGCGGCAAACGCAGCGGCCACTGAGTGGCCCATATAGATCATGCCCAAGGCTTTGGGCACAGCCTCCTCCGGGACTATCCGAAGCACAGTGGCGGTGGACAATGCCCAGAAACCACCGATTGCGACGCCTAGAAAAGCTCTGGCGATCATCAACCAAGTGAAGCCCGGCGCCAAAGCGATGACCACCAGCGAAATGAGCATCAGCAGGGTCATCGAGACCAGGACATGACGTCGATCGAAGCGTCCGGCGATAGAGGCAATGCAAAGACTTGCCACCACCGCAAAGAAGCCGGAAATGGAAATGGCCTGGCCAGCCATGCCTTGTGAGGTGTGAAGGTCGTTGGCGATGGGCGTCAGGAGACTCACTGGCATGAATTCTGCGGCGATCAGCAGAGCGACGCAGAGTGTCAAAGACCCCACGGCGCTCCAGATCCGGCTGTCAATCTGGGCCGTATTCAAAGTTGAGGTAGTCATCGGTGTTCCTGTGAAATAGCCAATACATGACGCCCTCGACAACTAGGGCGCTGGGCGAATGGACGAATAATGAAAGGAAAAATAACCAGGGATCGACCCCAGCGGGCGATGGGACACTGTCTCATCGCGACTTGCTTGAGGCGAAATGATAGGGGGCTAAGGATGATCTGTAATGATCTGAAATCCGAAAGCGCCTATGAATGATGGCGAATAATTCAGATGCGAAAAAGGAAGGGCTCAGAGCACCGTTGACTATTCGGGGTGCCGTAACTCATCGATTAGAACCTGCATCGCCCGAGACTTCTCGCGCTCGCTGGAGTAATAAAGGTGCAGTCCCGGGAATGTTCTCCACCAGGCTTGCATGACAGGAACCAGAGTGCCGTTAACCAGATGGGGGTGAGCGATGTCCTCGGGAACATAAGCCAGCCCGAAACCCGATACAGCGGCATCCAAAATCTGATTGATGCCGTTGAATACAAGTCTGCCTTTGACTCTCGTATTGATTTCCTGGCCGTCCTTTTCCAGCTCCCACGCGTACAGGCCGCCACGTGTTGGCAGGCGCATATTTATACATTCATGTTCCATGAGGTCTTGAGGTCTGGTCGGCATGGCACGAGACTCCATGTAGGACGGCGCGCCCACTATCACAAAACGCATGTCGGGAGCTATACGAACTGCTTCGATCCCGTTTGCCAACCCGTCCCCGAGCCGGATGCCAAAGTCGAAATGGTCGGCCACGATGTCCGTCAAGCCATAGTCGATAACGACTTCTACACTTATTTGTGGGTATTTCGGCAGGGCTTGCGCCAATTTCGGCCAAAGCACAGTTTCGATGACATGATCGGTTGCCGTGATGCGAATGTTGCCGGCGGGGGTGTCGCCAAATTCAGCCACGGCGATCAGTTCGGTCTCGATTTCCCTCAACCGCGGTTCAACGGTATTGAGCAGACGTTCACCGGCCTCGGTGACCGATACGCTACGGGTCGTCCGAGTGAGAAGACGTACGCCGACCCGAGCCTCCAATCTCTGGATGCTATGACTGAGCATCGATTGAGAGATTCCCAGCTGGGAGGCCGCCCGCGTGAAACTTTGCTCTCGTGCAACTGCAATGAGCGCGAGCAGGTCGCTGTAGTGTTCCTTTGCCATTCATCATTCTCTGCGTGGGGGCGAATACTGTATCAGCTCAAGCGCCCGCTCCAAGGATCTATGTTCATGAGCCGGCCATGACAATCGTGGAGGGGATTAATCAATTTTGATCATACCTCTATTCGCCGTCGAGCCTTTCACCCGAACGCCATCCGTGTTTTTAATCCAAAAAATAACAAGAGGCCTTTCATGAAAATCGGAATTCTTGGCTCCGGCCGAATGGGCAGTCATCTGGGCACCATGTTTGCCAGGGTTGGCCATGAGGTTTCCTTCAGTTACTCGCGTAATCAGCAGAAACTTGCCGATCTGGCTGCATCGGCAGGCAAGAATGCACAGGCCAGCACGCCGGCAGAGGCGGCATTCAACGCTGACTTGGTCCTCTTGGCCGTGCATTGGCTTCAAGTGCCTGACGTCCTCAGCCAGGTGGATGACTTGAGCGGAAAAATCGTCGTGACCTGCTGCAATCCTTTAAACGCAGAAGACACCGAGCTTGTCATCGGCCATACGATTTCCGGTGCGGAAACGCTGGCACAGATGATTCCTGAGGCGCATGTCGTTGCGGCCTTCCAGTCGACACCCAGCGAAGTTTTGTTCGATGTATTCGCGGCCAGGGGAGAGGTGCTACGTCCCAGTTTGATCATCTGTGGCGAGGACGAAGCCAGTAAAGCCACAGTTTCGGATCTTATCAGTCAGGTGGGCTTTGATCCGGTGGACGCTGGGGCTCTGAAGGTCGCCCGTTATATAGAGCCTTTCGCGATGCTCTCCGCAGTGTTGGCTTACGAAACGGACCAGGGGCCCGAATGGGCTTATCGCTTCGAGCGTTTTGACCGGTTGTTCAAAGGCACTTCCCGCGTCGGGAAATAGCGGGAGGAGCGGGTACATGCAGATTTATGATTACATCGTTGTCGGTGCCGGTTCTTCGGGCTGCCCGGTTGCGCGCGGTTTGTCTGACGATCCCCGGAACAACGTCCTGCTTATTGAGGCGGGACCTGCTTCAGATCGTTTCTGGGTCAATACGCCCGCGGGAATGGGCAAGCTCTATTTCAATAAGTCATTGAACTGGAATTTCCGCACCTCGCCAATGGAGAAGCTTCAAGGGCGTCGGATGTACTGGCCTAGGGGCAAATTGCTCGGTGGATCCAGCTCCATCAACGGCATGGTATTCATCCGAGGTCACCAAAAGGATTTTGACGGCTGGCGTGCCTTGGGCAACCCAGGCTGGGGGTATGAAGATGTCTTGCCGTATTTCAAAAAGATGGAGCACTTTGAGCGGGGCGGCGATGAATATCGCGGAGCGAATGGTCCACTATGGATCAGTGATCCGGTCGTCAAAGAAAAGAGTAGCTACGATTTTATAGAGGCCGCTAACCGTATCGGTATCCCGGTGACCGAGGACATGAATGGCGCCTTGCACGATGGCGTAGGTTTCATGCAACACAACATCCAAGACGGGCAACGGATGTCGACTTACCGGGCATTTATCGAGCCTGTCATTGAACGGCCGAACCTGACGGTTCGAACCGGATGCGAGCTGCAGCGCGTTTTATTCGAGGGGCGTACCGCTGTCGGTATAGAGGTTTTGAAGAGTGGCCGTTTGGAGCGTATCTATGCGGCGCGCGAAGTGATTCTGTCAGCAGGCTCGCTGAAGACCCCACAGATGCTGATGTTGTCTGGCATCGGCCCAAGGGCTGAACTGGAAAAACACGCAATTCCCGAAGTTCTGAATTCCCCAGGAGTAGGGCAAAACCTGCAGGATCATTTTTATATTCACACAGCCTTCCGTTGCACCCCAGACAGTTCGTACAACGCCAACCTTGTAGGCCTGCGCAAGTACTGGGAAGGCTTCCGTTACCTGATGACCCGCAAAGGGTATCTTGCCCTTGGCTCTTCCCAGGTCGCGGCGTTTGTTAAAAGTAGCCCGGACGAGGACTACGCTGATCTCCAAATCAGCTTTCGGCCCATGACCTTTCAATACTTTCCCGATGGCACGGTTGACGTTGAAAGGCATCCCGGGCTCGGTGTGTCGGTCTATCAGTTGCGTCCCAGCACCACGGGAACAGTGACGCTGCGCTCAACCAACCCGTCTGACCCGGCCGATTACACGCCAAATTTCCTGAGCAGCGATTACGACGTCAATGCGGTGATCAGTGGTGTGCGCTGGATACGCAAAATCATGAACAGCGAACCCATCAAGTCTCGCGTGGTTTCGGAAGAATTGCCGGGGCTCCACATTCGTACCGATGAAGATATCTACAACTATCTGGTCGAAACCGGCAACTCGGCCCACCACCAGGGCGGCACCTGCAAGATGGGTAACGACGCCATGGCGGTGGTGGACGAACGACTGCGTGTCCGTGGTATCGAGCGTCTGCGGGTGGTGGATGCCTCGATCATGCCATTCATCACGTCGGGCAACACCAATGCGCCGTCCATCATGATTGGTGTGAAAGCCGCCGACCTGATTCGTGAAGATGCAATGGCTCGCCGGGCAAGCAGTTCGCCGGTCGAAACTGTTGGTTGAATCGGCGGGTACCGTGTTGCCACCTGTCACGAAAATGCTCACCGAATAACAACAACTGGAGGCACCAGCAAGATGCACGATTACGCGAAGTTTTATATCGACGGTGAATGGGTAGAGGCCGCGGCCTCCCAGCGCCAGGAATTGATTGATCCGACTACCGAAGAAGCGTTTGCCACGGTCGCCATGGCGACCGTTGAAGAGGTGGACACTGCCGTGGCCGCAGCTCGGCGTGCATTCAAAAGCTATTCGCAGTCTTCCCTCGATGAGCGTTACGACCTGATCAACCGTATCATCGAAGCCTACGAATTGCGCGCCGATGATTTTGTACAGGCCATTGCGCAAGAGGTGGGTATTCCCTGCAGTGCCCGTGCTCAGGTCATGGGGCCAATCGAACATATGAAGGTCGCTCGCGACCTGTTGAAGACGTACGAGTTCGAGGCGCGAATTGGCAATACGATCGTTCGCCGTGAACCCCTGGGTGTCTGCGCACTGATCTCGCCTTGGAATTGGCCGATCCAGACAACCGTCATCAAGCTGATCTATGCGCTGGCCGCCGGTTGTACAGTCGTATCCAAGTCCAGTATCAACTCGCCGGTCAGCGCTATTCTGCTGACAGAGGTGCTGGATGCCGCAGGCGTACCCAAGGGCGTTTTCAACATGCTCAACGGCTCGGGGCGAGTGATTGGCGAGGCGATGTCGAAGCATCCCGATGTCGACATGGTTTCCTTCACGGGCTCGACCGGTGCCGGTGCGCAGGTAGGCGAGGCAGCGGCACGCACCATCAAACGCGTGTGCCTGGAGTTGGGCGGGAAGTCGGCGAATATCGTGCTGCGAGACGCCGATCTGGAAAAGGCCGCGCGCTGGAATATTCAGCGCGGCTTCTTCAATACCGGACAATCCTGCCACGCGCCGAGTCGCATGTTGGTGCATGAAAGTCAGGTGGAGCAGATCATTCCGTTTCTGGTTGACGAAGCAAACCGATTCCGTCTCGGAGACCCGCGAGATCCCGCCACGACCATGGGGCCGATTGTCAGCCGGGCACAATTCAACAGCATACAGCGTCACATACAGTCGGGCCTCGATGAGGGTGCACGGCTGATTGTCGGCGGACTGGGGCGCCCCGAAGGCTTCGAACGTGGCTTTTTCACCCGTCCGACCGTGTTCGTCGATGTGACCCCCGAGATGACTATTTGCCGGGAAGAGATTTTCGGGCCGGTCTTGGTGGTGGTGCCTTATTCCACCGAGGCGCAGGCATTGGAAATCGCCAATGACTCGCCTTATGGGTTGGGTGGCTATGTATTCGGTGGGGACCGGCGCAAGGCGTATGAGTTCGCCAGCGGCCTGCGTGCCGGGCGTGTTTGTTTTAACGGCGCGCCGACTAACTCGCTGACGCCTATGGGTGGCTACAAGGAATCCGGCATTGGCCGCTCAATGGGCGTTTTCGGGTTGCAAGA
This sequence comes from Pseudomonas sp. Pdm06, assembly GCF_014851795.1. Lineage (NCBI taxonomy): Bacteria > Pseudomonadati > Pseudomonadota > Gammaproteobacteria > Pseudomonadales > Pseudomonadaceae > Pseudomonas > Pseudomonas sp. Pdm06. The sequence goes on from NZ_JACVAH010000003.1 coordinate 48,177, forward strand.
GTATCTGGAAATCAAATCGGTCTATGGCTTTGACGAGGAAGCCGCAGCACTGCCGTCGTTGAAGGCCTGATGCGACTATCCAAGACCAAGCGGTGCCGCGCCGATTATTGGCGCGGCACGCCTGCTGTTTGAAGAGAATATTTATTCATCTGATTAATAGCACCTTGCGAGGTGACTCACGTGGTTCGCTTGCTGTGCCACGGACGAGCCCAGTAGGGTAAGGCTTGTCTAAAAAGACGACGTTGCAGTTGTTGTTATTGCGAATGGTCAGTTGCCAAAGATTATCCGCAGGTCGTGCTCGGCCAGGTTTTTCACACTGTTTTCAATCGAGGCATTCTTACAATGGAACTCAACGTAAATGGCACTGTGTATGAGGTTGAGGCGGATGCGGATACACCATTGTTATGGGTGATTCGCGACGATATCGGCCTGACCGGAACCAAGTACGGGTGCGGTTTGGCGCAATGCGGCGCCTGTTCGGTCATGGTGGACGGCGTGCTGCTTCGCTCATGCGTTACACCGGTTGAAGGGGTAAAGGGCAAACAGATTCGCACAATCGAAGCCATTGAAGACGACGAGCTGGGCAAGCGCGTGGTGGCGGCCTGGGTCAAGCATCAAGTCGCCCAGTGTGGCTATTGCCAGTCTGGCCAGGTAATGGCCGCCACTGCGCTGTTGCAGCGCATTCCCAAACCTTCCCAAGCCGATATTGCTGCCGCCATGACGAATCTCTGCCGTTGCGGCACTTATAACGCGATCAAGACTGCTGTCGATGAGCTTGCTGGTGCTTGAACACGCGCAATTCGACTGAGCTGCGATGTGCCTGGTGACAATGCCGACGTCTAATCCTGACCACCTTTAATGGAGCAGGGATTGGTCTGCTGCCAGGCCGAGCATTGAATGCAAACACAGGGGAACACTATGTCAAAACTGGATGATTCTATCGCCGAGCGCGGCGTACTCTCCGACGCGCAACCTGTGAACGTCTCTCGCCGCCGTTTTTTGCAGGCATCGGCTGGCGTCACGGCGGGTGCGCTTGTTATCAGCTTCGGAATTCCCCTTGGCCCGTTGCGTGCTGCCGAGCGTGCCCAGGCATTGCCGCCTGGCGCCCGTGTACCGGCGTTTCTGGAGATTCGTCCGGATAATACCGTTCGCCTGCAGAGCCCCTTTATTGAGGGTGGGCAGGGCATTTTCACGGGCATGGCACAGGTCGTGGGTGAGGAGCTCGATATAGATCCAGCCAGCTTTCTGGTGGAGAACGCGGCGCCCGGGAATGACTTCAAAGTCATGGAAGGTGGCATGCGCTTCACGGGTGGTAGCCGGTCGATGCGCGCGAGCTACATGACCATGCGCCGACTGGGCGCATCGGCGCGCCTGATGCTATTGCAGGCCGCGTCATCCCACTGGAAGGTGCCTCTGGCGCAGCTGACTACTGAGCCAGGGCGGGTCATTCATGCCGCTTCCAATCGATCGATCACCTACGGTGAACTCGCGCCGTTAACGCTCGATTTGCCCATTCCCGATCCGCAAACCGTTACTCTGCGCGACCCTGCCACATTCCGCTGGATCGGTAAGCCGGTCCAGCGAATAGACGTCTACGACAAATCCACTGGTAAGGCGCAATACACCATCGATACTCGTGTCGAAGGCATGCTCCACGCCGCGGTACAGCATGCGCCGCGCTTGGGTCTGCAAGTGGGGCTGGTGCGCAACGAGGATCAGATCAGAAACCTCAAAGGCGTGCATTCGGTGCACCGTCTTGAGGGGGCAGTGGCGGTGGTTGCGCAACGCTGGTGGGTGGCCAAGCGTGCCGTCGAGGCTCTGCAAGTGGAGTGGACGGAGCCGGGTGGCGATTCAACCGTGCGCTACATGCCGGCTAATTTCGACACCCAGGCCTATGCGGAGCAATTGAGTAAAACCACCGACGCCGGGGATGAGGCCGAACGTGAGGGTGACCTGCAGCAAGGGTTGGCCGGCGCCAAGAAAGTCGTCAGTGCGACTTACCATACCCAATACCTCAACCACGCCCAGTTGGAGCCGCCCTCGGCCCTGGCGCGCTTCGACGCTGAAGGCAATCTCGATCTGTGGCTGCCGAACCAGGCCCCGGATTTGTTTTTGGCCGACGTCGCCAAGCGTACCGGTCTGGACCCTTCCAAAATCACTCTCCACTCCCCGCTGCTGGGTGGTTTTTTCGGCCGGCATTTTTTATACCCGAATGCATCACCTTACCCTCAGGCTATCCAGCTGGCTCAATCCACAGGTCGACCGATCAAGGTGATCTGGAGTCGCGAGGAAGAATTTTTGCGTGACGTGCTTCGTCCTTCCGCCGTAGTGCGCTTTCGCGCTGGCCTGGATGAACAGGGCATGCCGGTGGCCTTTGAAGCAATTAGTGCCACGGAAGGGCCAACCGAGGGTATCGCTAACAAACAAGGAGACAAAATCGACCCGACCGCCGTCGAAGGCCTGGCCGGTAAAAAATACGCCATTGCCCATCGTCGGATCGCTCAACTGTACTCGCAGACCCCGGTGATGCTGGGCTACTGGCGTTCAGTCGGGAACTCCATCAATGACTTCATGTATGAAGCTTTTCTGGATGAAGTGGCGGATGCCGGCGGTCAGGATCCCTATGAGCTACGGGCCAAGCTGCTACAGGGCAACGAGCGGCTAAGCCACTTGCTCAAAGTAGTGGCCGACCTGTCCGGGGGGTGGAAACGAGGGCCGTTCACGGCGCAAGACGGCACCAAGCGAGCAAGAGGCGTTGCAATGGCATCGCCATTTGGTACCGAAACGGCGGTGATCGCAGAGGTTTCCATCAGCAACGGAGCCGTGAAGGTTCACGACATCTGGCAGGCAATCGATCCGGGTAGCATCGTCAATCCCGCCATCATCGTGGCTCAGGTCAACTCAGCCGTGGCCCTTGGCTTGTCTCAAACCCTGGTCGAACAAGCCATCTACAAAGGTGGTACGCCGGTGGCGCGCAATTACGACCTCTACCGCATCCTCACACCGGAAATGATGGCCAGGGTCCATGTCCGTGTGGTGGAGAGTGGTGCGCCAATGGGCGGAATCGGTGAGCCGCCTCTGCCTGCGGTGGCACCGGCGGTTGCTAACGCCGTCTCGCGACTGACCGGTCAACGAATTCGCAGCATGCCTCTATCGCAGTACCGCTTCGACACCTGATGAGGAATGGTTCGTGAATAAAACTATAAAGTATCTGCTGCCAGCAGGCATCGTCGTGGCAGCTGGCTTGGGCTGGTTTGTCAATCGCACGCCATTTTCGCCTTTTGCTAATGAGGCATCTGCACCCTCGGCAGATGCACAACTCGTCCAGCGTGGTGAATATGTCGCCAGGCTTAGCGATTGCGTGGCCTGCCACAGCACACCCAAAGGTGCGCCGTTTGCCGGCGGCCTGGAGATGGCGACCCCGATGGGATCAATCTATGCCACCAACATTACCCCGGACAAACAAACGGGCATCGGTAATTACAGCCTAGCCGACTTTGATCGCGCAGTACGCAGCGGAGTCGCGGCTGACGGGCACAGGCTGTATCCGGCTATGCCGTACCCATCCTATGCCAAGCTCAGCGACGATGATGTGCGGGCGCTTTATGCGTTCTTCATGGCCGGCGTTAAGCCGGCGCAGCAGCAGAACCAGCAAAGCCATATCCCCTGGCCGCTCAACATGCGCTGGCCGCTGGCTTTGTGGAATACCGCGTTTGTCGATGACGGTGCCTATCAGGCCAAGCCCTCAGAGGATGCGCTGTGGAACCGCGGCGCCTACATCGTCCAGGGCGCGGGGCATTGTGGCAGTTGCCATACCCCACGCAGCTTGACGATGAACGAGAAGTCGCTGGATGAAAGCAGCGCTACTTTCCTCAGCGGTTCGCTGCTCGATGGGTGGTACGCGCCGAGCCTGCGCCAGGATCCGAACACTGGATTGGGGCGCTGGAGCGAGCAGGAGATCGTCGACTATCTGAAAACCGGACGTAACGCTCACAGCGTGGTCGTGGGCACCATGGCGGAAGTCTTCAACAACTCGACGCAATACATGTCCGACCCGGACTTAAAAGCCATTGCGCATTACCTGGTGTCGTTGCCGGGCGACCCAAAGCGTGACGGGCCGCCATGGAAGCCAGCGGCCAAACTGGCAGAACAACCTCTGTCGACACCTGGGGCAGCCAACTATATGGTCAAGTGCAGCAGTTGCCACGGCAGTGACGGCAGCGGGCAGGCGCCATGGATACCTCCTTTGGCAGGCGCATCTTCATCAATGGTGAAGGAAGGCGCTACGAGCATCAATGCCACCTTGAACGGTTCCGAACGTGTCGTTGCTAATGGCATTCCGGATTCATATCGCATGCCCCCGTACCGCAACCAACTCTCTGATCAGGAAGTCGCCGATGTACTGACTTTCGTCCGCACGTCTTGGGGTAATCAGGGAGGGGCAGTGAAGGCTGACGAGGTGAAGGAGCTGCGTGAGCGAACCAATCCGGCCAGCAGCAACCCGATCATCCTGCAGATGCGTTGAGAGAGTATGGTGAGGGCTTGGCCAAGGCCCTCGCCATACACAAGGAGTCCCCGTCGGGGAGAAGTGGTTCGTGAAGAGGTGGTCCTTGTTTTCGATCATTACGCTTCGGCGTGCATGATCCAAGCAGAGCTCTGGTGTTAACGCCGTTGTGGGGCTAGTAATCAGAGGGACAGGCGCCACTTTCGACGTCCGGGTGCGTTCAGGGAACGTTGTGACCTGCCGCTCGGATAAGCCCGTACCATTCGGGGCGGGTGAGCGGAATATTCGAGCCCGCGGCTGCCTCGACTAGGCGCTCGGGTCTCGTGGTACCCAGTACGACTTGGATGCCGGCGGGATGACGGGTGATCCAGGCTGTAGCGATCGCGGTCGGAGTGACGTCGTACTGTGCAGCGAGTCGTTTGAGTTCAGCGTTAAGTTCCGGATAGTCGGGAGAGTCGAAGAACACCCCATCCTGAAAGGCTTTCTGAAATGGAGACCACGCCTGCAGCGTGATTTTGTTGATCCTCGCGTAGTCGACAATGCCGCCACCGTCACGAGTAATTGAGTCGTCGAATCCGGTCATGTTCGACGACAGGCCCTGGGCGACGATCGTCGAATGCGTCACCGAAAGCTGGACCTGGTTGGCCAGGATCGGTTGGGTCACGGCGGTTTTGAGCAGATCGATTTGACGGGGCGTATGGTTGGAAACTCCGAATGCGCGGACCTTTCCGGTGGACTCCAGATGGTCGAAGGCGCGGGCGACTTCTTCCGGTTCCACGAGTGCGTCGGGCCGGTGCAGCAGTAGCACATCCAGATAGTCGCTACCGAGCGCTTTCAGCGACCTCTCGGCCGACGCCACGATGTGCTCATAGGACTGATCGTAGTGCCACGGGTCGGCGACAATACTGGTTTTGGACTGGAGGAAGATCTGCTCGCGCTCGGCGCTGCTGAGTCGCAGCGCCTCGCCGAACCGGCGTTCGCACAAGTGCGGGCCACCGTCGGGATGGTTGAATCCGTAGAGGTCGGCGTGATCGAAAAAATTGATGCCCGATTCGCGCGCCGCGGTGTAGAGCGCGCGGATCTGGTCATCGGTGCTGCCGGCGATGCGCATCATGCCCGCGACGACGTTGGGAACCCGAGTGTCGGTTGATCCTAGTGGTACGGTCTTCATGAAAGCTCCTTGTCAGGACAGTGGTGGGCTGTCGGACGCCTTGCGTGAATGCAATGCACTCACCAAGGCTGGTTCGCAGGGCCAACTGTGAACTCGTTGATTGTCGTGTCATCGGGCTGGTCGATCGCGAAGGCGACGATGTTGGCGATTCGGTCTGGAGAAATGCCGTACTTGTCATAGATGTCCTGCATCTGGTCAAGCGCCAGCTTATCGCTGATCGTCGCCAGCAGTTCCGTCTTGACGGCGGCCGGGTAGATCGTCGCGGTGCGGATGTTATTGCCTTCCATGGCGGATTCCATGCGCAGCACCTCCATGAAGTCGCGAACGAACCACTTCGTCCCGCCATAGACGGCGCCGCCCGGATAGGCCTTTAGTCCCGCCACCGACGAGGTAGTGATGACGTGCCCAGCCTTCTGTGCCAGGAACTCGGGTAGCACCGCTGCCACACCATTCAAAACGCCCTTGACGTTGACATCTATCATTTGGTGCCAGTCTTCGGTCTTCAGTGCGGACAGGGGGGAGTTTGGCATCAGCCCTGCATTCAGGAAAATCACGTCCACGCGACCGAACCTTTCTTTGGCCAGGCGGACGATGCTGTTGTTGTCCTCTTGCTTGGTCACGTCCAGCGCTTGATAGACCACTTGGCCTCCGTTCAGGAGAATCTCGTCCGCGATCTGCTTGAGCTTGTCTTCTCGACGGGCGCCGAGCACGATTTTTGCGCCCTTGCTCGCGAGCAGCTTGGCGGTTGCCTCGCCGATTCCGGACGATGCGCCGGTAATGATGACTACTTTGTCTTTGATCATGATCTCTCTCTCTGGATTCGGGCTGCGAAGGAGATGCAGCAGACGATGACGCGGTATTTCAGGTCGGTGTTGAGCGCGTGGGGACTACTTTGTCAGCGCACGCTGCTATTGGGAAAACATCACCCGAACATCGCCACTGCCGAGCGCTTGGGCCATGCCAGTCGGATCGTCCACGCGGCCCAGACGGGTGTATGAGTAAGCTGAGTCGAAGGTCTTGTAAAAGATGACCACGGTGCGCGATCCCCAAAGCATAAGGTCTCCGTTGCGGATCGTGCCGGGCCGGCTCTCACTGGTGGGCAGCGCTTCAGGCAGTTCTTTTTTCTTCTCGTTTCCGTGGAGGTCCTCCATGTCCAGTGTCAGCGGCAGCGTGGCAGCGAATGCGCGAGTGGCCTCGTTGTTGGCAAGGGTGATGGCGAAGCGACGTTCCCCGACGGTCATCCACAGGCGTGATTCATCCGATTTATTGGGTGCTTGAGTGATATCCTGCTCCGCGGCCACGGGCAGCGCAGTGCTGGCGGCGTGGGCGGGATGGCCGCTGCACAGTGCAAGGAGAACCAGCGGCATTCCAAGCTGTCGCATGGCCCGCCGGTGCCAGGAATGCCTACGGCTTGCAGCGCCAAGAGAGGAGAGAGTGCCGCCTGCACCGACGTCAACGTGTTTGCTCTGCATGTTGTTCTCCTTGCAATGCGGAAAATGGGCCAGACGCGTTGCCGCGCCTGCACGTGAACTCGTAGGTTTCGAGCGCGAATTCGCGCAGCAATATGGCGCTAATGCCCCTCAGCGAGTGGTCTATTGCCAGTTCTGGTTGCGATCCCCACTGGAAAGTCAGAAGTGTTGAGTGGCATGAGTCCATACCGTAGGGCGCGCCAGCCAGTTCAGCCGCATCGTGGCATTTCGCTCGCCAGGATGCGGCCGCTTCAATGCGTCAAGCGGCGCCTGCCACCGTGGCCAGGTGCTGCGTGAAGAAGGTCGTCAGCTTGTCGAAAGGAATCACGTCCACACGATCGTACAGATCGGTGTGGCTGGCCTCTGGAATGATCATCAGCTCTTTTGGCTGCGCCGCGGCCGCGTAGGCGGTTTCGCTGAAGTAGCGCGAGTGGGCGTTTTCACCATGGATGAACAGGACCGGGCGTGGAGAAATTTCCGCGATGTAGGTCAGGATCGGCATGTTCATGAACGACAGCGGTGTAGTGACCGTCCAGGAGTTGCCCGAGTTGACCGCGCGCGGATGGTGTCCGCGGGTCGTGCTGTAGTAATCGTGATAATCGACCATGAACTGCGCTTCACCACCCCTCAGTTCGTTGTAGGGGGGCTGGTAAGCAGGGGCACCATTTTCCGCGTCGACCCAACGTTGTGCGCTCAGTTGTTCGAGCCCTTGCGTGCGCTGTTCGAGGGTTACGCTATCGTTGTAGCCCTTGGACATGACGCGGGTCATGTCGTACATGGTGCTGGCGACAACCGCCTTGACGCGCTTATCCAAGGCCACGGCATTCAGCGCCATGCCACCCCAACCGCAGATGCCGATGACGCCAATCCGTTCGCGATCAACGGAGGGTTGCAGGCTGAGAGCATCAACTGCCGCGCTTACGTCCTCGGTGTTGATGTCTGGTGAGGCGACGTTGCGCGGCTCACCGCTGCTTTCCCCGGTGTAGGATGCATCGAAGGCCAGCGTGACAAAGCCGCGCTCGGCCATGGTTTGCGCATAGAGCCCGGAGGACTGCTCCTTTACCGCGCCGAACGGGCCACAGACGACAATAGCTGCCAGCTTTGCGCTGGCGCTCTTCGGTTGGTACAGGTCGCCCGCCAGGGTGATGCCATAGCGGTTCGTGAAGGTGATCTTCTTATGGTCCACCTTGTCGCTCTTGGCGAAAGTCTTGTCCCATTCCTGTGTCAGTTGCATGTGCTTGCCTTACATGTAGTTGAGATTGTTCCTGCCAGCCTGAATACCCGTCGAGCAGCAGGGCTTGTCGTCGGCGTAGGCGTCATAGACTTTTCATGAGGAATATTCGTTTCGCAAATGGCGTCGCGCGTCGGGATTGGCTTTGCCAACTAATGTATGCCAGTCCCTGCCCCAAAACATCCCATGAAATTGCAAGCATCTATGCACGCTATTGGATAATCGCGCCCCCAAGTCCCAGGCGGTTCGAAATGGAAACCTATCCCGATGAATTCATGCTTGTTCGAATGACATATCACCACGCTGCGATGACCATTGATCATCGAGTCCCGTACATGGAAGTATTCGGTCCGCCTGCATCAGCTCAGCCTTGCTATATGACCGGCGGAAAACCCGCCGCAGGCTGCGTTGGTCGCCGATTCGAGTGACTCGGTCTGGGACAGGCGATGGAGGAGACCTTGTAGAGGACATCCGCCAGGCTTAACGGACGTGAAAGCTTGTTTGGTCAAGGCTTGTTGGGCTGCGTCGAAAGAGAGATCACAACCTCTGTTTCCGTTCCGGCGCTTCCTGCGGAAGCTGCTTCTAAACCCGTTCTTCAGGTCTGTAGGGGCAAGAGACCATTTGAAAAATTAGCCGCTGGCCGAACAGTAATACTTCATCCAGATTGTGGGCTGGCAGGTTTTTCCAAAAGAAAAAATGCAAGCCCTGAATCGGTAACGGTAATCGTCTCAAGCATGTTGCTTAGTTGTGAGTCGTGCTCGCTCGTAGTTGAGCGGGCACTAAATCACTGTGTTGATGTGCCATCGAAGCGCGGTGATTTCTTGCATTGCGTGCTTTTATTCATAGGGCCTAGCACGTGGCTGCATGATTGAGCCCACTAAGCTCGTGATATTTTCAAACCATGTATAGGTAGCCATTACGCGATGCGCCGTTAATAGTGCTTTTTAGAGCCAAGATGGCTAGAGAGTTATGGAGCTTTAGATTAACGATAAGAGAGTGATTGCTGCCCCGCAATCGTTGGGCAATGCGCTGACCCCCAGACCGGGATGAGTGGGGAAGGGCATGCGCAGGCACTTTTCGGCGCTTCGACAGGCAAGCCCTGATCTACGAGCATAAACGTCGCCAGCGCTTGGAAGGCATGACTGACACCCGGCATATGCCGCAGTATATCTTGCCCATTAAGCGCCAAGATTATCTCCGGCCAGCGTACTTCCAGGTCGGCACGGTAGAAATCAAAGAAGCCGGCACCCCGTTGAGGGGGCAGACAAAACGCGTCGCAGAGCATCACTCTGGAGCCCGGATGCAGATTCACCATCACCTCGCTGTGCAGTTTTGCTTGGGGGAATAGGATCGTCGCCACTTGTACTGCTTCTTCGCCGCGCGGCCGGCGGCAACGTAACGTTGCTGGTCGGTGCGTATAGAAGTCTTCAGCGCCGTAGCGACTTCGCACAAGGTTTTGAGTAAAGCGTTAAATTCGTTACAGAACTCTCCACCCCGCACTCCGGAAGAAATTTCGATGAACGAGCGACATCCTCACTCCAATAAGTCTTTTCTAGGGCCGCTCGTACTGATCGCGGCGGTGGTTGTCGCCGTCGGCGCCGCGTTCGCATACACAGCCGGTTGGTTGACACCCGCGCGCCTCACGCCGACCAAGATCGTCGAGGTGCTGGCGCCGCCCGCCGGACCGGCTCTCGGTTTCCGCCGCGCCCATGCCAAGGGTATCTGCTTCACCGGTACCTTCGAGGCCAACGGCGCGGGCAGCGATTTGTCCAAGGCACAGATGTTCGCCGCCGGCACCTATCCCGTGACCGGCCGCTTCAATCTCGCCTCGCCCGACCTCAAAGCGCCCGATGGCACGGCGCGCGTGCGCTCCCTGAGCCTGCGCATCCGAACGCCCGACGGCCAGGAGTGGCGCTCCGCGATGATCAATGCGCCGTTCTTCCCGGTCGCGACGCCGCAGGCTTTCTACGATTTGCAGGTGGCTTCCGCCGACAAGAGCCATCCGGATGCGTTGAAGAACTTCGCCACTGCGCACCCCGAGATCGGCGCGTTTAGCCAGTGGGCTGGCAGCGCGCCGTTCACCAGCTCGTACGCCGAAGACCGCTACAACGGCATCAACAGCTTCGTCTTCACTAACGCGCAGGGCCAAGACCAAGCCGTGCGCTGGTCCTTTAAGCCGGCCGCCATACCTGTGCCGGTCTCGAGCGACGAACTCAAGAAGCGCGAGCCCGATTTCCTGCTGGCCGACATCACCGAGCGCGTCGCGAAGGCTACGCAGCGCTGGGCTATGACGGTCATGGTCGCCGGCCCGGGCGACCCGACCTCCGACCCGAGCAAGGCTTGGCCGGAAGATCGCCGCAGCGTCGGCGTCGGCACCCTGTCGGTGACGAAGATTGAGCCCGAGGCCGATGGCTCATGCCGCGACATCAACTTCGATCCCACCGTGCTGCCGGCTGGCATGCGCACATCCGACGACCCTTTCCCCGCCGCACGTTCGGCCGCTTATTCGGTCTCGTACAACCGCCGGACCGCCGAAGAAAAAGACTATCCGCGCACCCCGTCCATCACCACCACCACCGCCGGAGCCAAGCCATGAGCCAAGTCAACCAGCAATTCGCGCCGTTGCAGCGGGCGCTTCATTGGGGCATGGCGATCTGCATCCTCGCGATGCTGTTCATCGGCGTCGGCATGGTCTCGACGATCACGCCCGCGTACTTGATGCTGGTCTCGATCCACAAGCCGTTGGGTATTGCGATCCTCGTGCTCGCGGTGCTGCGTCTGATCGTCCGCTGGCGCCTTGGTGCGCCGCCGTTGCCGCGTGACATGCCCGAGCCGATGAAGCTCGCCGCCAAACTCTCGCATGTCGCGTTCTATGTGCTGATGCTCGCGATGCCCTTGCTTGGTTGGGCCATGTTGTCGGCGGCGGACTACCCGGTGCTCGTCGCCGGGCTGCATCTGCCCGCCATCGTGTCGCCCGACGCCGGCCTGCACAGCCGGCTGTGGAACGCTCATAAGTTCCTCTCGTTCTGCTTCTTCGCGCTGATCCTGCTGCACCTCGGGGCCGCTCTGTTCCACGCGCTGGTGCGACGCGACGGCGTGTTCGAGGCCATGGCGCCATTCCCGGTACATCCGTCGGTCGACGGCAGGGTCGTGACCAAGTGCGCTGACTGACGCAGGCTCCGTTACCACGGGCGCGGTGGCGCACGCGTTCTCGGTGGGGCGAGATGAAATACCTCAGTAGGCGTGTAGTGTGGGACCACGACCTGCAGTGACCGTCGAGCTGGGAGGCTGGCACGAAGTGACGCTGACCCTCGCCGGATCACCGAGCTTCATAGAGACGTTCGTCGCCAAGTTCAGCGAGCCGCCGACTTGAGGCGCCGTGCCTAAACACCTGGCGTCGAAGCCTCCCGCCATTGGCGTTCGGACGCAGGGGGGCGTCTTCACGATGCAGAAACTTCGGCGCATTAACGGGATCGCAAAAGCAGAGAAATATCTGGATGCACATGCGTAGCGCACAGATTTACTAATTTATATCTTTCTTCGTAGGGTGTGCTAGCGGCTGTCAAATCAACCATTGGAACAGACATGAATCTGAAACTTGAGTGGGTTCTGGTCCCAGCATTTCTTGCCATGGGTTTTGCTGCCAGCGCGCTGGCCGCCGAGGTGCGGGCTGAGCGGGTGGCAACCGGATTAGAGAATCCCTGGGCAGTGGCCTTTCTGCCGGCACATCGCTACTTGGTGACAGAACGGCCGGGACGGCTTCGGGTGGTTGGTGCCGATGGGAGCATCGGCCCGCCGGTTGAGGGGCTGCCGGCGATCGCGGCAGGCGGGCAGGGCGGGCTGCTGGATGTGGTGACCGACAGTGCTTTCGACGTGAATCGCATGGTCTACTTCTGCTTTTCCGAACCGGCTGCTGGTGGCGCGGGCAATAGCACGGCAGTGGCACGCGCGACGCTGTCGAGCAACATGGTGCGTCTCGACAACCTGCAGGTGATTTTCAGTCAGCGACCGAAAGTGAGCAGCTCCGCGCATTTCGGCTGCCGCATCGTCGAGGCGAAGGACGGGACGCTTTTCGTCACGTTGGGGGAGCGTTACAGCCGGAAGGAGGATGCGCAGGAGCTCGATAACCACTTGGGCAAAGTGGTGCGCATCCAGAAGGACGGCGTGGTGCCGACCGACAACCCTTTCGTCGGCCGCCCCGGTGCCTTGCCAGAGATCTGGAGCTATGGCCATCGCAATAGCCAGGGCGCTACGCTCGGTCCGGACGGCCGCCTCTGGATGAACGATCACGGTCCGCAGGGCGGCGACGAGATCAACGTTCCGCTGGCGGGTCGCAACTACGGTTGGCCGGTCATAACCTACGGCGAAAACTATGGCGGCGGGAAGATTGGCGACGGCCTGACCGCCAAGGACGGCATGGAGCAGCCGCTGCATTATTGGGTGCCCTCGATCGCGCCGTCCGGCATGGCCTTCCTGACTAGCGACCGTTATGGGCCGGCATGGAAGGGCAATCTCTTCGTCGGTTCGCTCAAGTTCGGTTACCTCGACCGTATCGAACTGAAAGACGGTAAGGTCGTGGCCGAGCACAAGTTGCTGGAGGACGGGCATGCCCGCGTTCGGGATGTCAGGCAGGGCCCTGACGGCCTGCTCTACGTGCTCACCGACGAACAGGATGGCAAACTGCTGCGTCTTCAGCCGCGCTGAGCCCCATCAGGGTAGGCATTGCGCAGCTGCAGCGTCGGCAAGCCGCGACGCCTGCCCGCAACCTCTTCGACGGCTTGCGCTCGTCGCCTCCCAAGGAGGAGCTCGGCGATACCAAGCTGATCGTCGAGAACGATACCAGCCAGGTCGGTTCTGTGGGGAAATGTGTTTCAGGATCTCGACACCAGCGCTGGAAACAGAAGCGAGAAGCCCATTCAGGGTAACAAAGAGGCCGTCAACTCGACAGTTTCACAGAGAGAAAGTCGTACGTAATGGTCATGCGCCCTGCCAGTATTGCCAATCGGCCCCCGAACTCTATTAAACAACGACGCGGCGACAATACGAGACACCTGACCAAAAACTGAATGCCCCCATAAAAGCCACCGTGTCCTTGACAACATCCGCGTGACTTGTAATCCAAGGGGTTGCTCGGGCCGGAAAACACGCATGTCAGTGCTTTTTCACCGATGCTGCTTTCTCCGGATTTACAAGCGCTACTGAAAAAAGACGAAGATTGGCTCAGAGCACTGACTTTTCATTCATGGTTGGCTCTTGATCCTCCCAAAGAACAAGTCCAGAATTAAGTCTTTTCCTGCTCGGGCAAGAAAAGAAACCCCTTAGATTTCAATGGGTCGGACGCCAGATACGAGTCTCGTTTCCCGCTCCAAGATTCAGAAAAAAGCCACTCAGATGAGTGGCTTTTTTTTTTGCCTGAGAAGTGCCTGCGCTCATGTCGACAGGCTGCTTTCGGCCGAAAGCTGTCTTGGCCGCTACGCGTCGTCTTCGCATCAAGACCGTTTGTGATTGATCAGCGAGAAGACCGCGGCCTGCCAATCCTTGTCGTGCTGTTTGTAGTAGGTCAGTAGCAGCGAGAGGTGCGAGTTGAAGACCTTGTGGAGGCTAGCCTCGCGTAGCTGTTCCGCTGGGGGACGGTGCAGCCAGAATCCACATGGGAAGGTGAAGCGAAAGTCCCAGGCGTGCTCGGGATCTGTGAGACGTAAGCCATCTAGCTTGTAGGCCCGGCTGAATCGCAAGGTATTGACGATGCCCGAGTGAAGGAAGCCTGTCAGGCAGACCACCACGGCATCGATATTGGTCATTAGCGACAGATTGGGGATGACCGAGTTGGGTAGCTGGGGGCTGTTACCCGCAGCCCTGGAAGCTCTGATTAGGCCATAGGGCCCGTGCAGACTTTCCATGACATCAGCGTATTCATCCGGATCGTTGCAGCAAAGTAATACGACGTTCATGTCATTGTCACGGCGCAGCAACTGGCAATTCGCGTCTCCAAGAAAACGACCGATAGTAGGGGCAAGGGTAGCTTTCATTTCGATACCGACGTCGTAGAGCTGCTGTTTGATCGGCTCTGGCAAGAAGTATTTCGCGCCTCCTTCGTCGTCTGTAGAGAAGGCCTTGGAGAACGCTTTCACTTCGACGTTGAAGCGAATGCCCTCGGCTTGGAACGTGAAGTCGAAATTCTTATCCGGGCCGGTGCTCGAACGGCCCGGATTCGGAACATGGTTTGCGAACCCCTCTGGATGGATTTTCCTGAAATACTCCGCTGCTCCCAGTTCCGATATCTGCGCGAGAAACTCCTCAATATTGTCCGCGCGAAGCAGACCTGCTAGGCCATCAGCTATTTCCTGAGATGTCTTGTTTGGGTGCTTTTGATATTCGATGGCTGTGGCTAGGAGCGCACAGTACTGATCGAGGATCTCACCTTGAACGACATCCAGACGTTCCTGCAGAGCAAGGCGAATGACCCAGGCGGCGGCGTCACGACTTCCCGGCGCAGGGTCGACGGCTGGATCGTAGGGGATGAAGTTTTCCTTGTTGAGCTGCCACACCAGATCGGAGACTAGTTGCCTATCGCGCTTGCGATTGGCTGCCGCGTCGCGGAGGAGGGCGCCGAAGCGCAGGGGGGATGTGTCGGGATAGTGCGTGGCACACCAGCGGAGCGCTTCGCTAAGGGAAAATGACTGGATTCCAGATGCTTTCCAATAACTCAGCATTTCCTTGAGGTGATTTTCTGTAGGTGCAACAGCAGATTTACTATCCATTGTATCTCCTCCTTGGATAACACACGCATTGTGTCAGCAGGGGGAATAGTTCAACCAGTGGGCGCGAGCTTTCCTGGAGAGCGGAAGGAGCGCAAAAGGTCCCACGGCCTCGTCCTTGTCTCTGACGCAACCGTCATGCATTGGAGCCAGTAATAGGCGGGGGACTATTTAAGATATTCCATGCGTCGTTTGGCCTTGTAACAGTCATTGGTATCGATAGCCTTCTGGTAATACTCCAAGCGGCGCGCACGATTGCTGTCGCCCTGTAGACGGTAGATTTCAGCTTGATAATCACGACCGTTGCCCCATTGCATGGCGAAGCCCACAGGTTCCTCAGGCTTGCATTCAAGCCGGACAACTGGCTGTGGAAAATACTTTTCGTAGAGTGGAATGCTGGTTTCTATGGCCTGCAAGGCTTTTTGGTACTCGGGCGTATCGGTAAACGCCAAGCACCAGGAGGCAATTTCAAGTGCTGGCGGAGCGAAGCCTTGGGCGAGGCTTCGTTCGAACAAGGGGCAAGCTTTCTCTTTGATCACTTCGCTCGGAGACAGCATCGCGTAAATCAATCCGAGACGATATTGGGCTACGGGATGATCAAGGGCCGCTGCTTGTTCAAGCAAAGTAAAGGCAGGTTTGAGTAGCGCGCCTCCTTCTTCGGCTAGGGTTAGGGAGCGCTGCCTCTCCTCTTCGCTTGTTGTTGGGGTATCAGCTGTCACTGCTTCGAGCTTGTTATTCGCTTGTAGTAGGTACGGGACCGCTTCTTGGTAAAGACTCTCGGCACGAGGATCTATATGCAGTGTGCTGGCCAAGCTTAACTGTGGCAACAGACAAGTTAATAGGGTGTAGCTCCAACGATGTAGGTACACAGATTGGCCTTCTTGCATCAGCTGTTGGGGGATGGTCTAGACAAACTGCCTGGCGTTTTTTGGCCGGCCGCCGGCTAGTATCGGCCGGTTCGGTTTAAAAATTAGCTCCGCTGTCTGACCGACAGCAAGATTTCTGCATAGGCCGGCGGGCGATCGCACGGAGTGATGGGACGGTTATCAAGTACGCACTCTGCCGAACACTCGCCTGCACTTGCATCGCCTGCCTTTGATCCTGCTTCCGGGACCCTGGTCGAGCGATTGTTGTTCAATCATCGCAGCATCGTCTTGGGCATCTGCGTGCTGCTCAGCCTGGTGCTCGGCTATCAGGCGTTGAGTCTGAAGCTCAATGCCGCCTTTGAAAAAATGATCCCGACGGATCACCCCTATGTGCAGAACTATCTGCAAAACCGCAGTCAGTTGGGGGAGGGCGGTAACACATTGCGGATTGCGATCGAGGCCAGACAGGGCAGCATTTTCAGTGCCGAGTACTTGGAAACGGTCAAGAAGATCAACGATGAAGTGTTTTTGCTCCCCGGTGTCGACCGCTCCTACATGAAGTCCTTGTGGACGCCGGCCACGCGCTGGATCGGCGTGACCGAGGAGGGTTTCGATGGCGGTCATGTCATCCCGGACGATTACGATGGGTCAGCCAGCAGCCTGGAACAGGTGCAGCAGAACATCGAACGGTCGGGCGAGGTGGGGCGGCTCGTGGCCTCCAATTTCAAGTCCAGCATCGTGCTCCTGCCGCTTCAGGAAAGCGCCTCGGATGACGGTACCCCACTGGATTACAACGCACTGTCAAACCGACTCGAACAGATTCGGACCAAGTACGAAAACCAGAACATCCAGATTCACATCACCGGTTTCGCCAAGGTCGTGGGGGACTTGATGGACGGCATGCGGCAGATGCAGCTGTTCTTCGCCGCGACCTTGGTGATCTGCGGGCTCGTGTTGTTCTGGTACACCCGTTGTGTGCGTAGCACGGTGCTGGTGCTGCTGTGCTCGATCATCGCGGTGGTCTGGTTGCTGGGTTTGCTGCCGACACTGGGGTTCGACCTGGATCCGTATTCCATCCTGGTTCCGTTCCTGGTGTTTGCCATCGGCTTGAGCCATGGCGCCCAAAAAATGAACGGCATCATGCAAGACATCGGACGCGGTGCCGACAAGCTGGTAGCGGCGCGCTTTACCTTTCGCCGGCTGTTTTTAACCGGGTTGATGGCGCTGGTGGCGGACGCCGTGGGCTTTGCAGTGTTGATGATCATCAAGATCCCGGTGATCCAGGACTTGGCCGTTACCGCGACGGTCGGTGTACTGACGCTGATTTTTACCAACCTGATCCTGCTGCCGATCCTGTTGTCATACACCGGCGTGAGCAACGTGGCGGCGCAACGGGAAGCGGCCAACGACCGGTTTTCCAAGTTGGACGCTCATCACGCCCGGCATCCGCTCTGGGCTTTCCTGGATCGCTTCACCGAACGCAAATGGGCCAGCGGCGCAATCTTCATCGGCGTGGTGCTGGGTGCGCTGGGCTTTGCCATCAGTCTTCACGTCAAGATTGGCGACTTGAATCCTGGAGCACCGGAGTTGCGTCCTGAGTCGCGCTACAACACCGACAACCGCTTCATGGTCAGCAACTTCTCCGCCAGCAGCGACAAGTACGTGGTGATGGTCAAGACCCCGCAGTACTTTTGCGCCAATTACCAGACGTTGGTAACGGTGGATGCACTGGAGGCGCAGTTGCAACAGTTGCCGGGCGTGGTGTCCACCACCTCCCTGGCGGCACTGAGCAAACAGGCCGCGGCCGGGATGAACGAGGGCAGCATGACTTGGTACGAGATACCGCGTAACCAGGGGCTATTGAACGCGATCATCACTCGTGCACCGCGGGAGTTGTTCAACCAGAACTGCGATCTGCTGACCGTGTATGTCTACTTGACGGACCACAAGGCCGATACGCTCACCCGCGTGGTGCAGACGGTCGAACAGTTCGCGGCAAGCCATGACAGCGATCAGATTCAGTTCCTGAACGCGGCGGGTAATGCCGGTATCGAGGCGGCCACCAACATCGTCGTGAAACGTTCGAATGTGCAGATGTTGTTCATGGTGTACGCAGCGGTCATTGCCCTGTGTTTCATCACCTTCAGGTCCTGGCGAGCCGTGGTCTGTACGGTGTTGCCGTTGATGCTCACGTCCGTGCTGTGCGAAGCCTTGATGGTGGGGCTCAACATTGGTGTAAAAGTGGCGACCCTGCCAGTGATCGCCTTGGGGGTGGGAATCGGTGTGGATTACGCGCTCTACATCCTCAGCGTGACGCTTGCCAACCTGCGCAATGGTTCCAGCCTGTCGGATGCCTATTACCTGGCGCTGTTATCCACCGGCAAGGTGGTGGTGATGAGCGGGATTACCTTGGGGGTGGCCGTGACCACTTGGGTACTGTCGCCGATCAAGTTCCAGGCCGACATGGGCATTTTGCTGGGCTTCATGTTCGTCTGGAACATGGTGGGGGCGCTGATCCTGGTGCCTGCGCTCGCGCATTTTCTCCTCAAGCCCAAGCCACAGACCGTGAGTATTTAAATGACCACAACGATAAACCTCCTGGGCTTGTCCGGCAGTTTGCGCCAAGAGTCGGCCCATACGGCGATCCTGCGTACGGTGGCCGAACGATTGCCTGAATATGTGCAGTTGACGCTCCACGAATTGAACAATGTCCCGCCGTATAACGAGGATGACGATGGCGCCCATCCACCACCGGCCGTGATTGCCTTGCGCGCTGCTGTGGCGGCGGCCGATGGGTTAGTGATCGGCTCGCCGGAATACAACCACGGTATGTCCGGCGTGTTGAAAAATGCGCTGGACTGGTTGTCCCGTCCTCATGGGAAATCGGTACTGCAGGGCTGCCCGGTATTGAGTTTCACTGCCTCGCCGGCGTTCACGGGTGGGGTGCGCGCGCATCAACAGCTCAATGAAACGCTCTGGGCGATCCAGGCGCTGCAGGTCGTTTATCCGCAGATCGTGATCGGTAACGTGACCGGCAAAATAGATCAGGGGCAGCTACGGGACGAATCAGCCCGGGCTTTTTTATTGGATGGAGTTGGCGTGTTGATCACGCAGATCGCTAACGCACCTATGAGGGGACGTTCACGTTGCTCTTGATGCCCGCTGGAAGCGAGTCCGGACTTAGGGGGATGGTCAGTGCCCAGACCTCCGAGGGGCTGTGGCGGTGGGAGGGCTCAGGGGGTTAATCAAGGAGCTGGAGCCTGCCCACTGGACATGTCGGCCGCTGCCTTTTTGATTGGCTGAGCAGTGGGTGCCGCGCCCGGCTGCAGGCGCCGCAAGGGGCCGAAGGCCAGCCCCAGGCTGGCCAGCAGCACATACAACAGGCCTGCCGCGGCAAACAGCAGGCTCAGGCCACCCCCCTTGCCCGTTCCCAACAGCGGCGCCAGTCTGGCTTGCCACTCTCCGGTTTTGCTCATCCATGTGATCGCCCAGCCGTCGGCCAATGCGCCGGCGCCCAGGGCACCAATGGGCATTGCCAGCAGGCAAACCATTTGCCGGGCCGACAAGACTCGGCCGAGGGCGTCGGCGGGCAGGCTGCGTTGCCAGAAACTTTGGTCGCTGCTGGTGCTCAGGGAAAAACAGCCGAACGCGACGAAGGCGGCCACATACAGCACCACCGGCGAAGCGCTGGCGCCGATAGTCAGGACGGCGGCGCCGAGCAGCAGGTCGGCCAGCAATACAGTGCGGATCAGCCGCACCGGCGGCCGGGCCACCACCCACAGCGAGCCGCCGAGCATGCCCAGGCCACCGCAGGTCATCAGTGTGCCCAGTACCAGCACCGAGTGGCGCTCCAGTACCAGTGGCGACAACAGCGCCGAGGCCAGGCCGAGCATCAAGTGCTCCAGCCCGAGGTAGGCCAGCAACGCCCACAGCGCCGGACGCCCGCGCAGCACGGCTAGGACCACCGACGATCCGCCTTCGGCGCCGACGCGGACCTGGCCGGTGCCGCGCACGGCGCTGACGAACAGGCCGATCCAGACAAGGACGGTGGCGCATAACAGCACGGCGCCAAGGTCCAGCAACAGCACCCCTGCCACCCCGACGCTGCCGAGCAGCAGCGCCGCCAGGGTGGGGGCGATCAGTTGCGGCAAGCCCACCATCAATTGCATCAGGCCATTGGCCCGGCCGATCGCCTGGGGGCTGCGCAGAAGTCGCGGGATGGCTGCCTGACACACCAGCATGCGCACCACCAGGGTGCTGGAGTTCACCGCGGCGAAAGCGTACACCTGCCAGCGGTCCAGGGCGTTGGATTCGAAAAGCCACCAGAGCGCCAGCGCCGCCGCGCCGCTACAGGCTTCCACGCCCAACAGCAAGGCACGCGCTTCACAGCGGTCCACCAGCCACCCGGCCAGCGGCGCCAGCAGCAGTCCGGGCAAGGCTGACAGGGCGATGACCCAGGCGTAGTCGGTGACGCTGCCGTGTTGCTGCAGCAACCAGATCCCCAGGCTGAATGCCGCCAGGGCCGAGCCCAGGGTGGACGCGACCTGGGCGCCCCAGGCCCACAGCCAGGGGCGTAGCGAAGGTTCAATCGCCATGGTTTGGCAGTGCCTCGATCACGGGCCAATGGTGGCGCAGCAAACCGGCGAGGGCCGGCGCCGCGCGAGACTTGAGAATCGACAAATGATTGCAATCCTCGAGAACGTGCCGCCTGCAATTGGGCGCGAACGCCTCCCAGTGTCGCGCCGGGTCCTCCGGTTCGGCGCTGTGCTGGCCAGCCTCGACCAGTACCACGGGCCCTGGGTAGGGCGGTATTGGCTGGTACTGCGTCGCCAGGTTGGCCTGGAACACCCGCAGTGGCCCGCGCAACGCCTCGGCTCGGGCCTGCGCCGGCATCAGCCCGACCGCTTGCATGCTCGCCAGCAGTTGAGCGCATTGCTCGTCGACTTCGAGGCTGGCGAGGCGGTCGATGTCCAGGCCCAGGTCGCGTCCGGCATCCATTTCCAGCAAGCCGACGTAACGGGCCAGGGCGTGGCGCGCGTCGTTGACCAGACGCGGGCCGGGCGCGCGACTGTCGAGCAACACCACGGGCGCCACCAACGCGCCCTCGGCCAGCAACTGACGGGCCACTTCGAACGCCAGCCAGCCGCCGAACGAATGGCCGAGCAGGTAATACGGGCCATCCGGCTGCTGTCTGCGGATCTCCTTCACATAGGCGCTGGCGGCCGCCGGCACCGTCCCGTGGGGCTCGCAGCGCCCGTCGGAGCCGCGGGCCTGCAGGCCGATCACGTTCAAGCGCCCATCCAACTGCTGGATCAGCGGCACGAAGCTGGCGACGTTGGCCCCGGCACCGGGGATCATGAACAGGCAAGGCGCCTGCGCCGCGCCGGTCTGCAAGACAAAGCCGATACGGCCGCCGCGCGGTTCGTCGACATCCCGTTCGGCCTGGCTCAAGGCCTGCTCCAGCGCTTGGGCCAGGTGTTGCAGCGGCTCGGGGTCACGCATGATCGACCAGTGATCACCCTCGATGCGTTGCTCCACCAGATCGTTGCCCAGCAGAGCCTGCCAATCGGCCCCAAGCCCGTTCGGGCTGGACAACCCCGGCACAGGCGAAGTCGCGCTGAACAAGTGCACCGGCAGGCCCAGGGGCGCCGGCCGGTAGCGGACCATGGCGTTGCGCAGGGTCAGGTTGAGGCGGGCGCGACGGTCCAGTGCCTGGCGGTCAAAGCCGCCGGGCAGCCAGCCGCGTTCCTGGGCCGTGGTGATCAGTGCATCAAGGTCAAGGCCTGCATGCCAGGCGTCCCCCGGTTCCTGGCCGGCCCCATTGCGCCAGTGCTGCGTCAGATAAGCGAGCAGTTGCTGGCGCAGTGCGTCATCGTCCAAGTCCAGGGTCAGCGGCGCGGCGCGCAGTGCGCCCGGCTGGCTGCTGTCGATCAGGCCAACGAACGCCACCGGACAATCCTCGCCTCGCAGTTGACGTGCCATTTCATAGGCCAGCAGGCCGCCCGCCGACCAACCGGCGAGCCAGTATGGGCCCTGGGGTTGGACCTTGCGCAGCAGCGCGATGTAACGGCTGGCGAGTGTCTCGTTGCAGATGCCTTGCTCCAGTTCGGCGGCGGCTTGCACCGCGTATATTCCCAGCGCCGGGTCCAGGTAGCGGGCCAGGCGAGCGTAGGGCAGCGCCTCGCCGGTGCCTTCGTGGATGAAGAACAGCGGGGCCCGTTGGTCCGTGCCGACGCGGATGCACAGTAGCGCCTGCTGGTCGACGGCCTGGGCATCCAGGGGCCGCACTTCACGAGCCAGTGCCGCCAGGTCCGCGGCATTGAACAAGTCGCCCACGGACACGCCCAGGCCTTGTTCGCGCAGGGCGTCGAGCATTTGCACCAGCAGCAGCGAATGCCCGCCGAGGGCAAAGAAATTGTCCTCGCGACCCACCTGCTCGACCCCCAGCAACCGTGCCCAGAGTTGTGCCAGCAGGTTTTCCGTGGCGCCTTGGGGCGCAGCGTAGGGACGCTGTTGCAGGGCTTGCCGGTCAGGGGCGGGCAAGGCGCCGCGGTCGACCTTGCCATTGGCGGTCAACGGCCATCGTTCCAGTTGCACATAGGCGCCGGGCACCATGTGTGCTGGCAACTGTTCGGCCAATGCCAGCCGCAGCGACGCAGGCTCCAACTGGCGGCCCGGTTCGGCGAGCAGATAGGCGACCAGCCGCGGATCACCGGGTTCGTCCTGGCGTGCCAGGACCCGTGCCGAACGCACGTCGTCCAGCGCCGTGAGGCGTGCTTCGATCTCCCCCAACTCGATGCGGAAGCCGCGCACCTTGACCTGCTGGTCGTTGCGTCCCAGGTAGTACAGGGTGCCGTCGCTGCTCCAACGCGCCAAATCGCCGGTTCTGTAGAGATGTTCGCCCTCGCCACCGGCAAAACGCGCCGGCAGGAATCGCTCGGCGTCCAGCGCTGGACGGTTGAGATAGCCGCGGGCCAGGCCCGGCCCGGCGACGTGGAGTTCGCCCACCACGCCGCGGGGCACCAGTTCGCCCCGCTCATCGAGCAGATAGACCCGCAGGTCGGGGATCGGCCGGCCGATGGGGGCCAGCCCGGCGTGGCAGTGGGCGGCATCGATGGGCTGGTAGGTCACATGCACCGTAGTCTCGGTGATGCCGTACATGTTCACCAATTGCGTGCCTTGGCTGTCCGGGCGCTCGAACCAAGGCCGTAGCGCCGCGCCATCGAGGGCCTCGCCGCCGAAGATGATGCAGCGCAGGCGATGGGGTTCGGCGCGGGTCTGCTTCATCCAGGCGTAGAAGGCGCTGGGCGTCTGGTTGAGTACGGTGACGCCGGTTTCCACCAGCAGCCGGTAGAAGTCTTCGGGGCTGCGCGAGGTCAGGTAAGGCACCACCACCAGCCGGCCGCCATGCAGCAGCGCGCCCCAGAGCTCCCAGACCGAGAAGTCGAAGGCGTAGGAGTGGAACAGCGTCCAGACGTCTCGCTCATCGAAGCCGAACCACGCATCGGTGGCGCTGAACAGCCGCAACACCGAGCGGTGCTCGATCATCACGCCCTTAGGCATGCCGGTCGAGCCGGAGGTGTAGATGATGTAGGCCAGATCGCGGTCGCTGGCGTGCGGATCGGCTGCCGGATCGCTGCAGGGCAGGTCGCGCCAGCTGCCGCGATCCGGGTCCAGGGAAAGGACTTCGCAGCCGGCCGGTACGTGCAGTTCAACCGGCAGATCAGCCAGGGTCAACAGCACCCGCGGCTGGCTGTCGTCCAGCATGAAGTTCAGGCGCTGGGCCGGGTAGACCGGATCCAGCGGCACATAAGCGCCGCCGGCCTTGAGGGTCGCGAGAATGGCCATGGGCATGTCGAGGCTGCGTTCGACATGGATTGCCACGCGGCTGTCCGCGCCGACCCCCAGCCCACGCAAGCGATGGGCCAGGCGATTGGCGCGCTCGTTGAGCGCTCGATAACTGAGCCATTGTTCACCGTACTCCACCGCAACGGCGTCCGGACGGCGGACTGCCTGGGCCTCGAAACGCTGGTGCAGACGCTCGCCATTGGTCGTGGGGAGCGCCACGGCGGGGTTGAAGCCATGGAGCAGTTGCTCGCGTTCGGTTTGGCTGAGCAGGTCGATGTCGGCGACCGATTGACGGTCGTCCGCGACCATCGCCCGTAGCACCGAGAGCAGCGCCTGCCAGTGGCGAGCCACGGTATCGGCGTCAAACAACGCGGTGGCGTAGTTGAAGCCGCCTTCGATCATGCCGTCCACCTCGTGCACATCCAGCGCCAGATCGAACTTGGCCGTGGTCACCGGCGCACCGACGCTTTCCAGATGCAAGCCGTTGCCCAGGTCCAGTTCGCCCGCCGGGGCGTTCTGCCAGGCCAGCATCAGTTGGAACACGGCGTTGTAGGCTTGGGAACGTGGCGGATTGAGCGCCTCGATGACTTGTTCGAACGGCAGGTCCTGGTGTTCCTGGGCGGTCAGCGCCAGGTCCTTGACCCGGGCCAGCAGGGTGTCCACCGTCGGGGCGTCGTCCACTTCGATGCACAGCGCCTGGAAGTTCACGAAGAAGCCGATCAGCGGCTCCAACTCGACCCGGTTACGGTTGGCCACCGGCGAGCCGATGACCACCTGGTCCTGGCCCGAGAACCGGCTGACCACCACCGCCCAGGCCGTCAGCACGGTCATGTAGAGCGTGGTGCCGTGGCGCTGGCCGAGGGCCTTGAGGCCGTGGGTCAGCTCAGCGTCGATGCGCACCGGCAGGCTGGCGCCGGCGTAGTCCAGCCGCGCCGGCCGCGGCCGGTCGGTGGGCAGGACGACGCAGGTCGGTGCGTCCTGCAGGTGGCGGGTCCAGTAGGCGCGCTGGCGTTGCAGTTCGTCGCCTTGCAACCATTGGCGCTGCCAGAGGCTGTAATCACCGTATTGGCGGTCCAGGGCCGGCAGTGGATCGACCCGCCCCTGGCTGAACGCTTGATACAGGCGGGAGAACTCGTCGGTGAGGATGCCCATGGACCAGCCGTCCGAAACCAGGTGGTGCAGCGTGACGAGGACGACGTGGTCGTCGTGGTCCAGACGCAGCAGGCTGGCGCGGATCGGCCATTGGCGCGTGAGGTCGAACGGCCGAGCGGCTTCCTCGGCGCAGATCGATTGCCAGTCCGGCGCGCCGGAGGCGCTCAGGTCCAGGGTCGTCAGGGCCAGCGCCCGGGGCAAATCGATCACTTGGCGCGCCTGTCCCGCCACACTGACGAAGCGGGTACGCAGGCTTTCATGGCGCGCGACGATGCGGTCCAGCGACCTGCGCAGCGCGCCGATATCCAAGTGCCCGCGCAAACGCAGGCCCGCGGGCATGTTGAAGGCCGCGGTGGAATCCGGATTGAGCTGCTGGATCAGCCAGAGGTTCTGCTGAGCGAACGACAGCGGCAGCGGCTGGCTGCGGTCACTGACCTGCAGCGGCCCAAGGCGGCTGCGCCCGGCGTTGCCCAGGGCGGCGGCGAGCGCGTGCAGGCGCGGCTGGGCGAAGACCGCCGAGAGCGGCATTTCCAGGCCCAGTCGATGGCGCACCTTGGCCAGCAAGCGCAACGCCAGCAACGAGTGCCCACCCAGGGCGAAAAAATCATCTTCACGACCCACTGCCTCGACCCCGAGCAGTTCGCTCCAGATCGCTGCCAGGGTGGTTTCCAGTTCGCCCTGGGGTGCGCTGTATTGACCCTGGGCGAACGCATCGGCGGGAGGTGCCGGCAAGCGCTGACGGTCGACCTTGCCGTTGGCAGTGATCGGCAGTGCCGGCAGTTGGACGAAGGCACTGGGCAGCATGTACTCGGGCAGGCGCTCGCTCAGTTGGCTACGCAGGGTCAGCGGCGAGAGAGTCTCGCTGGCGCTGTAATAGGCCACCAAGCGCGCCTGACCGCTGTCGCCCGGCAGAACAATCACCACCGATTCGCGCAGGCCGGGCAACTGATCGAGGCGACTTTCCACTTCGGCCAGTTCGACCCGGTAACCGCGGATCTTGACTTGGGAATCGTTGCGCCCCAGGTACTGCAGGGTGCCCTCGGCGGTCCAGCGTGCGAGGTCGCCGGTCTTGTACAGGCGCGCGCCGGGGGTGGTGTCGAAAGGGTGCTCGATGAAGCGCTCGGCGCTCAGCTGCGCCCGGTTCAGGTAACCCTGGGCCAGGGCCACGCCGGCGACATGTAGTTCGCCGGCCGCGCCCTGGGGTACCCATTGGCCGCTGCCGTCCAACAGGCACACCTGGGTATTGGCGATCGGCCGGCCGATCACCGGCAGGTCCGGCCAGAGCGCAGGATCACCGGACAGGGTGTGGGTGCAAATCACGTGGGTTTCGGTGGGGCCATAGTGGTTGTGCAGACGGGCCTGGGGATGAGCTTCGAACAGCGCGCGCAGGGCGCCGTTGATGCGCAGCGCTTCGCCGGCGACGATCACGTCCCGCAGCATCGGCAACGCCAGTGGCGCCTCGGCCCAACCGTCGGCCAGGGTCGCCAGGGCGATGTAGGGCAGGAACAGCCGCTCGATCCGCGCCTGCGCCAGCCATTGGGGCAGGCCGGCGAGGTCCAGGCGCTGGGGCTCGTCCAGCAGCACCAGGGTGCCCCCGGTGCCCAAGGTGGAGAAGATTTCCTGGAACGCCACGTCGAAGCCCTGCGCGGCGAATTGCAGGGTCCGCGCCGGACCGGGCAGCGCCTGGGCGGCCTGCCAGGCCAACAGGTTGCTCAAGGCCAGGTGGCCCATGGCAACGCCCTTGGGCGTTCCGGTGGAGCCGGAGGTGTACATTACGTAGGCTAGGTCATCTGGCCGCGGCGGCGCCAGTTCCGGCAGGACGGACGCCGGACCCACGGTGGCCGCCAGGCGAACCGACAGCGCCGGGCAGCGCTCGCCGAGCTTCAGGGCTTCGACGCGCTGGGCATCCCAGAGCAGCAGGCAGGGTTGGCAATCGTCGACGATAGCCTGCCGGCGGGCGATGGGCTGGCTGGGATCCAGGGGCACATAGGCTGCGCCGGTCTTGAGCGTGGCCAACAGGGCCAAAACCATCTCCAGGCTGCGGGGCAGGTGGATGGCGATCCGTTGGCCCGGGCCTGCGCCCAGTTCTAACAACTGCGCGGCGAGATGATTGGCCTGGCGATCAAGTTCGCCATAGCTCAAACCGCGTCCATGTAGCTCCACGGCAAGGGCCTCGGGCTGCTGCCGTGCTTGCCGTTCGAACGGCCGATGCACCCAGCCTGCTTCGGGGAACGGCGTCGGGACCGGATTGAGCTGGTGCCACAGGCGCTCGCTTTCCCGGTCGTCCACCAGCGACAGCCGCGCCACCGGCTGGCGGTCGTCCAGGCAGAGTTGGCGCAGCACATTGGCCAGGTAGTCCCAATGCCGTTGCACACTGGCGGGATCGAACAATGCGGTGGCGTAGTTCAGTCCTCCGATGATGCGTCCATCGGCTTCGTACAGCTCCAGGGACAGATCGAACGGCGCGGTGATTTGCTCGCCGGCGACACTGGTCAGGCTCAGGCCATCGAGGTCCAAGGCTCCGCGCGGCGCGTTCTGCCAGGCGAACATGAGTTGGAACACGGGGCTGTGGGCCAAGGTGCGCGGCGGATTGAGCGCTTCCACCACGTGCTCGAACGGCACGTCCTGGTGCGCCTGGGCCCCCAAGGCGTGCTCGCGGACCTGGGCCAGCAATTGGCCGACATCCGGTTCCCCGCCCAGGTCGATGCACAGCGCCTGGGTGTTGACGAAAAAGCCGATCAGAGGCTCGACTTCAGCGCGGGTGCGGTTGGCCACGGGTGTCCCGATCACCACCTGCTCCTGGCCGGCCAGGCGCCCGACCACCACGGCCCAGGCGGCCAACAGGGTCATGTACAGCGAGGTGCCGTGGCGCCGGCCCAGTTCCTTGAGCGCGGCGCTGGTGGATTCATCGAGGGCGACCGTCAGGCGCGCGCCACTGAAGTCCTGGCGTGGCGGCCGCGGCCGGTCGCTGGGCAGGTCGATGCGTGCTGGTGCGTCACGCAGGTGCGCGAGCCAGTAGGCCAACTGTTCGGCACCGCGCTCGCCGGCCAGCCACTGGCGTTGCCAGGCGGCATAGTCGGCGTACTGGATCGCCAGGGCCGGCAGCGGGTCCGGCGTGCCCCGGCGAAAGGCCTT
The DNA here is from genome assembly GCF_014851795.1 of Pseudomonas sp. Pdm06. NCBI lineage: Bacteria > Pseudomonadati > Pseudomonadota > Gammaproteobacteria > Pseudomonadales > Pseudomonadaceae > Pseudomonas > Pseudomonas sp. Pdm06. The sequence continues at coordinate 76,311 of NZ_JACVAH010000003.1, forward strand.
ATAGAGGGCCGACAGTTCGTCCACCAGCACGCCGATGGACCAGCCGTCGGCGATGATGTGGTGCAACGTCAGGTGCAGCACATGGCGCTGGTCCTGCAGTCGCACCAGTAGAGCCCGCAGCAAGGGCCCTTCGCTCAGGTTGAACGGTTGCGCCGCTTCGGTGGCCAGGGCCGCCCGCAGGCCGGCGTCGTCGTTGGCTTCCAGGGTCAGGCGCGAGGATCCCCAGCGCGACTCTGGCTCGATGACCTGCCGGACTTCGCCGTCCTGTTCAACGAACCGGGTGCGCAGCACCCCATGGCGCTCGACGATCCGGGTCAGGGCCTGGTCCAGGGCGGCTTCGTCGAGTTCGCCATCCAGGGCCAGGGCGCCGCTGATGTGGTAGGCGGCGCTCGCCTGGGCGTCCAGGCGGCTGATGAACCACAGCCGCTGCTGGGCGAACGACAGCGGCCGTTCGGCAGTGTCCGGCAGTACCGGGATCGCCGTCAGGGCAGAGCGCGCCGCACCCGCCATCAGCGGGGCCAGGGCTGCAACGGTCGGGGTCGTGTACAGGGTCGCCAGGGGCAATTCCAGGCCCAGGCGCTGGCGTACCCGCGAGACCCATTGCACCGCCAGCAGTGAATGGCCGCCCAATTCGAAGAAATTGTCGTGCCGGCCGACCCGGGCGACCCCCAGCAGGTCGCGCCAGATGGCGGCCATGAGGGTTTCCTGCTCACCCCGCGGAGCTTCGTAGGCCTGACTGCTCCAGGCCTCCTCGCCGGGCAGTGGCAGGGCACCGCGGTCGAGTTTGCCGTTGGGTGTCAGCGGCAGGGCGTCCAGCGGCATGATGACCGCCGGCACCATATAGCCCGGCAGCCGGTTCGCCAGGGCGTCGCGCAGGGCCGCCGGCGCCAACGGCCCGTGGCCAGGACTGGCCACGGCGTAAGCCACCAGCGCCGGCTCGCGGCCATTGCGCGGGACTGCCAGGACTGTCGCCGCGGCCACTTGCGGCAGGGCCAACAGGGCGCTTTCGATCTCCCCCAGTTCGATGCGGAAGCCGCGGATTTTGACCTGGAAGTCATTGCGCCCCAGGTAGTGGAGCTGGCCGTGGACGTCCCAGAAACCCAAGTCGCCGGTGCGGTACAGCCGCGCCCCGGGCTGGTCGCTGAAGGGGTCGGCGAGGAAGCGTTCACGGGTCAGGTCGGCTCGCCGGTGGTAGCCGCGTCCAACGCCTGCACCGCCGATGTACAGCTCCCCCGGAACGCCTACGGGTAACCGCTGCATGGCGTCATCGAGGACATGCACCTGGGTGTTGTCGATGGGCCGGCCGATGTGCGGGACGAAGCCCACTCCGCGGTCCATCGCAGCCCAGGTCGAGTAGACCGTGGTCTCGGTCGGGCCATAGAGGTTGTTGACCTGATGCACGCGGCTCTGCTCGAACAGGCGCTGCACCAGGATCCGGGGCAGCGCCTCGCCAGCCAGGTTGACGCTTTCCAACGAGTCCCCCAGGGCTTCTGCGCGCAACAGCGCATCGAGGGCCGAGGGCACCGTATTGAGCAGGCTCAGCTCCGGACGCTGGTCGAGCAGGGCGAGGGCATCGTCCACCAGCTCCAGGGTGCCGCCGCAGGACAGCGGCGCGAAGCATTCGAATACCGACAGATCGAAGTTGATCGAGGTGCTGAACAGGCTCTGGCTCAGCACTTGCGGGGTGAAACTGCCCAGGGCCCAGTCGAGGAAATTGCGCGCGTTGCGGTGTTCGATCATTACCCCCTTGGGTTGTCCGGTGGAGCCGGAGGTGTAGATCATGTAGGCCAGATGCTGGCCCTCCAGCCCCAGGGCCAGCGGCGCGTCGCTGGTCGCGGTTTCGCTGCCGCGCAGCACTTCATCGACGTTCACGCGGTGGCAATCGTCGGCCAGCGCCAGTTCCAACGGCGCGTCGGCCAGGGTCAGCACCGCCAGCGGGGCGCTGTCGTCGAGCATGTAGGCCAGGCGCTGCGCCGGATAGGCCGGGTCCAGCGGCACGTAGGCACCGCCGGCCTTGAGTACGGCGAGCAGGGCGACGATCAGTTCCGGAGTGCGGCGCAGATGGATGCCGACCCGCGCGTCAGGTCCGACGCCCAGCGCTTGCAGGCGCCGCGCCAGGTGATTGGCCTGGCGGTCGAGCTCAGCGTAGCTGAGTCGGCGGCCCTTGCAGTGCACTGCCAGGGCCTGCGGGGTCTGCCGGGCCTGGGCTTCGAAGCGCTCGTGGAGCAGGGCACGCTGGGGCTGGGGACGCGCCGTGGCGTTGAACCGGGCCAGTTGCGCGAGTTCCGCTGGCGGCAGCACATCCAGGGTCCGGGCCAGACGATGCGGGCTACTGCCCAGGGCTAGCACCAGGCTGGCGAGGGCTTGTTCCAGAAACCCCAAGGCCCGTTGCGCACCCACCGAGCCGGCAATCTGCGCGGTGATGCCAAAGCCCTGACCGAGGTCGTCCACCGAGAAGGTGAAGGGGTAATTTGTGCGCTCGGCGGTGCCCAGCACCTGCATGCCAGCGACGCTCTGGTGGGGCATGTCTTCCAGGCTGTAGCGAAAATTCAGCAACGCGCAAAACAGCGGCGTCCCTGCCGGCACGCCACTGCAGCGCTGGGCCAGCGTCAACGGCGCGTGCTCATGCTCAAGCAGGTCCAGCAGCGCCTGATGGGTGCGCTGCAGGCTGTCGATTACCGAGGTCTGCGCGAAGCCGATGCGCAGCGGCAGGGTGTTGATGAACACTCCCAAGGCCTGGTCCGCTCCCTCGATCCCCTGCAGACGACCCAGCAACACGGTGCCGAACACCACGTCGGCGCGGCCCGTGGCCTTGCCCAATACCAACGCCATGGCCAGGTGGAACAGGCTGGCGACGTTCACCTGGTGGTGGCGCGCCGTTTGCCGCAGGGCCAGCGCCAGCGTCGGGTCGAGGACGCCCCGGGCTTCGTCCAGGGCACCGGTATTCTGCACGTCCAGCAGGCCGAACGGCGCGGTGGGTTCGCTGACGTCCGCCAGCATGGCTTCGAAAAACCGTTGTTGGCGGGCGCTGTCCTGGTCGTGCCGGGCGTGGGCAACAAAGGCCCGGAACGGCACCGGCTCGCGCAGTTGCGCGGCGCGACCCTGCTGGATCAGCACGATTTCCTCGACCATCCGCTCCAAGGTGGTGTGGTCCAGCACCAGGTGATGGTGCAGCACTTGCAACAGCCAGCGTTGCCCGGCGACGTCGAAGGCCTTGACGACCCGCAGCAGCGGCGCCTGGCGGATATCCAGGCGGCGCTGCCGTGGATTGGTGTGCGCCTGCAACTGGGCGAGGGCGTCGGCCTCGGTGATAGGCAGCACCTCGATGGGCAGCGGCGCGTCACGCCAGACCACCTGCACCGGCTGTTCCAGACCTTCCCAGGCCAGGGCGGTACGCAGGATGTCGTGGCGGGCGATCACCTGTTGCAGCGCCTGGCAAAAACCGTCCAAGCCGGCTTCGTCGTCGAAGGCCAGGGTGGTGTGCAACAGGTAGGTGTCACCTTCTTCCTGCAGCAGGTAGTGGAAGAACAAACCTTCTTGCAAAGGCGCCAGGGGATAGATGTCCTGCACGTTGGCGGCGCCACCTTCGACCTGGGCAACAATGGCGTCGATCTGCGCCTGGGTCAGCTCCACCAAGGGCAGCAGCTCAGGGACGATACGGCTGCAGCCGGGAGGTATCGTCGCCTGCAGCGATGCCAGCTCAAGACTCGGGACCGTCGAGCGCTGTGCCAGGCAGTCGGCCAGCGCGGCGACACTGGGGGCGCCGAACAGCGTGCGTACATCCAGCGGCCAGCCCTGTACCCGCAGCTGTTCCACCAGTTGCACCGCCAGCAACGAATGCCCGCCGAGGGCAAAGAAGTTGTCCTGCCGACCGACCCGCGGCACTCCGAGGACCTCGGCCCACAGTTCGGCGAGGCGGGTTTCCACTGGCCCTTGGGGCGCTTCGTAGCAGTGCAGGGCGAAATGCTGTTCGTCGGGCTCGGGCAGGGCGTGGCGGTCGAGCTTGCCGTTGGCGGTCAGTGCGAAACCTTCCACCTGGATGAAAGCCGCCGGCAGCATGTAGTCCGGCAGCACGGCTGCCAGGCGGGCGCGCAGGGCATTGGGCTCGTGCGACTCGGTGGCGCTGAAGTAGGCCAGCAGGCGCTGCTGGGCATCGGCCAGCACCAGCGCCTCGCCGATCCCCGGCAGGGCCTTGAGCTGGGCTTCGATTTCCCCCAACTCGATGCGAAAGCCACGGATCTTCACCTGGAAATCATTGCGGCCCAGGAACAGCAGCACGCCGTCGGCGCGCCAGCGCACCAGGTCGCCGGTGCGGTACAACCGTGCCCCGGGCGCCTGGCTGAAGGGGTTGGCGACGAAGCGTTCTTCGCTCAGTCGGGGTTGGTTCAGGTACCCCAGGGCCAAGCCATGACCACCGACGTAGAGCTCGCCGGCCACCCCAATCGGCACTGGACGGCGCTGTTCATCCAGCACATAGACCTGGGTGTTGCCCACGGGCCGGCCGATGGGAATGTCACCGGCCAACGCGTCCTCGAGGGTGATGGCGTGGGTGGTGGTGAAGGTGGTGTTTTCCGTCGGCCCGTAGCCGTTGAGCAAGTGCTGGGGTGGCGAATGGCGCAGGACCTTTTCGATGCGCCGCGGATCGAGCACATCGCCGCCGACCATCAGGTAGCGCAGCGCGCCGAAGGCCGGTGCCAGGGCCTCGGCGTACTGATGGAACAGCCCGGCGGTGAGCCAGAGCACGCTGACTTCGTGGTGCAGCAGATGCTCGTTGAAGCGGGCCGCGTCCAGCAGTGTTTCCCTGGGGCAGACCACCAGGCAGCCGCCGTTGAGCAGCGCGCCCCAGATCTCCAGGGTACTGGCGTCGAAGGCCGGATTGGCGGCGAGAGCGAAGCGGTCCTGGGCGGTGAACTCGGCGAAGCCGTTGTTGCGCACCAGCCGGGTAATGGCACGGTGCGGCACTTGCACGCCCTTGGGCGTTCCGGTGGAGCCGGAGGTGTACATGATATAGGCCGGTGCTTCGCTCGACACTGTCACAGGTTGACGCGGCGGGGTGGGGTCGTCCGCGGTCGCAAGGCGATCCCAAGGGCACAAGATCTGGTAGCCGGTACCTTGCACCGGCGCGTCCGGGTTTTCACAGAGCAGCCAGGCGCTGGCACAGTCGTCCAGCAACGCGCGTTGACGCTGCAGCGGGGTGGCGGTGTCGATGGGCACGTAGGTCGCGCCGTTTTTCAGGATCGCCAGGACCGCCGTGACCAAGCGCGAGCCGCGCGCAAGGCTCAGGGCGACCCGGGCGCCCGGGGTGACGCCGTGCTCGGCCAACCAGTGCGCGAGCTGCTCGGCCTGTTGGTCGAGCTGACGGTAACTGAGCAAGTGGTCACCGTCCTGCACCGCGGTGGCGTCGGGCCGGCGCTGGGCCTGGGCCTCGAACAGACGGTGCAGGGGCTCGTCGGCAGGGTAATCGCGGGTGGTTTCATTGAATCCGTGGAGCACCTGTCGACGTTCGTCCGCGCCGAGGATCGACAGCGCCTGGAGCGGCAACTGGTCGTTCTCGGCCATCGCCTGCAACGTGGCGCACAGCGCCTGCCAGTGACGCTCCACGGTGCCGGGGTCGAACAGCGCCGTGGCGTAGGTCAGCCGACCGCCGATCGCACCATCGCGTTCATACAGGTTCAGGGTCAGGTCGAACTTGGCGCTGTCCTCACCGGTGGACAGCGGGGTCACTTCCAGGTCGCCCAGGGCCAGGCTCGGCTGCGGAGCATTCTGCCAGGCCAGCATGACCTGGAAGATCGGACTGTGAGCCAACGAACGCGACGGGTTCAAGGCTTCCACCAACTGCTCGAAAGCCAGCTCCTGATGGGCCTGGGCATCCAGCGCGGTGCGCCGTACCTGGGCCAGCAGCTCGCCGACCTGGCTGACCCGGTCGAGGCGCACCCGCAACGCCTGGGTGTTGACGAAGAAGCCGATCAGCGGCTCGACCTCGGCACGGGTGCGATTCGCCAGCACCGAGCCGATGACCAGGTCATCCTGACCCGACAACCGGCCAAGGACCACCGACCAGGCGGCCAGCACGGTCATGAACAACGTCGTGCCGTGGCGTTCGTTCAAGTGCTTGAGGGACCGCACCAGTGCGGCGTCGATGCTCAGCTCCAGGCTGGCTCCGGTGAAGTCCTGTCGGGCCGGGCGCGGCCGGTCCAGGGCCAGGTTCAACGAAGGGGGCGCGTCGGCCAGTTGGGTGCGCCAGTAGTTCAGTTGCTCAGCGATGCGTTGCGCCTGGCGTGGGGAGCGTTGCCACAGGGCGTAGTCGGCGTACTGGATGGCCAGCGGTGGCAACGGATCGGCTTGCCCCCGGCTGAAAGCCCGGTACAGCTCGCTCAACTCTCGGGTCAGCACGCCCAGGGACCAGGCGTCGCCGACAATGTGGTGCAAGGTCACCAGCAGGACGTGCTCCTGCTCGGCCAGGCGCAACAGGCGGGTGCGAAACAGCGGGCCGCCAGCCAGATCGAAAGGCGCCTGGGCTTCAGCGGTGTAATGGGCCTGCAACTGGGCTGGCGACTGATCCCTCAGGTCGTGGCATGGCATCAGCAGCGAATGCCCAGGATCCACTACCTGACACGGCTCGCCACCGTCGGACACAAAACGGCTGCGCAAGGCTTCGTGCCGCTCGACGATGCGCGCCAGCGCGGCGCCCAGGGCCGCTTCATTCAGCTCGCCGCACAGCCGCAGGCCTCCGGCCATGTGGTAGGCCGCGCTGGCCTGGGCATCCAGGTGGGCGATGAACCACAGGCGTTGTTGGGCAAACGACAACGGCAGCCGCGCCGGCCGTGGACCGGCCGGGATCGGCGCCGCGCCGTGGAGCCCGGCCGCGCCCAGGGCTTCGATGGCCCGTGCCTGGCGTTGCAGCGTCGGGTGATCGAACACACTGGCCAAGGGCAGTTCGACGCGCAATTGCTGACGCAGTTGGGAAACCAATTGCACCGCCAGCAGAGAGTGGCCACCGGCTTGGAAAAAGTGCTCGTCGCGGCCGATCCGTGGCCGGCCCAACAGGCGCCCCCAGATCGTCGCCAGTTGGTTTTCCAGCGGCCCCAGGGGCGCTTCGAAGTGTCCGCTGGCGGCCTGTTCCGGTGCCGGCAGCGCGCTGCGATCGAGCTTGCCGTTGGGCGTCAGTGGCAGGACGGGCAGGGCCACGTAGGCGCTGGGTTGCATGTACTCGGGCAGTACCGCCGCCAGGGCGTCGCGCAGTATCGCCTCGTCAGGCGCCGCTTCCGGCTGGGCCACCCAATACGCCACCAGCCGCGCATCGCCGCTCGGCTCCTGACGAGCCACGACCACCGCGTGCTGCACCCCCGGAACACGCGCCAGGGCGCTTTCGATCTCGCCCAGTTCGATACGATAGCCGCGCACCTTGACCTGGAAGTCGTTGCGCCCCAGGTAGAGCAGTTGCCCATCCCCGGTCCAGCGACCAAGGTCGCCGGTGCGGTACATCCGCGCGCCGGGCTGGGCTGCGAAGGGGTCCGGGAGGAAACGCTCCTCGGTCAGCGCCGGCCGGTTCAGGTAACCCCGAGCGACACCGGCGCCGCCGATGTACAACTCGCCCACCACGCCACGGGGCACCAGTTGCCGGTGCCCATCGAGCAGGTAGACCTGGGTGTTGTCCAGCGGCCGACCGATACCCGGCACAAAGCCTTCGGCGCGGTCCATCGAGACCCAGGTCGAATAGGTGGTGGTTTCCGATGGTCCATACAGGTTGCACAGGCGCTGCACGTCACTGTGGTCGAAGATCCTTTGCACCAGGCCCTGCTTGAGTGGTTCGCCGGCCAGGTTGACCACCCGCGTCGAGGCCGGGATCGCCGCGGCCCCCACCAGCGCATCGAGCGCCGAGGGCACGCTGTTGATCAGGGTGACTGGCACCGGACGGTCGAGCAGGGCCAGGGCATTGGTGGCCAGGTGCAGGGTCGCACCGGCGGCCAAGGGCACGAAATACTCGAAGACCGCCAGGTCGAAGTTGATCGAGGTGGCGAACAGACTGTCTCGCAGGCTTTCGGCATTGAAGGTGCGCAGCGCCCAGTGCAACAGGTTGCAAGCATTGCGGTGCTCGATCATCACGCCCTTGGGCAGGCCGGTGGAACCCGACGTATAGATCACGTAGGCCAGGTGCGCGCCAGTCAGGCCCAGGCGCGCCGGGTCCGGGTTGTCGGCCGGCTGCTCGGCCAGACGGGCCTGGGTCTGCGGATCGTCCAGGCACAGGGCGGTACAACCCGCCGGTGCCGTCACGCTGGCTTGCAGTGCGGTGGTCGTCAGCAACGCCTGGGGCGCGCTGTCTTCGAGCATGTGCGACAGCCGCTCGCGCGGGTACGCCGGGTCCAGCGGCACATAGGCCGCGCCGGCCTTGAGGATGCCGAGCAGGGCGACCAGCAGATGCGGGCCACGCTCCAGGCAGATCGCTACCCGGCTGTCCGGCTGCACGCCGGCGCCCAGCAACAGGTGGGCAAGGCGATTGGCCTGGGCGTTGAGCGCTCCATAGGTCAACGGACTGGCGCCATCGGCCGCGTCGAAACGCGCGGCGATGGCCTGGGGCTGGCGTTCGGCCTGGCGTTCCAGTGCCAGGTGCAACAGGTCCCGTTCGGGCAGCGGCCGGGCAGTCGCGTTGAACGTGTGCAGCAGTTGCTCACGCTCCGCCTCCGGGAGTATCGAAAGATGGCAGGCCAGGCGCTGGGGTGTACCTTCCAGTGCGTCGAGCAGGTTATCCAGGGCCGTTTGCAGCCAGCCAAGCACCGGGGCCGCGCCCACCAGGGGATCGATTTGCAGGCTCAGCGAAAACCCATCGCCCAGGTCGTCGACCGACAGGTTGAAGGGATAGTTGGTGCGTTCCTCACCGCCCAGAACCTGCATGCCATCGAGCACCGGGGCAGGCCCCTGGGCCGTGCTGTGCCGGTAGTTGAGCAGCGCCGAGAACAGCGCCGTGCCGTTGGGCAGCGCGCTGCAGCGTTGGGCCAGGCCCAAGGGCGCGTGCTCATGGGCGATCAACCGGCTGAGTAACCCGTGGGTGTCGCGCAGCGCCTGCCTCACCGGCACCGCCAGGCGCACCCGCAACGGCAACGTATTGATGAACAGGCCCATGGCGGTGGCTGCTTCGGCGGCGCCCAGCAGGCGACCGAACATCACCGTGCCGAACACCACATCGTCACGGCCGCTGGTCTTGCCCAGCACCAGGGCCCAGGCCAGATGGAACAGGCTGGCGCTGCTGACTTCCAGGCGGCGCGACAGTTCGCGGATGCGCCGGCTCAGATCCAGCGCCAGCGGCGCTTCCAGGGTCTGCACCTGGCTGCCGTCGCCGCGCACATCGAGCAGCCCGCAGGGCGCGGTGGGCTCGTCGATATCGCCAAGCAGCTCGGTGAAGAATGCCGCGTGTTGCGCTTCGCTCAGGCCCTGGCGGGCGCGCACCACGAAATCACGGAACGGGCGTGGCGGTTGCAAGTCGGCCAGGCGGCCCTGCTGGATCGCCGCGACCTCGCTCACCAGCCGCTCCAGCGATGTATGGTCCATCACCGCATGGTGGTGCAGCAGTTGCAGCAGCCAGCGACCGTTTGCCGGATCCGCTGCAGCCACCGCGCGCATCAGGGGTGCCTGGCGCAGGTCCAACCGATGCTCCCTGGGATCGGTCCAGGCGCGCAACGCGGTGGCCACGTCGCCCGCGGGCGGGCTGAACAGTTCCAGCGTCAGCGGGGCCTGACGCCACACCACCTGGACCGGCGCATCGAGACCTTCCCAGGCCAGCGCGGTGCGCAGGATGTCGTGGCGGGCGATGGCCTGGTTGAGGGCATCCATGAAGCGACGCAGGCGCGGTTCGTCATCGAAGCCCAGTAGCACGTGCAGCAGGTAGGTATCGCCGCGCTCCTGGAGCAGGTGGTGGAAGAGGATGCCGGCCTGCAGGGGCACCAGCGGGTAGATGTCCTGGATATTGGCGGCACCGCCCGGAACGCTGGCGGCAATGCCCTCGATCTGAGCCGCCTCGAGCTGGCAAAGGTCGAGCAGCGCCGGGGTGATGGCGGTGGTGCCCGCCGGCAGTCCGCTGGCGCCGGCGGGCTGCGCCGCGGGCTGGCGCAGGGCTTCGATCAGCGCCGGCTTGTGGCTGCGCAGGAGGGCGATCAGCTCCTGGTCGGCCAGCACTTCATCGTCGGCCACCACCGAGAGTTGGTCGCCGCGCAACGACAGGGTCACGCCGCGGTGTTTGAGCAGAGCCAGCAATTGATCCGCAGTCACAGGAGCAGTTCCTTCAATGGAGTAGTGGCCGCGGCCAGACCGGCAAGGGTCGGTGCGGTGAACAATTGGCTGATGTCGACCCGCAGGTGGTGCTGGCGCATGCGCTCCACCAGCCCCATGGCAATCAGCGAGTGGCCGCCGAGGGCGAAGAAATTGTCGTGCCGGCTGACCCGCTCGACGTTCAGCAGCTCGCACCAGATGGCCGCCAGGGCTATCTCGATGTCGCCTTGGGGGGCTTCGTAACGGGTTTGCACGTACGCCTGGGCGTCGGGTTCGGGCAGGGCATTGCGGTCGAGCTTGCCGTTGGAAGTCAACGGCAGGCTATCGAGGCGCACATAGGCGCTGGGCAGCATCGACTCGGGCAAGCGTTCGCCCAGGGCCGTCCGCGCCTGTGCCGGCGTCGGTGGCGCGTCGCCCAGCAGGTACGCGATCAGTCGGGCCACGCCATGGCGATCGGGACGACCGACCACCACCGCTTGCCGAACACCGGGCAGCGCCAACAGATGGCTTTCGATTTCCCCCAGCTCGATGCGGTGCCCATGGATCTTCACCTGGAAGTCGGTGCGGCCAAGGTAGCTGAGGCTGCCATCAAGCTCCCAGCGACCGAGGTCGCCGGTGCGGTACAGCCGCGCGCCGGGCTGGGTCGAAAATGGGTCGGCGATGAACCGCTCCCGGGTTAGCGCCTCGCGCTGCCAGTAGCCACGGGCCACGCCTCGGCCGCCAATGTGGATTTCACCCACCACCCCCAGCGGCGCGCGTCGACCGTGATGATCGAGCACGTGCACCTGAGTGTTGGGCAGGGGCTGGCCAAGGCTGGGCAGCGGATGCTGATCCAGCCAGGCGCTGGTGGTGTCGACCGTGCATTCGGTCGGGCCGTAGACGTTCAGCACCCGCACGCCGGGCTCGTCGGCCAGTTGCTGCCAGAGCTCTGCGGGGACGGCCTCGCCGCCGAGCAGCAGGCGGCGGGGCAACGGCTGGGGCAGGGCCAGCGTCTGGCGATGCTTGAGCAGCGCTTGCAACTGGGTCGGGGTGCAGTCGAATAGGGTTACCTGCCGGCTCTGCAGGTAATCGAGCAGGGCCGCCGCGTCCAGGCGCACGCGTTTTGGAATCAACACCAGGCAGTGGCCGCTCAGCCACTGACACAACTGCTGGACCGAGGCGTCGAAGGCCACCGAGGCGTTGAGCGAGCAGCGCGTACCGGCCGGCAGGTCAGCCAGGCGCTGGTGCAACCCGGCCCAGAGGTTGAGCACCGAGTGGTGCTCGACCATGACGCCCTTGGGCTGGCCGGTGGAGCCTGAGGTATAGATCAGATAGGCGAGGTCGCTGGACTGGGTGCCGATGTCCGGATCGTCGGTTGCGGCCTGCTGCCAGGCGGCACCAACGGCATCCAGGCAGATCAGCGGCCCGGCGTCGAATGTCGGCAGCCCCTCGCGCACTCGCTCCTGGGTGAGCAGCGCCGCCGGAGCGCTGTCTTGCAGCATGAAGGCCAGCCGCGGAGCCGGATAATCAGGGTCCAGCGGCACATAGGCGCAGCCGGCTTTCCACACCGCCAGCAAGGCGATCGCCAGGTGCGCTTCGCGGTCCAGGCACACCGCGACCCGTTGCCCGGGCCGTACGCCCTGGTCCAGCAGGTGATGGGCCAGGCGGTTGGCCTGTTCGTCGAGCTGTCGAAAGCTCAGTTGGCGATGCTCGTCGATCAGCGCAAGGGCGTCGGGGCGGCGGGAGGCCTGCTCGGCGAAGCGCCCGTGCAGGGTGCCGTCGGGCGCTGACACGGACAGCACTGGGTTGAGGCGATTCAACCGTGCCTGCTCGGCGGCGGGTAATACGTCCAATGACTGGATGTGCCCATCGTCGGTCTGTTCCAGCGCTTCCACCAGGGCGTGCAGGGCCGTCAGCATGAAGCCCAGCAGCCGTTCCGGCGCATGGTCGGGGTGGGTCTGGGCGGTCAGCGAAAAACCTTCGCCCAGATCGTCCACCGCCAGGTTGAAGGGGTAATGGGTTCGCTCCTCGCTGTGCAGCAGGGTCATGCCGGGCATGGCCTGGTGCACATTGGCCTGGCCGGCATGGCTGTAGCGGTAATTGAACAAGGCACTGAACAATGCCGTCCCCGGCGCTACCGCGCTGCAACGCTGGGCCAGGGCCAGCGGGGTCTGCTCGTGGCAGAGCAGACCGTTGAGGGTGTCCTGGACCTGCCGCAGGATGGCGTGGACGCCGCCGTCCAGGCGCACCCGCAGTGGAAGGGTGTTGATGAACAGGCCCAAGGTCCGGTCGGCGTGGGCGCCGGCCTGCAGGCGGCCGAACAGTACCGTGCCAAAGACCACATCGTCGCGCCCACTCAGGCGCCCCAGCACCAGGGCCCAGGCCAGGTGGCAGACACTCGCCGGGCTCACCCCGTGGGCCTCGGCCTGGCGACGCAGGCGGCGCGCCAGCTCCGGTGCCAGCGGCTGCTGGTGTTCCAGGGCCTGCCAGCGGGGATCGGTTTGCAGGTCAAGGTCGAAGGGCAGGGTGGGTTCATCCAGATCGCCCAACTGCTCGCTGAAAAAAGCGCGGGCGGCGGCCACCGCTTCTGGTCGCCGGGCCTGGGCCACCAAGGCTCGGGTGCCGGTGGGCGGCGGCAGGTCCGCAGGGCGCCCGCCCTCGATCAGGGCGATCTCTTCGATCATCAATTCCAGGGAGGTGTGATCGACCACCACGTGGTGATGCAACAGCAGCAACAGCCAGCGTTCCTGCGCCGGGTCAAAGGCCACCCGGGCCTCGATCAGCGGGGCCTGTCGCAGGTCGAGGCGGTAGTGGCGCGGGTCGGCACTGGCCTGCAACCGCGCCGCGACGTCGTCAGCCTCCAGCGCCAAGCGCCGAGGCGTGAACGCGACCTGCCGCAGCACCACCTGCACGGGTTCCTCCAGGTCCTCCCAGAGCACCAGGGTGCGCAGCGCGTCGTGCCGGCCGATGACCTGGCCCAACGCCGCGCAGAAACGTTGCAGGCGCGCCTCGTCGGTGAAGGCCAGCAGGCTGCGCAGCACATATCGATCGCCCTCGCGCTGGGCGCGGTGGTGATAGAGCATGCCCTCCTGCAAGGGGCCCAATGGATAAATGTCCTGGATATTGCCGGCGCCGCCGGGCACTCGCGCCGCGATCAGGTCGATCTGTGCCTGGGGAAGGGTCACCAGATCCAGCATCTGCGGGGTGATGCGGGCGCACGGGGTCGGGATGGCGCTTACGTTTGGTGCCGGCGCCGGAACGCTGGCCAGGTTTTCCAGGCGCAGGGCCTGGGCGGCCAGTGTCGAGCGTTCGAACACGCTGCGTATGTCCAGGTCCCAGCCATTGCGGCGCAACTGTTCGAGTAATTGCACCGCCAGCAACGAATGCCCGCCAAGGCTGAAGAAGTCGTCGTCACGGCTGATTTCCGAGACGCCCAGCACCTGGGTCCAGATGGCCGCCAGCCGCCGTTCGGTGTCCCCTTGCGGCACCTGTCTGACGGCACTGCTGGCCTGTGCCTCGGGCAGCGGCAGGGCCTGGCGATCAAGTTTGCCGTTGGGTGTCAGTGGCAGCTGCTGCAGGGCGACGCAGGCGCTGGGCAGCATATAGTCCGGCAAGCGGCTTTCCAGATAGGCGCGTACTTCAGCCAAGTCCGGAACGGGCGTGGTCGAGTCCTGCGCTATCAGATAGGCCACCAACCGCGGATCACCGGCAGGGCCGGGCTGCGCCAGCACCACCGCTTCGCGCACCGCCGGCATGCCCAGCAACTGCGTTTCGATCTCCCCGAGTTCGATGCGGAACCCGCGTACCTTGACCTGGAAATCGTTGCGTCCCAGGTAATCCAGCGAACCATCGGCCCGCCAGCGCCCCAGGTCACCGGTGCGGTACATGCGCGCTTGGGGATCGTCGACGAAGGGGTCGGACAAAAAGCGTTCTTGGGTCAGCTCGGCACGATTGAGATAACCCCGCGCCACGCCTGCTCCGCCGATGTAGATCTCACCGGCCACGCCCAACGGCACCGGCTGGCGATGACGGTCGAGCAGGTAGACACGGGTGTTGTCCAGGGGCCGGCCGATGCCGGGCTGGTAGCCCCCGGCACGGTCCATCGACAGCCAGGTGGAATAGGTGGTGGTTTCCGTTGGCCCATAGAGATTGCAGACCCGTTGCGTCGCACTGCGGGCGAACAATTGTTCCACCAGTCGCGGCTTGAGCGGTTCGCCCGCCAGGTTGATCACCCGGGTGCTGTCGGGGACGGCGCCGACCCTGACCAGTTCTTCCACCGCCGAGGGTACGCTGTTGATCAGCGACACCGGGCAGGGGCGGGCCACCAACGCCAGGGCGTTCTCCACCAGGTGCAGGGTCGCGCCGGCGGCGAGAGGGACGAAGCATTCGAAGACCGCCAGGTCGAAGTTGATCGAAGTGGCGAACAGGCTGTGGCGCCATTCCTCGGCGTCGAAGCTGCGTAGCGCCCAATGCAGCAGGTTGCAGGCGTTGCGGTGCTCGATCATCACGCCCTTGGGTAGGCCGGTGGAGCCCGAGGTGTAGATGACGTAGGCCAGGTGCGCTGGGCCCAGGTCCGCAACCCTGGGGTTTTCCGTGGGCAGGGTCGCCAACCGGTCCCGCAACTGCGCTGCATCCAGGCGCCAGCATTCGACCGCCGTGGCCGGTAACCCACTGGCCACGGCCTGGCTGCTCAGGACCAGCAGGGGGGCGCAGTCTTCGAGCATGTGCGCAAGACGCGCCGGCGGGTAGTTGGGGTCCAGCGGTACGTACGCCGCGCCGGCCTTCAAGGTGGCGAGCAGGGCGACCAACAGGTCTGGACCACGTTGCAGGCTGATCGCTACCCGGTCATCGGGGCGCACCCCGGCCATCAGCAGGGCGTGGGCCAACTGGTTCGCCTGCTGGTTAAGCTGGGCATAGCTGAGCTGGGCTCCCGCAGGCGTTTCGAACTGCGCCGCCACGGCGTCGGGATGCAGTGCCGCCTGCCGCTCGAAGGGCTGGTGCAGCAGGGTGTCCCGTGGATGCGCCTGCCGTGTGGCGTTGAACCCTTCCAGCAGTTGCTGGCGTTGCTCCAGAGGTAGGATGTCCAAGGCACAGGCACGGGTGGCCGGTGCGGTTTCCAGGGTCTGTGCAACCACCTCCAGGGCCCGAATCATTTGCGCAAGGACCGCGTCGACGCAGACTGAACGATGGACCTGTCCGGTCAGGGCAAAGCCTTCGCCGAGGTCATCGATGGACAGGCAGAACGGGTAGTTGCTGCGCTCCTCGCTGCCCAGCAGGCGCACCCCGGGCAGGTCGAACTCTGGGCGGGCCGAGCGTTGTGCCTGGCTGTGGCGAAAATTCAGCAGCGCTGAGAACAACGCTGCCTGGGTGGGCAGTGCAGTGCAACGTTGGGCCAGGGCCAGCGGCGCGTGTTCATGGGCGAGCAGTTCGGTCAGTCGTCCATGGGTCTGGCGCAAGGCGCTATACAGGGGCATGTCGAGGTCGATGCGCAGGGGCAGGGTATTGATGAACAGCCCCAGGGCCTGCTCCACCTGCTGGCCGGCACTGAAGCGACCGAACAGCACCGTGCCGAAGACCACGTCGTCGCGGCCGCTGGCCTTGCCCACCACCATGGCCCAGGCCAGGTGGAACAGGCTGGCGACGCCCACCGCCTGGGTCTTGGCCAGTTGCCGCAGGCGGTGGGCCAGGGCGGGGTCGAGTGAGCGTTGGGCCTCGCGGTTGTCGCGGCCGGAGCCCTGGATGTCGTGCAGCGCGTAGGGCAGGGTCGGCTCGTCGAGCGTGCCGAGCAGCCGCTGGAAATAGGCCTCGGCGCTGGCCTGGCGCCGGTGCTCGCGGGCCTGGGCGACGAACCGGCGAAACGCCACGGTCGGAGGCAGCGGATGCCCGGGATCTTGCATCAAGGTGCGGACTTCGCCGAACAACAGCGCCAGGGTGGCGTGGTCGATGGCCAGGTGGTGGTGGACCAACTGCAACTGCCATTGGCCGCTGGGCATGTCGAAGCGCACGTAGGCCTGGGCCAGGGGCGCGCGGCGGATGTCCAGGGGCTGTTCGGCGAAGGCGTCGCATGCCGCCAGCCAGACCACCGGCAGGGGCGCCTCGCGCCAGACCACTTGCACCGGCTCGTCCAGGCCTTCCCAGAGCACGGCGCTGCGCAGGATGTCATGGCGGGCGATCACCTGATCGAAGGCGGCGATGAAGGCGTCCAGCAGTGGGCGGCTGTCGAAAGCCAGTGTCGCGCGTAACAGGTAGGCGTCGTCGGTCGGTTGCAGCAGGTGCTGGAACAGCAAGCCTTCCTGCAGGGGCGCCAGGGGGTAGATGTCCTGCACGTTGGCGGCGCCGCCTTCCACCGCCGTCACGATCAGGTCGATCTGAGGCTGTGGCAGGTTGAGCAACGGCAGCATGGCCGGGGTGATGCGCTTGCAGTCCGGCGCTATGGCGGATGCCTCAGGCAGTGCCTGTGATTTGGCCGGACCCAGCGGCTTCTCCAGCAGCAATGCGAGATTGAGCAGGTTCGCCGCGCTGAACAAGGTCCCTACGTCCAACTGCCAGCCTTCGGCCCGCAACTGCTCGACCATCTGCACCGCCAGCAACGAATGCCCGCCGAGGGCAAAGAAGTTGTCCTGCCGACCGACCCGCGGCACTCCGAGGACCTCGGCCCACAGTTCGGCGAGTCGGGTTTCCACTGGCCCTTGGGGCGCTTCGTAGCAGTGCAGGGCGAAATGCTGTTCGTCGGGCTCGGGCAGGGCGTGGCGGTCGAGCTTGCCGTTGGCGGTCAGCGCGAAACCGTCCACCTGGACGAAAGCCGCCGGCAGCATGTAGTCCGGCAGCACGGCTGCCAGGCGGGCGCGCAGGGCGTTGGGTTCTTGTGCCTCGGTGGCGCTGAAGTAGGCCAGCAGGCGCTGCTGGGCATCGGCCAGCACCAGCGCCTCGCTTATTCCCGGCAGGGCCTTGAGCTGGGCTTCGATTTCCCCCAACTCGATGCGAAAGCCACGGATCTTCACTTGGAAATCATTGCGGCCCAGAAACAGCAGCACGCCGTCGGCGCGCCAGCGCACCAGGTCGCCAGTGCGGTACAAACGTGCCCCGGGTGCCTGGCTGAAGGGGTTGGCGACGAAGCGTTCTTCGCTCAGTCGGGGTTGGTTCAGGTACCCCAGGGCGAGCCCATCACCACCGACGTAGAGCTCGCCGACCACCCCAATCGGCACTGGACGGCGCTGTTCATCCAGCACGTAGACCTGGGTGTTGCCCACGGGCCGGCCGATGGGAATGTCACCGGCCAACGCATCCTCGAGGGTGATGGCGTGAGTGGTGGTGAAGGTGGTGTTTTCCGTCGGCCCGTAGCCGTTGAGCAAGTGCTGGGGTGGCGAATGGCGCAGGACCTTTTCGATACGCCGCGGATCGAGCACGTCGCCGCCGACCATCAGGTAGCGCAGCGCGCCGAAGGCCGGCGCCAGGGCCTCGGCGTACTGATGGAACAGCCCGGCGGTGAGCCAGAGCACGCTGACTTCGTGGTGCAGCAGGTGCTCGTTGAAGCGGGTCGCGTCCAGCAGGGTTTCACTGGGGCAGACCACCAGGCAGCCGCCGTTGAGCAGCGCGCCCCAGATCTCCAAGGTACTGGCGTCGAAGGCCGGATTGGCGGCGAGAGCGAAGCGGTCCTGGGCGGTGAACTCGGCGAAGCCGTTGTTGCGCACCAGCCGGGTGATGGCGCGGTGCGGCACCTGCACACCCTTGGGCGTTCCGGTGGAACCGGAGGTGTACATGACGTAGGCGACATCGCCGGCCTCGCGGGCCGGGTGGGATTCAGCCAATACATGGTCTGGCGCTGCAACGTCAATGAAGCGGACGTTTTCCAGTGCGGGCCGATCGTCACCCGACACCAGCAGCCAGGCGCTGCCACAGTCCACCAGTACCCGCGCCTGATGGGCCGTCGGGGCCTCCCGGTCGATGGGTACGTAGCATGCGCCGCGCTTGAGGATCGCCAGGATCGACACGATCAACGCCGCGCCCCGGGCCAGGCACAGCGCCACCGCATCACCGGCGCCAATCCCATAGGCCGCCAAATGCCCAGCCAGGCGCTCGGCCCGTTGGTCGAGCTGGCGATAGCTCAGGGTCTGCGCGCCGTCCAGCAGCGCACACGCATCGGGGCGCCGTTGCACCTGCCCGGCGAAGAGCGCCGGCAGCGGTTCATCGGCCGGGTAGTCACGGCTGCTGGCATTGAAATCGTCAAGGATCTGCTGCCGTTCGGCTGTGTCCAGCAGCACCCAGTCGCCCAGGGCCCGGGTTGGCTCGGCGAGGACCTGATCGGTCAAGCACTCCAGGCGCCGCAGGTGCGTGGCCATCTGCTCGGCACTGAACAGTCGCGGGTCGTAGTTGAATTCCAGGAAGGGTTCGACCTGGGCTTCGTAATGCCGCAGATAGATCGCCAGCGGATAGCGCTCATAACCGTTGTGCCAGGTACGCAGAGCGCAGCGGGCCGAGGCAAGGTTGACGTCGCCGGGGTACTGTTCGACCGACAGCATCAGCTCGAACAACTGGCCGGGGTGGCCGGCGCGAGCCCGCAACTCACGATGCAGACTTTGCAGGGGGTAGCGCTGGTGACGGTAGCTGCGCAGGGTCTGGCTAGCTACCTTTTGCACGGTCTCGACGAAGCTGGCGGCGGGGTCGACCTCGACCGTCAGCGGCAGCACCGAGGAGAACATGCCCACGGTCCGTTTCTGCAGGGGATTGCTGCGGTTGTGCACCGGAAGGCCGATGACCAGCCGCTCACGCTGGTCGGTCACCCGGCTGAAGTAACCGGCCAGCAATGCGCTCAGACAATGGCTCAACGTCGCGCCCTGGGTTCTTGCCCACTGGGTCATGAGGGCCAGGCGCTGGTGGCCCAGGGTCCAGATCGCCTGGGCACTGGGCTGCGGCTCGCTGGTGCTGGCCGGATCACGGGACGGCGAAGCACTCTGGAACAACGGTTCCGGCAGTGCCGGGAACTGCTCCAGCCAGAAATCCCGCGCCTTGGCATGGCGCGCCGAATCGAGGTAATCGCGGTCGCTGGCGACAAAGCTGCGATAGCCCTGAGCCAACACCGGGTCCAGTTGGAGTGGCTCGCCGACGAGCAGTTGGTTATAGGCGGCGCTGACAGCCTGGCCGACCAGGCCCACCGAAGTGCCGTCGCTGATCAGGTGGTGGTAACGGCTGTTCCACAGCGCATGGGTGTCGGACAGTTGAAACCATTCCATGCCCCACAGAGGTTGCCCGCGGAGCGAGAACGGCGTGCGATTCAATTGCTCGATGGCGGCCATGGCCCGGCCTTCGGACTCACCGCGCCAATCGTGGAAGGTGAACGGCGTCTGCAAGTGCTCGGCAACCTGCTGCTGCACCTGCCCGTCGCGGTCGCTGATTATCAGCCGCAACGCATCGAATTGGGCCACCACGGCTCGCAGCGCCGCGGCGAACAGGGCGTGGTCCACCGTGCCGTGGATTTCCACGGTTACGCCGATGTTGTAGGAGGGCGTGTCGGGCGATAGCAGTTGGTCGAGCCAGACGGATTGTTGCGTGGAACTCAACGAAATGCATCGCGGTTCAATCATGACACCTCCTTGTGCAGGGGTCGTGCCCCTGGGTCGACGCGGCAAGGCTTGTGGCCTTCGCGATACGGACCGGTCCTGTTTAGAAAAACAACGGCAGACAAGCCTCGACGCCGCCCTTCGGCCGGGTATGGCCGCGCTGGAAAGGTTTTCCGGCGCCTTTCGATGGGGTGGGACGGGCTCGGTGCGCATTTAAAATAGCAGCGCTTTTGCAGATGGGAAGCATTTTTTAATAGTTGTACGATGTCATATCGGAATCATTTCCCGCCCCGCCGCGGGCTAGAGCTGCCGCGCAGGCTTGAGCCCGTGCGTTGCCTGCTCGCTCACCGGGGGGCGGTCCCGCCCCTTGCAGGCGGGAGACATGGAGGCATGAGCGTAGGGGCGAGCGATAGGATGGAACGGCGAACGGTGCAGGCGCAGGAGATCGTACATCACTTGCCGAACCAGGCTGTCCCCGCGCAACGTTGCTTGTTTGGTAAGCGTCCGGCCAACATTTGAGTTCAGCTAACTCAAGGTGATAGGCAATGAAAAAACCACACTTGGCCTGACAGCTACATGGATAGTCTGCGCATCATTTAGTCAAACCGTCACGTCGACCTTATTGGCGCCTACGGTCATCTGGGTGACGGTTTCATGCGTCATCCGCTCGCCCTTGCTCCACAACTGGGAGGAGAAGAAGCCGTTCAGGGTCTCAGCGTTTGGGGTTGTCCCTTTTTTAAGGAATAGGGCACCCAGATCGATGGTGTTGGCGAAGTTGTCCTTGTTCAGAATGTACCCACCCGTAAAGTTGCCACCCCACGTAGCGTCGGCGGCCACCAGGGCGATGGAGGCGTCGCGGTAGCTGCTCGCTGCCGATTTCAACTCACTGGAAGCATTCAGCCGCTCGTTCAACCGATCCATGTCGGAAGCGCTGAGCTGGCTTGAACTGTTGAGAACCTTGAGGCTGCCATCCGCTTCGATGGTGAAGCCAAATTTCTTCTTGGCGAGATCCGGATCGGTGTGAGCCAACGCTGATTGGAACTCTTCGAAAGAGAGTTTCAGCGATTGATGGGCGCTTTTGTGCCCCTCGGCAATTTGCGGGTAATCCGGCGACTGGGTGCGCGCGATCATGCTCTCGATCGATGCCGTTTCCGGGCTCGGTTCGGGGGCTTCATTGATTGGATGGTAAATCGCCGCCGGATTGATGTTGACCGTGGTTTTCAGCAAGTCTTCACTGAGGGTTTTGGTGGTCAATGGCTGGCTGGTTTGGCTCAGCTGAGCGGCTGATGGCCGGATAAATACGGAATTGATAGAAAGGGTCATGTCGTCATTCCTTGAACGTCTGAAGTTAGCAGGGTATCGACGGCCTATGAAAAAACATGAGGGTGGGGGGCATTCATAGGGACCTGTCCGATCCCGAGGAAATGGGAACAACCTTAGAGCGATATGATGCTTTCCTGAACATCCAGCGCTAGGGTTATCAATCAGCAAGTGGAACAAACTAATGGCTTGGTAGTCTTCAAGAGTGCCCCTTGGCAACGGACGGTTCTTACATGGGGGCGGTCCGAAACGTTGGAGTATTTTTTTCCATAGGAGGTTTCGCGTGCCCTGGAAGTCAAATCTTGTAGTGCTCGCCTTGTCTGCCGTTGTCTTTTCGGCGCAGGCTCAATCCGATCGTCAAGTGGTCGAGGACATGGTGACTCGCTCGGCCAATGTCTGCCCAGGCCACAGCGCCGAGCGCACCACGCCCACGGTGAAGGCGGTGCCTGTCGGCGCGTTGCGGGTCATGCTTGATCGCGGCTTGGTGATGTGTCCCGATCGTCGTCTCGATGCCAACGCGCCGGCTGTATTCTATGGTCGAGTTGGCGTATTCCAATGGAACCCCGAGGTGCCTGCAAGCTCGGAGGTGATCGCCAAGCAGATCGACGCCATGACCCGCAAGGACGAGTACCCATCGGACACCTTGGTTTGGGATGCCAAGGGGATACCACTTGAGCAGCGCACTGTGCCGGCTTTCGAACCCAAGCCAGGGGCTGCTGTGCTGTACCAGGTACGGTAAGTCCTTTCGACGAGGCGCGTGGAGGTAAGGGGCAGGTTGGTTTTGGATTTCAATAGGTCGGACACTAGATACGAGTCTCGTTTCCCGCTCCAAGATTCAAAAAAGCCACTCAGATGAGTGGCTTTTTTTGTGCCTGAGGAATGCATCTCCGCATAACTTTTCGCGAGTTTGTCAAAGCGCGTAACGATGCGGCCGTTCTCCTTCAGCCAAATCCCAGGTTGCGTCGGGAAGTTCGTACCGTTTGGCCATCGTGGTCTCCTGCCTTTGATTATTTGTGACTCTAGATCAGAGGCAGATAGACCGGGAAAAGCAGGCCTAAGCTAATTCTAAAAAGATATTTATTTTTGTTTTTTAAGATCGATTAGCTTTATTCAGCAAGAGGCGCTGTGCCGCACGCGCAGCGTTTTTTTGCTTCAGGCTAACCGTGTTCGGGTCATGGCCTGGGGCTCAGCCAATTTCCTATTCTGGGGCGAGCACCTTGATCGCCTCCCAGGGTACGCTTGCCCGGAGCTCCTGTGACGCTTATTCAAACCTCTTTGGCAACTGCCTGGATCGATTCATCTCAACGGCCTGCGCAACCCGCCAGCGATCAAGCAAATGAGGGCGATGTTGTGCTCGAACTGCGAGACGTCACCAAAGCCTATTTGCGCAAAGGTTCTCCAGTGCTGCCGGCCGTGAGCGATGTCAGCTTGAAGGTGCGTCGCGGGGAGGTTCTGTGCCTGATGGGGACATCCGGAAGTGGCAAGTCTACGTTGCTGCGGCATATCAATCGCCTGATCGAACCCACGAGTGGCGAGGTCTTGATCGAAGGGCAGGCCATAAGCGGTTTGAGCCACAAGGCATTGCGCGAATTGAGATCGCAGCGCATCGGGATGGTGTTTCAACATTTCGGCCTGTTGCCTCACCGTACGGTGCTGGACAACGTAGCGTTGCCCCTCGAGCTGCGGGGCGAACCCGAGTTGGTTCGTCATTCGGCGGCAACCCTGCAGTTGCAGGCGGTAGGCCTGGAGGGTTGGGGCGAGCATTATCCCCATGAGCTGTCCGGTGGCATGCAGCAACGGGTTGGCCTGGCGCGGGCATTGGTGACAGATCCGGACATTCTGCTGATGGACGAGCCATTCAGTGCGCTGGACCCGACCATCCGACGAGATCTGCAAAGTCATTTTTTGGCCTTGGTGCGTGAGCGCGGCATCAGTACATTGCTGGTCACCCACGACCCGGCGGAAGCCGTACGTCTTGCTGACAGAATTGCGGTTCTGCGTCGCGGCCGCCTGGTGCAGTTGGGCACTCCCAAACAGTTGATCGAGCAGCCGGTTGACGCCGACGTTGGGGACTTTTTCCGGGATTTCACCCCGACCCCTTCACCGTTGCGCAGCGTCGACAGCGTTCCCCTCCAAGCCCCCGAATCTACTCCTCGCGAGCAGTCCGCCAGCCCCGGCTCGCGTGGCTGGCAAGCCCTGCTGCTGGGGCCGGCAGCGCTGGCTGCGCAGGGCAAGGGCGGTCTTTTCTGGCTTGGTTTCGCTGCTGAGCTTGCAGCGCTGGCGGTTGCTGGCCAAGGCATTGTCAGTCAGTCATGGCTAGCGATTCTGGCGGCTGTGAGTGTGTTCGCGGCCAGTCGCTTTACTGCGTTCTCGTTGAGCCGCCAGCCTGTGCGGCGCAACGTATCGGGTTGGGGGCTGCCGTTGGTTGTGCTGCTGGTCAGTCAGGCATTGGTGATCTGGCGGGTGTTTACGCCTGACACTACCCACGTGCTGTTGCAGTTCCCGGCCAATCGCCAGGCGCTGCTGCTGGCGGCACAGAGCATTGATGAATTCATCGGCTGGTCGCAGGTGACGTTCGAGAGCGCCTTCGTTGGCGTGATCGTTGCCGTTCGTACTGTCATTGAAGGTGTCGAGAACCTGTTGGGCTGGTTGCCCTGGCCAGTTTCGGCAGTGGCCCTGGTGTTTCTGGCGTGGCGTTCGGCCGGCTTGGCGCTGGCGCTGAGCAGCAGCGCTGCCTTGTTGTACATCGGGGTGTTCGGTTTTTGGGAGCGAACCATCGCGACGTTGGCGCTGGTCGGCTCGTCGGTGTTGATTGCCCTGGCCATCGGTGTACCAACCGGCATTCTGCTGGCGAAGCGCCCGCTTGTACGGCGCCTGATCACACCCTTGCTGGATGTCATGCAGACCCTGCCGACGTTTGTGTACTTGATTCCTGCCGTAGCGTTCTTCTCTGTCGGCAAGACTCCGGCCGTGATCGCGACCGTGATTTTTGCCCTGGCACCGATGATTCGCCTGACGTCGCTGGGAATCCAGGAAGTCCCGAAGGATGCCGTCGAAGCGGCGGTTGCCCATGGGGCCAGCCCTTGGCAAACCCTGATCAAGGTGCAACTGCCCCTGGCTCGCCGCTCGCTATTGCTGGGGATCAATCAAACCATCGTCATGAGCCTGTCTATGGTCGTGGTCGCCGCCCTGATCGGTGCTGGCGGTCTGGGTTATGACGTCATGACGGCGTTGCGCAACATCAAGGGGGGCGAGGGGGTTCTGGCGGGTGTGGCGATCGTCCTGTGCGCACTGATCCCTGATCGAATCATTCAATCGAGCTTGCGCAAGCAAGATCATTTGCACAACTGAACAATGAGGCTAATCGTGAAGAAACACCTATTCCGCAACCTGGGCGCTGCTGCGCTGCTGGCCTCGGTGATCCTTCCTGCCGCCGTCGTGGCCAAGGACAAGATAGTCATCGGCGAGCAGAACTGGACAGGGGCTATCGCCATTCAGCATATCCTCGGCGAGGTGATTAATACTCGCCTGGATGGCGATGTGTCGTATCTGGCAGGGGATGTCGCAGTACTGTTCAGTGCCGCGGCGAAAGGCGATGGCTCGGTGGATGTGCTGACGGACATCTGGCTGCCCAATCAATCGGCCGCTTGGGCCAAGTACGTGACTGGCGGCACCCGGTCATTGGTGCCGAACACCCATCCGTATGCGGGTGAACAAGGGTTTTACATTCCCGGTTATCTGCAGGATAAGTACGGGGTCAAATCCATCTATGATCTGAAAAAACCGGAAGTGGCCAAGCTCTTCGAACCACTGGGCGGCGGCAAGGCTGAACTGCTGGTAGGGCCGGCGGGCTGGGAGTCGACTTACATCGGCCAGATCAAGGCCAAGGATTACGGGTTTGCCGATAAATTCGAGTCGGTGTCCACCGAAGCCTCGGTGACCTACGCCAAACTCGCCTCGGCTTACAAGGCGCAACGTGGCGTGGTGTTCTATGCCTACACCCCGGACTGGATCTTTTCGGCCTTTGACCTGCGTCGCCTGGAAGAGCCGGCATTCGACGGTTACGCCCAGGACAACAAAAAAGATGACCCGCTTTACAAGGCTGATGGTTGCTGGAAATTCATCAGTCCGACCGTCGACCCGGACTGGCTGAACAAGAGTCAGATCACCTGCGCCTTCCCGGATGCCAAGGTGCATGTCCTGGCGTCCACTGCCTTGCAGAAACGCGCACCTAAAATTGCCGAGTTCCTGCGCAATGTTGCTATCGATCCGGCGCAACTCAATGACCTGATCCTGAAGATCGAAAAGGAAAAACAGCCGGCTGACGTCGCGGCAAAGGCGTGGGTACAGGCGAACAGCGCCATCGTCGATCAATGGCTCGCCGCCTCGGCGCCGAAAGTGAGCGCGATCCAATGAGCCAGGCGTCCTTGCGTTTGCTCGATGGCGGCATGGGCCGCGAATTGCAGCGTATCGGGGCACCGTTTCGCCAGCCGGAATGGTCGGCCCTCGCGTTGATCGAGGCGCCTGACTATGTGCTGCAGGCTCATCAGGCATTTATTGAGGCCGGTGCGCGAATCGTCACCACTAACAGCTACGCGGTGGTGCCGTTTCACATCGGCGATGAGCGCTTTGCCGAGCAGGGCCGTGCGCTGGCCGAACGGGCCGGACGCCTGGCTCGTCAGGCGGCGGCCGGCAGCACCGAGCCGGTCACGGTGGCCGGCTCCCTGCCTCCCGCCCTGGGGTCGTATCGACCTGACTTGTTTGATCATCAACGTTCGGTCGTGATCCATCGCGAGCTCATCGCCGGATTGCAGGCGCACGTTGATGTGTGGCTGGCGGAAACCCAGAGTTCCATCGCTGAAGTCCGGGCAGTCGTCGAGGCGCTTGGCGCAGAATCGAAACCGCTTTGGCTGTCGTTCACGCTGCTTGATGAAGCCGGCGAGCCACCGCGATTGCGTTCCTCGGAGTCAGTCGCCCAGGCGGTACACGTAGCGGTCGAATTGGGGGCGAGGGCGGTGCTGTTCAATTGCAGCCAGCCGGAAGTCATGGCGGCGGCGCTGGCGGTGGCGCGGGATGTCCTTCTGCGCCTCGATCAAAGCATCGAGCTGGGGGTTTACGCAAACGCGTTTCCGCCTGTCAGCACAGGGGCAAAGGCCAACAGCACGCTGCTGGAGATTCGCCGCGACCTGGGCCCTGAATCCTACCTGCACTGGTCCAGAACCTGGGTAGCGGCGGGTGCCAGTATTGTCGGTGGATGCTGCGGTATCGGGCCTGAACATATTGCGCAGTTGCATGAGCATCTGCTGCCAAACGAAGAGGTTGTCGGTGCATGATTTTCGCCAAGACCTGGTGGTTGAAAGCCCGACACCGATGCCCTGGCTGATCGGCGTAGAACAGAATAGAGTCACCGGCAGAGAGCAGAAGCAATCATCGTTGACGCTGATTTCCAGCACGCCCTGCGACACTGTGCGGTGGACCCATCAGCGAATTCGTAATGAGCTTCCCATTGCCTGCTCTACCTTGTGAGAGCAGGCGGGTAAGGGATGAGTGACTGCAAAACTCTACTCTGCCAACCGTATCCGCAACCGGCTTCGATGGGACAAGCCTGCTTGCAAGGCAAACGCAACTATCACGGTAGATGGCGCGGAAAAGCTGCTCAGGCCGCCGCCGGAAAACATCAACGCAAGACCCAATGCGGTGGCGCCAAACCAGGCCGTCAAGCCCACCGGGTTAAACGCGACCACCCGTTCGAGCGCTGCCACGTCACTGCGTCCGTAGACAATCTGCGCCAACGCCACACCCACCCAGGCCACCACGAAAATCCCCTGATAGGCCAACGCCTTGAGGATGTAGGCAAACACGTCCGCGAGCATCAAACCGTAGACGATCACTCCCACTGCCACTGCCCACATCAGGTACGAACCGCGAAGACCAAATCGACCAAAGAACGCCTGCATGTTCAGGGTCGCCAAGTAATAGTTGGCGGTGTTGATCCGGGTTTGCGTGGCCCAGACAAACAGCAATCCCCACAGGCCCATCAACTGCAAAATCGCCATCACCACCGAGACTTCGTTCAGCGCGCCTTCGTGGGGAATGCTGCTGACCAGGTAAATGCCCGCCGCGCCGTTGAGCAGAAACGTCACCGCGTAGAACGGCATGCCGAAGTTCCAGCGACCGTGGTACTCGGCGTCTTCAGGCTTGCCGAAGCGCGCATAGTCGAAGGTGAACAGCATCAACACCCAGACGCCCATGTAGGCGACAAAACAATCCCACCAGCCGAATGCACTAGGCGTTGCCGGGCCGAAATCCAGCCATTGCGGCTGGTAGCCATAACGGCTGATCGATAGCCCCACCGCCACCAGCAAGCCACCGAGGTACACCGGCAGCAATACGCCGTTGAGCTTGTCCAGCCAGTGCTGCACGCTGCCCAGGATCATTGGCACGCTGTAGAGCACTACGGCCAATGCCGCCAGCGGATAGACCAGTTCCGGGTACAGGTGATTGAGCGCGACGGCGATCACCGAACCTTCGAACACCGCGTAATAGATCGCGGTCGAGAAGAAAATCAACGTCGCCAGGCTCGCTCCGGTGCTGCCGAACAACAGCCGTGAAAACAACGCCACCGACAAACCGCTGCGAACCGCAAAGCGGCTTAGCACGCTGTTGACCAGTCCATAACTGATCACCGACAGGACCATGCCGATCAGCGCATTGCGCGCACCGAACGACAACGCCAATGAAGCCCCCACCACGATGTAAAACATTGCACTGCATACCGCCCACCAGGCCATGGTCAGGGACAGTCGACCCATGCGCGCTTCGGTGGGAACAGGATGATGCGCCGGGTCTTGCCCGGTTTGACTCGATTGCGATAAAGCAGCCATATGCGTGAACTCCAAAACCAATCAAAGGTTGAAGCGCGGGCAGCCG
The DNA here is from genome assembly GCF_014851795.1 of Pseudomonas sp. Pdm06. NCBI lineage: Bacteria > Pseudomonadati > Pseudomonadota > Gammaproteobacteria > Pseudomonadales > Pseudomonadaceae > Pseudomonas > Pseudomonas sp. Pdm06. The sequence goes on from NZ_JACVAH010000003.1 coordinate 104,360, forward strand.
TCACCGCACCGAAGTGCGGCGTTGGCGTACCGTTTGGCATGGCCCGCGCTAGACGGCGGGCAGAGTCAGGAAGGGAACAGCTTGCTCAGGTAGCTGAGTTTTTTCTTATAGGAACGTCGCGCTTGCAGCGCCTCTTCGAGGGTTACCGCGACAAAGCGGGCCTTCTGGTTGGGTTGCATCTGGCCGATCAAATCGAGGTCGGCGCTGATCACCGTGCCAATCATCGCGTAGCCGCCACCGGACACCGCATCACGGTGCAGCACGATGGGTTCGAGCCCGGCGGGCACCTGGATCGAGCCGATCGGGTAGCAACTGTCGACGATGTTCGACGGATCGGAACCGGCGCCGAACGGCTGCTCCCGGGGCTGAAAGCTCAGCGCGCTGCCGCCCTTGAAGCGATAGCCGATGCGGTCGGCTTCCGAACCGACCGTCCACGGCTCGGCGAAAAAGCTCTTCGCCGCCGATTCGCTCAAGCGGTGGTAGTACAAACCGGGCACCACCCGCAGGGTGATATCGCCACCCAATGATTGCCGTAACACCATGGGCAAACTGGCCCCGGCGCGGCTCTTGCCACTGGCGATGCCTATCGGCAATTCGTCGCCTGCAATCAGGCGTCGCCCCTGAAAGCCGCCGAGCGCGCCGAGCGTATAGGTGGAGCGACTGCCGAGCACCACCGGCACATCAATGCCGCCGGCTACCGCCACATAAGCGCGGGCACCCGCCTTGGGAAAGTCAAAGCGCAGCACTTGCCCGGCCTTCACGGTGAACGCAGTGTCGTGGTGCATTTCCACGCCATCGACCCGTGGCGTCATGTGCGCGCCGCTGACCGCCACCAATGCATCCTGCTGAAACTCCAACTCAGGCCCGAGCAGCGTGCATTCCAGCGCCGCCAGACCTGCCGGGTTGCCGACCAATTGATTGGCCGCGCTCAAGGCGTATTGATCAAGCGCGCCGGACGGTGGAATGCCCAAGTGGTAATACCCTTCGCGGCCCAGGTCTTGTACCGAAGTGGCGAGGCCGGGTTTGAGGACCTTGATCATGCCAACACCTCCTGCAACGACTTGGGGTAGCCAACGGGATCGGCGAGGAACGCGTCCAGCGAGAACTCCACCGGCCGAATCCGCAGATCAAAGCAACCGGCTTCCACGTCGGCCACCGCGTGGTCGTAGGCTTCACGGTCCATCGGTTTGAACTGCACGATGTCGCCTGGACGGAAAAACACCATGTGTTCTTTCAGGTACGCGAGGTTCTGTTGCGGGTCGTAGATCGGCGCGGGGGTGACGCCAAACATCTGATAACCGCCGGCGCCACGCACCGAGTAAATGCAACCAAAGCAACCGCCGTGACCAAGGGTCAATTTCGGTGTGTCGGTGCGCGGGCGCAGGTACTTGGGCACCTGCAACTGGCGCTCGCGCTCGACCATCTGGAACATGAACGGCAGCCCGGCAACGAAGCCAACCATCGAGACAAACCACGGCGCGCCACTGTGGGCCGCGATGAATGCATCGACGTCGGCCAGACCGTTGATTCGTGCGGCGTATTCCAGGTCGGTGGCGCTCGGATCTTGATGGCGGTCGCGAAAACGCATCAGGGTTTCGTGGGTCCAGGGATCGTTGTAGAGCACCGGAATCTCGATAATCCGCGTCTGCAACGTGCGCTCGGCAACGGCCCCGGCCTCGGCGATTTTTACCGCTTCGAGCAAGGTGTGAGGGGCGATGCGATCCGGGTCGAAACGAATCTGGAATGACGCGTTGGCCAGGCAGATATCGAGCACGCCATCCAGCGCCAGCTGTTCCACGGCGCGGGTGACGGCCAAGCCTTTGAAGAACGCGTCCAGGGACATGCTGTCGCTGACTTCGGCAAACAAATGCTCATCGGCGCCAAAGCTGTAGCGGATGGGAGTACTCATGCTTCACCTCCGCTGCGGCGCTCGGCCAGCCAGGTTTCCAGCGTGCCGGTGTGAAAGTCGGCGCTGTGCAGCCACGGTTGTTCCAGCAATTCACCGTGCAACGCCAAGGTGTTGGCCATGCCGGTGAGCGTGGTGTGCGCCACCGCCATTCGCGCTCGGGCCAGGGCTTCGGTGCGATCCGCACCGTGAATGATCAGTTTGGCCAGCAGCGAGTCATAGTACGGCGGCACACGGTAGCCTTGATACAGGTGCGTATCGACGCGAATGCCCGCGCCGTTCGGCCAGATCAGTTCCTCGACCAGGCCTGGACTCGGGAAGAAATCCCGCGCCGGGTCTTCCGCGTTCAGGCGCATTTGCAGGGCGGCGCCGTTGAGTCGGATGTCACTTTGCTTGAAGCCCAGCGGCTCGCCGCCAGCGATGCGCAACATGGCCTGGACCAGGTCGATGCCGGTGATCAGTTCGCTGACCGGGTGCTCCACCTGAATCCGCGTGTTCATCTCGATAAAGAAGAACTCGCCAGTGGTGTCGTCGTACAGGTATTCCAGGGTGCCGGCGCCCTTGTAGCCCAACGATTCGGTCAGGCGCACGGCGCTTTCGCAGAGGTTTTCCCGTTGCTGTTGGCTGAGGACTGGCGACGGCGCTTCTTCGAAGATTTTCTGCCGGCGCCGTTGCAACGAACACTCGCGCTCAAACAAATGCACCGCGTGCCGACCGTCGCCCAACACCTGCACTTCAATATGCCGAGCCCGGCTGATAAATCGCTCGAGATACACCGCGCCATTACCAAACGCCGCTTGGGCTTCGCGCTGGGAGCGGGGAAATTCTTCGCTCAGTTGCTCGGCGTTTTCCGCCAGTCGAATACCGCGCCCGCCACCACCGGCCGAAGCTTTGATCAACAACGGGAAGCCAACGGATTGAGCAGCCTGCAGCGCCGACTCGACGTCGAACAGTTCACCCGGCGAACCCGGCACCACCGGCACGCCAGCGGCTTGTGCGGTACGCCGTGCCTCGGCTTTATCGCCCATGCGCCGGATCGTCTCCGCGCTCGGGCCGACGAATATGGCGCCGGCAGCCACCACCGCTTCGGCGAAATCGGCGTTCTCCGACAGAAAGCCGTAGCCGGGATGCACCGCGTTGGCGCCCGTGGCTTTCAAGGCGCCGAGCAAGGCCTCGACGTTCAGGTAACTTTTGTCGGCACGGGCCGGGCCAAGAATGTGCACCTCATCGGCCATGCGCGCGGCCTGGGAATCGACGTCCGCCTCGCTGCACGCAGCAACGGTGGGAATGCCCAGTTCTTTGGCGGCGCGAATAATCCGCACGGCGATCTCGCCACGGTTGGCGACCAGCAGTTTATGAATGGCTTGGGTCATGATCGCCCCCTCACTCGTCGTCGAGTGTTGCGACGATTTGACCCGGCTCCACCGGATCACCGTCTTCTACCAAAAAGGCACTGAGGCGACCAGCCGTCCCGGCGGTCAGTTCGGAGAACTGCTTCATGACCTCGATCAGGCCAATGACCGTGTCGGCGCTGACCTGCGCGCCGACCTCGACGAAGTTCGCCGATTCCGGGGTGGCTTTGCGGTAGAAGGTCCCCGGCAATGGGGTGATTACAGTGTGTTCAGCCATGTCTGTTCCTCTTGGAATAATTGTAGAAAGGCAGGCAAAAAGTGAATCGGTGGGCAAACCCTGGCGTCTGTGGGCCAGGTGTTTTCGTTCGGTCTCAGCGCGGTGCTCGGACCTCTATGCCTGCGCCATCAAGTGCATGACGCGTGGCTTCGACCAACGCCAGGGCACCCGGCGTGTCGCTGTGCAAACAGATGGAATCGAATTCAATCGCCAGGTCTTCGCCCTCGACGGTGCGCACCACGCCTTGTTGGCAAGCACGCAGCACCCGCTCGGCGACGTGGGCCGGGTCGTAAGCCCGCACGTTGCGGGTGAAGACGATGGAGCCGCTGAGGTCGTATTCGCGATCGGCGTAGAACTCGCGGATTACCGGTTGGCCGAGTTCCGTGGCAACCCGCCAGATCACCGAATCGGGCATGCAATACAACAGCAACTCCGGCTCCAGGCGCTGGAGGTTTTCCACCAGCAAACGGGCGGCCTCTTCGTCTCGGGCCAGGTGCATGTAGAGCGCGCCGTGGGGTTTGATGTGTTGCAGGGCCACGCCTTGAACCCGGGCGAGTTCACGCAGGGCGCCCAACTGATAGAGCATGTCGTCGACCAGTTCCTGGGCCGGCGCATTGATGTGTCGACGGCCAAAACCAACCAGGTCGCGAAACCCCGGATGCGCGCCGATAGCCACGCCCAGGCGCCTGGCCTGCTCGACGGTGCGGCGCATGGTGCCTGGGTCGCCGGCATGAAAACCGGTGGCGATGTTGGCCGAACTGATAAAGCCCATCAGCTCATTGTCGACGCCATCGCCGATGGTCCAGGGGCCAAAGCCTTCGCCCATGTCCGAGTTGAAGTCTACTGCCTGCATGACGCTTGCTCCCGACGCTTGTGACTTCGTGAGGGCCAAGTTAGATTCCTCCCAACCCCTTGGGAAGATCTATTATCAGATAGGTCATCTTCTGAAAAACAGATACGTCGTCGCCTGGAGTGCTCATGTCCCTGACCCTGCGCCAAGTCCGCTATTTCGTCGCCACCGCCGAGATCGGGCAAATCTCTCAAGCCGCGATTCATCTGAATATTTCCCAGTCGGCGGTGACCACGGCGATCAAGGAACTGGAGGGCATCCTTGGCACGCTGTTGTTCCAGCGCTCGGCCCAGGGCATGAGCCTGACTGACGCCGGGCGGCACTTTTTGAACCGGGCCTACGTGATTTTGCGTAGCGTCGATGACGCGTTGAATAGCCCGTTGCCGGACATCCGCGCCAGCGGCGTGTTGCGCTTGGCGGCGAGCTACACAGTGATCGGTTATTTCCTCCCGCACCATTTGCAGCGCCTGGAACACTGGCATCCGGACGTGGCCATTGAAGTCCATGAACAGGAACGGCAAGCGATTGAGCAAGGCTTGTTGGAAGGTCGGTTTGATATGGCCGTGGTGCTCACCGCCAACCTCACGCACCCGGACATCGTTTCAGAGATTCTCTTCAACTCCGAACGGCGGTTATGGCTGCCCAGCCGCCATCCGTTGTGCGAACGCTCGGCGGTCAGCCTCGCCGACGTCGCGAAAGAACCCTACATCCTGCTGACCGTCGACGAAGCCGAACAAAGCGCCATGCGCTACTGGGAACATGCGCATCAACAGCCAAACGTGCGGGTGCGTACCAGTTCAGTCGAAGCGGTGCGCAGCATGGTCGCCAATGGCAGCGGCGTGGCAATCCTCTCGGACTTGGTGCACCGCCCCTGGTCACTGGAAGGAAAACGCATCGAAACCCTGACAGTCACCGACGAGGTGACGCCGATGAGTGTCGGACTGGCGTGGCATCGCGAGCGCGAATTCAGCCCGGCGATGCAGGCGTTTCGTAACTATTTCCACGATGCATTTTTGGCGCCACAACAGCTGTCTGCGCGACGCTGAAAACGGCGAAAACCATGCCCTCTTTTTGTGGATTTACGATGATGAACAGCTTGCCCTTGTCGTCAATGCTCACTACCAGCGGGTCTTTCTGTTCCGCCGGTGCCCCAACACGCCAATAGACAGGGTTCTCGCGGCTGCCGGGCGCCCGAAGTGATTTCAATAGTCGCTCGCCTCAACGCCATGTACGCGGGACTTGTCGGCGGCGTCTGTGCCGAGGTCTCAGGGAGTTCCCGGATACCGCGTCTCCATCACGATCGACAGCGCATCCGGGCGCCAGAATTCCTGGTCGAACTCCACCGGCTGGTTATCTTCGCCAAAGTTCAAGCGCTCCAGGTATACGCTGGTGGAACCCGGTGACAGTTGTAGCAACTCGGCCTGTTCTTCATTCACCGTGCCGATATGCATCTCCAATTCGCAGCGTGATTGCACGCGCCCAAACCGTTCGCGCAGTAGTTGTGTCAGCGAGGTGTTCAAGTCGACCTCCAGCAGGCCTGGGCACCAACTGGCGAGCAAGGCGTTGAACTCCAGCAGCACCGGGCGACGGTCGATCCAGCGGCGGCGTTGCAGGAAAAACACTGGTTCGTCCGCCGAGGCCAAACCCATGCGCTTGGCCAGCCACGGGCCTGCCGGGCGCAGTTCGGCATGCAGGCATTCGGTGCGGGGTATGCGGCCCTGGGCACGGACGTAATCCATGAAACCGCTGATGCGCGTCGGGTCGTAGCGGATGCGCTGGGGGCTGACAAACCAGCCCCGGCGATTTTCCCGATACACCAGGCCCTCGGCCTCCAGTTGCTGCAGGGCCTGGCGCAAAGTGACGCGAGTGCAGCCGAAGCGCTCGATCATTTCCCGCTCGGAGGGGAATTTTTCGTCGGCCTGGGGGACACCGGCGGCGATGTCGTTGGCGATCTGTTCGCGGATGCGCTGGTAATGCGGGGAAATCGGGTCGAAAGGCATCCTGGGGTTCCGTGTGCAGGCATGACATGAGGGTGACTCTACCGTTCCTGCTGGCGCAGGTCACCTGTCCCAGGCAGGCTTCAGGCAACGCGGGGAATGAGGCGCCATGGGCCGAGCCCGGCCGATGGTCGCCATCGGTCTTGAGGCGCGAGCGCAATGAAAACACGCTTGCAAGCCAACCCTCGGCTATAGGTGATGCTGTTGTTTCTGCAGCAGGAAATCTCGGCGCCAGGCCCGCAAACCATAGGCCGCCAGCAGCACAAAACCGGCGTAGAGGGCGGCGGTCAATTGCAGGTCTTTATACAGGAACAGACCCACGTAGGCCGCGTCCAGCACCATCCATAACCACCAACTGGCCATGTATTTGCGCGCCGCCCACAGGCTGGCCACCAGGCTGAACGCGGTGAGCAGCGAATCCAGCCAGGGCAGGGCGGCATCGGTGAAATGATGCATCACCGCGCCGAGGGCAACGGCGCCGACCGCGCCCGCGAGCAAGTGTCGCCATGCCTCGTTGGGTGGCAGGCGCTCCACCCGCACCTTGCCAGCCTCGACGCGCCCAGTGCTCCAGCGCCACCAGCCATAGCCTTGGAGTACGGCGAAGACCAGTTGCAGGAGCATGTCCGAATACAGCTTCACGTCGAAGAAGATCCAGGCGTACAGCAACACCGCGATCACACTGACCGGCCAGCACCAGCGCACCCGTTGTGCAGTGAGCCAGACCCCGGCGATGTTGAAGAACACGGCGACGATTTCCAGTGGCGACATAGGGTTCTCTTATCACTGATTTTCTAGATGCAGCGCCTGTTGCTTGAGTTGACGCTTGCGTTCAAAGGGCAGTTTTTCCTGGTCGCCATAGGGGGCGCTGTACCAGTTGCCATAGGTCGGGTTGGGCAACAGGAACCAGCGTTGGCCCAGCCACGCCAGGTAGGGGGCGGCGGCCTTGCGTTGGTCGGCCAGGGTGTTGTGCTCGGCCTGCACGAAGTCACCGAAGGAGTCGCCGGCCAGCATCAGCACACGGGCGTGGCTGGCGACCCATTGGCGGCGGCAGTTCTTGCCGTAGCCGGCCTGTTCGCAGTGACCGGTCGGGGTGCTGGCGGCCAGCACCTGTTCGTTGCGCTCTACCGGGAAGCCGCGCAGGCGCAGGTTGTTGACTGTCGCCTGGACCTGGCTGTGTTCACGGTTGGTGATGTAGTAGACGGTGATGCCTTTCTTATCAGCCGCCTGCAGGAACTCCACGGCGCCGGGGAGCGCCTGGGCCTTGGCCTGGTCGACCCAGGTGTTCCAGCGATCGTAGGAGTAGACCTGGTTGTTGAGGATGTCCCGGGCATTGAGCGGTACGTTGTCCAGCACGGTTTCGTCGATATCCACCACCACCGCCGGCGGCAGGCCGGTGAGGTTGCGCGGCGCAAAGGGCAGGGCGTCCCAGGTCGGGTCGGCCAGGGCCGCGTCCAGTTGACGCGTAGCGCTGGCGAATACCTGGCGGTAAATCAGTTCGTGCTCAATGGAGGTCTGGGTCCACAGCACCGCGTCCAGTTGATCGTTGGCGGGCGGTTGCTGCTGGCAGCCCACCAGGGCGGTGGAGAGCAGGCATACAGTGGAAATAATCAAATTACGCATGGACAGTCAGCCTCAAAAATTGACGGTGGCGGACAATCGCGCCGTGCGCGGCGCACCCAGGAACAGGTAGCCGTCGCCTGCGGATTCACCCACATCTCGCCAGTAACGTTTGTCGAACAGGTTGTCGACAGTCAGTCGCAGCACAGTATCGTAATCGCCAACCTTGGTGGTGTAGCGACTGCCCACATCGAACACCGCGTAATCGTCGACTTTCACCGTGGCCTGGCGGTTGGCGTATTTACTCGCGCTGTATTGCACTCCGCCGAGCAAGGCCAGGCCGGGGATGCCGGGAATGCTGTAGTCGCCGTGCAAGCTGGCACGCAGCTTGGGCACGTTGATCGCCTGGTGGCCGTCGTAGTCATCGGTGCCGCTGCCACTGACCCGGGCGCGGATCGCCGCGACGCTCGCCGAGAGTTGCAGGTCGGAGGTCACGTGGCCGTTGGCCGACAGTTCAATCCCTACATTCTTTTGTGTGCCTTGCTGCACGAAAGTGGTGGTGCCGTCGTCGTTCGGTCGGTTGTATTGCAAATCCTGGCTGATCTGGAACAACGCGGCAGTCAGGCTCAGGCGCTGGAAGTCACGCTTGATCCCGACTTCCAACTGGCGTGACGTGGTGGGCGGCAGTACCTCTTCGGCGTTGCTGCTGAACCACGCAGCTTCACCGCCCAGGGACAAACCTTTGCTGTAGCTGGCATACAGCGACGTGTCCGGGCGCGGCTTGTAGATCAGCGCCACCTGGGGCAGGAACACGCTGCGTTGGGTGTGCCGGGTGGTGGCGCCGGCCTGGTTGTAAGTCTCTTCATCGAGGCGTACCTGGCGCCCGCCGAGGATTGTTTGCCACTGCTCGTTGAAGCTGATGCGGTCGCTGGCGAACAGGCCGTACTGGCGGCTGTCGAGGCGCCGGTAGGTATGGCCAAGCGGGCCGTCGTAGGGTTCCAGCACCGGTGACGGCTCATAGATATTGCCCTCGCCGATGTACTCGTTGACCGAGGTGCGCCGGTCCACCAGGCGACGGAACGCAGTGGTGCCGAAGGTCAGGTCATGCTTGAGGAAACCGGTGTCGAACTGGCCATTGAACGCAGCCTGAGCTTCTTCGTTGCGGCGGGTGTCGTCGGGGCTGCGGTAGTCGGCGATGTCATAGTCACCCTCGGCGCTGAAGTGGTTGGGCACAGCGGTATTGGCGCAACTGGCGGCACCATAGCAACCCCAGGCGAAGGTGCTGTAGTCGTCGATCACTACGCGACTGCGGGACGCACTGAAGCTGGCCTTCCAGGCGTCGTTGAAGCGGTATTCGAACAGCCCGTCGAGGTTCAGGGAGCGGATGCCCACCGGGTTCGACCAGCTCTGGTACGCCAGCAGGTCCTTGGGCGAAACGTGATGCGGCACCTCGGTGCCGCCGAGCAATTGATAGCCCGGCACCGAGCGTTGCTCGCGGTCCTGGTACTCGGCGTTGAGTTGCAACAGGGCGTTGGGGCTGATGTTCCAGTCCAGCGCCAAGGAGGCGAAATCGCGCTTGCCGTCGGCGTGGTCGACGTAGGAGCGAATGTCTTCATGGGCCAGGTTGACGCGCACACCCACCTGCTGTTCGGTGCCGAGCCAGCCGCCGACATCGGTGGCCAGGTAGCGCTCGCCCTGTTCGTTGGTAGACACCGTCACCGAGCGCACATTTTCCGGGCGCTTGCTCACGTAGTTGACCAGTCCGCCGGGCTCGGAGACGCCACTCTGCAAGCCAGACAGGCCTTTGAGCACTTCCACCTGTTGCTTGTTTTCCAGCGCCACGTTCTGTTCGCCGGTGATGGTGCGGCCGTTGATCTTGTAGCTGCTGGCCGGATTGAGGGCGAAGCCGCGGATCACGAAATTCTCGTAGTAGCCGACCGGCGCATAGCTGTCGCCGACCGAGGCGTCATTCTTCAGCACCTCACTGAGCAGGCGTGCCTGCTGGTCTTTCAGGCGCGCTTCGGTGATCACCGCGACGGAGGCCGGGGTGTCCAGCAACGGCGCGTTATCGAAACCGGCCACGGCGGCTTTTTTTGCCTGATAGTCATTGGTTTCCTGGCCGACGACGGTGACGGTGTCCAGCGTCGCCTCCTGGGCATGGGCCGCCGCAGCGGCGAGGGTGATGCTCAGGGCGAGCAGCGTGTGACGGTAAGGTGTAGCCATATAAAGAGCGCTCCAGAGGTCTGCCGGCCATTGCCGTACGCTTTTATCGGGCGCAAAGAGGCCCAGCGCTGCGCAACGGACGGGTTGCCAGTTCGTGATGAAAAAGCCGAATTCGCCGAAAGTGGCGTCAGGCCGGAGCTGCTCCGGTAGTCATTGGTAAACGTGCGTCGGCGGCCCATTCCTGCAAGGAACCGTCGTAGATCGCGATGTCCTGGCGACCCAGCAGGGTCAGAGCCAACGCGTTGGCAGCCGCGGAGATACCGCCGCCGCAATACAGGATCAGTGGGCCTTCGCTGTGCAGCAGCGTGGGGCCAATCGCCAGGGCCAGGGCATCCTTGGGCAGGTAGCGGCCGTGAGCGTCGAACAGGTGGCGCGCCGGCAGGTTGCGACTGCCGGGGATATGCCCGCGTCGGGCGTAGCGGGTGGCGGCGGTGCCCTCGAAAAGGGCCGCGCCGAGGGCGCAGATCAGTTGTCCCGGTGCGTTGCCAGCGACGATTGCCTCTACGCCGCTGCGGTCGATCCACAGCTCTGGACGCGGGTTGATTGACCAGTTTTGCACAGGCGTTATCGGCTTGGCAGGGCCACTGTATTCTGGCAGACCGGCTTCACGCCAGGCGTTGAAACCGCCATCCAGCACCCTGGCGTCGATACCTGTCCCACGCAGCATCCACCACAACCGTGCGGCCCAGAAACCGTCGGCGCGGTCATAGATAACCACGGTTTTTCCTTCGCCTGCGCCAAGGTTTGCCAGGGCGTTCACCAGTGCCTCGGGACGCGGCAAGGCAAAGCTGAAACCGGCCTGGGTGTCCGCCAGTTCAGTCAATAGGTCGGCATGCCGCGAGCCCGGGATGTGTGCCTGGAACCATCCGTCGTAACCGCTATCGACGCGGTAGTCGCCATCGAACTCGGGTGACGGCAGCACTACCGTGGCGTCCAGCACCACTAATCCAGGGGCGTCCAGATGCGCCTGCAGCCATTGGCTATCGACCAGAATACTCATACGGCTTTACGCCGGATATGGCCGAGCAGACGTTGCCCTTGCGGTCCGGCGAACCAGCGCAAATGGCCCAGCAGATACGCGTAGTACGCTACGTCTGCACTGGCGGTGGAGCCCACCACATTCTGGTAATACGCCACTTCGGACAGCGCAAAATCTACATGCACCAACGGCAGCAAGGCGCTGAGGGTATGTAAATCTTTCGCGCTCAGCGGGCGCACCTGGTGATAACCGGTGAGCAGGGCATCGACGCTGTCGAGATCGGCGCGAGCCGCACCGCCAGTGTCCAGTTCCAGCCAGGGCACGGCGTTGCGTTCGATGGCAGTTGCCAGGTCGAAGAGGGCGAAGGTGCGGTCGGCCAGGCCGAAATCCAGCACGCTCGAAACGCTGCCATCAGCACTCCATAACAGGTTGGAGGCGTGCCAGTCGTTGTGGGTCCACAGCGGTGGTTGTTCACGTAACAACGGGTGCAACGCGTTGTGCCACGGCAACAACAGTTCGCTGAGTTGGGCTCGCCAATCCTTGCCTGCCAGGTAAGGGCTGGCGATATGGGCGATGGCCTCCAGGGGGGCAGACTGTTCGATCAGCCGCGCGTTTGCCAGAAGCACGTGGGTCCGGCGTTGGGGCGCGTCGTAGTGTTCGGCGGCCTGATGCAAGCGGGCCAACGCCTGGCCGGCGGCGAAGGCATGCTGAAGATTCTGGAACGGCGACCACGACAGCGCATCGCGGTACAGATCCAGGCCCTCGGCGACGTGGTGCACTTCATAGGTCCACTCTCCTTGCACCGTGGCCGTCGCGCCATGTCGATTCGGTACTACCGCCGCCACTGGCGCGTCCTGGCGATGCAAGTGGGCGATCAGTTGGTGTTCTTCTTGCAGCCACGCGGCTTGGCGCACCCGTTGGTGATGTCGTTTGACGAACAGCGTCCCATTGCGGGTGGTGATCAGCCCCGCGGCGGAAAACGGCCTTGGGCTGTGCCAATGCAGGCTATGCAGCGGACCCAGTTGCGGGTACTCCCGCAGCAGGTGTTCGATGTCGGTTTCGTGCAGGGCCGGCCAGTCGGCGACGACCGGCTCCAGCCCCAGGCCGTGAGCGGTGCGTTGGGGGTTCATGCGCTCACCTCGGGCAGATAAGCGTTGCTGGTTGCGCCTTGCCACACCTGCGGATTGTCGAGCACCGCATGCTCGTGCAGCCACTCGGCGTAGGGTGCCAGCAGCGCCTGGCGTTGCTCGCCCCAGCGGCCTTCATGCAGCCAGGTCGGGGCGATTTTATGCAGTGACGCACTCAGCAGTTCGGTCGGGAAGTACGGCGTGGTGTGTTCGTAGGCGGTGAGGGCAATCGACGGATCCTGAGCCACGGCCAGGTAACCGCGGGCGGTGGCCGCGAGGAAGTCACGCACCACTTCAGGTTTGTCGGCCAGGGTGCGTTCATGGGTGCCGAGCAGGTAGCTGTGATAGGCCGGTGCGCCGATGTCGTCCACCCGCAACACCACGCGCCGCGTCGCTTCGATGGGGCTGTGCATCAAAGCTTCCCAGGCCCAGTAACCACCAAAACTGGCGTCGGCGATACCTTCGGCGAGTTGCTCGGGGCGCAGTTCGCGCACACCGCTGTTCACCAGGATCACAGCGTCGAAGTCGCCTCCGTCGCGGCTCACCAAGTGGCGCACCATGGCCAGGCCACGAGGTGTCGGGTTGAGGGCCAGGCGCTTGCCGACCAGATCCCGGGGGCGGCGGATGCCGGAGTCAGTGAGGGTCTGGATCGATTCCAGGCCTGCATGGTTGATCGCCGCGATACCCTGCAACGGCTGGCCCAGCCCCCGACGTACCAGCAGGCGGTTGCTGGGAAATACGCCAAAGTCCGCTGCGCCGGCCAACAGGTGCTGCAAGGTATCGCCGCGGTAGGGGTCGTGCACCACCAATTCCACATCCAGGCCCAGCTCTTCATACCAGCCGCGCTCCCGCGCCAGGTACAAACCCGCCGAATTCGGCCAGGGATGGAAGTACTCGAGCATTACCTTTACCGACACCATCGCTTGCCACTCCCGTCCAACGTCTTTTGATGGAAGCGATTTATAAGGGAGTGATCTGGTATATACCAATATCCTTTATTGCTATGGATATAACCGCGCCGGGCGACCTGAAATTGACTTCACTGACAGTGTTGTTGTCGCCGGCGCTGAAATTTCCCGGCAGGTAGCCCATTTTGGCGGTGGCCCCCGAAGCTTCGGTAATGTGCGGTGCGGTGCGGGCCATGGGCTGTCACACGTCTTCGCGTCGTTCATCGCTGACGGTGCGAATCGAGCCTTCCAGGCGCATTTCGGCGGGGATCGCGTCGTGGCGATCAGCGGCTTGCGTAATCATTTTGTTCACCCAGCACGGATCGCAGGCTTGGTCGGTAGCCAAGCCTGCGATCCGTTGCTGGGTGAAGCCTTGATTTACGTGTCGAAGAACACCAGTGCGCGTAATTCGATACTGCGGCGCGGCGGCGCATCCTCTGGCGTCGTCGGGTCATCAAAGGCGGTGTGGGCGCTCAGCCGGGCCACATCCTGGCGCGAATCATGGATTTTCAGCAGCAAGACTTCATCGGGCCGTAACTGCGAATAGTAATACCAGCGGTGGGCCGGGTTGGCCTTGACCGAAAACGTCTCGCCGACCTTGTCGCGGTACACCAGGTCGCTGGGCAGCAGATCGCTATCGGCCATGCTGCGCGCATCGCACAAGGCAAGGGGCGTGCTCAGCACTGGCGCACCGATGGGGCGCCAGACGTTGATGATCGCAAAGCGCTTGAGCAGGCGCTGTTCGGCTTCCTCTGCCGGCAGGTGGTCGCGGACGCGGCGGATAGCCGAGCGCTCGGTCTGGTCGTTGTGTACGTAGCGCACCGGTTCACGCAGGCCACGGGCTTCCCGGCCGGGGTCATCGACGCGGATCGTATGGTCGAAGATCACCACCTTCACGGCACCGGTCTGCTGTTTGAGCAGGGCTTCGGTTTCCGGGTAGTAATACAGGCGCGCTTGTTCGTCGTCTTCAAGGTTCGCAACGGCGCTGGTGTGATCGACTTTTTCGAAACCCTGGCGGTTGAGATTCGCCGGCTCGTCGAGTAACCGTGCGTTGTGGATGGTCACCTGAGTCGGGTCCAACACGCCGCTGCGTTGGGCCACGCCGTCGGGCGGTGGGTAGGTGTAGTTCACTGGACGCCCTCCGGTGTCCTGCAGGTAATTCAGCACGCTGCGCACGGAGACGGGGGCGAGTTGAGTCTGATCGGTTCCCATAAAAACACCTCCAGGTCAGAACGGTTCCTTGAATGGCCTCAGGTCCAATTCCTGGGTCCAGGCGCTGCGCGGTTGGGTATGCAGGTACCAATAAGCGTCGGCGATATCGTCGAGTTTCAATGAACCGTCTTCACCCAGCTTGGCAAGGTAATCCGGCGCACGGCTCTTGATTCGCTCGCCATCAATGGAGCCGTCGATGACCACATGGGCGACGTGCACGTTCTTCGGGCCGAATTCACGGGCAAAGGACTGCGCCACCGAACGCAGTCCCGCCTTGCCAGCTGCGAATGCGGTATACGGCGGTTTGCCCCGCCACGATGCGGTCGCGCCGGTAAACAGAAGGCTGCCGCCGCCATTGGCGAGCAGCGCCCGGGTCGCCTCGCGAGCGAACAGAAACCCACCCAGGGTGGATGCGCGCCAGGTTTGCTCGAACAGTTCTGCGCTCAACTCAAGCGACGGTGCGGATACCGAATTGCCCACATTGAAAATTGCCGCTTTGAGCGTGCCGAGCTGATTCACCCGCGTAATCGCCTCGAGCACCTGGGTCTCGATTCCTGAGTCGGCCACAACTGCATCCGCTTTGCCCCCGGTTGCTTCGATATCCGCGACCACTGCCTGCAACTTGTCCAGGCTCCTGCCGCTAACCACCACGCGGTAACCCTCGCGGGCGAATCGTCGCGCCAATGCTGCGCCCAATCCCGCGACCGCGCCGACCCCGGCAACCCACACCACTGAGTCAGCCATTCGCAACACCCTCCAAGAGATACGTAGCTAGCAATCTAACCGTCGCCGAGCACGAGGAATAAGAATTTCGACAGCTAAGGTTATGCTCGATAGCAATCGCGCTAGGGCGCTTTACGCAACAACGTTGCAACCAACGGCGTACCAGCATCCCCACCGTTTGCTCGGTCGCCGCAGGTGCTATTTCCAGTCAGCTCTAACTTCTAACAACGACCTCGAGAAGGTATAAAGAAGAATTGCGGCGAGAGAGGCGGCTGCTATCAGCGTAAGCCACATGATGACCAGCAGGGTGAATGTGACGCTGTTGTTTAACTCTCGAAAAATGCCGAAGGCGAAAGCTGTGTACCAAGACACCCCCGAAACTGCACCGGATGCGAGAAACAAGGTAGCTCTCCTGCGGGAGACTCCAAAGAGCAGCGGCCGACTCATGTCGCGTAGTACCTCTGGCAACACAAACGCGTGGATGATTATTCCATTGATGGTCAGGACGCTCACCACAATGACCTTCGCCCAAAGTTTAGGGTTTTCAAACTTTTCCGGCGACTCCATCGCGTAAAGGGCAAGGAAACCAAGGCCTGAGAGCCACAGGAGGCATAGTCCGAGAGTGACTGCGCCGCTGATGAAGTGAAAAGTGCGTCCGATTTCAACGGGGAGGCTACCCTTGCGCATCCAGCGCAAGATCCAGAGATCTAGCATCGTCGCCCCGCCGAGACCGAAGCACATACCAAGCAGGTGTAAGCCTACAAGGAATGTCAGCACTTTTAGCTGTGGGAGTGGATCAGGCAACGGAACGCTAAGGGCAAGTGTGTCCGCGAGTAAGTGACCACTGCTGGAGAATGCAAGTAGGCCGCCGAAAATCAGGAGTGACGTTCGTCTGTTCATTATTACGACCTTAGGCTAGCGTTCTTATTTGAACGCGTGCACAGTTTATTTGCTGAAGAATAAGGTCCTTGAATTCTCAACGTTATGGATACAAGTGGTTGCCGCGATTAGACGTTCAAGCTCGCTTCGGTAAAGTTCTAGTGCTTCGCTGCTGCAACCAAGAGGAGGCGTTTTAAACCCGCCTCGGGTTGAATGAGGCTAGCGACGATAGCGTCACATCAGCAGGTAGCACGGGCGCAGGCCCTGATCAGGAAGGAACCGGTGCCTGAGCATCGATCAAACCCTGGCTCTTCAGCTCCTCCCAAAAGGCTGCTGGGATACCGACCTTCATTGCTTGCACATTGGAAACTATCTGTCCCGGCGAGCGGGCACCTGGAATGATCGCAGACACTTGCGGATGTGCTGCCGCGAACTGCAGGGCGGCAGTATGAATGTCGATGCCATGTTTTCTGGCAACCGCCATGATTCGCGCGCGCTTTTCCACCGCTCCGGTAGGCAGATCCGGGCTGAAGTTATAGCGGCTGCGCCCTCCCAGAAATCCATCGTTCAGTGGTGTTCCAACCACAGCGCTGGTGCCTTTGCTGCTCAACGCCGGAAAGGTGTTGCGCAACGCCTCGCTGTGGTCAAGGAGGGAATACTGGCAGGCCAGCAACACGATGTCGGGAGTCGGGTCATAACCGGCTACTGCCTGAACCACGGCATTTGGCGTATTGACTCCGAAGCCCCATGCCTTGATGAGACCCTCATCACGCATCTTTTCAAGCTCGACCATCGCCCCTGAGCGCGCAATTCGATACGCCGCTTCCCAACCACCTTCCAGTTCGGTGTTATCTGGCGAGATGTCATGGATAAAGACGATATCGATACGCGGCAGCCCCAGCCGCTGCAGGCTGTCTTCCACGGAACGACGCGCGCCTGCCGCGGTGTAGTCATATCGGTAGTTGAAGGGCGCCGGCGACTTCCAGATAGCATGGTCCGCGCGCTGGCCACCAGCGGCCGTCAATACGCGACCGACCTTGGTGGACACCACATAGTCGTCTGGATTCTTGCCGCGCAGGAAGCGGCCTAGACGATATTCACTCAGGCCAAACCCGTAGAACGGCGAGGTGTCGTAAAGCCTTACACCTGCCTCCCAAGCAGCCTGCAGAACCGAGCTCGCCTGCTCGTCGCTGATCGGCGCAAAGATATTGCCGATCTGCGTCCCACCCATACCAAAGCGTTGAGGCGTCATGTATCGCATTGCATGCGAGGGTAAATTGACGGGCAGGTCTGCGCGCACGATCCGTCCTTCGGTACGCATCACGCTTCCTGGCTCCGTCAGCGAAGAGGGCACCGGGGCAGGAGCCAGCGAACTTGCGACACCCGATGCTGGCAGCAAAGCGGCTGCAACAGTACCCACTGCCGAATAAGTAAGAAAATCTCGTCTGTCCATCCAACTTTCCTTTCGCGACCAAGGTTTCACGGGATCATCGAAGCCGGTTCACGGACTAGAAGTTAGAGCAACGAGGGTTGGCCGAGTGACCCTAATTCGCCATATCTTTTGCACAATCCTGCCGATGCTCTTGTGCTGGACACGCACTCTCAGCAGACTCGAACATTCCGTAAATTGGGGGGCATGTGATGACGAGCGGTTCCTTCTCGCAGTTCGGTTTCAGCCGTGTGCATTCCCTGACCTTGCGCGACCCCGTGCAGCCCACCGAACGCTCCCAGGCGCTCAAACGGCTTATCGAAAAAGTCACCCTGCAAATTGGCTTGAACGAGGTTTGCACGACGTCGATTCCAGGCTTGAGCTTTTATCGAGTGGCCGAGCTAGGTACGCCCACGTACTGCATCTATGAACCTTGCGTGGCCATTATCCTGCAGGGCGCGAAGGAGATTTCGTTCGGCGAGCAAGCCTGTGAGTTCGGGCAAGGGACGTTTTTCGTCACATCGGTCGATATCCCCACACTGGCTCGCGTGACCGCGGCTAACGAGCAAACCCCCTATTTATCCGTTGTGTTGAAGCTCGATTTTTCCATGCTCAATGAGGTGATCCTGACCCTCGAGCCGCCAAAGCAGGAAATGGCTGCTGAGGCGCGGGGCTTCGTATCCGGTGTGGCGACGAGCGAGATGCTCGATGCGTTCGTTCGACTGGCCACGCTGATCGAACGGCCACTTGAAGCAGGCTTGATGTCAGGCCTTATCAAGCGGGAGATATACGGCAGGCTGCTGCTCAGTGAAGCGGGGCATTTGTTGCGCAGCGTCACTCGCGATGGTTACCGGGATAGCGGCATCGTGAGAGCCGTTGAATGGCTGAAATATCACTACGATAAACCGTTGCAGGTGGCCGACCTCGCCGAACGATCCGGCATGGCCAGCTCCACGCTGCATCACCGCTTTCGCAAGCTGACAGGCACGAGCCCCATTCAGTATCAAAAATCGCTACGGCTGCAAGCCGCGCGCAGCCTTATGTTGACCGAGCACATAGACGTGAACACCGCCGCGTTGCGAGTAGGCTATGAAAGCGTCGCCCAATTCAGCCGCGAATATGCCCGGCGTTTCGGAGCCCCTCCCTCGAGAGACATCAAGCGCGCACGGGAAAAATGAAAGGAGCCTGGAGGTGACTGCCCTCCGGGCCCTTTGTCTTACAGGTTGATCGGGTACTGAGTGACCATCGCGCAACTGCGTTCTAATTCTGAGAATCTTTATGGCGTTCCTTGAACTCGATGGGCGGACATCGGCGTGTCCGCCGTCGTGAGGAGCCGATCAGGTTGGCTTCAGGGGCAAATGACTAGGATATGTCGCCGATGATCCGGGTGCCTGCTTCATCGGCGACAGGTTTCATTGCCCGCTTTTAATCCGGCTCCAGACCCGCGTGCGCAGCCGGTCGTTCTCTAATGGCATTGCCTCCAGCACAAAGAGTTTTTTCATCACGCTGTCAGGCGGGTACACCATCGGGTCGTTGAGGATGGCCTTGTCGACCAGCCCCTCGGCGGCGGTGTTGCCGTTGGCATAGTGCACATGATTGCTGATGCCAGCCATTACCTTGGGGTCCAGCAGGTAGTTGAGAAATTCGTAGCCGGCGCCTTCATTCGGCGCATCGGCGGGCATGGCGACCATGTCGAACCACATCGGTGAGCCTTCCTTGGGTATGGCGTAAGCAATCTGCTGGCCGTTTCCGGCCTCATTGGCGCGCGCTGCGGCCTGCATCACATCGCCGGAAAATCCTACGACCAGACACACGTCACCCGTCGCAAGGTCACTGGTGTACTTGGAGTTGTGGAAGTAACTCACATAGGGGCGCACCTTGAGTAGCAGGGCCTGCGCCTTCTCGTAGTCGGCCTTGTCCTTGCTGTGATGCGGCAGGCCAAGGTAGTTCAAGGCGATGGGAAGGATCTCGGGACCATTGTCGAGCATCGCCACGCCGCATCGGGCGAGTTTCTTCATGTTTTCCGGCTTGAACACGATGTCCCACGAGTCTATCGGTACATCGCCCAGGACCGCCTTGACCTTGGCCACGTTATAGCCGATGCCGGTGCTGCCCCACAGGTAGGGGAAACCGTAGCGGTTGCCGGGATCATTGGCCTCCAGAACCTTCATCAGCGTCGGGTTGAGGTTGTGCCAGTTCGGGAGTTTGCTGCGGTCCAGCGGTTTGAGTGCGCCGGCCGTGATCTGCCGGGCCATGAAGTGGTTGGACGGAAACACCACGTCATACCCTGAATGGCCGGCCATCAGTTTGGCGTCGAGCACCTCGTTGCTGTCGTACAGGTCATATTGAGTCTGGTGCCCGGTCTGGGTGGTAAAGTTTTGCAGGGTATCTGGAGCGATGTAGCTGCTCCAGTTGTAGATCCTGACGGTGTCTGCTGCCTGAGCGGTAGACGCGATCAACAGTAACGGAACGATCGACTTCAACATGCGAGACCTCAACCTTTGTTCTAGGCGTTATGGATGAAGGCAGTTCAGAAAATCAGCACGTAGCTCTTGCGAACGGTTTCTTGTACATCCCAGATTCCCGTCGTGTTCGCAGGGAACATCAACGCGTCGCCGGCCTGGATATGTAGGGTCTCGCCACCGTCCGGGGTGAAGGTGCAACGCCCCTGAATGAAATGGCAGAACTCCTGTTGCACGATCTGGCGCCGCCAGCGGCCGGGGGTGCATTCCCACACGCCGGCCTCGACGCCGTCGTCGCGTTCGACGCATGCCGTGGCAACCTGTGAAAGCGGCTCGCCCAGCGGTACACCAACAGCGCCAGGCTCACCGAGCGGCAAACGGGCGGTGTCGCGAAAATGATCGATCTTCATGCAAACGGCTCCTTGGACTTCATCAGACGTTCCATGCAACCGGCCAGGCCTTCAGCCATCCGGCGACGCCAGCGTGGCGCATGGCGGTTGGCCAATACCTGATCCTCGTGAACGAAGCTCTGGATAATGGCGTTGTAACCCAGCCAGCGCAGAGGCTCGGGCTCCCATCGTGGCAACGAGGCCAGGGGTCGATCATCCAGCACCCAGGGCTGGCGAGTCAGTTCGTTGTCCTGGCCAAGAATCAACGCCGCCACGGTTCGGCCGCCCAGATTGCTGGCGCCTACACCTTCACCCCCGTAGCCACCCGCCAGCGCGATCCGCTGGCGACGGTCGGCGAGCATGTGCGGGTGAAAGGACCGGGCAACCCCCAGATTGCCGCCCCAGGCATGGGTCAGGCGCACATTGCGCAAGATCGGAAAGAGTTCACTAAACAGGTGTTGCCGCAATGCTCGTTCGGCCTGAGTGAGGTTGAAGTCACTGCGCAGGCGACCGCCAAAGCGATACCCACCGCGGGCGCCAAACACCAGGCGATCGTCTCGGCTGCGCTGACCGTAGGTGACTTGTCGGCTGTTTTCGCTGAAAGCCTGGCCACGGGTCAGGCCGATTTCGGCCCATACATCGGCCGGCAGCGGCTCTGTCGCGACGATCAGGCTTTGCGCGGCCAGTTGATGTTTGTTCAACGGGGGCAGGGTGCTGGCATAACCTTCGACCGCCGGCACCACCCAATCGGCGCTCACCCGACCGTGCTCGGTTCGGACCTGGCCTGGCTTCCAGTCGAGCACCGGGCTTTGCTCGTAAATGCGTACACCCATCCGTTCGACGGCTTCGGCCAGGCCCCGTACCAACCGTGCAGGCTGGATGGTCGCGCAGTGAGGTGAGTACAGGGCGCCGTACGCCTGGGCCACATTTAACTGTTCACGCAAAGCCTGAGGGCTCAACCAGCGGTAGTCGTCTTCACCCAGGCCTTGCGCACGGACAGCATCGAGCTGTTCGCGCAGGCGCCGTTCTTGCTCGGGATAACGCGCCGCGCAGTACAGCACGCCACCTTTGCGCAGCTCGCAATCGATGCCTTCGAGGTGGCACACCCGCGCTACCTCGTCGGGGATTGCATGCAGCAGTTGGTAGCCCGCGTGGCGTTGCGCGGCAGGTAAAGGGCCCAGGAGTCGGTCTTCGCCCAGCAGGTTGCCCATCAACCAGCCGCCATTGCGGCCGGAGGCGCCGAAGCCGGCAATCTGTGCTTCAACGATGACGATGTTCAGGTGCGGTGCTTGCTGTTTAAGGTAATAGGCCGCCCAGAGGCCACTGTAACCGGCGCCGATAATCACAACGTCTGCTTGCAGATCCTGATACAACGCCGGGCGCGGCATCAGCGCCTCGCCGAGTTGCTCCATCCACAAACTCACACCACCCCAGCCAGACATCCCATGCTCCATCGGTTGATTGCCGACAGAGATTAATGCGCTGCGACGGGTGCTGTGTTATCTGCGGGTACGCGCGCAATTGGCTTTCAACCACGCCTTGGGTGTGCTGCCGGTATGACTACGGAAGGCCTTGTAGAACGCCGAGGTGGAATTGAATCCGGCACTCGCCGCAAGGGCATCGATGGGCGCGTTTTCACCGTGATGGATCAGGCGCTCAAGCAGGTAGGCCAACCGTGCTTGGGTCACGTAGCGATAGAAGCTTTGTCCCAGCACTTGATTCAGCAGGTAAGACAGCTGATTGCGACTGTACCCGGTGGCGCTGGCAATCCGTGCAAGGTCCAGATCCGGGTCGAGGAAGGGCTGCTGGCGCGTAAAATAGTCGGCCAAGTCTCGCGCCATGAACGTCAGCTGACGCGCCGAGAGCCCCAGTTTACTGATGGCGGGCGCGTGGCGCCCAGTCTGGGGCTCGCTGTCGCGCACCAGTGAGGCATATTCGTTTATACGAAGGATCAGGCCATCACATACCGTGATGGCTTCACTGGTGCGAAAAACCACCCGCTCGCCACTGCCTTTCAGCGCTGTCTGGTACTGGATGAATGCGGTACAGCCATCTGCACGGATGCGGTCGTTGTGTTCAAGATACTCATCGGGATGACGCGGCAACGTGCTGGTGATGTAAGCGCGCAACTCGGTCAGGCCCATGCTGCGGTTCTGGAAGAAATCGTTGTACTGCACTTGCGGGTGATACATCGCGAGAATCGCCTCCAAGTCGCGGCGTTTCCACGCCATGTGGTAACGCAGCACCACTTCGAGGGTCAACGTTGTCTGTTCGGCGGTATCTGGCGGAAAGAGAGGCATTGGCTGACCGGCGTGACGACTGGGGCTGGCGCCAGTCTAGCCCTGCAGTGGCTCACCGAACAAATACAGTGGCCTCATACCTGAGCTCGCCAACGGTATATCTACTTTCCGAACGTTACTCGTTATGGTGAGCGGATCGTGTGGTGATTTTTGTCATGTTTCCCTCACGCCCCCCGCACACCAGGCAGTCTCGCTGGGCGACTGCCTGGCACGAATACGTCATCTACTTAATCAATGAGCTGCGCTTTCGTTGAAGCGGCGAACAAACTGATCGAACCGTTCACTGACCCCTCCTGCAAAAAGTTGCTGGGGCTGCCCTTGGGCTTCGATGCGCCCTTGGTCAAGGAACAGAATCCGATTAGAAACATCGCGGGCAAAAGCCATCTCGTGCGTGACGATCAACATTGTTCGACCTTCAGTCGCGAGATCGCGCATGACCTTGAGCACCTCACCCACCAGTTCCGGGTCCAAAGCTGACGTCGGTTCATCGAACAGCAGCACGCGAGGCTTCATCACCAGAGCGCGTGCAATGGCCGCTCGTTGCTGCTGCCCACCCGATAGCTGTGCTGGGTATGCATCGGCTCGATGTGTCAGGCCAACGCGCTCCAGAATCGACAGCGCTTCGTCACGGACCTCAGCCTTTTTTCGTCCTTGGACATGAACAGGGGCTTCCATCAGATTTTCCAGAACGGTCATATGACTCCACAAGCAGAAGTTCTGGAAGACCATGGCGACCTGGGTTCTTAAACGGTCCACTTGTTTGCGGTCAGCAATATGGGCGTCCGAAGCGCCTTGTTTCAGCCTTACGCGCTCTCCAAAAACATCAAGTGATCCTGCGGAGGGAAGCTCCAGCAAATTAAGGCAGCGCAGGAACGTCGACTTACCCGATCCAGAGGCTCCAAGAATCGAAACCACTTCGCCTTCGCGAGCAGTAAAATCGATACCTTTCAACACTTCGATTTCACCATAACTTTTACGCAGCCCCTGAGTCGCGATAGCAGTGGCGCGAGCCGATGACTCGTTAACAGCAACAGACATTAAATGCTCCTTCCCAGCGCTCGGCAGGGTTAATTGCGGCGATAGGCAAGATGTTTATTGAGCCGGCTCTCGATGACCGAAAACGCCAGACTGATGAGGAAGGTCAGCGTCAGATAGAGCGCTCCCGTGACGGCGAACACTTCCATGACGCGGTAGGAGGAGGAGATCAGCTTGTAAGCAATCCCGGTCACCTCTGTCAGAGTGATGATGCTCGCGAGCGATGTGGCCTTGAGCATGAGAATCACCTCACTGCCGTAAACCGCAAGCCCTTGGCGAACCGCGATTGGCCATATGACCCTGCGCCGCAGCAACAGCCCGGACATCCCACAGGACCGGCCAGCTTCGATCTCTCCAAGGGGAACAGCCTGCAATGCCCCACGGATGATCTCTGCTGTATATGCCGAAGTGTTGAGCGCCAGCGCCAAAACCGCACACCAATAGGGTTCACGCAAAAAAGGCCAGAGAAACGACTGACGCAAACCAGGAATCTGACCTAACCCGTAATAGATCAAAAAGATCTGCACTAACAACGGGGTTCCTCGGAATAGTTCGATGTGGGCATTGCCTATCCACCGAAACAGCCGAAAGCTGCTCCCTGCCGCAGCCGCCACCAGGATCGACAACGCAAAGCCCACTGCAAGCGCCATTGCCGAAAGCTGAAGAGTCAGCGGTAAGCCTGTCAGTAACTGCTGAAATACATCCGTTAGAAAATTCCAATCCATCATCAACGACTCCACGGTCTGGCAAGACGTTTTTCCGTGCGGCTCAGCAGTGATCCAGTTAAACGGCCAATGATGAAGAACATCGCAGCTGCCACGCCGTAAAACAGCAACGGTTCACGTGTTGACCCAGCAGCAGTAATTGATTGGCGAAGTAACTCGGTCAGACCAATTACGGATAGCAGGGCGGTCTCCTTCAATACCGACTGCCAGACGTTCCCCAATGCAGGCAATGCGAAACGCAAAGCTTGAGGGGCGATGATTCGGCGCAGCAGCAAGAAGTCGGACATACCACACGACAACCCCGCTTCGATCTGTCCGCGATCAAGTCGAAGAAAACCTGCACGATAAGCTTCGGTCTGATAAGCGCCGGATACTATTCCCACCGCCAATACGCCGATGGCAAATGCCGGTAGGGAGAAAAAGCCAGGGAACCCACTCATGTTCATGACTTTGGTGAACGCTACGCTGCCGCCAAAATAAAAGAGGTAAACGATGAGGATCTCCGGGATGCCGCGAAAAACTGTCGTATAAAACGTACCCGCAGCACGCAGAATCCTGTTTCTCGAAAGTTTCAATGCAGCACCGATGACCCCTAGCAAACTGCCGAGGGCGAATCCGCTAACAGCAGCCGCTAGGGTGATGCTAGCGGCAGTCAGTAATGGCAAACCCCACCCATGGGGGCCGAACCCAATCAATTCAAAAATACTCAGCGTCATTGTTTTTGGCCTTGTAGTTGCGCAGAGGGAGAAGAGGTAAATCGTGTCGTGCTGAAAGGTTCGATCAGCGGGTGGACTGAACCGCGGATCAACGAATGAGCTACGGTTTCACCTACAGCCGGTGCTAATTGGAAACCGTGCCCGCAGAAACCAAACACGTGCCATAGCCCTTTGTGCGTGGCACTCGGCCCTATGTAGGGGACGCCGTCCGGCGTTGCTCCTTCGAGCCCTGTCCAGGTGCGAAGCACAGGCACACCTGCCAATACAGGAAAGGCCTCAAGCGTCGCGGCGGCGCTGGATGCCATGCGATCCATGACGGTGAAGGACGTCCCGTCGTCCAGGCAGGGCTTGCCAGATATGCCGCCACCGATGACCAATGACCCCACCGCGCTTTGCTTGAATGACAGTGGTCGATCAATGCCTATCACCACGGGTTCGATAAATGGCTTTACCCGAGCAGTCACCATCATGCTGAGCGCCAACACCCTCATGGGAAGCTCGTCCCCCAATGACGCCGCAACTTGCGAACCCCAAGCCCCTGCGCAGTTGATAACCCAATTGGCCTCAATGAGTCCTCGTTCGGTTCGCGCCGCCCAGCGCCCACTGGAATATTGATCGAGCGCCTTGACTGCACATCTCTCATGGATCACCACCCCGGCTGTTTCCGCCGCTCGCCGGAACGCCTGTGAAGCGCTGGCAGGATTGGCATGACCATCACCCCGGGAAATGAGACCGCCCAATGCGGAGTCGGCTAAGCCAGGAAGCATCTGATGCAGTTCATGAGCGTCTATGAACTCTTCGCTGGTGTAGCCCCGACGCATCATTTTTTGATGCCGGTCACGCACCCATTTCATCTCCGCATCGTCGAGCGCAAGAGCAATCTGGGAAGAGCCGAGTTGCACCTCGCAGGCTAGTGCTTGCTCATGCCCAACGATGCTTCCGAGATCCTTCCACATCTCCATGGCACGAATGGAAAGCGGGTATTCCCGAACATCTCTCATCAAAAGGCGAAGTCCGCCCGCGTTGACACCTGAAGCATGGCGACCCGGTAAGCCCTTATCTATGAGGGTCACTTTCCAACCCGACCGGGCAAGGAACAAACCAATTGAGCACCCTTGCAGTCCACCACCGATGATCAAAACGTCATCTGTTCGCTTATTCATGGGCGTGCACCTCAACTCCGTCGACAGGCTTATCTTCCAAGGAGACGATTTGCGCTAGATCGGGATCCAGACCTGTGAGATTTGCCAGTGCGACAAGGGGCAGAGGGCGCAGAGGGGGACGAGCCCTGAAAGGGCTTGGGGAGGCAGTACCGGAATCTTCAGCCAGGAGGCGGGCGACGGTCACTGCGCAACTACGTCCCTGGCATGGCCCCATCCCACAACGCATGATGCCCCGCAGATGGTTCATGTCAGTAGCACCGTTATGAATCGCTGACCGAATATCACCGGCGGTCAACTCTTCACAGCGGCAGACTATCGTGGAGTCTTCAGGAAGTTGCGCGGCGATACCGCGAGGAAAGGCTTTATCAATGAATGGGCGAGCGGAGAGTGTCCGAGCAACGTGAGAAGCTCCTTTAACCAGCTCACTTCTTAGGCTTACTCCAAGAAGCTCGGCCACGATGCAGGCAGCAACCTGTCGTCCATGGGCGATTGCCGCGTCGGCTCCGCCAATGCGTCGAGCATCACCGGAAATCCAGATGGCACAGGGACGTTCCGTCAGCGAAGGGCCCGCAGCTAACTCTGCTCGACCATCTTCAGTCGTTTTAGGTTTCCAGCTCGTGTCATCGTGTAGCCATTCCATCGCCAGCCCAGCGCAGTGGGCAACGTCGATCGCGGGTACGATGCCGTCGTGTACCACCAAAAGATCACAAGGCAGTTCAATAGTGCGCCCGGCGACAGACAGGCTGACCGATTCAACTTTGTCACGTCCGTAGGCCGTGAGATCAGATACCCCTGTGCGCATGGTGATACCAGCGAGCTTGAGGCGAGAGAGCCATACAAACCCTTTGGTGAGAGGAGCCATGGCACTGAGTTTGATCGAGCCAACCGCAGCGAGCTTGTCGCGTATCGTGTCGGTACGACCAATCAAACTAGGTCTGACGCCAAGCCTGCGCAGTTGCTCGGCCAACAGCAAAATGAGTGGGCCAGTTCCGACCAATACCACTCGGCCATCTGGCTGTAACCGCCCAGCCTTGAGCAATGTTTGTACGGCGCCTGCTGTCATTACGCCTGGCAAGGTCCAACCTGGAAACGGCATCGGGCGTTCCATGGCGCCATTGGCTACGACTACTTGTCGCGCCCGCAGATACCCGGCAGAGTTACCGCGTAGCCATCCTACAGTTGCCTCCGCGCGAAGCTCCCACACCGTTGTTTCGGGACGGTAATCGATGGCAGCTACGGAGCGGAACTCCTCTATCAACGCTTGTCCTGCGAGATAGGTCGGACCCAAGGCATTCAGCAGCTTGTCAGTCGATGGGCGGGCGAGAAGATTGGATTCGAGAGCGCGAAAAATCTGCCCTCCAGGCGTTGGCTGCATGTCGAGCACAATGACCTTCAGGCCAGCTTTAGCGACTCCGATTGCAGCGGACATTCCCGCTGGACCTGAGCCGATAACAATGACATCCGCATCTAGAGCACGAGGGTTGTCTGCTGCTGGAGCACGAGACTCTTGCGATAAATCAGGCATCACACCCCCCACTCAATTGATGCCACACCTTGTTGGGTGGTGACTCTCATGCCGTCTTCAACGATCTGGAGACAGGCCTGCCGGTTGCCAATGCCGTTGACCTCGACCAGACAGTCGAAACAGTGACCGATCATGCAATAGGGCAGTCGAGCTGAACCTGTGACAGGGGTGGTGCGAAATGCCGATATCTCAGCCCTCAACAAACACGCCGCAAGCGTTTCGCCTGTGCGAGCGGTGATCGCCTGGTCATTAAAATAAATGGTGATTGTTGCCTCGACGGCACCCACGGGGATAAACATGCCTGTACCTGCCAGGATGAAATTGTGAAATTGCGTTTGATGGGCAAGCGGCTGAAAACCTCTCCCGTTTGCCGAGAGAGGTTTTCTGGATCAGTCTTTTGTCGAGATGTCCGTGCCGAACCATTTCTCAGTCAGCGCTTTGTTGGTGCCGTCGCTGTTGACTGCGGTGATGGCGGCATCAAATGCCTGACGAAGGGCTTCGTCGCCTTGTCGCAGCGCTATGTTGGTCGTCCCTTGGCCCAAGACGCCGCCAGCGAAGGTCGGCCCGGTAGAAACCAATACGCCTTTGTTCACCTCTATGACGGGCTTAAAGGTCGTGACGTTCGCTACGCCGATATCCAGACGGCCATTAGCCAAATCCAACGCGAGTTGTTCAAATGTTGGGTAATCACGAATGTCCAAACCTTTGAAATACTCTCGTACAAAATTCGACGCAGTCGACCCGGTCTGGACACCGATTACCTTGCCTTTGAATTTGGCTTTTAGCGCATCAATCGCAGCTTGTGCGCTGGCTGGCGAGTCAGTCAGATCGTAGCTATTACCCGCATCTGCCAGGCCTTTCAGCTCATTGTCTGAGGTCGTGAGAAAGCCATTAGGTGCTTTGGCGTACGATTTAGAAAACGCGATGACCTTTTTGCGTTCGGCAGTAACGCCCATCGAAGCGATGATCGCGTCATATTTACCAACTGTCAGGCCAGGAATAATTCCGTTCCATTCTTGGCTGACGATGGTGCACTTGACCTTCATTCGTTCGCATAACACGTGGGTCAGCTCGATCTCGTAACCGGTCAGCGAGCCATCGGCATTCGTATAATTCCAAGGAGGGTAGGCGCCCTCTGTTGCAACTTTGATTTCGCTTGGCAAAGCCTGAGCACTGGCTATACCTACAAACATTGGCATTAGCGCCAAAGCGAGCCACGCACGGTTTTTCAACATTTCCATCTCCCTGCTTTATTCAGGTTATTAAAAGGGCAGATAGCGAAAGGATTTAAATCAATTACTAGTCGTTGTGGATTCACTATACCCACGGATCAGGAGGTGCTACAGACGTCATCTAGTTGACCTGAGCGAAAGCTGAACTTATGCTTGAGTGATGAGCAGATCACTTATTCCTTCACTGAATTGGCTTCGTGTCTTTGAGGCCGCTGCTAGACATCAAAGCTTCTCGAAGGCCGGGCAAGAGTTGAGCATGACGGGGGCTGCGGTAAGCCAGCAGGTTCAGTCATTAGAGGCCAGTCTTGGCCGTCCTTTGTTCGAGCGCTCGGCGAACCGAATTCTGCTCACACCAGAAGGCAGGGATTTTCTTCCCACCGTACAACTCTCCATCAGTGCAATGGAAAGCAAGGCGGCGGCGCTCTTTTCCCCTCAACGTATTCAACGTGTGTCGTTGCAGGCCAGCCATCTGATGTCGATGAGCTGGCTTCCTCAAGTGCTTGCGGACTTTGAGCAGGGTAACCCCGGTATTCGGGTCGAACTCTGGATGGAAGGTGCGCAACAACGGAACATGGAACCTGATCTAGCGATAAAATTCGGTGAGGATCCTGATTTAGTGCGTCATCCTGGCCGTCTGATGGGACTTTCCTACGTAGCCATGTGCCGCAAAGCCGACGTGCCTGGGCTGACATCACTGGAAGCCCTGCTGAAATATCGGCTGCTGGAAATGGTGCCGCATTCAATGGGATGGATGGGGCTGCTCAATCACAATTTTGGCCCAATGCGTGCTCACAGTCTGAAGTTGGAGCCCGTAGATACGACCCCTCTAGCCTTCATGATGGTGAGCCAAGGACTAGGACTCGCTATTGGTCCCGTTCCAGTTTGTCTGCCTTTAGCGGATTCGCTTGGGTTAGAGATATGCCCGCTCATTCCCGTGACTCCCGGACCAGGGAATTACTATCTTGAGCATCCCGCAAATCAACCTCGCAGCGCCGCAGTACTGAGGTTGGAGCAAGCGCTCCATGAAGCAGCCCAGCGCTCGATGAAGATGTTGACCGTCGTAGCAGCAGAGTGAGCATGGCTCACCTGGATGCATGGCCACTGTCCGCTCCTGGCCGGAGGCTGCCAAAGCCCGAGGCGTACGGTTTGGTCCAAAGCCTTCACTGACTTCGACGCAGATAGTTGGATGTGGGCCTGGAACAACCCCATGGTGCCTAATGCGCTTCGTGAAAAAGCACTGCCGCTCAAGTAACTGCAGATTCTCTCGGGCGCTGAATGCTTTGGCGCGGAAGAGGCGATCACCCTCGAAGGTGAGGACACTGCTTGGGAGCTGGCCGCTGTCGCGGTGCACCACCTGAACGCACTGGGCTGCTATCGAGCGCCAACGTCACCTGATGGACCAACTATTTTTCTGGCCATCACTCACCTTGGGGCTGGCATACCAGTCCCGTCCCGTCCCGCACCTGCATCAGCGCAAATCCCAGCAGATTCAAGCCTTTCCACAGATTCGGATTGTTCGCATCCGCGCTGTCCTGTGCGAGCCCTATTCCCCAGATGTTATCAACCGGGCTGGCTTCGACAATAACCCGCGAACCGGTTTGTAGAAGATATTCGTTCAACTGCGGATTCTGAGAGAACTTGGCCTGGTTCGCTCGAACGACGATGTCGTATCGGTGTTGCAGCCAAACCTTATCATTGAATCCGCGCACGTTGCGGCCAAGTGCTTTGGCGGCATTTGGAGTCGGAGCGTGGAGCACCTGCGCACGAATTTCCTGATCGTCGAACAAGGCCGCTTTCTCGGCCATCATGAAGTGTTCGGCTGTCGGGTAATGCTGCCCCTCGACAATGAACCCGGCTTCGAACCATTGGCTGAAGCACGAAGCCGTGACGACAGTTTTACTGCGCTGGTGCCCCCAGAAAAACGTGAAGCTCAGACACTCTCCAGAGTTGAAACGGGCGCACAGTTGTTTCAGATGTTCAGAGTCGTTCAATTACATATCCTCGCTAACTGAAGATCGAAGCTACAGCTATTGTGCTGACCGAGGCAACCACGAAGCTTGGTAGATCGAACGTCCACAGATTGGGGAGTAATTGCATCTCTTCAATCTAATCAAGATCAACCGATGCCAAACACTTTGCGAACTTTGGCTTGCTTACCGATGCTTTGGGCCACATCAGCCAGTGCAACTCAGTATTCGAAAGGCCCGCTAGCTTCAAGCCATGATCGGTAATTCAATGAGGTTGGGGCGGCCTGAGCGAATGCCATCCTCGACCGCTTCAGCAATATCCCTGGCGCGCTCGACCCTGCGAGAAGCAACCCCCAGGGAGGAGGCGAGGGCCTGGAAGTCGATGGCCGGGTCCCGGATGTCCATGCCGATGAACTGGTTCGTACCGGCACTTCGGTAGTGCGCCTGGTTACGCGCGTAGTTTTTCAGGATGTTGTATTCGCCATTGTTCATGACCACAAAGGTGACGGGCAAACGCTCGTGTGCCGCTGTCCAAAGCGCTTGGGGTGAATACATCGCCGAGCCATCGCCGACCAGGCAGACCACCGGGGTGCGGTCCAGGCCAAGGGATGTTCCGACAGCCGCCGGCATGCCCCAGCCGAGGATGGCGCTCCGCGTAAACAGGTACTGGCGGGCCGAATGAGAATCCAGGCACGCACGTACATGAGCGATGGTGACCGGCGCTTCATCGACAATCCACACATCAGGGCCGATTGCCCGGACAGCTTCATGGGCCGCAACGAAAGGCGTGGTCACGGGCGTATTGAATTCGCGCTTCGCGCGCTCGGCCACTTCGATTCGGCGGGTACTGCGCTCGTGCGCAGCGACATTTCGCAGCGTCGCGATTGCCTGGCTGTGTGGGGCCAGTGCCTGATCCAATAACGGCAGCAACAACTGCAAGGACAGCTTGATGTCGCCTATCAATCCCAGTGCCGTTCCATGCACTCTGCCCAGTTGGTGGCCATCGCCGGTCAATTGAATGAGACGGCAATGAGGGGGAATCGCCGGGCCTTGCGAGTATTGGTAACTGATCAGCGAATGGCCGCCGAGAAGCAAGACCGCATCGAAGTCAGCGAGCGTTTCGCGGATATCGGCAGCTTTGGGCGACAAGGCTCCACGCCATTGAGGATGAGCGGTGGGGAAGGGGATATGCCCGGGCCAGGATGGCCCGAAGACCGGCGCGCCGAGTGCTTCGGCGAGTCTCACCGCTTCCACTTGGGCATTCGACTGGAAGACCTCCTCCCCGACGATAATCGCCAGGCGGCCGGGGGTAACCGTCGATAAGGCGTCAGCCAACGGGTCAATCGCCGCGGTCACCGCACCTCGTTCGATTCGCGACGGCTGGCCAGCATCGGCATCGGTGTGCTGCTCCATCACGTTGATCGGCAGCGAAAGGAAAACCGGGCCGGTCGGCCCCGTGCGGCAGTCCTGAAGAGCGCGACGCAGCAGCATCGGGATATGTTCGGGATGGTGGATTTCTTCCGCCCATTTGACGGTCGGTCGGGCCAGGCTGACCAGATCACCATGAAGCAACGGGTCGGTCACGCCATGGCGGGTATCCTGTTGGCCCGCGGTGATCACCAGCGGCGTGTTCGCCATCTTCGCGTTCAGGATGGCGCCCATCGCATTGCCAAGGCCTCCTGCTGTATGGAGGTTGACGAAACCGGGGCGGCCGGATGCCTGGGCATAACCGTCGGCCATCGCCACGACGGAGGCCTCCTGGAGGCCGAGCACGTAGTGAATGTCGCAGACGCCCGAGAGCGCATCGAGCAACGGCAGCTCCGTTGTTCCCGGGTTGCCGAAGACATGGCCAACGCCTTCGCTGCGCAGTACTTCTACGAGCAGGTCCGCGCCGCGTTGCCCACGGATGCTGGACGAGACACAGGGAGTTGAAGGCATGGGGCGAAACCTCACTCAGTTGGAAGAAATACTTTACCCCGCTTTTGTGGCTATCGGATTGCCAAATGTGAGCGAGCAGGCTCGTTCTTCTTATCGCCGGCTTGTATCAGCCTCCCACGTTCAAGCCACGATCTGCGCTGCTGCGCGAGCCCAAGGGGTCGCTGTCCTTGCTGGCATCGAAGCAGACAAGCTGCTGACGGTGTCGAGCCGATGAATCTGCTCGGCTGACAGTTCAACCGACAGGGCGGCGAGGTTGTCGGCCAACTGCTCGACCGAGCGCGGGCCGGTGATGGGCAACGACCCGTGCGTGCCGGACCAGGCGATGGCAATCTGGCCGGGGCTGACGCCCAGTTCGTTGGCGATGGCGATAACCGTGTCGAGGACCTGTGTACGCTGCTCGCTGTTCTCTGCCTGGAACACCTTGCCACCGAGGCCCTCGGCGCGTCCTTTCTCGCCCTTGCGGTATTTACCGGTCAGCATGCCTCCGCCGAGTGGCGACCAAGTGACGATACCCAATCCCAACGCATGCGAAGCCGGGAACAGATCAGCCTCGGGCTCGCGGTGGACCAAACTATGCTCGAATTGCGCCGCAGCGATCGGCACCGAGTGGGTGAGTTCGGCGAGGGTGACGGCACGCGATAACCGCCAAGCAGGGAAATTGGAGAGGCCGGCATAAAGAATCTTGCCCGCGCGGGCGAGATCCTCGAACCCACGGACGATTTCTTCGGTGGGCGTGACATCATCCGGCCAATGCGCCCAGTAGAGATCGATGCGATCGGTTCCGAGGCGCTTCAGGCTTGCCTCTACCGAGGCCACCATGGCTTTACGACTATTGCCGGTGACGAGGCGATCAGCATTGGGCTGTGCGCCTCGGGTGTACTTGGTCGCCAGGACGAAACTCTCGCGTCGGCCCTTCAGAAGGGTCCCGAGCAGTTCCTCGGATTGTCCGAACTGGTAGATATCCGCCCCATCGATGAAGTTGCCGCCGGCCTCCGCGTACGCATTAAAGATTGCCGTGCTGACATCGGGATCCGCGCCGTAGCCCCAGCCTGTGCCAAAGTTGCCTGTCCCGAGCACGACCTGGGACACACTCAGTCCTGTTTTGCCGAAGGATGCATATTTCATGTTTTCACCATTGATCAAGTCGGGAAGATATTGTCAGACAGTGTCGGCGCAAAGGCCT
The DNA here is from genome assembly GCF_014851795.1 of Pseudomonas sp. Pdm06. Taxonomy (NCBI): domain Bacteria; kingdom Pseudomonadati; phylum Pseudomonadota; class Gammaproteobacteria; order Pseudomonadales; family Pseudomonadaceae; genus Pseudomonas; species Pseudomonas sp. Pdm06. The sequence goes on from NZ_JACVAH010000003.1 coordinate 138,453, forward strand.
GGGCGTCGCGTGTTTCGCGGGTAACGGGTGCGCCAGGATCGGTCTCAGCCTTGGCCATGAGAGGTCCCCTGTGTGGCTGCGGGATGATCGAAGATCAGGCAGGTGGTCGTCGCATGCGCATACAGTTTGCCGTCGGGGCCAATGATCCGGCCCTCGGCCGTAGCCACTGTACGCCCCGCATGGATGACCTTGCCCTCGGCACGCACCAACGGGACCTGGTCGTTCAGGGGGCGCACCATGTTGACCTTCAGCTCCAGCGTGGTATAGCCCTTGCCGGCGGGCAAGGTCGAGTGCACGGCGCAACCTACTGCCGAGTCGAGCAGCGTAGCGAACCATCCGCCGTGTACGGTGCCCAGTGGGTTGTAGTGCCTGCGCTGTGGGCGACCTTGAAAGACGGCAATGCCGGGCTCCATGTGAATCGGCACGAAATCGAGCGTGTCGCCGATGGGTGGGGGAGGCAGTTCTCCAGCAAAGATCGCTTCGAACACTTCCATGCCTGTTCGACCGGCGATCTGATCCTGCGGCGCGGTATCGGCGACCAGCAAGCGCGCACGAACCGATTTTTCCTCCGCGTTCCAGTGAGCAACGACCTGATCGACTTCCATCGGCATTTCCTTCTCTCCAGACAATTGCATATGCAAATATTGCAGGTACAATATACCCCATGAAAAATACTATCAAGCCACAGGGCTGCACCAATCTGAAGCTCCGCCAGCTCAATCGCATGGTGACGCGTCATTACGACCGCTACGTCGCCGAGTCCGGCCTGAAGAACACGCAGTACGCACTGTTGTCGCATGTCGTCAGGCTGGGGCCTATTCGGCCGAGTGACCTGGCCAGGCAAATGCAGATGGATAATTCGACCCTGACTCGAAACATGCAGTCCCTGACCACTCAGGGGTGGCTGGAGATTGGTGCAGGAGGCGATGCCCGCAGTCGCCTTGTCGAAGCGACCGAGGCAGGACGCGTAAAGCAAGCCGAAGGCCAGCGGGCCTGGAAGGAGGCACAGCGCGCGCTCAATGGTCTACTCGGCGTGGAGCGCGTGGCTGTATTGCACGAATTGCTCGATGCATGCATTGCGAGCCTTGATGACGATCTTGATGAATCCCCATCAGAATGACTCGCCAGCCGCTTCGCAACGCATAACGTGGATGGGAACCAGCGTGCTTGACGGATATCCCACCGCGAGTGTCAGCACCCAGTCACACCGCGTTCAAACCCTCATGAATTTTCTGATTCTCTCGCCGCACTGATCAGCTCGGATCATCCCAGGCGCCGCATCCAGTTTGACCAGGCCGTCCTCCATGAAAACCACCCTGTCGGAAATTGACATGGCGAAGTCCATTTCATGGGTCACGATCAACATGGTCATGCCTTCTTTTGCCAGGTCGCTGATCACCTTGAGCACATCGCCGACCAGTTCCGGGTCAAGGGCTGAAGTAGGCTCATCGAACAGCATGATGTGGGGATCCATTGCCAATGCGCGGGCGATTGCCACGCGTTGTTGCTGACCGCCTGACAACTGATGCGGATACTTTTGCGCGTGGGCCAGCAGCCCGACCTTGTCCAGCAGGGCGTAGGCGCGCTGCTCGCTGATGGACTTGTCGCGGCCGTGATAGCGCGGCGCGAGGGTGACGTTGTCGAGAATGGTGCGATGGGGAAACAGGTTGAAGCTCTGGAACACCATGCCGATGCGCTGCACCCCATGGCGTACTTGTTGCGTGTTGGTGTTGTCACCGGCGTGGATATAACTTTCGCCGAATAGAATGATCTCGCCCTGGTCGATGCTTTCCAAGGCGTTGACGGTGCGAATCAGCGAAGTTTTTCCCGAGCCCGACGGACCGATAATGGAAATCACCTGACCCACGTTGACATCAAGGTTGATGCCCTTGAGTACGGCGTGCTGGCCGTAGCGCTTGTGAATGTTGACCAGTTGCAGGGCGGGTGCCGAGCCAGGTCCCGGCGCTGTACGAGCGTTTGCCGGAGAGGGAGCCGCCGGTGACGCGCGTAGACGCCGCAGGCTGATGTCATCCAGCGTTTGTGGTTTGCGGTTGTTGAGTTCCAGGTGTTGCTCCAGCCAATGAAACAGCCAGCCGAGCACGGTCACGATCAGCACGTAATACACCGCCACAGCCGACAGGGTTTCCATGACCAGGAAGTTTTGCGCGTAAAGGCGCTGGCCCACGGTCAACAGCTCGGTCAAGGAAATCACCGAGACCAGCGAGGTCAGTTTCACCACGGTGATGTATTCGTTGATCAGTGTCGGCAGGGAAATGCGGAACGCCTGTGGGATCACGATCAGGCGCTGTAGACCGATCAGGCCGATGCCCAGTGCACGGCCGGCTTCTTTCTGGCCCTTGGCAACGGATATCAAGCCGCCACGATGAATTTCCGCCATGTACGCCGCCTCGGTGACCACCAGTGCCAGCAGGCCGGAATAGAACGGGTTGGACAGTACGCCACGGGTGACCGGGAACATCTGCGGCAGGTTATAGACGAACACCACCAGCACGAGCAGCGGCACGCTGCGAAAGAACCAGATATAAACCGACGCCGGCACGCTGATCCAACGCGTGGCCGAAAGCTTGGCCGAGGCCAGCAGGAAGCCCAGCAGCATGCCGATGAACCAGGCCAGCGTGCTGAGTTCCACCACCGTAATGCAGGCTTTCCAGAAGTCCGAGACCGAAAACAGAGAAAAAAAGTAGGGCCATTCAAATTGCATGTGTACCTCCAACTGCTGGCGTCGACGGAGGCTTCACCTATGCCAGGCAGTCAAGCGAACGCCGCCGACTGTGGGAGCGGCCTCGCTCCCACAGGGCTGCACTGAGTCAGTTAGTCGGTTCTTCCAGGTTGTATTTCTTCAACAGGGCGGCGTATTCACCCGACGCTTTCGTCGCATCAAAGGCCTTGAGCAGCGCCTGATAGAGCGCGTCGTTGTCCTTTTTGACGTAGATACCCAGTGTCTGTTGATAGATCGAGTGCTCGGTGCTGATCACCACCCGGCCTTTGGTGCGTTCTGCGATCATGCCGGCGGCGCCGTCGATCTCCACCTGAGCCTGCACGTTGCCGGAGAGCAGCGCCTGGGTCACTTCAGGTGCGGACGGGAATTCGCTGACCATGATCGCGCCCTTGTTGTTCGGGACGCAGTAATCGGTCGAGAGTTTGTTGAATTGCGTCACCCAAGTGGTGCCTTTTTCCAGGCCGACTTTCAGGCCGCAGAGGTCTTCCGGTACTTTCGGTTTCAGCGGGCTGTCCTTCAGCACCATGATCGCTGCGCCGGTCTTGGCGTATGCGATGGTTTGCGCTTGAGTCTGCCGTTGGGGCGTGATGTACATGCCCGAGATGATCGCGTCATAGTGACCGGCGTTCAGGCTCAGCAGCAGGTTGGAAAATTTGGTGTCAACGAAGTCAGCCTTGAGGTCCAGATGTTTGGCGAGTAATCGCGCCAGTTCGGGGTCGGAGCCGACGACATTTTTTTGTTCGTCGTATGATTCGAAGGGCGGATAGGTGATTTCCATGCCGACCTTGAGGGCGCCGGGTGTCACCGTCGTGGCTGCATGGGCTCCTGCCGCACCGAGGAGCGCGAAGGCCAGCAGGGACAAGCGGACAGCGATATTCATTGGATTGCGCATCATCGGTGACTCCACGTCGAAAAAGTAGGATTGGACTGGTTTTGAAACAGGGCTGTTTTGGAACGGGTCGGGGGGGGCATCAGGACGCTTCCTGCGTCTGGTTCTTCAAGTGACCGAAGCTCGATGGCTTGCGTGCGCGCTCATACAGCTTGAGTTCGCCCCGTTCGACTTTGCGGCGCAGGTATTGATAGGTTTGCAACGCTTGGCCAAACATATGCTCACCGATGGTGATTTCCTCGTAATCCTTACCGCCCTCAAGAAACTGCGGCAGTGGCTTGATTTGCGTATGGAAGTCGCACGCATAGAAGAGTGGGAACGAGTAGCGCTCTTCGCTGACGGTTCGCACTCGGTGAGCCGTAGCGACGAATGTGCCTGCGGTCATGACCTCCAGCATGTCGCCGATGTTGACCACAAACGTACCGTCCATGGGCGGCGCATCAATCCATTGCCCCTGATCGTTCATCACCTCGAGGCCTGGCTTGTCGGCAAGCAAAATGGTGAAGCATTCGTAGTCGGTATGCGCACCAATGCCGGGCGCGTCTTGAGCCGCCAGGTCAAATGGGTAGTGGATCAGGCGCAGTTTCGACGGTGGGCGAGTCACCATTGCCTCGAAATAGTCCTCCTCCAGGCCCAAAGCGAGCGCGAAACCCTTGAACAAGCGACGACCTAATGCAAACACCGCGGCATAGTAGGCTTCGACGGCGGGACGGAAACCCGGCAGGTCTGGCCACTCGTTGGCCCCGATCAATGGCGTGCCGGCAATGACCAGCGGATCGTCTTCGCTCACTTCGAAACCAATATCGAAAGCCTCCTTGTGATCCGGTTTGCCTTTGGCATAGACCTCTTCACCTTCAGGCACAAAACCCTTGTGGCTGCGTGAAGTCCCGATGTAGTGCTGCATTTTGTACTCAAGCGATTGTGCGAACAGGTCCTTCGCCGCTTGACGCAAGCCGTCGATCAGTGACGACTCGATGCCGTGGTTCTTGATGTACAGGAAACCGACTGCGCGGGCGGCGTTACCCAGTTCTTCGGCCACTGCCTGGCGCTGGGTGATGTCGTCGCTGTACAGCCCGGCGATATCCACCACCGGAATGCGATTGAAGTTGGCGGTCGTGGGCGTTTTATCAGGCATGAGGGGGGCGCTCCTTATCGGGTTGAGGTGCAGGCGAAACGCCGAAAATGCTCGCGCTCGGTGTTTGCCATCCACACGTTCAGCGACCACAGATCAGCCACCGGCACGTTGGTGAAGGGCAGGTGATGCAGATAGCCGTCGGCGCCGAACTCCGGTGTCAGCGTGCTGACCTGATACCCGCGTTTTTCCTGGGATCGCCAGATGGCCTCCCAATGTTGCTGATGGAAGGCAAGCGCTTGGCTGTACTCGGGGGCGGCGGGGTGGGGAACTTGCGGTCCCTGGTCATAGCCGACTCGGGCCTGGATATGGTGAACACGTTCGACGAAGGCACTGAGGTCGTCTTCCGGATCGTTGAGCAGGCGCTCACAGGTGACGACCCAATGACTGATGTCGCTGGTGAAGCGCAGGTCCGGCAGTTGACGAATCAACTCGAGGGTGACCCAGGGGTTGAATAACGAGCGCGCGCGATGGGTCTCGAAGGCGCACACCTGGCCATGCTTGCGCGCGACGTCCATCGCGCGGCCAAAGAAGTCGACTTGCTGTGCCAGTGGCCAGCGGTCGTTGCCAGCCAGCAGGTTGACGAAGCGCGGCGCCAACTCAGCCGCCCAACCGAGTTTCTTGTCGAGGTCCAGAAGGTGTTCGTCGACGGTTGCCGACTGTTCCGGCAGAACGTCGTAGGCGCTGAAGACGGTGCTGATATAGCTGACTTTGTTGATGCGTAGAAAGGCTGCGAACTCGGCACGTTCGCTGGCGGTCATGGGCAGGCGGGCTTCCATGCCATCGAACCCGGCTTCAAGCAACTCATCGAGCGCTTGTGCCTTGCTCGCGGTGTAGCCCCACAACGTTCGGAATATTTCCAGCTTCATCGATCTGCTCCAAAGGTTCCTTCGCATGATTGACACGGCGACGTTGCGGCGCTAACCGAAACGCACAACGAACGGCAGTGACAATCAGAAAAGGCAATCTTCGGGCCGCATCTCTATGGAAAGGCTCCTTTGTTGCCGTCAATAGTAGGGAGGGGTGGTTGGCGGAAAGAATAGGGAAGCGCAAAAAGATAGTTCAGAGATTTCTAAACTATTGATCACTGGCCGCGGCCCTGATCGTCAGTCATGGATCCGGTGCTCCGGACCTGGCGCGTTGATCACGCCGCCGAGCCGTTTTGCAGCAAGGATGCCGCTCCATGAATCACTTTCGCACCACCGCCACCCGGCGCCCGCTCATGAAACACAGTAGCCCACCCACCGCAGTCAAGGCGCTCAAGGCATAGAACATCGTTGGTGCCGGGGTTTGTATCAGCAGGTACCCGCAGATCACCGGGCTCAGGGCGCCGCCGAGGGCGGCCAGGTTTTGGGCGCCGTAGTAGCTGCCGCGCAGTTCTTCCGGGGCCAGGGTATCGACGAAGAGAAATTCGGCCGGGTAGATGATCATTTCACCGAGCGTGAAAATGAACATCGCCACCCACCAACTCAGCATGTCGTCCGCCAGGCTGAAGCCGATCAGGCCAAGAATGAACAGGCTGGTGCCCGCAGCGATCCAGTAGCGCAGCTTCTCGCGATCGAGGAACCGGCCGATCTGGTATTGCAGCAGGATTACAGTGATGGCGTTGCAGGCGAGCAGGGCGGCCATGATCTCCAGTGCACGCTTGGCGTCGTGGGTGACCAGCAGGTATTGCGACAGATACAGCGTGAAGCGTCCGTGCACCACGGTGCTGAGCAGGCAGCCGCAGGTGAACATGATCAGGGTGCGGTCGTTTTTCAGGGTCTTCAGCGTCTTGAGAAAACTGGGCGGCGGACCCATGGCCGCTGTCGGCGTCCCATCGCCGGGGATTCCCATCATCAGAAAGATGCTGAAGAACGCGATGCCTGCTGCGATCAGGAATGGCGCGATCGGGTAGACCCCCGCAATCACCACGCCGAGCATGGGGCCGGTGGCGTAGCCGATGTTGGTCAGGGTGTAGCGCAGGGAAAACGCTTTGGCGCGCTGGCCGATGGGCAGGTTTTCACTGAGGATCGCTTTGGAGCCGATCAGAAACAGGGCCGACGCGGTCTCGGTGATCACCACGGTCAGGGTGGTCAGGTAGAGGTTTTCGGCAAAGGTCAGCAGTACGAAACCCACGGCGCTGGAGAGCATCGCCAGGATCAGCAACCGGCGCTTTTCCAGGCGATCGATGATGTAGCCGCCGTACAGGGCCAGCAGGGTGGCGATGAACACCGCGATGCCCAGCAGTAAGCCGACATCTTGTTGATTGAGGCCCAGCTTGTTGCTCAGGAACAGCGTGAGCAAAGGGCTGGTGATGGCGCGGCTGACCACGATGGTCAGCGAAGCGATCATCAAGCGCCGAATAACGAGCGAGTAAGTGGCCACGGGGGGCAAATGTCCTTATTCAGATTGTTGGCGTACACCGCGATGACGCCCGAGCCGTCAATACCATGATCAACCCAGCCACCGTTCCAGCGTACGTATCGATCCCAGGTCTTCCATGCGTCGCAATTGCTTCAGTAGTTCCGCAGCCCGTTCCTGCGGCATGACCCGCGTCGTCAAACTGAAGAACTTCTCATCCAGGGCCTCATCGGCAAGTGGATTGCCCGGCGCTCCCAAGGGCACTTCTACGCACAGGCTTGCCTGCCGGCCGTCCACGGTCCGCAGCGTCACCACAGGCTCGCCATCCTCATCCAGTCGCGGGTCCACTTCAAGATGGATGCGCGACATGCACTGAATCACCAGCGGATCGTTGCGTTGCCGATCGTCATACGCGTGCAGTCGGCAATGCCCATGCACCCACCGCGCGGCGAGGGCATACGGCAGGCTCATTTGCGCGCCTGCGAGGTGGGTGACATCCCGGCCGCCACACATGCCATGAAGAAAACCGCTCAGCCCGACGTGCACGTTTTCGACCTGGTCGACGGGTACCTTCAACTGCTCCAACAGCTGGCCGAGGGCATCGATGGCCGAATGGGTGCCACGACAGGAGGCATGGGGTTTGATCGAGCAGCGGGCGAGCTTCCAGTTCACGCCGAGCTCTGCATCCAGCGCTTCGGGCCTTGAAGTCGCTGGGGCGAGGGTGTTCAGAAAGCCGCCCCAGACGTCATCGAATAGCTGCGTCGGCCCGCTGATGCCTTGCTGGGTGAACCGCGCAGCCAACAGACCCCCTTCTGCGGCGCGCCCGCTGTGCAGTTTCTTGCTGTGCGAGCCGTCGTGAATGAAGGCCCACAGGCCACCGCTGAAGCTGCCGGCAATGCCCAGTGCCGCCAGGGTTTGCCGCGTATCCAGACCCAGGATGCGCGCACTGGCGGCGGCTGCGCCGAACACCCCACAGGTCGCGGTGGAGTGCCAACCGGCGCCATTGTGGGCGCTATAGCCGCCGCAGGCTTCGAGCACTCGACGGCCAACCTCATAGCCGATCACGACGGCGCTGATGAATTCACGACCACTCACGGGCCGTGCGCGCAGCGAAACCGCCGCCATCGCCGCTGGCAGCACGACGGCCCCGGAGTGATCGCAACCACCGGTATCGTCCAGCTCCAGCGCATGGGCGGCGATGCCGTTCAGCAGCGCTGCCGGGCCCGCGCAGACCTGCAGATCGGTTCCCCAAACCGGTACCTCGCCCGCTTCACTGGCGAACACCTTGTGTGCCTGTTTGGCGATATCGCTCGCGGCGCCGGCCAACGTTGCGCCGAACGTATCGAGAATGTGCCGCTTGGCTTGGGCTACCAACGCAGGCGATAGATCTTCAAACCGCAGATCGACACAGAATTGCGCCAACCGTTGCAAACGTTCGCTCATCAGACGTAATCCCGATAATGGCGCTCGTACACCGATGCGGGATGATCCTCAGCCGCCGGCGCCGCGCTGTTTGCCCACCATTGCGCGACCTCGGCGCCAGTGGCGATCCACACGTCATCGTGCTGTTGAATGCCCTCGATCAGCTCGCGCAACAGGCCTATCCGTCCCGGCGTGGCGATGATTTCCGGGTGCAGGCGAAGCATGTAGCACAGGCCGAATCGGTGAAACCCGGCGAAATCCATTTGCAGATTGCCCAGGGTGTGGCTGTAGGAGGCGATTCGTGATTGTGCCGGTGGCACCGCCGGGCTCAAGTTGAAGGCGAAGTAAGGCTCGTCTTCCAGCTCATAATGCAGCGGCACTTCAATGACCCCGGGTGCAGTCGGGTGAGCGAATGGCAAGTCGTCGCCGCGCCATGACGAGGACCAGCGGATGCCTTGGTCCTTCAATGCGCCGATGAATCCCGGCGCACCATTGCCCGCCGGGATTCGAAAGCCGACTGGGCGCTTGCCGGTCAACCTGGCCAGGGTCTCGCAGCCCCTGGCGACATCTTCGCCCTGGGCGACCAGGTCTAGCGCGTCGTAATCTTGATGACGGTAGCCGGCGCAGGCGATCTCATGACCATCGCCCTGGATCGCCTGGATGAGTGCCGGGTTTTCCTCGGCAACGATGCCGGGAACGAACCAACTGCTGGAGACCCCGAGTTCCTTGAACAGGCCGAGCAAGCGTGCCACGCCGCGTTGGGTACCGTAGCGCCATACCGACAAGGTTTTGTCACGCCCGGCAACTTCCGGGGCTTGCGTGAGGATGCCGTGGATGTCGTTGTAATCGACGGTCAGTACCACAGCGCAGCGATAGCCTTCCGGCCAGATTGGGGAGTCAGCCATGGCGATGCTCCTTTAACCAGAAGTGGGCGACGTCGCGGCAGGTGGCGAACCACACGTCATCGCGCCGACGCATGTGTTCGAAAAGCTTTTCCAGCAGCAGGATGCGCCCCGGCTTACCGATGATTTTCGGGTGAAAGAGGGTGGTCAGGCACAACCCTTCGTCCATCGCGCCATCATATTCGCGGCACCAGTTGTCCAGGGTCAGCGCGTAACTGGCCGTACGGTCCAATCCGGAAGGAAAGTTCGGCGCGCGGGTATAGGCGAGGGACGCGTAATCGTCCATTTCCCATCGGCCTGGGATTTCCACCAGCGGCGTATCGAAACCCGGTACGTCCACCAGGTACGGTCGGTCGTCGCCGCGCATGCTGCTGGAATAGGTCACGCCGGCTTCCACCAGCATGGCCGGGGTTTCGGCGCGCCAGTCGCCGGACGGCGTGCGAAAGCCTTCTGCGCGGATATGCAGGTGTTTCCAGAACACCTCGCGGGAGATCTGCATCACCTCTTTTTGCCGATCCAGTGTCAGGGCATAAAAGGATTCGTGTTTGTAGCCGTGATAAGCGACTTCATGCCCGCGCTCGACAATCGCCTGGCATTGTCTCGGCCAGTTCTCCACGACCCAGGCGGGGACGAAGAATGTCGTCGGGATCCGGAACTCGTCGAGCAGATCGAGCAGGCGTGGCAGTGCCCGGTAAGGGCCATAGCCGCCGAACCCGAAGTACTCGGGTTTGCGCCAGATCGAGCCGTTGAGCATGGCATCACCGGTCGGGCCATCGAGGTCGAAGGCAAGGGCCAGGCAAGCCTTGTGCGGCGCGGGCCAGGTGGGTGAGGAGGGCATCGGTAGTGCTCCATCTTTAGTCGTAGACACCAGACCCTTTGTGGCGGGGCTTGCTCGCGATGGCGTCGAGTGAGGCAACATTGATGTTGGATCACTCACAAGCAAGCCCGCTGCCACATCGGAATCAAATGGCCTGTGGGATCACTTTCCGGCGTTGATGGTCACGGTTTTGATCGCCCCCAGTTCAAGGTCCCATTTCTTCAGGATCGCCTGGTAGCTGCCGTCATCGATCATGCTTTGCAGCGCGACCTTCACCGCTTCACTGAGCTCAGGTTTCTTCTTGCTCACGCCCATGCCGGTGTACTGCTCGGAGATCGGCAGGCCCACGGTCTTGTACATGTCCTTTTCCTGGGTCTTGAGGTAAGGCAGGGTTTCGCTGCCCTGCATGGCTGCATCGATGCGGCTCTGGCGCAGTTGCGCCCGGGCATCGGCGGAGCCTTCGGTGCCGACCACGTTGATCGCCGGCTTGCCGGCGGCCTCACAGTTGGCCTTGCTCCACTCGGCGATTTCCGCCGGAAAGGTGGTGCGGCGGCTGGTGCCGACTTTCTTGCCGCACAGGTCGAGGATCTCGTTGGTGTCCTTGTTTTTCTGCAAGGTGTAGAACTGCGGACCGCTGGTGAAGTAGTCGATGAAGGTTACGCTGGCCTGACGTTCGACGGTGTCGGTCATGCCCGACAGCACCATGTCCACGCGGTCGGTAGTCAGGGCGTTGATCATTTGCTCGAAGCCGGTTTCCTGCCATTTGATCTTCACACCCAGGCGCTCGGCCAGGGCATTGCCCAGGTCATAGTCAAAGCCGGTGAGGGTGTTGGTGGCCGGGTCCTTGAAATCCATCGGCGGGTAGTTCGGCATGATCGCCACGACGATTTCGCCCTTGGCTTTGATGCTGGCCGGCAATTCGGCCGCGAAAGTGAAGCCGGATGCCATGACGCCTGCGAGTACTGCGGGGATAAAGAAGTTCTTCATGGTCGTTCTCTTATGAGTGTTGTGAGCGTCAACGGACGCTTAGGTTCGAACGGCAGAAATGAAGCTTTGGGTGCGAGGGTTTTGCGGACTTATTAGTATTTCTTCGGGGCTTCCAGCCTCCACGATCTGCCCGCCATCCATGAACACCATGCGATTGGAAACTTCGCGAGCGAAGCCCAGCTCATGGGTGACGACGATCATGGTCATGCCGGTCTGCGCAAGATCGCGCATTACCGACAGCACCTCACCGACCAGTTCCGGGTCGAGTGCCGAAGTGGGTTCATCGAACAGCATCAGCTTGGGGCGCATGGCCAATGCACGAGCGATGGCCACGCGTTGCTGCTGGCCGCCGGAAAGCTCGATCGGGTAGCTGTTGCGCTTGTCCGCCAGGCCGACACGGGCGAGCAACTCCAGGGCCTCTTCATTCGCCTCTTTGGGGGAGCGCTTGAGCACCTGGCACGGCCCTTCGATGATGTTCTGCAACACAGTCATGTGCGGGAACAGGTTGAACCGTTGAAACACCATGCCGGTGGACAGCCGCTGGCGGGCGATCTGGGTTTCGTTGAGTTCGTGCAGCTTGTTGCCGACGATCCGGTAGCCCACCAGTTCGCCGTCGACCCACAGGCCGCCCTTGTCGATTTTTTCCAACTGGTTGACGCAGCGCAGCAAGGTGCTTTTTCCCGAGCCGGACGGGCCGATGATGCACAGCACTTCGCCTTGCTCGACTTCGATGTTGATGTCCTTGAGCGCGTGGAACTGGTCGTAATATTTATTCAGGCTCACGGCCTTGACGATGCTTCTCATGTGGAACTCCTCAAGAGCGCTTGCCGGCGCCGCGGGCGAAACGACGCTCCAGGCGACTCTGACCAAAGGACAGGACGGTGACGGTGGCCAGGTACCAGATGCCGGCGACGATCAGCAGCTCCATCACGCGGGCGTTGGCGTAGTAGATGTTCTGGGCGTTGTAGAGCAATTCCGAGTATTGGATGACGCTCGCCAGCGAGGTCATCTTCACCATGCCGATGAACTCGTTGCCTACCGGCGGAATAATGATCCGCATGGCCTGGGGCAGGATGATCCGGCGCAGCGCTTGCAGGCGTGGCATGCCGATCGATTTGGCAGCCTCGTATTGCCCGGTGTCCACCGAGAGCAGGCCGGCGCGCACCACTTCGGCGGTGTAGGCGCCCTGGTTGATGCTCAAGCCCAGCAAGGCCGCCGCGAACGGGGTCATCAGGCTCACGGTGTCCATTTCGAACAGGCCGGGAATGCCGATGGTGGGGAAGATCAGCGCCAGGTTGAACCACAGGAGCAGTTGCAGGATCAGCGGCGTGCCGCGAAACAGCCAGGTATAGGTCACGGCCACATAGCGCAGGATCGGGTTGGCCGACATGCGCATGATCGCAGTGATCACGCCGAACACGATGCCCAACGCCATGGCCAATACGGCCATGACGATGGTGTTGAGCAAGCCCCACATGATCGCTTCGGAGGTCAGGAACTGGCCGATGTACGACCATTCGATCTTGCCTTCGGCGAAGGCGCGCACCAGGCCAATAAGGGCGATGACGATCAGCGTTGCGAAGAAGATCCGCCCGTAGTAGCGCCGGGGCACATGATCGTACTGGGTAATGTCAAACTGGTTTTCCGCCAGCTTGCGCTCCGCCTGGAGTCGTTCTGCCTGTGTCTGGCTCATGTTGTTTCTCCGTACTCGGTTTCGGCGCTATCGCTGTGGGAGCAAGCTCGCTCCCACAGTTCGGTGTGTTGCTCAGAGGCGAAAGCCCTGATAGTCCTCGGTCCATTGCTGCTGGGTGGCGAGGGCGGTTTTCAAGCGTCCGATCTGTTCGCGTACCTGTTGTGGCGCGGTCCCGCCCCAGCCATTGCGTGCAGCGATGGCGGCTTCGAGGGTCAGGCTTTCGCGTACCTCTGGGGTGAGGCGCGGGTCGATTTCCGCCAGCAGAGCGGGGGAGGCCTCCCACAGTTCGATGTCGTGTTTCTCGCACGCCTGGACCAACGCACCGGTGATTTCGTGAGCTTCCTTGAACGGCACGCCGCGCACCGCCAGCCAATCGGCAACTTCGGTGGCGAGGGTGAAGCCCAGCGGTGCCTGGCGGCGCAATTCCTCAACATTGACTTTCATGGTCGCCACCATTCCCGCCATGGCGGGCAGTACCAGTAGCAGCGTGTCGACGCTGTCGAGCACACCGTTCTTGTCTTCGCTCAAGTCACGGTTGTAGGACAGTGGCAAGGATTTAAGCGTGGAGAGCAGGCCGGTCAGGTTGCCGATCAGGCGACCGGCCTTGCCTCGCGCCAGTTCGGCGATGTCCGGATTCTTCTTCTGCGGCATGATCGAGCTGCCGGTGGCGTAGGCATCGTCCAGTGCGACCCAGCGAAATTGCCGCGACGACCACAGGCAGAACTCTTCGGCAAGGCGCGAGATATTGATGCCGAGCATGCTGGCGATGAACAGAAACTCGGCGACGTAATCGCGGCTGGCCACGGCGTCGATGGAGTTTTCGCAAACGCCGCTGTAGCCCATTTCCTTTGCCGACTGCTGAGGTAGGCGAGCGATCGCCGAGCCCGCCATGGCCGCCGCACCGAGTGGTGACAGCGACGTCCGTGCGTCCCAGTCCACCAACCGCTGTACGTCGCGTAGCATCGACTGGGCGTGGGCCAGCAGGTGGTGAGCGAACACGATCGGTTGCGCCTGCTGCAGATGGGTGAAGCCGGGGCAGATGCTTTCGATGTGTTGCTCGGCCTGTTCCACCAGCGCCTGCTGCAGGCCCAACACTTCAACGGCCACGGTGCGTACGTGGTCACGCAGGAACAGCCGCAGGTCATTGGCGGTCTGGTCGTTGCGCGAACGGCCGGCACGCAGCTTGCCACCCAGGGCGCCAAGCCGTTCGGTCAGCAGCCGCTCGATGAACGTGTGGACGTCTTCATCATCCAGGGTCGGGGCGATGCTCCCGGCGCGATAGTCCGCGCCGATGCGTTCCAGGGCGTCGAGCATGGTCTGGGATTCTTGTTCGGTCAGCAGTCCGGCGCGCTGCAATTCCCGGGCATGGGCCTTGGAGCCGGCGAGGTCGTACGGGGTGAGCCGGAAGTAGCGCTCAGGGCAACGGGACAGGGCCGCCAAGGCTTCGGAAGGGCCGCATTTGAAGCGAGCACCCCAGAGTCGGTCGGTGGTTTGAGACATTGTTGTTTTCCTCGTCGGTTACGCGAACTGAAACGGGTACTCCGGGCCACGGCGTCGCTACGAAATCAGCGAGCGAAGTCAGGCCAGAGCAGTTTTCAAGAGGGCAGTTGCATCGGTGAAAGAGCTGATCGAACTGTCAGCTTTTGATGTTTCGCGACCAGCGTTTTGGCGCTGATGTTCGGAATTTATTGTCAGTTGCCAAGCTTGGTTTTCTGTGTTCATTATTATTGGGCCAGCTTGTTTTTGTTGTTGGGCACAGGTTGTTGAATAGAGCGCCAGAGGTAAATAAGCATTATGGAAACCCCACTTTCCAATTCCGGAAACCCGCCGCCAAGACCCCCGCAAAGGGCACCGTTGGCCCTCAGCGGGCTGGATTTCAAATTGCTCAAAGTGTTCAAGGCCGTGGTCGAGGCGGGAGGCTTTAGTGCCGCACAGAATGAGCTGAATGTGGGGCTGGCAGCCATCAGCAAACAGATTTCCGACTTGGAAATCCGTATCGGTATGCGCCTTTGCACACGCGGGCGCGAGGGCTTTCATCTGACGGAAGAAGGGCGTCTGGTGTATCAGGCGTCGATAGACTTATTTGCCTCGGTCGACAACTTTCGAGATCGCCTTAGTTCCGCGCAAAACGAACTTGTTGGTGACCTTGGTGTGGGGGTTATTGATAATACTATCTCGGATGATAATTCCCCGTTAGTTGCTGCGCTCAGAAAGATTAATGAGCAGTCGCCCAAGGTTCGGTTTCAACTTCAGGCTTCGCAACTCGATGAAGTCGAAAGAGGTGTCGTCGAAGGACGGTTGGTGGCAGGGATCGTACCGATTTATCAAAAACGCGAAGAGTTCGATTACTACGAGCTCTATGAAGAACGTTCGCAGGTCTATTGCGCACTCGGCCATCCGCTGTTCTCCATGGCGGACGCGGACATGGGAGAAAATGTGCTCAAGGAGCATGAGTGCGTCAACCATCGCTACGCGATTCATCGCGACAAACTGAAATTTGCACACTACGACAGCTTCTCCGCCTCGGCCACCCAGGTGGAAGCCGTGGCGTTGCTGATCAAGACGGGGCGTTTCCTCGGGTTTCTGCCTCAGCATTACGCCGCGTCGATGGTGGCGCGGGGAGAGTTGCGCGCAGTGTGCCCGGACCTGATCAACATCGTCACGCCGTTCAGTCTGATACTGCGTCACAACACTGTGCGCAGCCCCTTGGTAAAGGCTTTTGCCCAGGCGCTGGGGGTGGATCTGAAGGCTCCGGTTTGATGTTTATGTGGTAGTCACCCACGAACCTTGGCGGCAACCGGAGTGATAGGTAAGTTGCACCATCAAACCGTTGGCGCTGTTCTCGTTCAAACACCGCGACCTGTTCCGGCGTGTTCCGTTGGAAAGGCACCTAGTTGAACTATCCCAGGGTTCAATCACCCCCTCCAGTATGCGCAGTGCCACCCTCTAAGTGACGGTGGTAATAATTGGAGTTGTGCAAGGGAAACGGTGGCTGTCCATGGGGTCAATCTGCTAAAGGGTTCGTATTGACGAGCGAATCGCCCGTGCACATTCGATCACCGCGGGCGCCAGCTTGCGCTCGGCTTCCTCCAGGCTCCAGCGACTCGTTGGCACCACCACATGCACGGCTGCGACCGGCAGGCCCTGGCTGCCAATGATCGGCGCGGCAATGGACATGTCGCCAAGAAACAACTCTTCCTTGTTCGTGGCGTAGCCCCTGCGCCGTGTGGCCTCGATCTGCTCGATGATGTCGTCGATCGCGGTCAGGGTGTACTGGGTATGGCGTTTGCGCTCGCTGGCTTGCAGTGCGGCAACGAGTTCGTCGTCGGGCAGGGCGCTCAGGAAGGCCCGTCCGGAACCGGTGCAGTACATCGGGATCCGGCTGCCGATGGGCATGTGGATAGGGATGAATTTCGGCGCCACGAAGCGTGCCACGTACACCATGTCCAGCCCGTCGGGTTCGGTCAGGTTGGTCGTCTCCCCGGTAGCCTGTGCCAACTCGGCAAGGAACGGGTTGGCCACGTCCACCAGTGTGTCGGCGGCCAAGTAGTTGTAGCCGATCTCCATGACCTTCGGGGTCAACTGGAAGCGCTTGGTCTGCGGGTGCTTGCGCACATAACCCAGCTCTTCGAGGGTATGGATCATGCGTTGGGCCGAGCTTTTGTTGATATCTGCAGCTTGGGCGATATCCGCCAGGTTCATCGTGCGCCGGGCTGCGTTGAACGCCCGCAGCACCGCCAGGCCTTTTTCCAATGACTGATTGAACAGCGGATGGGGGTTATCGCTCATGGAGAGTCCTTATATTCTGCGCTTTGAATATCGATATTCGATACTTATAAATCTCTTTACGATTTTTGTAAATCGCTTTACAGTCATTTTGAGCCTCCTGCCATCCATATGGGGCAACCCTTACCGGACTTAAGACAATAAAAGCGTCCAATGGGAGATACGCCATGCTTACTCGCTTTCGTGCACTCACGTTCGTTGTTGCCCTGGCTGCTGGCATCGCTTCAGCCAACGCCGTCGCCGAGCCCGTCTACAAGGTCGGTGCAACCGCAACGGGGATTCCTTTCACCTTTCTCGACGTCAAGAGCCAGAGTATCCAGGGCATGATGATCGACGCCGCGCAGGCGGTGGCCAAGGCTGGCGGCTTCGAGGTGGAGATCCAGCAGACCACCTTCGCTTCGCTGATCCCATCACTGACTTCAAACAAGATCGACCTGATTTCTGCCGCCATGCTCCGGACGCCGGCGCGGGAAAAGGTGGTGCAGTATTCCGATCCGGTCTTCACCTATGGCGAGGGTCTGATCGTCAAGGCCGACGACCCGACCGCGTACACCCGCATGGAGGATTTTGCCGGCGAGGTTGTCGGCGCCCAGGTCGGCACCGTGTTCATCGATGAGCTGAACAAGCGTGGTGTCTTCAAAGAAGTCCGTGGCTATGACTCGATCCCCGATCTGATGCGCGACCTGGCCCTCGGCCGTATCAAGGCGGGTTTCGCCGATCGCCCGATCGTCGCCTACCAATTGGCCCAGGGCACCCAGAACAAGGTGCACCTGGTACAGAGCTATCAGCCAGTGGTGATGGGGGACGTTTGCCTGATCGTGCGCAAGGGCGACAACGCAACACTGGAGCAGGTCAACAAAGGCATCGCTGCGATCAAGGCTGATGGTTCCCTCGAGCGGATCATCGAGAAGTGGAAACTCAACTGATGGTTTTGTCGACCGCCTGCGGTAGCGGGCGGGTCCACTCATTGTTCCGTGGGTAGCTTTTATGATTTTCCAGAATGCGTTGGACTTCCTCCCTATCTTGCTCAAAGGAGCGGTGGTCACTCTTCAAGTGACGGCCGGGTCGTTTGTACTCAGCTCGCTGATCGGCCTGCTCCTGGCCCTGATGATGGTCTCGAAAATACGTGCGGTCGCGTTGTTCGCCATCAGTGTGGTGAACATCATCCGGGGGCTGCCGATCATTGTGCAGCTGTTTTATATCTATTTCGTCCTGCCGGAATTCGGCATTCAACTGACTGCGATGCAGGCCGGCGTCATTGGCCTGGGAATCGCTTATTCGGCCTATCAGGCGGAGAACTTCCGGGCCGGTATCCAGGCGATCCAGCAAGGGCAGATCGAGGCGGCGGAATCCTTGGGTATGCGCGGTGCGATGGTGATGCGACGCGTGGTGCTGCCCCAGGCATTTCGCATCGCCTTGCCGCCTTACGGCAACACCCTGGTCATGATGCTCAAGGACTCGTCGCTGGTCTCCACCATCACCGTGGCCGAGATGACTCGCGCGGGGCAACTGATCGCCTCTTCGACCTTCGAAAACATGACGGTCTACACCCTGGTGGCATTGCTCTACCTGGCGATGAGCCTGCCGCTGTCCTTTGCGCTGCGCCGTCTGGAAGCACGCTTCAGCACCCGGAGAACGTCATGATCGAGATCAAGGGCATTCACAAGCGTTACGGCAGCGTGCCGGTCCTCGAAGGCATCGATTTGCAGGTCAAGAGCGGTGAAGTGGTGTGCCTGATTGGCCCTTCGGGGTCGGGGAAGTCCACGTTGCTGCGCTGTATCAATGGCTTGGAAAGTTATGACCAGGGCGAGGTCCTGGTCGGCGATGAACGTGTCGACCGCAATGCCAGGAACATCCACGACATTCGCACTCGGGTGGCGATGGTCTTTCAGCGCTTCAATCTGTTCCCGCACCGCACGGCCCTGGAAAATGTTATGGAAGGGCCGATCTACGTAAAGAAGGAGAACCCTCAGGCGGCGCGCAAGAATGCCGAGGCGCTGATGGAAAAGGTCGGCTTGTCCCATCGGATGAATGCCTACCCGGACGAACTGTCCGGGGGGCAGCAGCAACGTGTCGCCATCGCCCGGGCGTTGGCGATGAACCCCCAGGCGATCCTCTTCGACGAACCGACCTCGGCGCTCGATCCGGAGTTGGTCGGCGAAGTGTTGGCGGTGATGCGCAATCTGGCCAATGAGGGCATGACCATGATCGTGGTGACCCACGAAATGGCCTTCGCTCGAGACGTCGCCGACAAGGTCTGTTTTCTTCACAGTGGCAAGATCGTCGAGTCAGGACCTGCCGGGGAAGTACTGAGTACGCCGACGCATCCTCGCACACAGGACTTTCTTCGCCGACTGCTCAATCACAGCGGGGAGGTGCCGGCATGAATGCACCTTTCGCCCCGCAACTGCCGGCCTCGCTCTGGGCCGCGACTGCCACACCGGCGGTGCAAACGCCGGCCTTGGCCGAAGACAAGCAAGTGGATGTGGCCATCGTGGGGGCTGGCTATACCGGTCTGGTGACGGCTTTACGATTGGCCGAAGCGGGTGTCAGCGTCTGTGTGCTGGATACCGGGGAGCCAGGCTGGGGGGCCTCGGGGCGCAACGGCGGGCAGGTGATTCCTGGGCTGAAGTTCGACCCGGATCAATTGCTCGCCAAGTTCGGCCCGGCCCGTGCCGAAGCGATGATCGAGGCGGCCGGGTCAGCCGCTGACGAAGTGTTTGCGCTGATTCGCCAGTACGGGATCGAGTGTGATGCCACCCGCAAAGGCTGGATTCAACCGGCCTGTTCAACGACTGCGATGAAGACCATCGAGCAGCGCGCCGCGCAATGGCAACGCCGGGGCGTCAAGGTGGAGCTGTTGGACCGGGCCGCGGTCAGCCAACGTATCGGTACCGAGAATTACCTGGGGGGGTGGGTCGATCCACGGGCCGGCAGCTTGCACCCATTGAGTTACGCCCGTGGCCTGGCGAAGGCCGCAGTGGGGCAGGGCGCAATGATCCACGGCCACAGCCGCGTCACGGGGCTGCAGCGGCAGCGATCAGGCTGGCTGTTGTCCACTGCGCAAGGATTCAAGGTCAGTGCGCAACGGGTGTTATTGGCCACCGATGGCTATACCGACGACCTGTGGCCCGGGTTGCGCCAGACCGTCGTCGCGGCCAACAGCTTCATCATCGCGACCCGTCCGCTCCCGCCGGCGATCCGCAAGACCATCCTGCCCGGTGGCGAGGTCTGTTCGGACTCACGCCGTTTGCTGCTCTACTTCAAGCAAGATGCCCAGGGGCGTTTGCTTCTGGGAGGGCGGGGGCCGTTTTCGGAGCCTTCCCGGCAGCGTGACTGGGCGCACCTGGAGCGTTCGCTGGGGGCGTTGTTTCCGCAAGTGGCGGAGGTGCCTGTCGAGTACCGCTGGAGTGGTCGGGTCGCCCTGACGCAAAGCTTTCTTCCGCATGTGCATGATCCGGCACCGGGGCTGTCAGTCTTGCTCGGCTACAACGGCCGCGGCATCGCCCTGTCCACGGCGTTAGGCAAGCATCTGGCCGCGAAGCTCTCAGGGGCGACGCAGGACTTCCCATTCCCGGCCATGCCACTGCGGCGAATTCCGTTTCATGCGTTGCAGCGGCTTTATCTTGCTGCCGGGATCAGCTATTACCGGGTATTGGATGCCTTGTTTTGAGCGTTTATTGAAGAAACTGCAGGCACCGGTTGGGCGTTGTCAGTGGAGTCGTATCGGCCCAAGGCGAGCGACTCTCTGGCCAACTTTCCATTCAGTCACGCCTTCAAAGCGGAATCGAAGGATTCGACGCGCTGCTCCAGGGAACTCGGACCTGTCCACTGACACCCTCAGTTTTGCGTTAGAGGACGAGGGCTTCATGGTCGTAAAAGCCAGCAATGGTCAAAAAGGGCTCGAAGTGCTGGAAAGAGAACGTCCAGCCTTGATTATCACTGACTTCATGATGCCGGTCATGGATGGTCTTGAAGAGGCTCCTGGTTGCAGAGTGATACAGCGTCGAGCCGCCTAGCCATAAGACGGCCGACATGCAGCTCATGAAATCGTTTGCGCAGGGATAGGTTGCAGTGGAGTTCACGGTCGTCAGGGGCTTGAGACAGCCCCTGTTGACCATCGGCGCTATGCTGGGGCCCCCTCGAACGTTCAGTCTTCCAAGTCCGCAGCGAGTTCGTCCTCTCCGCGGATTGTCTCCATAAGAGACTTCCAGAGACCGGTGGACGATGACGGGTCAACGATTCCCAACTTGTTGCTGATGGCTTCGAAGGTTTCCATGGTCATGTCGTCGCCCGAGTAATGCTTTTTGAGCCCACGGTTCAACTGACGCCGCATATCCGTCGAGACTTCGGTGTACTCATTGAAGTCTGGTTTGGTGGCCCGTCTTGCGTCCATGGTTCGTGAGTAGATGGTGTCGCCGTTCAGCATGACCCTGAACCAGATGGATTCCGCCAGGTGTTTCCAGCCGTATGCCAGCTTGGCTTCGACTTTCAACATCATTTTCTCCATTCGGTAGTCATGCAGGACGCTTTCGAGAATCAGCTGTTCCGAGTTTTGGTACGTGGTTGCAGCGACGATGTTGCCCGCAATGTCTTTGCCAAGCAGCCCATGACCTACCAGATGGCACCAGTCGTACCGAATCGCTGAATGTCCCTTGTTGAAGGTGAGCACCCCGCCCTTGCGAGCGTACTGCGTTGCGGATAGTTCCTCGCCCACTTCTTCCAATGTCGCAGCTTTCATTTTTTTAGTGTGTATGCGTTTGCCGACGAAGCCATGCATCAGATCGTGCATCTGCGGTTGTTTCTTGCCCTCGTAGGGCACAAGCCAAGCCCAGGAACCTTGCAGCAGCACGAAGTTCATCAGCCCGTGATTGACGGCTCGAATCCTGCGTTTGGTGATTTTTCCGGATGAGGCATTCTTGTAGTTGGAAAAACGTCCGTAGGTCGGGGCGCCGCCCGCCTTGGGGATGACACGCACGATCGACCGGTCATCTTTCAGCAAGATTTCTTCGTACGGATCGATAGGCGAGCCATCGCTAAGCTCCCGGGTTCCGTACCTTGCCTGCACGGTCCAGCGATTACCTTTCAAGTCGCGAATGTAGTAGGTACCGTCTCGGCAATAGACTGAGTACTCGTTGGACATGGGAACCTCTTCCATCTGCCGTGGTGCTATAGCCAGGACTCGACGCCACCATGACGTGAACACGTCCCGCTGTGCCGACTGGAAACCACGAATGCACCGCCTTTGCTTACCTGTAACCAGGTTTCGGTGATCCACGGTCACAATGAGGCTAGCAGACTTTTTTGCGTTGAAATTCCCAAGTTTCCTATTTAGTCATACGTCTCGCCCGGTGACGCCACCGCTCACATCCGGTGATGCTCCAGCAGGAAATCCACGAACACCCGCACCCGCGCCGGCATTGCCGAGCCCCCTACGAACACCACGTGAATCGGTTCTCGGTCGCCTGGGTTCCAGGCTTCCAATAGCGGTATCAGGTCACCGCGCTGCAGGTCCTCGCTCACGCTGAACTCGCCGATACGGGCAATTCCGGCACCCACTCGTGCGAGTTGTGCCAGCGCTTCACCACTGCTGCATTCGATGTTGCCGCTGACCTTCAGGGAAAACTCCCTTGCGTCGCGGATGAACGGCCAGTTGGGTTCGGCACGCCGGAAGTTGAAGCGTAGGCAATTGTGTCGTAGCAGGTCTTCCGGCTCCTGGGGGATGCCGTGGCGCTGCAGGTACTCGGGCGATGCCACCACGACCTGGCCGGTGTCGCCGATCCTGCGCGCGGTCAGCGGGCTGTCCGGCAGATGGCCGAAGCGTACCGCCACGTCGGCCTGGCCGCCGAGAATGTCGACGACTTCATCGCCGAGGGTGAGATCGACGACGATGTTCGGGTAGCGAGCGCTGAATGCTGCCACCAAAGGAACGATGGCCAGCCGCCCATGGCCAAGGGCGGCACTGACCCGCAAACGGCCCCTGGGTACGCCCTGGTCGGCGATCGCTTCTTCGACCTCATCCATGTCGGCCAGGATACGCCGGGCGCCGCGCAGGAAAGCCTCGCCCTCGGCGGTGAAGGTGATCGCTCGGGTGGTGCGTAACAGCAGGCGGGTACCCAGGCGTTGCTCGGCACGCGCGATGATCCGGCTGACCGCCGAGGGTGTCAGCCCCAATGCACGCGCGGCGGCTGACAGGCTGCCTTCCTGCGCCACGGTGGCGAACACGCTCATTTCACCTGATCTGCCGTTGAAGTCCATTTGTGCCTCTTACGCAAAGGTGATTGCCAAAAATGCTATCTACCGCCTGAAAAGACAGGATCGTAGCATTCGCAGCATAGATGAGGAGCCTTCCATGCGTATCAATCCACCACTTGTTGCACTCGCCATCGGTGCCTTTGGCATCGGCGTTACCGAGTTCGCCCCCATGGGCATGTTACCGGGCATCGCTGCGGATCTCGGTGTTTCCATTCCTGCCGCCGGACTGTTGGTCAGTGCTTATGCCCTGGGCGTACTGCTCGGCGCGCCGTTGATGACCCTGACCACCGGCAGGATCCCCCGGCGCTATCTGCTGATCGGGCTCATGGCGATTTTCACCCTGGGTAATCTGATGTCAGCCCTGGCGACCGATTACTACAGCCTCATGGTCGCCAGGGTGGTGACCTCACTGAACCACGGTGCCTTCTTTGGCGTTGGCTCCATCGTCGCCGCCAGCGTGGTTGCCCCGGAGAAACGTGCCGGGGCGGTTGCGGCAATGTTCATGGGCCTGACCCTGGCGACCATCGGCGGAGTGCCGCTGGCCACCTGGTTTGGCGAACTGTTCGGCTGGCGCACGGCATTCTGGGGTATCACCGGCCTCGGCGGGCTGACCATGGCCGCGTTGTGGTTCGCCTTGCCTAACTTGAAAATGCCGCAAGGCGTCGGTGTGCTGGCTGAAATTCGGGTACTGGGCCGTGGCCCGGTGCTGGGGGCGTTGGCCCTGACTGTCGTCGGCTCGGGTGCAATGTTTACCGTCTTCACTTACATCGCACCGATCCTCAGCAACGAGACCCACGGGTCCACCGCTTACATCACCTCCATGCTGGTGTTGTTCGGTGTGGGGTTGACGCTGGGCAACATGTGGGGTGGCAAGGCCGCCGACCGCTCGATAGACCGCACCCTGATCGCTTCGCTGAGCGTGCTGATTCTCGTCTTGCTGGCGTTCACCGTCCTGATGCGTTGGCCACTGCCGGCCGCCGTGGCCATCCTGATATGGGGGATCGCCAGCTTCGCCCTGGTGCCGCCGCTACAGATGCGCGTCATGGAAGCCGCCAAGGACGCGCCCAATCTGGCCTCGGCAGTGAACATCGGTGCCTTCAACCTCGGCAACGCGATAGGTGCGGCGCTGGGCGGAGCGGTGATCAATGCCGGGCTGGGTTATCCGGCGATTTCCCTGGCCGGCGCGGCCATGGCGGGTCTGGGGCTGTTGATGGTGCTGGCTTTTGCCTGGCGTTCCAGAGCGGCTGCAACGGCGGTTGCGTGACGATGATGTGAAGGGGCTGTCAGTCGCCATCGTCTTGCGAGCCTGCTTGGCCATCGTGGGGCCAAACAGCGACGGTCTAACATCGACCGTCACTCAGGATGGACGGTGGAAACGATCAGGATTCAGGCGTGAGCAAGCCGGCTGTTTCACCGCCATCGACCGTGAGGGTCGTACCGTTGACGTAGCTTGCGCCCGGTGAAAGCAACCAGCAGATGGCCTCCGCGACTTCCCTGGCGGACGCCAGGCGTCCTTCTGGAATCCTGGCGGTCAGCGCCGCTAGCCGGGCTTCGTCATTGACGATTTTATCCATCATGCGCGTGGCGATCTGTCCGGGGCAGACAGCGTTGAAACGCACCTGCCCACCGTACTCCAGGGCCAGCGCCTGGGTCAGGCCGAGGAGGGCGGCCTTGCTCGCGCAGTAGGTGGCGAGCCCTTGCTCTCCGGTCTTTCCAGCGATGGAGGAGACGTTCACGACAGCGCCCCGGCCTGCGATCAGACCCGGCAACGCGTGTTTGGTATAGAAAAAGGCCGAGCGGGTATTGACGGCGAACAACGTATCCCACTCCTGTTGGGTGGTTTCGATAAACGCTTTGCGCCCCGACATGCCTGCGTTGTTGACCAGCCCCGCCAGTTTGCCGTTGCCCAATTGCAGCGCTATTGCTACGACGTTGCGGCACTCGTCTTCATTCGATACGTCGCCCGCGACGAAGGTGCAGTTGGGCAGGCTTGCGGCCCGCTGGGTGCCTGCCGACTGGTCGCGCCCGGTGAACACCACCGGATGGCCGAGGCTGACCAGTTTTTCCACGGTTGCGGCGCCGATGCCTTGGGTTCCGCCTGTGACGATGTACATGGATGTTGCTCCTGAAGGTATTGCCGGCTCATGTCATGCCGGCTGCTGTGAAAGCGTTCGTGGCCGCTGGATATCAGGCTACCGATTGATTCAGTGTTCTGCTTGAGCGCATCGAGAGCCAGGTCGTGGTCAGCAGGCCTGCGAGGCCCACGACCAGCAGGAACGATGACATCGCGACAATCGATGGATCGATGGTGTCACGGATGCCGTCGAACATTTGTCGTGGCAGCGTGCGCTGGCCGGGGCCGCCGATGAACAGCACGACGACGATTTCGTCGAACGACGTCATGAATGCAAACAGCGCCCCCGAGATCACCCCTGGTGCAATGATCGGCAGGCCGACATTGATGAACGCGCGCACGGGCGATGCCCCTGACATTGCCGCGGCCCTGAGCAGACTCATGTCCAGGCCTTGCAGGCTGGCGGCAACGTTGATCAGGACGAAGGGGGTCGCCAATACGGTATGGGCCAGGATCATCCCGGTCAGAGTGCCTGTCAGGCCCAACTGTCCAAACAGAAAATACATGCCCAGCCCGGAAATCACCGGTGGAATGATCATTGGCGAAATCAGCAGCGCCAATACGTTGGTGGCGCCGGGTAGGTTGCGTCGGGCGAATGCCAGCGCCGCAAGTGTCCCCAGCAACGTGGCCAGCAGCGTCGCGGCACAACCGACCAACAGACTGTTGCGCAACGCCTGAAGCCAGGGGCCGGCACTGAAGACCTTCTCATACCAGCGCAAGGATAGCCCCGGCAGGGGATAGGACAGGAATGTGCCGCTGCTGAACGATATAGGCACCACGGCCAGTAAAGGCGCGATCATGAATACGATCATGACGATCCCGAACAGGCGCATCAGATTACGGCCAACGAAACACAAGGTGAAATGATTCATAGGTTTCCCCAATTATTTGAGTCCGGCGATCTGGCGGATGCCCACCAACCGTGCAGCGACCAGGTAGATCGCCATGACGCAGAGGATCAGCACCAGGCCCAGTGCCGAGGCCATGCCCCAGTTGACTGTGGTGTTGGTGTAGAAGGCGATGAAATAGCCGAGCATCTGCTCCCGTGCGCTGCCTACCAGAGTAGGCGTGACGTAGTAGCCAGCCGCGACGATGAATGTCAGCAGCGTGCCGGAGCCGATACCTGTGAGCGTCATGGGCAGGTACACGTGCAGGAAGCCGCGAACCGGATGAGCGCCGAGGGATTGCGAGGCGCGCATGTAGTGGACCGGAATGCCTTTCATGACGCTGTACAACGGCAGCACGGTGAAGGGCAGCAGGATATGGACCATGACGATGTAGACCCCCAGGGCATCGAAGATCATTGGCAACGGTTGCTCGATCAGCCCCAGTTTCAGCAGAAGGGTGTTGACGATACCTTTCTCTTGCAGCACCACGATCCAGGCTGTGGTCCGCGCCAGTAGCGACGTCCAGAAGGGCAACATCACCGCCAGGATCAACAGCATCTGAAAGGGGCGGGAAGCTTTTACCAGCAACACGGCGAAGGGAAAGCCCAGCAGCAGGCACAAGACGGAGACGACAAAGGCAATCTTCAACGTCTTGAAGGTAAGGTCCAGATAGACCCGTTTGTCCGGGGCCACGCGCTGGATGCCGTGGGCCGTTCGCTCAAGATCAAGGGCGCTGAGCAGGTAATAGGACGTGTAGGCCGGTGACGCCCGTTCGAACGCCTGCCAAAGCTCTGGCGTGGACCAGCGTGGGTCGATGGCGGTCAGGCGCGCACGCGATGATTCACCGCTGACGGGTTGCTGTTTGGCGGGCCACTGGTAACGGCGGGCAGTGGCTGTGATCAGGAAACGGTAACCACTGTTTTCGTAGTTCATGCGCCGTGCCGCTTCACCCATGACGCCCATATTCTCGACGTGGATAAAGTCCTGCTCGATCGCTTCGAACACCGCATCGCCCGGCAGGCCTTGAGCATCGCTGGGGGTTTGCTGCTCCAGTGCCTGGACCGTGCGAGGGAAGGCCTGGATCAGCTCCGGGTTACTGACGGCGCGATACAGCATCATGCCGATGGGAAGAACGAAGAAGACAGCGGTGTAGATCAACAGGGGTAACAACAGCAGCACAGAGACGAGACGTTTTTGTCTGCTCGACTTCTGATGAGCGCTTGCTAGTGAATCCAGCGCAGGGGCGGACATATCGACTGACCTCGGAATTCATGTCAGCGGCTTCGCGCGAACGAAGCCGCCATTCAGGCAAGGGCTGGACTTACTTCGCCGCCCAGTTGGTAAAGCGCGCCATCAGGTCTTCCTCGTAGTTGACCCAGAACGGTGTGTCGAGCAGAAGGGCGTTTTCCAGGTTGGCGGGGGCCGTGGGCAGGTTGCTCAGCGTCTGCTTGTCCAGTGCGGCCTGGGCCTTGCTGTTGACGATGCCGTAGGGAATGGCTTGGGTGAAGGCGCCCTGGGCTTTGGGGCTGAGCATGTAGTCGAGTAGTGCGTAGCTGCCGGCAAGGTTCGGCGTGCCCTTGATGATGGTCCAGTAATCCATGCTGTAGAGCTGCTGGTTCCAGATCAGTGGAAAATGCGCGCCCTGTTGGTTGGCGATGGCGATGCGACCGTTGTAGGCGGCTGTGACCGCAATGCTGCCTGAGGACAACCACTCAAGGGGTTGAGCGCCGGTTTCCCACCATTGGATGTACGGCTTGATTTCATCCAGCTTGGCGAAGGCCCGATCCTGTCCGGCCTTGGTCGCCAGTACCGTGTAGACATCGGCAGGCTTGACGCCGTCGGCCATGAGGGCGATTTCCAGGGTCATGCGTGCCTGTTTGCGCAGGCCGCGCTTGCCGGGCCATTTCTTCACGTTCCAGAAATCGGCCCAGGTTTTCGGACCCTCGTTGGCGAATTTCTTGTTGTCATAGGTCATGACTTCCGACCAGACGATGGCGCCGACCCCGCACGGAGCGAACTTGTCTGTCGGGATGTCGGCGGCGCTGCTCAGCTTGCTGTGATCGAGGGGCTCCAGCAGGCCTTGCTCGCAGGCCAGGGTCATTTCGTTCTCGTCCATCTGGACCACGTCCCAGGTGGGGTTGCCAGCCTGGACCATGGCTTTCTGCTTGGCGATGCCGCCGTCGTAGGTGTCTTGCACCACCGGCTTGCCGCTGAGTGCGGCGTAGGGCTTGAAGTAGGCCTTGTCGAAGGCTTCCTGGGTGGCGCCCCCAAAGCCGACGACGGTCAGGTCACGGGCCAGGGCCGCGTGGCTGGCAAGTAGGGTGGTGGCGCAAATCGAACAGACCAGTGCGGTGCGACGGAATATCGAGGACATGTTGGTCCCTCCTGCTGTTTGAGGATGTAAAAGGAAGCAAAGGTTCACAAACGGGCAGTGACGAACTAAACGGTGCTAGGGATGGTGTGCATGGTTGCCTCTCGGATCGTTATTGTTGTCGAGACTTATCGTTGTCGGGTGCAGCGGTGGGTCAGCTCAGTTCGAATAGATGGGCGTCGTCGGTACTCCAGTCAAAGCCGGTCGCCTGGCCGGGTCGCAGCTGTTTGAAAAACGCGTTGTTGGCGACTTTCACAATCAGCGCTTGCTGATGGCCAAGGCGCAGATGCACCCGCAGATGGTCTCCGAGGTAGATGCTGTCGATCACCGTGGCCTGCCAGGGCATGCTGGTCACCGGGCCCAGGCGGATGTTCTCCGGACGGATGACCAATTCAACCCGTTCGGGCCGTAGGCCCTTGAGCGCTTTAGCGGAGCCGGTGACGTGCAGGCCGTTTTCAAGGGTCACTTCACAGGTCTGCCCGTCGCGATGTCGGACGGTGCCGACCAGCACGTTGTTCTCGCCGATGAAGTTGGCGACGTAGGCGTTTTCCGGGTGTTCGTACAGCGCAGTCGGCGAGCCGATCTGAGCGATGTCTCCCTCATGGAAGACGGCGACCCGATCCGACATCGTCAGTGCTTCACTCTGGTCGTGCGTCACGTACACGACGGTGACGCCCAGGGATTTGTGCAGTTGCTTGATCTCGTACTGCATGTGTTCGCGCAGGTTCTTGTCCAGCGCGCCCAGAGGCTCGTCCATCAGAATGACTTCCGGTTCGAAGACCATCGCCCTGGCCAGCGCCACGCGTTGCTGCTGGCCTCCGGAAAGCTCGGTGATGCGCCGTTGCTGCATGCCGTGCAATTGCACCATGTCGATGGCTCGCTTGACCTTGGCTTGCAGGGCCGAGCGATTCAGGCCACGCATCTTCAGCGGGTAGGCAAGGTTTTCCTCGACGCTCATGTGGGGGAACAGGGCGTAGTTCTGGAACACCATGCCCATGCCCCGCTGATGGGCCGGTTTTTTCTGGATCGGCGTGCCACCCATGAGTATTTCGCCGCGGGTCGGGGTCTCGAAACCGGCGAGCATCATCAGCGTCGTGGTTTTACCGGAGCCCGAGGCGCCCAGCAGGGTCAGGAATTCGCCACGGCTGATGGCCAGGTTCAAATCCTTGATGACCAGCGTCTTGCCGTCATAGCTTTTCTGAACACCGTTGAACTCGATCAAGGGCAGGGTGGTTTGAGAGAGAGCGGCCTTGGCGTTCATCACAGTGACAACCCGTTGGCCAGGGCGACGGCATCCAGTGCGCGCGTCAGGCGGGCGACCAGCTCGACGATCTCCTCGGCGCTGATGATGAAAGGCGGCGCAAGGGCGATGGAATCACCCATGTTGCGCACAATCAGCCCTTGTTCACGGGCTGCCCGTTCGACCTGTACGCCGATGGCGATTTCGCGGGGGAAGGCGGCACGGGTGTGTTTGTCTACGACCAGTTCCAGGCCTGCCACCAGGCCAATGCCACGAACCTCGCCGATCAGCGGGTGCGCGAGCAGCGGTTCCAGTTGCTGGTGCAGCAGGCGGCCAAGCTCTTCGGTGCGTTGCGGCAGGTGCATTTCCTGATAGATGGTCAGGGTTTCCAGGGCCACGGCGGCTGCCACCGGATGGCCCGAGTAGGTAAAGCCGTGGCCAAAACCACCCAGTTGCTGGCTCTGCTCTTCAATGACCTGGTAGACATTTCCCGCAACCACTACACAGGAAATGGGCTGATAACCCGATGACAGGCTCTTGGCGCAGGCCATCATGTCCGGGGTAAACCCAAGCGTCTGGTGGCCGAACCAGCGACCGGTACGGCCGAACCCACAGATGATCTCGTCGGCGAGGAACAGGATGTCGTGCTTTTTCAGCAGCGCCTGGACGCCGGCGAAGTAACCGGGCGGTGGCACGATCACACCACCGGCCCCCATCACCGGTTCCGAAATGAACGCGGCGATGGTGTCGGCACCTTCCGCTTCGATGCGCTGCTCCAGGTCCCGCAGCAGGCGTTCGGTGAACTGCGCTTCGCTTTCGCCCGCGATGCCATGGCGATAGAAGTGTGGGCATTGCACATGCAGTACGCTGTTTTCCAACGGCAGGCCGAACGCTGCATGCATGTTGGGTAGCCCCGACAGGCTGGCCCCCATCACCGTCGAGCCGTGGAAGCCCTTCTGGTGGGCAATGACCTTGCGCTTGCCGTCATTGCCGCGAGCACGATGGTACGCCCAGGCGAGCTTGACCATCGAGTCGTTGGCTTCCGAGCCCGAGCACGCAAAGAACACCTTCGGCTGTTCGAACGGCACCAGGCTGGCGATGCGCTCGGCCAACTGTGCGACCACGTTCGGCACGCGATGATTGAAGGTGTGGTAGTAGGGCAGCATCGCCATCTGGCGTTGTGCCGTCTGCACCAGCCGGGGATTGGAGAAACCAAGCCCGGCACACCACAGGCCCGACATCCCTTCGATGTAGTCCCGGCCATGTTCGTCCGTCACGTATATCCCTGACCCTCGCTCGATAACCAGCGGGCCGTGTTGTTGGTGCGCCCGCAGATTGGTCTGCGAATGCAGGTGGAAGCGCACGTCCGTGCGGGCCAGTTCGGTTAGGGGAGGGGTGGTTTCCTGCATCATGAAAAGCCTCGTTGAGCGTTACTGATCACTTATAACTTATATGATTGACATCGAAATGGACGTCACGCAAGCCCTCGGCGAGAAAAAATAAAAACCTCGATCGATGCTTGATTCTACAAAATATAACTTATAAGTTGTAAGAAGAAGGCCGCGTCAGGCCTCGATCAACCCACTCAGGAGTGCCCTCATGCCCGCTGCAAATCTTGCGGTTCGTGATCCCGTAACGCCGTTGACGCCCGAGCAGATCGCTCGTCTGAAAGAGCGCGCACTGTTCGTGCGCCTTGAGACGGTGCGGCTGATTTCCATCGCCAAGGTCGGCCACTACACCTCGGTGTTTTCCTGTGCCGAGATTTTTTCCGCGCTGTACTACGACGCCCTGCGCCTCAAGCGCGGTGAGCCGAAGTGGCTCGGGCGCGACCGGTTTCTGATGGGCAAGGGCCACGCCGCTGTGGGGCTCTATCCGTTGCTGGCCGACTGGGATTTCTTCGACAAGGCCTGGCTCGATGACTACACCCGGCTGGGCAGCCCACTGGGGGATCACCCGGACATGCGCAAGGTGCCGGGTGTGGATTTCAGCTCGGGGTCCATCGGTCATGCCCTGTCGGGCGGGTTGGGCATGGCACTGGGCGGGCGCCTGCGGGGCAATGCATTCGACGTCTACGTGCTGCTGGGCGATGGCGAGATGCAAGAGGGCCAGGTCTGGGAAGCGGCATTGGCGGCTGCGCACCACAAGACCGGCAACCTGATCGCCATCGTCGATCGCAATGGCTACCAGCTCGATGGCAAGGTCGATGACGTGGTGGGTATCGAACCTCTGGCCGATAAATGGCGAGCCTTTGGCTGGGATGTCAGGGAGGTGGACGGCCATGACGTAGCCGCTGTCGCGACGTTGTTTCGGGAGTTGAAAGCCGAGCCTGCGCGGGAGCGTCCGGTCTGCGTGATCGCAATCACCGCCAAAGGCAAGGGGGTGGAGTACATGGAAACCGAACCCGGATGGCACCTGGGCTGGCTCGCGCCGGAAGATGAAGTGCTGGCAATCGAAGAAATCAAAGCCAATGGAGGTGTTCAATGAGTGCGCCGGTCAACCCCAAGAGTTGGCAGTACCGCCAACTGAACGCCATCAATCCGGGGCTTGATTATCTTTCGGAAGGGCTGTTGGACCTGGTCGCCGACGGCCACCCGATCGCCGTCGGGACGGCCGACCTGCAATACTCCAACGGCCTGAACCGCTTCGCCGAGAAGCATCCGGAGCTGTTCATCCAGTTTGGCATTGCCGAGCAGAATATGGTGAGTGCCGCGGCCGGCATCGCCACCACCGGGACCATGCCGTTCGTGGCCACCTTTGCGTCATTCCTGGCGCTGTTGTGCTGTGAGCAGATCCGTATGGATGTGGCTTACTCGGCATTGCCGGTGCGTCTGATCGGCCATCACACCGGCATCAGCCTCGGCTTTTACGGCACCTCGCACCATGCCACCGAGGACATCGCGATCATGCGCAGCATCGCCGACCTCACCGTGGTCGCCCCGGCAGACGGCCCGCAACTGGCGGCCGCCATTCGTGCGTCGATTCATCATCCGCAGCCGATCTATTTCCGTATCGGACGCGGCCAGGAGCCCATTGTCTACCCAGACGATGTCACCTTCGCGTTTGGCAAAGCCATCGTGCATTCGGTCGGCCGTGACGTCACCCTGATTGCCACCGGCGGCATGCTGCACCCAACTCTGGAGGCAGCCAAGGCGCTGACTGACAGCGGTATCGCGGTCGGCGTCATCGACATGCACACCCTCAAGCCCATCGACCGCGAGGCGATCTTGAACGCTGCCGGCGGGACGAATCTGCTGATCACCGTTGAGGAACATAACGTCCTTGGCGGTCTGGGCGGTGCCGTGGCCGAAGTGCTGGCCGATGAGGGCGCCGGTGTACGCCTGGTACGCCATGGTATCCATGACGAGTACAGCCTTATCGCTCCGCCGACCCACCTGTACAGGCATTACCGACTGGACGCGGCGGGCATCGAAGCGGTCACCCGCGAAGCGTTGACCAGCCTTTCAGGCAAGGGGCAGCGCCATGTCGGCTAATCAAGCGTGGTATGCCCGCGCGGAAAAAGTGCTGCCAGGCGGTCATCTGAGCCCCAGCCGCAAGCTCGGACAACCCTACGCGTTTGTGCGCGCCGAAGGTGCCTACCTCTTCGATGCCGATGGTCATCGCCACACCGACTTTCACTGCGGGTTCGGCGCTCATGTGTTGGGGCACGGGCATCCGGCCATTCGTGATCGGGTTTTTGAAGTTGCGCAGCGCATGGACCTGATGGGCGCAGGCATTACCGATCTGGAAGTCGAAGTGGCCGAGACGCTGGTCCGGTACATTCCCTGTGCCGAACAGATTGCGTTCTGCAACAGCGGGTCGGAGGCGACCTATCACGCCCTGCGGCTTGCCCGCGCGGCCACAGGGCGCAAACGGATCATCAAGTTCCAGGGCGGATACCATGGCTGGCACGATTACGTCGCCATGAACGGACAGACCGCCAGAGACAGGATCGGTCTGTTCGACCCGATGTCCGACGGTATTCTGCACGCGGCTGCCGAGTACACCGCCGTCCTGCCTTACAACGATGCGGAGGCGGTCGAGCGATACCTCAAGGCTCATCCGGGAGAGGTGGCCGCCATCATCGTCGAGCCCATCGCCCACAACATGGGGGCGGTGGCCGCAACGGATGCTTTCCTCAAGGACCTGCGCAGCCTGACGCTAACCCATGGCGTCGTGCTCATCTTCGACGAGGTGATTACCGGTTTCAGGCATGCATTGGGCGGCTACCAGTCAATCGTGGGCGTGACCCCGGACCTGGCCACCTTTGGCAAGGCCGCCTCGTCCGGCTATCCCGTAGGATTCATTGCGGGCAAACGAGAGCTGATGCACCTGATCGGCATGACCGGCCCCAAGGGCGTGTTCATGGGCGGCACCTGCAATGGCACGCCTTCAACGCTGGCGGCGGTGCAGGCCACCCTTGAAGAACTGGCGCGCCCCGGGACCTACGAGCGCTTGTTCGAACTCGGCGACTATATGCGCGCGCAACTGGATGCCATCGTTCAGCGCCTGGGCATTGCGGCACAGAGTGCAGGTTATGGTTCGGCCTGGCTGCTGTATTTTTTCGAGGGACCGTACTGCCAATACACCGATCTGCTGCGCAATGATGACGCGCTCGATATGGCGTTCCGTCAACGCCTGATCGAGAAGCGTTATATCTTCCAGCCGATGCAACTCAAGCGGCTGTACCTGTCTACCGCGCACACCCGGGAGATACTGGATGAGTCCCTTGGGGTGATTGAGGACGTCTTGAAAACGCTGGTGTAGCCGCGCTATCAGCCACTGACCGAAGGCGGGCTGACACCTGCCTTCGGTACTGGCGATTGTCGGCACCCAAGTGCCTATATGTTATAAGTGGCGTCTTATCGCGTAGGGGGGGCGGAAACCGTCATGCCACTTCTCGGGACCGCCAATATCAGGAGCTAACTGTGCAGATTCAACCCTTGGAGCAAGGCAACCTTTCGGCTCGGGCGTACTTTTCGATTCGCGAAGGACTGATCGCTGGAAACTTCAAACCAGGGGAACGGTTGGTCATGCAAGATCTTGCAGAGCGACTGGGGACCAGTGTCACACCGGTGCGTGAGGCCTGCCTTCGGCTTGTCAGCGAGCGCGGCCTGGAGCTTCGCTCTGGCCGGTTTGCAACGGTGCCGGCATTGACCCGGGCGCGGTATCTGGAGGTTCGTACCATTCGCATTGCGCTGGAAGGTCTGGCCGCCGAAATGGCCACGCACAATGTGACCGATGCCGACTTGGCCAGGCTTCTGGAGCTGCACAAGCTGTTCGAGGAAGCCGATCGAAAGAACGACGGGTTGGCGGCCATGCATCACAACCGCGAGTTTCACTTCACGCTCTACAGGCTGTCGGGCATGGACATGCTCACCGCCCAGATCGAGGGTTTGTGGGTCTCCATGGGGCCTATCCTGAATCTGTTCTACACCTACGGCCACAACTCCTACATTGGTGCCGACGAACACCTGGTGCTGCTGGATGCGCTCAGGGACAAAAAACCATCGAAGGCTCGCAAGGCCATCGCCGACGACATCCTGCGCGGCGGCGTCAGCATCCTGAAATTCATTGACGAAACCGAAGATCGGCCGGCCTGAGGCAAGCAATGTCTGATTCGCGAGCTTGTGAAGGTAAGAAGGTGTAGAGAGCTTGGCCGAGCCTCCGTTGCCGGAACGCGTCTTTGATGTCACTGAATCAGAAGCTCATCGTACGCAGCCATCTCGATTTCCAACTCCACGATGGCGCTGAGGCCCCTCCCGGCTCATTGCCGTAGCGTGGTATTGCGCAGATAACGTGCCGGTGAGGTGCCCAAGGTCTTGCGAAACATGGTGATGAACGAGCTGACTGACTCGTAGCCGAGCGCTTCAGCGGTTCTCTGCACCGACTGCCCCTCGGCCAGGCTTTGCAACGCGACGATGATCTGCCATTGCTTGCGCCATTGACCGAAGGTAAGCCCGGTTTCGCTTTTTATCAGGCGGGCCAGGGAGCGTTCGCTCATGGCCACATGCCGTGCCCAACTGGCCATGGTGGCGCGGTTGGAAGGCTCTTGCGCCAGCGCCCGGGCGATTGTGCGAAGCTGGTTCGAGGCGGGCAAAGGCAGGTAAAGCTGTTCCGTGGGCGCCAGTTCGAGTTCTTCCAGCAGTACGTTGGCCAGCCGTGCAATGCGCGAATGGGCGGGGTAATCCTGGACCTGGCCGCTCAGGTGGAGGATGAGTTCCAGGATCAGTGGCGATAGCGCCAGCGTACAGCAGCGATCGGGAAGCGACGCGGCGCCGGGTTCCACGAATAAAAAACAGACCTGCCCGTTGGCCGTGACGCGGTTGCTGTGGGCGACCCCTCCCGGAATCCAGACGCCGAACCCTGACGGGACCATCCACACGCCATCTTCCACCGTACACACAATGCCTCCGCAATAAGCCACGACCAGTTGCCCCTTGCGATGTTTGTGTTCGGCGGACTCACTGTCGTTGCGCTGGGTTTCCAGCATCAGTGCCACGGCAGGTTGCGACAGGTTGTCGTACTCGAATTGATCGACGTGGAAACGGTGGATTTTGGCCATGGCGTGTCGTCGGCGTTTGTCTGAATTTGATTATATTTTGGCAGTGTACTCAATATCGGCAGCGGTGGTAGTTCCTTAGCATTATCACCAAGCCCCCTTCAGTACGCGGGCGAATCCTGGACCCCCTCCGAATCCCGGTGCTTGCCATGCTTAGCGAAATCTCCATTGCCAACCTCTACGTCCCCCCCTTGTTGATCTACCTGGGTGCATCGGTCCTGGCCTACAAACTCATTGAGCGCCTGGCCCGGCCTTGGTTGGACGAGGCGTGGCACCCGGCGCTGGCGCGTTTTTTTGTCTCGCTTATCGTCGTGTCGGCGATGGTCGTCAATTGCTGAGTGAGGCCGGCCATGTCTATCGTCAAAATCCTCAAACCTGCCGCCACCCTGGGGCTTGGCGTGCTGGCCCTGGTGTTCTGCCTGCAACTTTGGCGGGCTTATGTCTTGGCGCCCTGGACGCGGGACGGACGGGTGAGCGCGCAGGTCATCCGTATCGCACCAGAGGTTAGCGGCCAAATCGATCAGTTGTCGGTCAGTGACAACCAATGGGTCGCCAAGGGCGATTTGCTGTATCGCATCGATGCGCGTGCTTATCGATTGGTCCTGCAACAGCGTGCGGCGGAGTACGCTGAAGCGCGCAGTGTGTTCGAGCAGCGCAGTGCACAATTGAAGCGGCGATCCCAATTGGCCGACGCCATCGCCCGGGAAGAGATTGACAACGCGGCGCGTGACTTGGCTGTGGCCCAAGCGCGCCTGGACGCGGCACGCAGCCAGTTAGCCCAAGCGCAACTCGACCTGGACCGCACGACGATTCGTTCGCCGGTGGACGGCTACGTCACTCAACTGCGGCTGCAGCCTGGTGACTACGCGGAGGCTGGCCATACCAACCTATTCGTGGTCGATGGCCATAGTTTCTGGATCACGGGTTATTTTGAAGAGACCAAGCTGCCCGGTGTGCGCATCGGCGCGCCGGTGTCGATCAAGCTGATGGGGTTTGCCCCGCTGCTGGAAGGGCATGTGGCAAGCATGGGCAGGGGAATCGCCGATGCCAATGAATTGCGCAACGACAGCGGTTTGCCTCAGGTGAGCCCGACCTTCAGTTGGATTCGGTTGGCACAGCGCGTACCCGTGCGCATCGAGTTGGACAGGGTCCCGGACGGGTTGGAGTTGGCGGCGGGCATGACCGCCAGTGTCGAAGTGACGCAGCCGAACGCCGCGCCGCGCTGGCGACTCACCCAATGGCTGCAGGCGTTCATGTGATGACTCGCCTGGCGACACGTCTGTTTGCGCTCATCCCCTTGCCCTGGACACCCGTCAGTTTCTTCTACGTGATGCGCAGTGTCTTGGCGGCGGGGCTGGCGCTGTGGCTCGGCTTCCAACTGCATCTGGAATCGCCGTTCTCGGGGGCATCCACTGTGTTGCTGCTGGTGCAGCCCATTCAAGGGGCGGTGCTGGGAAAAGGCTTCTACCGGATGTTGGGAACCCTGGTAGGCCTGGTCGCGGCTTTGGTGCTGACAGGGCTGTTCGCTCAACAGATGCTGCTGTTCATACTCGGCATCGGTATGTGGCTGGGCCTGTGCGTCAGTGCAATGAGCGTCTTGCGCCATTACCAAGCTACGGCGGCAGTGGTGGCGGGTTATACGGTCTGCCTGGCGTTGGGGCCTGCCATCGTCGCGCCTGAACAGGGCTTCGATCACATCATCACTCGCGGCACGGCGGTAGCGCTCGGGGTGCTGAGCTTGAGCCTGGTGGTAACGCTGTTCAGTTCCAAGACGATGGAGAAGAAGCTTCGAAACTCGCTGGTCGATGTCTGCGTCCGCAGTGCCCGGTTGCTCGCCGCGAGGCTCTCAGGCGAGCAGTCCGCGGAGCTGGCGACGCAACGCCACCAGCTCGTCATGGATATCGGTAAGGTGGACGATCAATTGGGGATAGGGCGGGGTGAATCGTCGCGGATTCGCTCCCGGCAGTTGGCGATTCAGGCGGGCCTGGCGCATCTGCAATCCGCTGTACTCGATGTGCACAGCGACGATCCATACCCCGGGATCGACGCCACGTTGCTCGCGCGGATAAGCACGGCATTGCGGCAACTGGGTGAACGGATGAACGACACCCACTGCGACTTTCTCGCCGCCGCCGATACGGTGGGGCAACTGCGTAGCTTGGTGAGTGATTTCGCTGACTCAAACCACCCCTCGCGGTTGCTCAGCGAACGCTTGGACGAACAACTGACGGATCTGGGCGAGGCCTTGCTGAACTTCTCCAGCCTCGACCACGCTCGCCGCGAGCAGGTACGTACCGTGGTGTATCCGCGCAATTACGCTGATGCGGCGCGAAACGGCATCAGGGCACTGCTCGCCACCTTGGCTGCGGGTGCGGTCTGGTATCTCAGCGGTTGGGATCAAGGGCCCGCGCTACTGGCGGTCCTGGGCCCGTGCTGCACATTGTTGGCGCCGGCCCCCGCGCCTGCCCAAGGCATCGCCAGCTTTATTCGGGGCACGCTCTACGCCATTTTGGCGGCAGCACTGTGCAAATTCCTGCTGATGCCACAGATCAACGGCTTCCCTTTGTTATTCCTGTTACTGGCTGCGTTCTGGTCGTTCGGGATCCATGCGACGAGCCAACCGCGCTACGCCCTGCAAGGGATTGCCTACCTGATCGGGTTCAATACCTTGGTAAGTACCGGCGATACCGCCTCCTACAATTTCGTCGATTTCGCCAACCAAGCGCTGGCCTGGATCGTTGCAATGCTTGTCTGTCTATTAGCGTTCCAGGTCTTGCCGAAGGATCCCGCTAAACATGTTCGGGCATTGACACACTCGCTCCACAAGGACACACGCCAGCTACTTCGCCGTGGAAGCCATATCGATCACCCAAAATGGCAAGCGAAACAACAATCCCGGCTCGTCGCGTTGAAAAGTTTGCTTGGCGCTGATAGCCCGCCGGATTACCAAGCGGGTTATTTGTCGCTGCAACTGAGTAAACAATTGAGCCGGCTACAGCGTAACGCGAGCGGTATCGATCCTGAATCGCCCGTCGCCCAATGCGCACAAACCGGCGCCCGGCGGATCGCTCGATATGCCCATCATCCGGCGATCAGTGCTGCCCAGGCCCGGCGCACATCAAGGTCGATGAGCAGACTCGGGGCACATCATCTAGCGATCTGTTACCAGGACTTGGCTTGGCTGTTGGAGCAATACGCGAACGTTGCGCGTTCCCCTTGTTGACTCGCAGCAATTCGATTTCATAGCGCAAGTCGGGAATGTCCTGATAGTTCGCCTCCAGCAGGCTTCGGCAATTCCACTCGCACACGAAGCGCAATCATCAGAGCGGCCAGCAGCATCACTGCGCCTGCGATGATGAATACGCCCATTACGCCGCCAAAGCCGAAGACCAACCCACCGAGTGCAGCGCCCGCGGCGATTGACGACTGCACCGCAGCGACGACCATCCCACCTGCGGTTTCGGCTTGATCCGGAACCGCGCGTGCCACCCAGTTTGACCAGGCAACCGGCACCCCGCCGAAAGCCAGGCCCCAGAGGGCGACTGCGAGTGCCAGTCCCGGCGCCTGGAGCGGAAGCGAGATCATGGCAAACGCGGCCACGGCCACCAAGGCAGGCATAAGGATCAATGTCAGGCGCAAGCTACGCTCCATCAGCCAACCCGCCACGAGCGTGCCAACGAAATTGGCGGCGCCGAAGCCCAATAGCATTAAAGCCAGGCCATCGGTGTCGATGGGTACAACGCTTTCAAGTGCGGGACGGATGTAGGTGAACAATGCGTATTGACCTGTGTGTGCAAGCACGCATCCGACCATGCCGATGGCAATGCCAGGACGGCGGAGCAATTCCAGTACGGAGGCTGTGCGTGCCATTTTCCGAGGCGCCATGCGGGGTAGGGTGAACCATTGGAAGATCAACGTCAGCACGCCGACCGCCGCTGCCGCGTAAAAGGCACTGCGCCAGCCGAAGAGGCCGCCCAAGTAGCTGCCCAGCGGAACGGAAACCACTGTTCCCACGGCAATGCCGCTGAAGATGATGGACAGCGCCCGGGGCACCCATTTCGCCGGTACCAGTCGCATGGCCACGGCAGCCGCCATGCTCCAGAACCCACCCAACGCAATGCCAAGCAGCACTCGCATCAACAACAGGACCACCAGACTCGATGACATGGCCACCAGCAAGTTGGAGGCAATCATCAGCGCGGAAAAACCGAGCAAGACGGTGCGCCGGTCAAACGTGCGGGTCAGACCTGGTACCAGGAGCCCAGCAAACAACGCAACCACGGCGGTGACGGTCACGGCCTGTCCGGCCAGCGCTTCGGACACGTTCAAATCAGAGGCCATGGGGGTTAGCAAGCTGGCAGGAAGGTATTCGGCCGTCAGCAGGCCGAAGACCCCCATGGTCAGGGAGAAAACCGCCGTCCATGCCGGGGTGGCCGGCTCTACTCCAGTAACGCTGCCAGGTGCAGCGTCAAGAACATCGCTACTCATCTCAAGAATCCTTGGAAAGTGATTGTGAGACACACTCTAGGGCTGAGCGTCAGGATGATCTATGATGCTAAGTCTTAGTCTTTTGATCAAAACACCTAACATGACGGAATCAGGACAATTTGCTCTGTCTTCTGAGCTGATTAGCGAACT
Organism: Pseudomonas sp. Pdm06; assembly: GCF_014851795.1. Lineage (NCBI taxonomy): Bacteria > Pseudomonadati > Pseudomonadota > Gammaproteobacteria > Pseudomonadales > Pseudomonadaceae > Pseudomonas > Pseudomonas sp. Pdm06. The sequence goes on from NZ_JACVAH010000003.1 coordinate 179,248, forward strand.
GCTCACGGGGATGCGGCTGCGCGGTGTTCAGTACCGCCGTATTCAAACGGGCCCGAGTTTTGGCTTGGGTTTCGAACGCAAATCGGCCCATGCCTACTTTCATTATCTGGCGGTGGGTACGGCCATCCTGCGTACGGGCGATGGCGCGATGCATCACCTCTCGGCAGGTGACGCGGTGTTGGTGCCGCAAGGCCATGGGCACGAACTGCTATCCGCCCTGGATGTCACGGTCCAGCCTATCGACCAACTTGATGCCGCTCCCTTGGGCGAGGCTGTCAGCGGTGTGAACACTTGTCCGAGCACACTTTCCACGCCCAGTACGATCCTGTTCTATGGCTGCATGGAGTTCGACCTGGGGGGCATGCGGGCGTTAGGCAAGCTGATGCCGAATGTCATGGTGGCGGACACCGGTGGTCAACGTTATCCAGGGCTGGGAGCGATACTCGATTCAATCAAGCGTGAGATCTGCGCGGGACGCATCGGGTATGCCGGGATCATGGCTCGGCTTGCGGAAGTCGCTGCCTCCTTGTTCGTACGGGGTTGGGTCGAGCATGGCTCGGAAAGTGCGCAAGGGCTCATGGCTGCGCTGCGAGATCCGCGCCTGGCACGCTCTATCCTTGCGTTGCATCGCCAACCCGGGCGCGAGTGGACGGTGGCCGAGCTGGCGGCCGAATCCCACGTTTCGCGCTCCGTGTTCGCCCAACGGTTCCAAGCCACCATTGGCGTACCTCCATTGCGATACGCCACCGAACTGCGGATGCGGATCGCCAGCCAATGGCTGACGCAGGACAATCTGTCGATCGATGCTGTCGCACAACGTTTGGGCTATACCTCACAAGCGGCATTCAGCCGTGCATTCAAGCGCATCAATGGCCAGCCACCAGGGGCCAGTCGACAGGCACGTCGAAGCAGTGAGCCTGTGGAATGAATGGCGCCAAGTAGGGCCGGCCGAACTGCGGCGGCATTGACGATGAGCCCGCCAAGATCACGCCTTTGCTGGTAAGAAACGATCCAACACATTACGGGTGATGGTCACGGTGGAGTACTCGTCAAGCTTGAGTCCGTTTACCCACTCGCAGGATGCAGCGGTGAACACCTCACCTTTGCCTTTTGGGAAATGCACGAGCATGCCAGTCCCCCGGCTGTGCTGGCTTACGCTGGCATCACTCATGTCGGGCGCCAGCAGTGACGCCCGAAACCTGGCGTCTGCATCGCCCAGCATGAAGGAGTACGCATCCTGCGGCCGGCCGTGCTCGGCGATGGTCGCCCAGCCCATGGCAAGGATCTGTAACCCTGGCGGTGCGCCGTCTGTGCCGAGAGGTTCTGGCAGACCGTCGATGAAGGTGTAGTCCAAGCCATCCACCTCGTAACCGAAGATGTTAGCCGTATCGCCGAACAGATCAGCGTAGCCCAGCCCGGTATCGGCCAGAGCCCAATGCTGTGGCCGGAACACGGTAAAGCCCCTCGGGCCGCGCGGGGCCATGCCCCCAAAGCTACCGTATATCCCGCGCAGTGCATTGACGCCAAAGGTGCTGGCTCCAGGCCGACCCACTCGTGGATCCTCCCAGGCGCTCGTGAGCGTGATGTCATTACTTGCCGCGACGGGATCCAGCTCAGCGGCGTCGTATTTGTAGGCCACTTGGCGTTCACCGCGATTCTCCAGACGAATCTGCCACATGAAGTTACCGGCGAAGCGCGCAACATTTCCCCCTGCTTCAACAAATGCCTCGACGTTGTCGCGCATTTCACGCGTCCAGTACTCATCGTGACCGACAAAGACTGCGCAGGCGTACCCGTCCAAGGCCTCGGGGTCGTGATGCAGATCATCCTGAGTCAGGATGTCGACCGTATAGCCCTGTTCTTCGGCCCACACTACGAACGGACGTTCATAGGATGCCCAGCCGGCCAGGGCGTAGTACTTGCTGAAGCCGTACAGAGAGGCCCACTCGATGAATTCATAGCGCGCCGGCCCCGGTTTGCCCGGCCTCGAAGCATTGATCGAGCGCGGTGCGTCTTCAGGTAGCCAGACTTGCCCGCGCGCCCAAGGGCGTTGTGCTGACAGCAGAGGCGAGCGGCCGCGGGGTGTGCCGGGATGGATGCCGAAGTAATGGTTGGCACCCCCCCAGTCGTTGTAGGCGGCCCATGTGGAGGTCGCAGCGACCAGCACCAGTGCGTCGGGGCATTTGCGCATCGCCCTCACGATGAACAGGTGATGACCGAGTACGGCATCAGCACCGTCCCGCACTTCCACCACATAGGCACCTGGCTTGGCGTCCAAGGGTATTGGCCATAGCGCGAACACTGGCCATTGGCAGCCGACCTCGTAGACGCGTTCGGGCAATGGATGAAAGCTTGCCGCGAGGGGGGCGGTTTGGTGAACGGTATGAGGCAGCGCGCCGTCACGATAGATTTTCAACGTAACCCAGGGGCTGTTCGAGGACAGATGCAGGTTGACTGTTTCGCCTGGGCTGTAGGCGCGGCGGTCGGAATAGCACCATGCGGCTGCCGAGCCTTTCTCACTGGGAACTTCAACCCAGATCTCCCGCGCGCCCTGGCGTGGGCCTGAGGTCACGGCGGCGGTTAAATCCGCACCGGGTCGTTCGCCGCGAGCGGTCGTTCGCTTGGAATCATTGGCGTTCATAAAGTGCCCTTATGCATGGGGTGGGTTCCTCTAGAGCGCCGCTGAGCCGGCGCCAGGTGCCTGGATTTCAGCGAGATCGATCCCTGCGGTTTCTTCGATGAAATAACCCGCCGCGACCGTGACCAGGCCCAGGCTTATCAGGTAGCCGATGTACAGATACTCAAGGTGGGCGCCCACCAGATAGCTGTGCAGATAGGGCGCGGTGCCGCCGAAAATGGCCACCGAAACCGATGAGACAAACCCGACACTTTGTGCACGCGCTTGGGTCGGCACTTGTTCCGAAAGCACGGCGGGAAAGATCGCTGCAATCGAAGCCCAGGCGAGCAGCGCCAGCGCTTGTGCGAGAAACAAGGTGTAAGGTTCGGTGGTGACGATGATGGAGATGGGGTAGGTCAGCACGACCACTCCAATCCCCCAGGCGATCACCATGGGTTTGCGACCCACCCGATCAGAGAGCATTCCGCAAACCGGCAACCAGCACACGCAGATGACTTGGGCGAGCAGGCTGGCGAGGTAGGCGCCGGTCGCATCCATGCCTTGGGCGATGGCCGAGGCAGCACCAAAAGTCACCCAGGCGTAATAGGTCACGTTAGCGGCCGCAGCCAGCATCACGATGTTGCGAGTCATCCGCAGGACTTCGCCCTTGGACAACTTGCGGGGTGGCTGAGCCTGCTGTCGTTGCTGCTCGAATACATGCGACTCCTGGGCGCTGCGGCGCAGGAACAGCGCATAAATACCCAGTACCCCGCCGATGGCGAAACCGATACGCCAGCCATAGTCTCCCATGGCCTGTGTACCCAGTAGCCAGGTCAGGGCGGCGGCGACTGCCGTCGCACCCATGACGCCCAACGTGACGCCTACGTACACCGAACTTGACCACAGACCACGGTGCTTGGCAGGGGCAATCTCCGCGACATAAGTGTAGGAAACGCCCGTTTCGCCCCCGTGGGCAAGGCCTTGTATGAGTCTAAAGACGAGCAGGGCCGACGAAGCGTAGAGGCCAATGTCCTGATAGTTTGGAATGAGGGCGATACCCAGGCTACTGGCCGCCAGCAGCATCATGGTGATGACCATGATGGCCCGGCGTCCAAGGACATCGCTGAGGCGTCCAAAGAAAAAACCGCCCAGAGGCCGGGCTATGAATCCAGCCGCGAACACTGCAAGAGTGGCGAGCATCGCGGAGCGGGGATCGGTCTTGTCGAACAGATTGCGGGCCAGGTAAACAGAGAAAGTTGCATAGAGCGTCCAGTCGAACCACTCAAGGGCATTTCCCACGGCGGCCGCGCGCAAGGATCTAAGGCGTCCTTGATGGGACGTCGAATTATTCATGTCATTCTCCAATGATGGATATCGGGCGCAGAGAGGATGGGCTGCATCAGGGAGACAGCACATCGTCAAATCCCATGTCCTGTAGCGGAACGTCTATCGCACGCTTGACGAGGCGATCAATCCCGCCGACATGGGAGACGTGGCTCCGCATCCGCTGCGCAGGGATAAAAGAGGTTGCAGTGGAATCACACACGACAAAGCATCCCTTGGACGCGTTGTTGTTCAATTCGAACCGGAGTCTATGCGGGTGAATCCTGGCTATCTATGATCCTTCGTCTCGATGTTTTGTCCGAAACCCCGCTGCTGGTTTTGCAGCCGATTGTGCTTCGCAGGCTTTCTCCTGATTCGATGCAACGAATGCCGCGTGGTGGCCTCATATGAAAACGAGCGGCGCTTCGGTTGGAGAGGGGCGACTGCGGTTTTTCATGACAGAGGTGATTGTGTCCATGACGGCAGCTGAGAAAAATCATGTCGACTGGCTGGTCGAACAATCGATGCTCAATGCTGCGAGGAAGCGCGCCAAGCTCTACTCGGGCCAGGGCCGAATGTGGCAGCAGCCCTATGCCCATACTCGGCCTCGCGACGCCTCGGCATTGGCTTCGGTGTGGTTCACCGCGTATCCGGCCTCCATCGTTACCCGCGAAAATGGCACTGTGCTTGAAGCGCTGGGGGATGAAACCTTATGGCATGCGCTGTCGAGAATCGGTATCCAGGGCATCCACAATGGTCCTTTGAAAAGGTCCGGTGGCCTTTCGGGCACCGACTACACACCAACGATCGATGGCAATTTTGACCGCATCAGTTTCGAGCTCGACCCGCAATTGGGCACCGAGGCGCAGCTGCAAGCGTTGACCCGAATGGCCGCCGCGCACAATGCGGTCGTCATCGAGGATGTCATCCCGTCTCATACCGGCAAAGGCGCGGATTTTCGTTTGGCCGAGATGGCGTATGAAGATTATCCGGGGCTCTACCACATGGTGGAAATCCGCGAGGAGGATTGGCCGTTGCTGCCCGACATTGCCGAGGGCCGTGATGCGCAGAACCTCACCCCGCAGCAGGTCGACATTCTGCGGGACAAGCATTACATCGTCGGACAGTTGCAACGAGTGATCTTCTTCGAACCAGGCGTCAAGGAAACCGATTGGAGTGCGACACCGGTGGTGATGGGTGTTGACGGCAAGCCGCGCCGTTGGGTCTATCTGCATTACTTCAAGGAAGGGCAACCTTCGCTGAACTGGCTGGACCCGACCTTTGCCGCCCAGCAGATGATCATCGGGGACGCACTGCATGCCATCGACGTCTCGGGGGCGAAAATCCTGCGTCTGGACGCCAACGGCTTTCTTGGCGTGGAGCGCAAACTCGAGGGGACCGCCTGGTCCGAAAGCCATCCGCTATCGATCACCGGAAACCAGTTGCTCGCTGGAGCGATTCGCAAGGCCGGCGGCTTCAGTTTCCAGGAGCTGAACCTGACCGTAGACGATATCGCCGCCATGTCCCACGGAGGGGCGGATCTCTCCTACGACTTCATCACCCGACCCGCCTACCAACACGCCTTGCTGATGGGCGATGCCGAATTCCTGCGCTTGATGCTGCGGCAGATGCACACCCTCGGCATCGATCCGGGCTCGCTGATTCATGCGTTGCAGAATCATGATGAGTTGACCCTGGAGTTGGTGCACTTCTGGACCCTGCACGCCCACGATACTTACCTCTATCAGGGGCAGACCTTTCCCGGCAGCATCCTGCGCGAGCACATCCGCGAGCAGATGTACGAGCGCCTCACTGGCGAGCATGCGCCCTACAATCTGAAATTCGTCACCAACGGCGTGTCCTGCACCACCGCGAGCATCATCACGGCGGCGTTGGGGATTCGCGATCTCGATGCCATTACGACGGCAGATATCCAGCAGATTCGCCAGGTTCATCTGCTGTTGGTGATGTACAACGCGATGCAACCGGGCGTATTCGCATTGTCTGGCTGGGACCTGGTCGGCGCGTTGCCGTTGCCGGCCGAACAGGTCGAGCATCTGATGGGCGACGGCGACACACGCTGGATTCATCGCGGTGCCTACGATCTGGTGGACCTCAACCCAGATGCGGCATTGTCGGCCGGCCAGATGCCGCGTCCGAAGACCCTGTACGGCAGCTTGCCAAGCCAGTTGAAAGACCCGGATTCGTTCGTCTCGCAGTTGCGCAAGATCCTCGCTGCGCGCCGTGCCTATGACATCGCCGCCAGTCGCCAGATACTGATTCCGGACGTCGAGCATCCGGGGCTGCTGATCATGGTTCACGAATTGCCGGCCGGCAAAGGTACGCAAATCACCGCGCTGAACTTCGGTTCGACGCCGATCACTGAAACCCTGCACCTGCCCAATATCGCGCCCGGGCCGGTGGTCGACATCATCAATGAACGGGTCGAAGGTGATCTCACGCCTGAGGGCGAATTCACCATCACGCTGGATGCGTTCGAGGGGTTGGCGTTGCGGGTGGTGAGTACCTCACCCATGATCTAGGGCTAGGGAAATCGAGGTGGTCGATCGCTCAATCATCCACCCATGCCATAAGTTCTGGTCAGGCTCAGTCAAGGCTTTGTCTATGCTCTGCTCCGTCACCCATGGGGAAGAGCTGGCCTGGATAACCTGCAGCCTTTATTGTCACGTCTCATCAAGGCAGTGAGCAGAACAGGAAGTCACCGGCGCAGGCATTGACAGTGGTCATCACGTCGCTGAAGAGGCGCCGGTCGAGTTGGCGTGCGCACGGGAGGCCTTCTTCTCCGAGCGATGAGCGTTGCGACCAGGCTGGCGAGACCCTCAATTTCACGGACAACGGCAAAAGGCCCGCATGTGCGGGCCCTGTGTTGCCAATTACATTTATTGCGCAGCTTTCTCGATCAGGTTTGCCACCACCTTCGGGTTGGAAACCATCACCACATGGGAGGCGCCTTTAACCACGACGGTTTGCTTGGAGTGCGCACGCTCGGCCATGAACGCCATGGCCTGAGGGGGAATGTTCTTATCCTTGTCGCCGTACACGAACCAGGACGGAATGGTTTTCCAGGCAGGATCCTTGGCGGCTTCGTTCAGCGCGGCGACGGTGATGGGGCGTTGGCCGGCCGCCATCAGGCGAGCTTCAGCCTCGGACACATCGGCTGCGAACTGGTCGTGGAATTTATCTTGCTGGATGTAGAGATCCTTGCCGCCATCGGCCAGTTCGACCGGGGCCGACAAGGCCGAGGCCAGGGTGCCCCCCGGGAATCGTCCAGACAATTCTGCCGCGGTCTCGCCAGTTTCCGGGGTGAACGCCGCGACATACACCAGGCCCTTCACGTTCTGATTGCCATACGCCGCCTCGCTGATCACCGCACCACCATAGGAGTGGCCGACCAGAACCACCGGTGTCTTGATGTTCTTGACGATGCTTGCCACCGATTGTGCATCACTGCTGACGCCACGCAGCGGGTTCGCCGCCGCAATGACCGGATAACCGTCTTTTTCCAGAATCTTGACTACGCCGTTCCAGCTCGACGAGTCGGCGAAAGCACCATGGACCAAGACCACAGTGGGTTTGACGTCAGCCGCGTTGGCAAAACCGGTGGCTGCGAAAGCGGTGGCGAAGGCCAGGCCAGAAAGAATCTTTTTCATGAGTGACTACCTGTAAGAGAAGAAAAGGGCGGGTTATCAAGTGATTATGATGCGCGGTAAATGCTTGCGCGCTAATCAGTTGCAGTAAAGTTATCGTCTAAAATGTTTGCGCGCAAGATATTTTCATAGAATAAACTCAAAACTCATATAAGTGATTGTATTTAAATGGATTAATTGTCGATGGGCGGTGGGCTCGGATCGAACCTATCGAACTGCGAGGGAAAGGGAAGGTGTTTCACCCTGTGGAACACACCGTTGCGGTGACTTCATCGGGTATTTGGGTGCTGACGTTGCTCGCGGATGAGCTGGGAGGGTGTCAGGGGCGCTTTGTCCAAGGTCATACAGGCGTTGCGACGGCGATCGGAGAAAGAGGGCCCGCCGCTTCTGAGGCGGCTTACGTTCTTCCCTCCCTATGACCGGCTACGAGGCTACGCGGTTTTTCCCCCCGTGCTTGGCCTTGTACAGCGCGGCGTCCGCTGCTTGCAGCAATAGGGTTTGATCGGTCCCGTTACGCGTCGTCGAGGCCACGCCAAAGGATGCGGTAACGCTGAACGTCTGCATTCCATCCGTAGGGCTCATGCTTTCCAGCGAATCCCGGATGGATTCGGCTCGCAGGAGAGCGTCTTCAATGGAGCAATCCGGCAATATGATGATCAGCTCTTCTCCACCAAACCGGCAGGCGACGTCGGTGGCTCTGATTGACTTCATGATCAAGGATGCCGTGCTTCGCAACACCGCGTCACCCGCAGAATGACCATGGATATCGTTCAGTTTCTTGAAGTTGTCCAGGTCGAGCATGATGACGCTCAGGTCCACTGCGTCTCGAGTGGCTTTGGAGAGTTCGCGCTTGAGTGTTTCTTCCATGAAGCGACGGTTATACAGGCCAGTCAGCGGGTCTTTGATCGACTGGACTTGCAGGACCTGGCGCATCCTGCCGTTCGCCAGCGCTAGCGCGGTTTGCTCCGCGGCAGCTTCCGCAAACTGGCGGTTGACTTCCTTATCGTCATTTCCGCCAGCATGCTGGATGTGCAAGAGTCCCAGTGTTTCTCCGTAGGCTATCAGCGGCAGGCACCAGTGAATGTCGCCATCGTCGAACTCTGATTTGTCTGAGTAGTGGGCGCAGCGCAGCTCATGACGATGTTCAACCACATGGGGATGGCCTCGACGTATGGCCCAACAGTCTTTGGGGCCGATGAGGGCATCTGATTGAGCCTCGACGTGGCCCCAGCTTGCGGCCGGTTGCAAAGCATCAGCCGAATTGCGGTACAGGTATAGCGTTCCACTACTGCCGTCCAGCAACTGTTGGCAGTAAGTGCTGACCAGCTGGAGCGTTTCCTCTTGGCTCATCTCAGTCTGTAGCAGGCGAGCCATTTCTGCGAGCAAGCCTATTTCTGCATTGCGCCGCTCAAGGTTTTTCAGGCTTTTGCTCAGTTGGGTGCTTGAAGAAAGCGCGCTAGCCGTCGATTCGGCTTGGCGTTTTATGGTCTGACGCATGGACACGTAAATGAAACGGCCCAGCACAAGCGTAAGCAGGAAGCTTGCGATGGAAACGGCGACGGCCCAACGCAGGTTGGCGTTAAGCTGGTTGTCCAGAACAGCCACTTCCTCGATTTCTGCTTGAATCAGCTCGCCTCCCAGGTCGCGGACCTGGTCCATGAGGTGCTTGCCGTTACCCGAAGCGATTTCGGCCACCGTCGCAGCAGCACCTTGGGTGCTGCGCAAATTGATCACCATGTCCAGGTGGTCCAGCTTCAGTGCGGACTTCTCGATGAAGTCCTCCACCTTGGCAATCTCAGCGGACGAATCGTTTCGATAGTTTTCACGAAGCAGCTTGATCGCGTCGGGAAGCTGCGACGTGGCGACGTAATACGGGCGAAGAAATGTCTCCATCCCCGTTAATGCATACCCGCGTTCGCCTGTCTCCGCATCCACGAGCAAACTTTGCACCGTGCGAATGCCGTCCAGCTGCTGTTCCACCACGTTGCGGTCGTTACGCGTTTCGCTCGTCCAGAACAGGGTAAACGGACCTACTGCGGCCGTGACGGACATGACCAATGTGGCAGTAGCTGCTGCGAGGAGAAGTTTGGGTGTGCGATGGGGCATCGTCAGCTCCAATGGGATTCACATCTTTATCGGCGAGTAAGGTTAACGGCGTAGGTGTATCACGCTAAAACCGTTAGACGGTCAAAAGATTGCATATCCGCTGATCAGAAACTCCGGCCCGCGCCGATTCAGGTGGTGTCGGCTACAGTTCCTTGTATCCGCAGGGAAGTATCACGACCGCCACGGAATATTGATCATGACGAAACGCCCTCCGTTCCAATCGCTCGGCTGTGCCGAATGCCGCAACCATGAAGCGTTGGGGTTTGATTTCACCATGGCCTTCCAGCCTATTTTCAACGTCCGGACACGTGCTGCGTTTGCTTATGAGGCGTTGGTCAGAGGCATCAATGGCGAATCGGCTGGCTACATCCTGGGGCTCGTGAACGACAGCAACCGCTACCGATTCGACCAGGCCTGCCGGGTGAAGGCCATCGAAGAAGCCGCAAGGCTGGGGCTGTTGGACATTCCCGATTGCTTGCTGAGCATTAATTTCCTGCCCAACGCCGTCTACCGGCCAGAGACGTGTATCCGGGCCACCCTGGAAGCGGCGCGCCTGACCCATTTCCCGCCAGAAAGGCTTATGTTCGAAGTGACCGAAGGCGAGAAGGTGGTAGACCCTGAGCACCTCAAATCGATTTTCGTGGAGTACGAGCGCCAGGGTTTCATTACCGCCGTCGACGATTTTGGCGCGGGCTATTCGGGCCTTAACCTGCTGGCCATGTTCCAGCCGCAGGTGCTGAAGATTGACATGGCATTGACCCGAAACATTGATCGAGACTCGGTCAAACAAGCAATCGTCGAAGGCATCATCCTGGTCGCCAGGCGCTTGGATATCCTGGTCATTGCCGAAGGTGTCGAGACCCGTGAAGAAAGCTCGATGCTGCTAGGCATGGGTATCGAACTGATGCAGGGATATTTGTATGCAAGGCCCGCGGTCGGGCATCTGCCGGCTGGATGCTTCGATGACGGTGTGCGGTAAAGGTGGGCTCGAAGCCATAGGTTCGCTACGGCAGGAGTGCTTCATGGTCCCATTCAGTTATCCAAGAAATCCGTGAGTATGTCTGTGGATAACCGTGCTGATGCCACGTGGGCAGGGGGTTTTAACGGGCGCTCAAAAAATGTACAGGCAGGTTGGCATCACCTCCCGCCGTAGGCCATTGAGTTCAGGGCCGTCAGCGGGGGCGGGCGACAGGTAGTCCTCAATCGCTTGAGTCACGAAGTGGCCGGCCAGTGGTGATCTTTGCTGCGATCAAATACGAGCAGGCCCCGCAAAGTGCGGAGACTGTCCGAATGACTCGATCAGCAGCTCTGTGAGCATTCGTATCTTCCGAGCCGGATGCTGGCCTGGCGGACGGACCACGTACACACCTGCCGGAGGTGGTGGATACCGGGTCATGATCGGCACGAGCGTCCCTGAGTTCACATGTTCATAAGTCAGGCAATCCGGCAGGTACGCGATTCCGAGTCCTGCGGTTGCGGCCGCCACGAGCGCTATGCCGTTGTCCGCCTTGAAGCGGCCCTGCGGACGAACCGTGATGACCTTGTCACCCTCCATGAATTGCCACGCTTCGGTCCCCTGCAGGAGAGCCTCATGGGCAATGAGCTCGTCCGGTGTCTCTGGTGCCCCATGCGCTTTTATGTAGCCTGGGCTCGCGACCAGTTTCGTGTAGATCGGGCCGATTTTCCTCGCGATCAAATTGGAGTCGGGGAGGTACCCGACGCGTATCGCACAATCGAACCCCTCGGCAATGAGATCAACGAAGCGATCGCTGTAGCAGGTCTGGATATGAAGCTCGGGGTGACGGTGTGCCATTTGCGCGAGCATGGGCGCGAAATGGGTAGGGCCAAAAGACAGCGGTGCCGCGACGCGTAAGCGACCACGAAGGGCGCCTGTCGGCAGGATCGTTTCTCTGGCTGCCTCGATTTCGGCGCAGACCCTGGCCGCGTAATCTCGGAACGTGGCCCCGGCTTCAGTGAGGGCGGCCCCGCGGGTGGTTCGTGCGAGCAACTGGATGCCAAGTTCCGCCTCAAGCCGGGCGAGCCTGCGGCTGACGATCGACTTGGATACGCCAAGCCGGAGCGCCGCAGGCGAAACGCCCCCAGCGTCAGCCACTTCCACGAATGTTTGCAGCTCTTCTATATCCAAGTCAGCGTTCCTCTTTGTGCGACACAGCTAGCCTCGTGTTGCGACTACTGCGTCGAAAATGGGAACAGCATAATCCTTGCTTCCGGGCAATGGCGCCAGTGGCGCAGGTTGCCTGGAAACCCAAATCCACTGACAACATCAGTAGACACTTCGTCAGGGCCATGCCCGTCCATCCGAGTGAGCATTGGCTCTCTGGCACACGTGCATCACAACTGAGAACAGGACCAGACAATGACAAGCGAGACTATTCGCAACCCCCATACCGACCACCTCTTATCGCCTGAGAATTGCGCGCTGATCATCATCGATTATCAGCCGATCCAGGTCTCCTCGATTCGCTCGATGCCCCGTGACGAGCTCGTTTTCAACATCACGAGCGTTGCCAAGGCGGCCGTCAACTACAACCTTCCTATCATCCATTCGACGGTCAACGTCGCGACCGGTCGCAACAAACCGCCGATTCAAGCGTTGCAGGACGTGCTCGGCCATCTGCCGACTTATGACCGCACCTCGATCAATAGCTGGGAGGACACTGAGTTCAAGCAGGCGGTCAAGGGAATCGGCCGTCGCAAGCTCATCATGACCGCGCTCTGGACCGAAGCCTGCCTGACGTTCCCAGTACTGGACGCGATCCAGGAAGGCTATGAGGTGTATGTGCCGGTCGATGCGGTCGGGGGCACGTCAGTCGCCGCGCACGAGGCCGCCCTTCGTCGAATCGAACAGGCGGGCGCGAAACTCATCAGCCGTGTGCAGATGTACTGCGAGCTCCAGCGCGACTGGGCACGGGAGTCGACTGTCCCGGGCTTTATGGGGGTCTTCGAAAACTTCGACGGTTTTAACGCTGAGAAGGCACTCTAGAAACCCCCGGCACAACTCAGGAAGCTGTAAACAGGATGGGGGTGGCGCTTGCGAAAGTCGCCACCTTCAGACTGCGTAGAGTTTTTTAGGTCGGACATTCAATCCGGCTGAAACGGCGATGCGCTGAGCACCACGCCAGTTTCGTCGACGTACTGCTGCCAATGGCCAATCAAAGTGGCCAGTTTGTCCGGCTGACTCAGCGCCAGGTCATGGATTTCGCCCGGGTCCTGGCCCAAGTCATACAGCTGCCAGGTCGCCGGCCCTACGGGGCCGGGGATGTACACGGCTTTCCACTGGCCCTGGCGAATCGCGCGGCGGCCAAACAGCTCCCAGCCGGTGACCGTGTGTTCGTCGTGCACCTCGCAGGTCTCGCCCGACAGGAAGCCCAGCCACGATTTTCCGCGCAATGGCGCCACGGGCTTGCCGCGCCACTGTGTGCCGGGATGGCGTACGCCGGCCAGGTCCAGAATGGTCGGTGTGATGTCCATCACTGTACCGAACCCATGGCTGATGCGTCCCTTGAGCGACAACTGGGGGTAATGCACCAGCGCCGGTACACGAATCCCACCCTCGGTGGTAAATGCCTTGAACAAGCGCGACGGCGCCGTTGCCACCTGCGCCCATGACGGCCCGTACCAGACGTAGGAGTTGGCGCGGCCGATGTTGTCCAGGCTGTTGTCGTAATGCTGGTTGAGGTAGGTCAGCAACTGCGGCCCGAACTTGGGGAAGGCCTCCAGCAGCGCACCTTCGGCACCGTTGTCGGACATGAACACAATGAACGTATTGTCCAATTGCCCTTGCTGGCGCAGGTACTCCACCACCCGACCGATGTTCCAGTCCATGCGCTCGACCATCGCCGCATACACTTCCATGGCACGGGCCGACACCTGGCGCTGCTCGTCGGTCAGGGCGGCCCATTGGGTGTTCAATTCGATCAGAGGGTGGGGCTCGACATCGGTGTCGATCAGCCCCAAGGCCTTGAGTTTTGCCAGGCGCTCCAGGCGCAATACTTCGGGGCCGGCGTCGTAGCGGCCATGGTATTTTTCAACGATGTCGGCGGGTGCCTGTAACGGCCAGTGCGGTGCGGAAAACGGCAGGTAGGCAAAGAATGGTCGGGCCTGGTCGCGCTCCTTGAGGTACTGCAGCAGTTTGTCGCCAAAGGCATCGGAGGAATAGAAGTCCTTGGGCAGTTGCTCGACGAAGGTGTCGTCCTCGATATACAGCGCCGGCGTGGATTTGAGCAGGCCCGGCGTGTGCTCGTCATAGGTCGGTTCGAAACCGTAGTGGTTGGCCGCCCCTGGCAACAACGAGAACGAGCGCTCGAAACCACGAGCGTGAGGCGCCAGTTCGGCGGTCAGGCCCAGGTGCCATTTGCCGCTCATCAGCGTCTGGTAACCGGCTTCGCGCAGCAGCTCCGGCAGCGCCACCACCTTATCGTTCAAGTAGCCTTCGTAGCCGGGCTTGCCGATCAGCTCCGGGGTGAGGGCCTCGGCCATGGTGCCGATGCCGGCGATATGGTGGTCGGTGCCGGTGAGCAGCATCGAGCGCGTTGGCGAACAGGTGGGCGCGGTGTGGAAATCGGTCAGACGCAGGCCATTCAGCGCCAGGGCGTCCAGGTGCGGCGTGGCAATTTCCCCACCAAACGCACCCAGGTCGGAGAAACCCATGTCATCGGCCAGGATCACTAGAAAATTGGGACGTTGCGGCATCAAGGCGCTCCTCGTTAGCAGGCAGTCTTTCAGCAGGCGATAAAGGCCAGGGGCAAATCGCGGATCTGTTCGCGCACCGGTGGCTGGTAATGGTCATCGCTGGTCAATTCGTGCAGCAGCTCTTCACGCAACTGGTGGAATTCGAAGCTGCTGCGTTGGCGTGGATGGGGCAGGGCAACGTCGACGACTTGCTTGATTCGCCCAGGCCTCGGTTCCATCACCACCACGCGGTCGGCGAGAAAAATCGCTTCTTCCACATCGTGGGTCACCAGCACCGTAGTGATCTTGGCGCGGTCACGAATTGCCAGGAGTTCGTCCTGCATCTGTTGGCGGGTCAGGGCGTCGAGGGCGCCGAAGGGTTCGTCCAGCAGCAGGATGCGCGGGCTGGCCACCAGGCCCCGGGCAATCGCCACCCGTTGCGCCATGCCGCCGGATAACTGGTGAGGATAGGCACGGGTGAAGTCGCTGAGGCCCACCAGCTCGATAAAATCGCTGATACGCCGGTTACGTTCAGCCTGGCCGATGGGCTCGTTGACCAGCCCCAGGCCGATATTCTCCGCGACGGTCAGCCAAGGAAACAAACGGTGCTCCTGGAACACGATGCCGCGCTCGCCGCCGATGCCGCTGACCGTTTGGCCGTCGACGCGAATCTCGCCGCTAAACTGGGTGTCGAGCCCCACCAGCAGGCGCAACAGGGTGGATTTGCCGCAGCCGCTGGAGCCGACGATCGCGACGAATTCGCCTTCGGCGATGTCCAGGTTGAATTCACGAATAGCCTCCAACTCGAAGCCGTCGACGTCGAAGGACTTGCCCACATGGTTGAAGCTGACAATCGGTGCGTTCATGCGTGTCTCCAGCGGGTAGCACGGGTTTCGATGCGTTGGCCGATCAAGTTGAGGGCTGCGCCGGTGAGCCCGACCAGGAGCATGCCGCTCATGATCAGGTCCATGCGCAGCAGTTGTTGGGCGCCGATCATCAGGCTGCCAATACCGCCGTTGGACGGCATGAAATATTCCGCACCGATGGTGCCCAGCCAGGCGTAGATCAGGCTCAGGCGCAGGCCGGCGAAAATCCCCGCGGCAGCGCCTGGCAAGATCAGACGGCGCAGCCGCTGGGCCAGACTCAGACGCAGCACCTGAGCGGCCTCGCTGAGCTGTGGCGAGAGGTTCAGCACGCTGCGTTGGGTGGCGATGAGCAGCGGGAAAAACGCCGCGAGGGCGATAAACACCCACTTGGCCAATTCACCCAGACCAAACCAGGCGGTGAGCAGCGGTACCCAGGCGAAAATCGCGATTTGACGCAGGGCTGCCAGGGTCGGTCCCAGCACTCGTTCGCTGCGTCGCGACAGCCCAAGCCACAGGCCCATGGCAAAGCCCAGGCCGCCGCCGAGCAGCAACCCGCCCAGGGTGCGTTTCAGGCTTGTGCCCAAGGCGCCGCTCAGGCTGCCGTCCAGTGCGCCAGCGACGGTGGTGTGCAGCACGAGCCAGGGGCTGACCAGAATGTTTGCGTCTACCCAAGCCTGTTGCGTCGCCACCTGCCACAGACTCAACAGCAGCAGGGGCAGCAGCCATGGTTGCAGGCGCTGCCAGCCTTGATAGCGCGGGCCGCGTCGAATCTGCGCGGTGGCCGGGTGCGGCCAGTGCACCCATTTTTGGTCCAGCCAGCCAATGCCGCGATCCATCACCACGCCGAGTACGCCGATGATCACGATGCACACGAAGACGATATCGAGCATGAACAGTTGGCGCGCCCAGACCATCAGGTAGCCGATGCCTTCGCTGGAGGCCAGCAACTCCACCGCCAGCAATGAGGTCCAGCCGGCCGCCAGGGCCAGGCGTACGCCGGCCATGAATGCAGGCAGTGCGGCGGGCAGGATCAGGCGGCGGATCAACAGGTGGGTGGGCAGGCGCAGTACGCGGGCGGCTTCACGTAAATGGGGTTGGGCGTCGCGTACGCCCACCAGGGTATGCAGGGTCACGGGCACCACGATCGCCTTCACCAGCACCACCAGTTTCAGGGTCTCGCCGATGCCGAAAAACACCATGAACAACGGGATCCAGGCCAGCGTCGGCACTTGCGACAACGCACTGAACGTCGGAAACACCAGGCGCTCGGCGCGCGCACTGAAGCCTAGCAGTGCCCCAAGCAACGCCCCACTGCCAATGCCCGCCAGCAGCCCCCAGGACAGGCGTTGCAAGCTGATTGCCAGATGGTTCCACAGCTCGCCGCCGGCCAGTTCCACCGCGCTGCTCCATACCAGCGACGGCGGTGGCAGAATCTGTTCGCTCATCCAGTGATGGCGGCTGCCCAGCCACCACAGCGCGAAAAGCGCCAAAGGCAGCAGCCATGGCAGCAGGCGTTCATTGATTACCGGCCAGTGCGGCTTGGCGCTGGGGGCCGCGAGCGGTAGGCTCAAAAGTGAGATTCGGGCCATGGAAGACCTCCGTTGTCGCCAATGGCGTTATGTGATTTTGATCTTATAAAGATGCAATCAATATGATTGAGGGATAAGAAAAATCATTTAAAGCCTCTGCCCTGCACGCATCCAATGCATTCGAAGAATATTTTCGATGCTGTTTATGCATAGTCCTCTGGGGCCAGCGTTTTGACTTGTATAGGTCTAAAAGCTATTAAAGTGTGAATTTATAGTATTTAAAGTTTTGCTCTGCGTGTGCCTACTTTCTGCTCCCCAGGCGACCCTCGCCCACAAGGAGCTGCGCTTATGAAATTGCCTTTTAAACGTCTGATCACTCTGTTCGCGGGCACTGCGTTGGCCGGGCTGGTGCATGCTGCCGAACTCAAGGAAATCCGCATTGCCGTGCCCGACCTCAGTGCTGGCAGCCAGCACAGTGGCGGTGGCATAACGGATGTGTTGCGCGAGCAGCAGATCTTCGAGAAAGCCTTTGCCGACCAGGGCATCAAGATTCAGTGGAATTACTTCAAGGGCGCGGGCCCGGTGATCAACGAAGCCTTCGCCAATGGCCAGGTGGACCTGGCCTACCTGGGCGATCTGGCCGCGATCATCGGTCGCTCCAATGGCCTGGATACCCGCCTGCTCAGTGCCACCGCACGGGACATCAAGCAGTACCTCGGCGTGGTGCCGGGCTCGGATATCAAGACCTTGCAGGATCTCAAAGGCAAGCGTGTCGCAGTGTTTCGCGGCACGGCCAGCCAGTTGTCGTTCGACGCCGCGTTGGCCAGCCAGGGCTTGAGTGAAAAGGATCTGAAAATCATCAACCTGGATTACAACGCAGCCGGTGCCGCCTTGGCCGCCAAGCAGATTGACGCCACCTGGGGCGGCTCGAACTTGACCGCATTGCAAGCCAAGGGGCTGGCGGAAATAGCGTTGACCACCAAGGACCTCGGTGGCGCCGGCAGCGTGCAGGCGGTGCTGGTGGGCAGCAAACAGTTCGTCGACGAGCACCCCGACGCGGTGGCCAAGCTGCTCAAGGCCCAGCAGCAAGCGGTGCAATGGCTGACCGATGACAACAACAAGCAGGCCTACATCCAACTGGTGTCGGGGCGGGCCAGTTACCCACCGCTGATCCTGACCAATGACTTGAAAGACCAGACCCTCAGCGAGATCTTCCCGTCGACCCTGGACCCGGTGTTCCTGGGCAAATTACAGGGGGCGGTCGACCTGGCGTCGAAGGAAAAGCTGATTCGCAGGCCGTTCCAGGTGAGTGATTGGGTGGCGCCGAACCTGGCCTCGGCAGGGCTCTGAGTCTGGTGGTGTCCGGGGCATTGCTTTCGCGAGCAAGCTCGCTCCCACATTCGACTACATTCATCCTGACGAAACGCGGTCGGAGGTGGGAGCGAGCTTGCTCGCGAAGAGACCGGTCAGACCGCCACGCCGATGGCCTGCTGATCCACCTCCAGCAACGTCTCGATCATCGCCTTCGCTGCTGGCGACAAGCGTGAACCGGTGCGGCTGACGATGCCGCAGCGGGCGCTCAGGGTGTCCATGTTCTGTGGCAGGTTGCGCCAGTGCAGCAGCACCAGCGTGCCTTGGGCGATGTCGTCGGCGAAGGCTTCCTCGGTGCCCACGCCGATGGCATTGGACTGCAGCACGATCTTGACCAGCGCGGGGAAATGTTCGGTCTGGATGCTCGGTGAGAAATCCATGCGCCCGCTGAGGTTCGCCAGCAGTTTGCGAATGCCCTGGGAGATCAGCGGTGCCGCCAGTGGGTAATCGAACATGTCGTTGGTCGACAGGCTGTCCTTGGCCAACAGCGGGTGCCCAGGCCGGCAGAAGAACACCCCACGCTTGGGCGTCAGCGCGCGGGTCTGGAAATTCGGGTCGGTTTCGAACTGACGAATGTCGGCGATAAAAAATTCGATCTCTTCTCGGCTCAGGGCGCGGCTGAGTTTTTCCCAGTTATCCACCTGGAAACCGGTGCGGATTTTCGGGTGGGCGGTGATAAAGCGCGCCACGGCGTCGGGCACCAGTTTCACGGCGGGTGCCGGGCCACAGCCGAAGCGCAGGTCGCCGGCGTCGAGCTTGGTCATGCGTGTCACTTCACTGCTGAGCAAGGCTGCGCCATGCACCAGGGTCAGTGCGTGTTGTAGCACCACCTGACCCTCGGGGGTAGGGCGCAGATCCTTGTGGCCACGGTCCACCAGGACACAGCCGAACTCTTGCTCCAGCCCCTGGATGCTACGGCTGAACGCCGGCTGGGTGATGCCCATGGCGTCCGCCGCGCGTACGAAACTGCGGTGTTCGTTAAGGGCGATGAAATAGCGCAGTTGGCGAAGATCCATATGCTTTCCCTGCATTCTAAAAATAGGTCGAAGGCATTTGCGACCAAGGGAGCAGAGGTTTTAAATGCAAGCTCTTATTCCGTCAACGATGCATTAATTAATTTGCTAGATCAAAATTGCATATTAATAGAGCGTTGCCGGAAACGTTCCCACCATCAGCAGGCACATGAGGGTCATCACAATGAGCAACGCCGCATTAGCTGTTCAACCCATTGCCCAGGCATTGGACATTCACCCGGTCGCTGGCCGCATCGGTGCCGAGATCCGCGGCATCAGATTGTCCGGTGACTTGGATGCCGCCACCGTCGAAGCCATCCAGCAGGCGCTGGTGCAGCACAAGGTGATCTTCTTCCGCGACCAGACCCACCTCGATGACCAGAGCCAGGAAGCCTTCGCCCATCTGCTCGGCGAGCCTATTGCCCACCCGACGGTACCGGTACGCGACGGTACGCGGTTCCTGATGGAGCTGGACGGTACACGCGGCCAGCGCGCCAATTCCTGGCACACCGACGTGACCTTCGTCGACGCCTACCCAAAAGCCTCGGTGCTGCGTTCGGTGCTGGCGCCCAAGTCCGGTGGTGACACCGTGTGGGCCAACACCTCCAGTGCCTATAACGACCTCAGCGTGGAGTTGCGCGCACTGGCCGATACCCTGTGGGCGGTACACAGCAACGAATACGACTACGCCGCGATCAAGCCGGATGTGTCTGTAGAGCGGCTTGAGGAATACCGCAAGGTGTTCACGTCGACGGTGTACGAAACCGAACACCCGGTGGTACGCGTGCACCCGGTCAGCGGCGAGAAAACCCTGTTGCTGGGGCATTTTGTCAAACGCCTCAAAGGGTATTCGCAGGCGGATTCGACCCAACTGTTCAACCTGTTGCAAAGCCACGTCACGCGCCTGGAAAACACCGTGCGCTGGCGCTGGAGGAGCGGTGACGTGGCGATCTGGGACAACCGCGCCACCCAACATTACGCCGTGGACGACTACGGCACCCAGGAGCGTATCGTGCGCCGGGTCACCCTCAAGGGCGATGTGCCGGTGGGCGTGCAAGGGCAGTCGAGCAAGACCATCAAGGGTCTCTAAGCCGGCGCAGACTCGACTGTGTGGGCAATGTGGCCTTCGCCACAGGAGTCTCACCCCATTGATTCGCGTCGTTTACCAGACGCCGATTTGCACCACTTTCTCCGCCTCCGGCTCACCATAACGAAACCGTTGGCCACGCAGATCGATCTCTGTGTGGCTGATGGTGGTGCGCCGCTTCAGCCCGCGCAGCCACTCGAACAGATACCCCAGATGGGTTTCGCGGACCTCGGCAAAGGCCGGGTCGCTGCCCAGGTCGTGCAGTTCCTGCGGGTCGTTTTCCAGGTCGAACAGCTGTGGACGAAAGCCGTCATAGGCCAGGTACTTCCAGCGTTCGCTGCGCACCATGGTCATGCGGCAGCGGTCGATGGGTTGTGCCAGGCGCTCGCGGGCCGGGGCCTGGAAGGCGTAGTCGTATTCGGCGATGGCGTAGCGGCGCCAAGTGATGTCGTGAGCGTGCAACAGCGGGATCAGCGAACGGCCTTCCAGGCGGTGGTCGGCAGCGGGCAGGCCCAAGGCGTCGAGGAAAGTCGGCAGGGCGTCGATGGTTTCGACCAGGCGTGCGTCCACCGTGCCACGGCTGATATCGGCAGCGGCCCGCGGGTCACGCACGATCAGCGGCACGCCCACCGCAGGCTCCAGCAAAAATTCTTTCTCGCCCAGGAAGTGATCGCCGAGGAAGTCGCCATGGTCGCTGGTGAACACGATCAACGTGTCGTCCCAGCGGCCATTGCTTTGCAGAAAATCGAACAAGCGCCCGAGTTGATCGTCGATCTGTTTGATCAGCCCCATGTAGGTGGGAATCACCGTGAGCCGCACCTCGTCACGGGAAAAATTCAGGCTCTCCTGATGCTGGAGGAACGCTTGATACACCGGGTGATCGCTGGTTTGTCCAGGCTGTATGGGCGCCTGGATATGCTCGGCGCCGTACAACGCGTGATACGGCGCCGGGGCGATGTAGGGCCAGTGCGGCTTGATGTAGGACAGGTGCAGGCACCACGGTCGCTCGGCTTGCTCGTGGATAAAGTCGATGGCGCGGTCGGTGGTGTAGACGGTTTCCGAGTGCTGCTCGGCGACTCGCGCGGGTCGCCCGGCGTTGCGCATGTGCCAACCGCTGAGCACCTCGCCGTTTTCACCTTCTGCCGCGTTCGCCCATTCGTGCCACGGGTTGGTGCCGCTGTAGCCCTGCTCGCGCAGGTAATGGGTATAGGGCGCGGACTCGCGTTTGTCGTCGAACAGCGGGCTGTCGGGGTAGATGCCATCGTGACGAAAGTAGGCGTCGAAACCGACTTCATTCAGCGGCTCGGCCTGCACGCTGTCGGGGTCGATATTCAGCCGCTGCAAGGCCTCCAGGTTGGGCGTGGCGTGGGTCTTGCCCACCAGCGCCGTGCGGATGCCGTGGGGGCGCAGGTAGTCACCGATGGTCAGTTCCTCCAGGGGCAACGGTACCGCGTTCCACGCCACCTGATGGCTGCTGACGTAGCGCCCGGTATAGGCCGACATGCGCGAGGGGCCGCAGATGGTGCCCTGGGTATAGGCGCGGCTGAAACGCACACCGGCGGCGGCCAGGCGGTCGATGTTCGGTGTATGCAGATGGGCGTGACCGTAGCACGACAGGTAATCGCGGCGCAGTTGGTCGCACATGATGTACAGCACGTTGCGGACGGTTTGGGGGGCAGGCATGGTGCTCACCGAGTGGGGGATAGGTGAGGTTTTTTCGCTGTTTGGATGGCTGGCTGGCAAGTGCATTTGGGGACTGGATTTCATGCAGTCAATGCATCGGTGTTGCTGCCAACGCTTTCGCGAGCAAGCTCGCTCCCACATTTGAACGCATTCTGAATGTGAGAGCGAGCTTGCTCGCGAAAGCGCCGGTTCATACAGCGAGGTTCTCCAGTGCGCACACCTCCTCATCCAGCTCATCGATCTGCTTGATCTGCTCAATCATCGCCTCCGCCAACGGCGACAAGCGATACCCCGCACGACTGACGATGCCATAGCGGGTGTAACGCTCCTCCAGGTCTTCGGCCAGGCCATCGATCGTCAGGCACACCAACTCGCCGCGCGCCATGTGCAGCACATCACTGTTGGCGCTGACGATGCCGATGGCATCGGAACGCAGCACCACGCCCATCAGGCTGTAGCCGTTCTCGCATTCGACGTTGGGCAGGTAATCGGGCCGCCCACTGAGGTCGACGATGACCTTGCGCAGGTTCGGCGGCCGAATGGTCACGGCCAGTGGGTAACTCATCAATTGCGCGGCTGTCACGCTGGGTTGCTGTGCCAGCGGGTGGCCGGCGCGGCAGCAGAAATACCACTTGCGCGGCCGCAAGCGGTAGGTGTGGTAGTCCGGGTGGGCTTCGAAGTGGCGGGTGTCGGCGACGAAGAATTCGAATTCTTCGCTGAGCAGGCGTTTGCCCAGGCTTTGCCAGTCATCCACCTGGAACTGCACACGGGCCTTGGGGTAGCGCCCGATAAAACTGCCAATGGCCCGTGGTATCAACCCCGCCGCCGGCGCCGGACCGCAACCGAAGCGCAATTCGCCGGCTTCCAGACCATTGAATTGGCTGATCTCGTTGGCCAGTTGCTGCGCGCCACTGACCAGGCGCCGGGCATGTTCAAGCAATACCTGGCCTTGCTTGGTGGGCGCCAGGTCTTTGCGGCCGCGATCCACCAGTTGGCATCCGGCGCTGTGCTCCAGGGCCTGGATGCTGCGACTGAACGCCGACTGCGACAGGTTCACCGTCAATGCTGCTGCGACAAAACTGCGTTGTTCGGCAAGGGCGATGAAGTGGCGGAGTTGGCGCAGATCGATATGCATTTTTCACATCAAAAATATCGGGGAAATGCATTGGCTATGCATTAGGTCGACTCCTTATAAAGGCTATCTCTTATGCAGTAAATGTTCGTAAAAACATAAATAAATAACCTTATGGAATATCTGATAGTGGATATTTCCGGGTTCCGGAGCCGCTCATGAGTCTGTTGAAGCCCGCTGTACCTTGCTCTCCCTGGAGGCTCAAACGCCTGCCCCTGGCCATGTTGCTGGCGGGCAGTGCCAGTTGGACACCCAGCCACGCGGCCGAACCGGCACCCTCGGGTGAAAGCGCCAGCGGCCAACTGGAAACCGTCACGGTGACTGCCCGGCGGCGTACGGAAAGCGCCCAGGAGGTGCCCACGCCGATGAGCGTGATCGGCGGCCAGGCCCTGGAAAGCCAGCGGGTCTATCGGATTCAGGATTTGCAGCAACTGGTGCCCAGCGTCAACGTGGCCTATATGCATGCGCGCCAGTCCAGCGTGTCGATTCGCGGCCTGGGCAACAACCCGGCCAGCGACGGGCTGGAAGGCAGCGTGGGCTTGTATATCGACAACGTGTACCTCGGCCGGCCGGGGATGGCGGTGTTCGACCTGATGGACATCGAGCAGCTCGAGGTGCTGCGTGGCCCCCAGGGCACGTTGTTCGGCAAGAACACCACGGCCGGCGTGATCAATATCAGCACCCGTGCGCCGAGTTTCACCCCGGAGCGCAGCATCGAAACGTCGCTGGGCGAGGACGGTTACTTCCAGACCAAGGGCACGATCTCCGGCCCGCTGACCGATGAACTGGCGGGGCGTTTCTCGGCCTATCGCACGCGCAGCGACGGCGACATCAAGAACGAATACGACGGCCATGACCTCAACGGTGGCTCGCGCCAGGGTTTTCGCGGGCAACTGCTGTACAAGCCCAGCGAAGCGTTCAACCTGCGCTGGATCGGCGACTACAACGAAGAGGACTCCAGCGCCGGGACCCGCGTACTGTACAGCACCGGGCCGACCATCAATGGCACCAACCTCTACCAGTCGCGGGCGGCCGCTGCGGGGGCAACCCTGGTCGACGGCACCCATCGCAAGGTCAACCTGGACAGTGACCAGCACGTCACCGTGTTCCAGGGCGGCACCTCCCTGGAAGCCAACTGGACGTTGCCCAGCGATTTCACCCTGACTTCGGTCAGTTCCTATCGCTTCTGGAATTTCACCCCGCGCAACGATGATGGCCTTAACGTGCCGGCGTCGTATAACGGCGGCGTGTCGGTGGAAGACAAGCAGTGGTCCCAGGAATTTCGCCTGGCATCGCCCACCGGTGGCTTCTTCGACTACGTGCTGGGTGCCTACTACTTCGGCAACTCGCTGGACAACAAATCCTTTGTCTCTTACGGACCCCAGGCGGATATCTGGAATGGCACGCCCGCAGGCGCATTGGCCAACGTCAGCACCGTGGGTAACGGGCACATCCGCACCGACAGTTTCGCCCTGTTCGCCCAAGGCACCTGGCACCTTACCGAGCGCCTGGATTTCACCGCAGGCTTGCGCGGTACTTATGAAGAAAAAAGCGCCTGGGTGACGCGTAACAGCCCAGTGGGCGGTGCGGCCGTCACGGGCGCTGCCGCGACGGCTCGACGTAACCGCACCGGCGCCTATGACTCCGGCGACCTCACGCAATACAGCGCCAGCCCTTCGGGCTTGCTCAACCTGAGCTACCGCTTGAACGACAACCTGCTGGGCTACGCGACCCTGTCCCACGGCGAGAAGTCTGGTGGGGTCAACCTCGTGGTCGGCTCCGCACCGACTGCCGGGGCGGACTCGCTGCTGGTCGGCACCGAGCGCGCCAACAACGCCGAGCTGGGTTTCAAAAGCACATTGTGGGACCGGCGCCTGCAGCTCAATGCCAACCTGTTCTGGACCCAGGTCAACGGTTACCAGACCAACGCCTATGATCCGGACAATCGCGTGCAGTACCTGACCAACGCAGGTTCCGTGCGCTCGCGCGGTGTGGAAGTGGAAAGTACCTGGCTGCCGATCAAGGGCCTGACGCTGAACCTCAACGGCTCGTTCAACGATGTGCGTTACCTGAGCTACAAGGACGCGCCGTGCCCACCGGAAGTCAGTCTGCGCCCAGGGGCGCCGGCTTCCTGCGACCTGAGCGGGCACCAAGTGGTGGGGGCGTCGAAGTGGATCGCCAATGCCAACGGCGAGTACAAGTGGAACCTGGATAACGGTTTCGAACCCTACGTCACCGGCAGCTATGCCTTCCGCTCCAAGGCCGTGGGCACGGTGGAGGATTCCGACTACGGACAGATTCCTGCCTACGCCGTGGTCAACCTGTCCACCGGTTTGCGCGGCAACTATGAGCAGGGGCAGTGGGACGTGTCGCTGTGGCTGAAAAACGCCTTCGACAAAACCTACTACACCACCCTGTGGACCGGCGGTAACGGCGGTTACGAAGGCCTGCTGGGGAGCCCGCGCACGCTAGGGGTGACCGGACGCTACGACTTCTAGCCCAGGGGATAGGTGGCCGGGTTCAATACCCGCGTCACCCGCAGCCTCGTCAGCGCCGTCACTCGTGGGCGCAAACAGCCCTGTCGAGCCATGCCTTTAATGAATATTTTGCATGCCTGAAAAAGCATCGAAAAACCTTGTTATGGCGCCAGGCCACGCGGGCCGCGGCTTTAGCGTATGCGTGAATTTCAGTTATTCATTTTTGATCTATGTATAACTTTAAAGATTGCTTTAAGAGATAAGCGTCTAGCCCCGATCATTTAGCCCTCGACGGCCTTCCACGCAGGCCTGTCGATTTCTGTTTCAAAAACCGTAGGGAGTGAATCAATGGGCAATGTCCAAGCCGCCGCCAGTGCGCACGAGGCGCAATGGCGCCACGCACCGGGTGGTGAGTTGGTCGACCTTGGCCGGCCGCATCGTGCGCCGTTGGGGCAGCTGCGCTTGCAGCGTACCCCCAAGCGCTTTTCGAGTCGGCGCGAAGGGATTCTGCTGGGGTTGCTGGTATTGGCCCTGCACGGTGCGGTGATTTATTGGGTGAGTCAGAAGCCCACCCCGGTGCTGCCGATTGTGCCGCCGGAAATCCCACCGATGACCATCGAATTTTCCCAGCCCGCGCCGCCGGTGGTCGAACCGCCGCCGCCCGTGCCACCGCCGCCGCCACCACCGGTGGTCGAGCCACCGCCGCCAGTCGTGGATGAGTTGGCCGCCAAGCCGGCGCCGAAAAAGATTCCTAAACCCAAGCCGGTACCCAAGCCTGTGCCTAAGCCGGTCGCCAAACCGGTGGAGCAACCGCCTGCGCCTCCCACGCCTGCGCCACCGGCTCCCGCGCCAGTCGCAGCCCCCGCACCGGCTCCGGTAACGCCCGCTTCGGCCAACGCCGCGTACCTGAAGAACCCGGCGCCCGAATACCCATCATTGGCCCAGCGTCGGGGTTGGGAAGGCACGGTGTTGTTGCGGGTGCAGGTACTGGCCAGCGGCAAACCGGGTGAGATCCAGATCCAGAAAAGCAGCGGTCGCCAGCAACTCGACGACGCTGCGCTGGCCGCCGTGAAGCGTTGGAGCTTTGTGCCGGCCAAGCAGGGCGATGTGGCCCAGAACGGCTGGGTCAGCGTACCTATCGATTTCAAGATTCACTAACTATTGCTGCGGGGTGTTGCACACGCCGCGGTCTGTCCAGAGGGAAAACATCATGGCATTAGCATCTCCACTTGAATCCATCGAAAGCGCGGTGATCTGGCTGCTGGTGGCTTTTTCGGTCGCAACCTGGGGCCTGGCCTTGCTCAAGGGCGTGCAGTTCGGTCGTCTAAAGGTCCAGGATCGCAAGTTCCACAAACAGTTCTGGGCGGCGTCGAGCCTTGACTCGGCCGCTGAACTGGCCGAAACCCAACCCGGCGCCGCTGCCCGCGTGGCCCAGGCCGGTTATGCCGCGATCCAGGTCGGTGATGCCCCCCA
The DNA here is from genome assembly GCF_014851795.1 of Pseudomonas sp. Pdm06. Lineage (NCBI taxonomy): Bacteria > Pseudomonadati > Pseudomonadota > Gammaproteobacteria > Pseudomonadales > Pseudomonadaceae > Pseudomonas > Pseudomonas sp. Pdm06. Next base: position 206,285 of record NZ_JACVAH010000003.1, read on the forward strand.
CGCTGCCGACCTGAGCCAGGCCATCAACCACCAGGACCGCCTCGAACGCGCCCTGCGCCAACAGATCGTACGGGAGCGCCGCTCCCTGGAAACCGGCCTGGCCGTGGTCGCCAGTATCGGCAGCACCTCGCCGTTCATAGGCCTGTTCGGCACCGTTTGGGGGATCATGGAAGCGCTCAAGGGCATCAGCGCTGCCGGTTCCGCCAGTCTGGAAACCGTAGCAGGGCCGATTGGTGCGGCGCTGGTCGCCACGGGCGTGGGTATCGCCGTCGCGGTTCCTGCGGTGTTGGTCTACAACTACTTCCTGCGTCGCCTGAAACTCACGGCTGCCGACCTCGACGACTTTGCCCACGACTTCTACAGCCTCGCGCAGAAAAATTCATTCCGCGTGCTGCTGCACCCAGCGCTGAACAAGGCCCGTGCCGGCAACCCGCAGAAAGTGAAGGAGGCGTCCTGAGATGGCTTTCTCTACACAAGACAACGATGAGGTGCTGAGCGAGATCAACGTCACGCCACTGGTGGACGTGATGCTGGTGCTGCTGGTGGTGTTTATCGTCACCGCGCCGCTGCTGACCAATGCCATTCCCATCAATTTGCCAAAGACCGAGTCAGTGGCGCCCGTGGAACAGAAAGACCCGCTGGTGGTGAGCATTGACGACAAGGGCAAGGTGTTCATCAACAAGGACGAGATCCAGGCGGATTTGCTGGAGTCGAACCTGCAAGTCGCCAAGGCGAAAAACCCGGATGTACGCGTACAGCTGCAGGCGGACAACGGGGTGAACTATGGCGAGGTTGCCCGGGCCATGGCGTCCATCGAGCGTGCGGGGATCAGCAAGTTGTCGGTGATAACGGCGAAATAGGATCGGGCGCTTGTCTTGGGTTCCTGGCGTACATCTCTCGAACGACGGGCTACATAGAACGTTTGACCGAACGCCAAGTGGCTAATTAGAGTGGCTAACCGTACGGCTGCCGACTGCCATGGACATCCAAATGAGCGATTTATCCCTGCTGCTTGCCTTCATCGCTGCTGCGTCAGTGCTCACTGTGACCCCGGGGGTGGACACAGCCATGGTGCTTCGCGCTGCAGCGACCGGCGGTCGACGTTCGGCGGCGATGGCTGCTATCGGTATCGTGCTCGGGTGTCTGGTGTGGGGAGCCGCGGTGTCACTGGGGCTAGGTGCCCTGTTGCAAGCTTCGGAGTGGGCTTACCTTGCGCTGAAAATTGTCGGTGCCGCGTATCTCGTCTGGTTGGGTGTAAAACTGCTGCTGCGGCCTAGGTCGACGCTGCAAGGGCAGGGGAACGAGAACATGGCGGCCTCTGCGCGTGGCGCCTTTATTCGCGGTTTATTAACGAACCTGCTGAACCCCAAGATAGGTGTCTTCTACATCACGTTCCTCCCCCAGTTTGTCCCGAGTGGCGCGAACGTGGCCAGTTACTCCTTCTTCCTTGCGGTGTTACACGTTCTGTTGACGCTGGCCTGGTTCGGCATTCTGGTAGCGGCTACGGTGCCGCTGAGCAATTTCCTGAAGCGCCCGGCGGCCCTGAAGGCGCTTGACCGACTCACGGGCGGTGTTTTTGTCGCGTTTGGGCTCAAGTTGGCTGTTTCCAATCCGGCTTGAGCCCAATACCGCACTTCGGCGCGAGAGACTCTCGGCCAAATCACTTGCTAATCGGGTTGGCGTCTTCAAGGTCTACAGCACCAACCAGACTGAAATCGTGTTGGGAGAGGACGACAAGCACCTCGACTTCCGGTTATCGATCCTGTGTGCTGGAGAGGCCGAGCCAGAAGGCAGTCGCCAACTGGTTTTTGCAACCGTGGTCCAATGCCACAACCGGCCCGGCCGGGCCTACATCTTCGTTTCCGCGATTAGCTTACGAGATGTTCGCGCTCTGCGTGATGTTGCGCGGGGGAGGCGCATTACCGTCGCTGTTGCCAGGCGCGGATTTCGGCTTCCTGGCATCGGTCAGTTGATAAGCGATCGCCAACCAGATGAACCATCCTGGCATGACCAGCAAGGCAACACGAGTGTCAGGTCTCAATGCCAGCAGACAAAGAACAAAGCCCAGAAACGCCAGGGAAAACCAGGCCATTGGCACGCCGCCAGGCATTTTGTAGGCCGATTTGGCGTGCAGCTCAGGTCGCTTTTTGCGGTAGGCGATATACGAGGCAAGGATGGTCGACCAAGTAAAAATCACCAGGATGGCCGATACAGTAGAAACAATGGTGAATGCGGTCATCACTTCAGGAACGATGAAAAGCAACAACACGCCCACCAGCATTAGCAGTGTGGTGAACGCCAGGCTCAGCAGAGGTACGCTATTGCCCGACAGACGTCGGAAAATCCCTGGGGCGTTGTCCTGATTGGCCAGGCCAAACAGCATGCGGCTAGACGAAAATACGCCACTGTTGGCCGAGGACGCGGCAGACGTCAGCACCACAAAGTTGACGATGCCTGCTGCTGCGGGAAACCCGGCCACCAGGAACAGCTCGACGAAAGGACTTTTGTTGGGTGAAACCTGTTGCCAGGAAGTCACTGCAATAATGCAGGCCAGTGCCAGCACATAAAACAGGATGATTCTCAGCGGAATCGAGTTGATGGCTTTCGGCAGGGTCTTCTCAGGGTTGCGGGTTTCGGCGGCTGCGGTACCAATCAGTTCGGTGCCGGCAAAGGAGAAGATTGCCATCTGGAAACCGGCAAAGAAACCGAACAAGCCGTTGGGAAAGGCGGCTTGTTTATCCAGCAGATGGCTCAGAGAGGCAGTGACACCGCTGGGTGAGACAAAGGAGCTGGCAATCAGCACCAGGCTGACGCCAATCAGGGTGACGACGGCAATGATCTTGATGATCGCGAACCAGAACTCTATCTCGCCAAAAAGCCTGACCGTCAGTACATTCAATGCGAACAGCGTCATCAGCATACCGATGGCCGGTATCCAGGCGGGTACATCGGGGAACCAATACTGGAAAAATCCGCCGACAATGACGGCGTCGCCTATCACCGCAACGCTCCAGCTCAACCAATACGACCAGCCAAGAAAGAATGCCGCGCGTGGGCCAAGGTAGGCACCGGCAAAGTCTGCGAAGGTTTTGAAGTTCAAGTTGGAGAGCAGCATTTCGCCCATGGCACGCATGACGAAATAAACAAACAGACCGATGATCATGTAGATGAGGATGATCGACGTGCCAGAGAGGGCGATGATCTTCCCGGAACCCATGAACAGGCCCGTACCGATGGCGCCTCCCATGGCCATTAATTGAATGTGACGGTTGCTGAGCGTGCGCTGCAGCGCGGGCTGTTCAGTCAGCCCCGATGGGATTGATTTCATTACAAAACCTCTTGATTTTATGTTTTTGAGTTTTGGCAGAAAGGTGGATGTCTTGCGTACTTGTTAGGGATGCAACGGCTATTGACGGTGGTGGTTTGCGGACAGCGAGATTTGCCGCGTGCTCGCAGGGGGAGTTGCCCCTGGGCACTTTGCCCAGGGGCATCACCTATGGCTCTTAACTCACTGCGCGCGGGCGTGAGGGGGCGATCGCGGGTTGCCGATCGAGGATTTGGTAGAGGTCTTTTATGTTGGCGGGTGTCGGCACCAGATGGATGCGCTCACCGATTGCATGCTCCTGCGCCAGGTCCAGCACGTAGCGCAGCGACGAAAAATCTTCGAGGGCAAAACCCACGGAATCGAACACGGTGACCTGTGCGTCGTTCTCGCGGCCCTGGATTGCGCCCTGAACAATCCGGAAAAACTCGACGACGGGGAAGTCGGCTTCCAATTGCTGGATATCACCCTCGATCCGGGTCTGAGGTTCAAATTCAACGATGACCCGGGCATTGCGCAAGATCTCGGCGTGCAGTTCGGTTTTCCCCGGACAGTCCCCACCTACGGCATTGATATGCATGCCGGGTTCGATCATCTCGGGCGTCAGAATCGTTGCATAGGCTTTATCGGCGGTGACCGTGGTGACGATGTCTGCGCCCTTGACCGCGTCCTGGGCAGAGCTGGCCAGAATCACCTTGAGATCCGGGAATGCGGACAGGTTGCGCTTGAGCTTGAGCGAGGCGTCACGATCGATATCGAATATCCGCAGTTCCTTGATAGAGAGCATTTCATGGAAGGCGAGGGCCTGGAATTCGCTCTGGGCGCCATTGCCGATGATTGCCATGCTGCTTGCATCTGGACGTGCCAGGGACTTCGCGACCAAGGCCGAGGTCGCTGCAGTGCGCACCGCGGTGGTCAGCGTCAGTTCACTGAGCAGGGTTGGATAACCACTGTGGACATCGGCCAGGACGCCGAAGGCCATGACCGTCAGCAGGTTGCTTCGACCGTTGTCCGGATGACCGTTGACGTATTTGAACGAGTACTGCTGGCCATCGTCGGTGGGCATCAACTCGATCACACCGTTGGCCGAATGATTGGCGGTGCGGGGCGACTTATCAAACTGCGCCCAACGTGAATAGTCAGCTTCGATGTAATCGGCCATTTCGCGGATTGCCCGGCGGATGCCCACCGTGGCGAACAGGCGTGCGGCATGATCGACGTCTATAAAAAGAGTCATGTTTTTATTCTCCGGTTCAGTCATAGAAACGTTGCGGGGCAGGGGACGGTTCAGGTGCGCTTGCTCTCGAAACCATGCAGCACATTGACCGCATTGATTCCGATTTCATCGACCATATAGCCGCCCTCCATCACGAACAGAGTGGGGCAGCCCACACCCGCTATCAGCTCGCCGATGCCGATGAAATCCTCGCTTTCCAGCAGGAAGTGGCTGATGGGGTCGTCCTTGAACGTGTCGACGCCGAGTGAGATGACCAGCACTTCAGGGGCGAATTGCTGGAGTTTCTTGCAGGCGTGGAGCAGGGCATTGCGATAGCTTTCCCAGGTGGTGTTTTTCGGCAACGGGTAGTTGAGGTTGTAACCTTCGCCCTGGCCGGCGCCGACTTCGTGACTGAAGCCTGAGTAGTACGGATAAGACACCGTGGGTTCGCCGTGCAGCGACACGAACATGACGTCGCTGCGCCCGTAGAAGATGTTTTGAGTGCCGTTGCCATGATGGAAGTCGACGTCCAGTACCGCGACACGTTTCGCGCCTTGAGTGATGGCCTGTTGTGCGGCAATGGCAGCGTTGTTGAGGTAGCAATAGCCGCCCATGTATTCACGTGCTGCGTGATGCCCAGGCGGGCGGCACAGGGCGAAGGCACTGTCGTGGCCTTCATCGATCAGCGCCAGGCCGGTGAGGGCGATGTCTGCGCTGGTCTTTACCGCTTGCCATGTGGTCGCGGTAATCGGGGACCCGGCATCCATGGCGAAGAAACCGAGTTTTCCGTCGATGAAAGTCGGGACTTGATCGTTGGACAAATCGCGCACTGGCCATACCAGCGGCAAGGCATCGTGAGTACGTCCGGTCGCACACCATTGTGACCATGCGCTTTCAAGGAAACTGACGTAGCGCTCGCTGTGCGCATTGACGTAGCACGCCCGGTCAAATGCTCGTGGTTCGACGATCTGGCCAAGGCCTACCTGCTTGACCCGATCATGGACAGTGTCGGCCCGGCTGGGTTGTTCGAACGACGGTTTGAGTACGCCGTCTTTCAATTCGGTGCCATGGTGCAAACGATGGGAATCACTGAAAACTGTAAACATTCTGCGCATCCGTCAATTCGAAACAGTGAAAATATTCTGTTCCGCTACGCAGGCGCTTTCTTTGCTTTATATTCGCAGTCTGCTAGATTTTTCGGGTGTTTTTACTCAGGAATTGCGAAATGCAGAAAAAATCATCCAAACGCATCAGTCTCGACGAGACTGACTTGGCGATACTCAAGTTGCTGCAAGATGATGCGAGCATTTCCAACGCCGAGCTCAGTGAGCGCCTGTCGTTAAGCCTCACGCCTTGCTGGCGACGGCGCAAGAGAATGGAGGAGGCGGGCGTGATCAAGGGCTATCAGGCCAACCTTGATCGACGAATGCTGGGGTTGGATATCATGGCGTTCGTGCACATCCGTTTTTCCACCCACGCCGATCACGCACCTGACGCCTTCGAGGCGGTGATTGCGCAATTGCCTGAAGTGTTGTCTTGTCACAAGATCACCGGGGATGCCGATTACGTGCTGCAAGTGCTGGCAGAGGATCTTGATAGCTACAGTGACTTTATCGAGCAGGTGCTACGGCGCCAGGTGGGAATTGCCTCGATCCAGTCCAGCCTGGCCTTGCGCGAGGTCAAGACCAGCAACCGCATAGCGATCCCCAAATCCAGCAGGGACTAAAGCCTGATGCCGCGCTCGCCCAGCCGGGTGTCATAGCCGGTTTGATCGTGTAGGGCGCTCGGTTGGCTGAAATCCTCCACGGCCGCGAGCGAAGCGGGCACGTTGCGACTATGCTCATTGCCACTGCAGGCAATGTATTGGTTTCAATGATCGGCCGCCAAGGGAAGGAGTCTGTATGTGTCTGGTTTTACATGTCCGGTTCTATTTGTTGGAATGACCGAATGAGCAATCTGGCAACAGGTGTCCATCGGCGCATTTTGATCCCTGGGCGACCCATCCTCAATTCGTGAGCATTTGCTTGAGGCTTTTCTGGCCGCTAGAGGCCGCCCGACTACGAGCTCAAGTTGAATGCCTGCTCCAATTTCACAGGGCCGATGATCTCCAATCTGCAGGCCGACTTCTCCAAACCAGATCAAGCAGTCGATCCAGGTTGTCGACAGGTGCAGGTGGATGACTTTTGGTAAATCCCAAGGACGATGGAGAACAACATGAACACCAAACCCATCCACAAAATCTTGTGGCGCTTCGCTGGCTGCGTGACCGGGCTGGCAATGGTTGCCGCCAATCCAGTCCAAGCTGCCGACGGCGGCATCGCCGGCGCTCCTACCGCAAGCCATAGCATTGCTTTCAGCAATTCCTACGCAGGCAGCGATTTCCGCAAGGTGATGGTGCGCAACTGGCAGGAGATTGCGGCCCAGGCGCAAAAGGATGGCTTGATCCGCGAGGCTCCGGTGGTCAGCGCGAACAACTCGGCGTCGGAACAAGCAGCCCATATCCAGGACATGATCGTCAAGGGCGTGAACGCCATCGTCATCCTGGCCGCGTCCGACACGGCCCTCAACGGGGTGATCCGCGACGCCTGCAACGCCGGCATCGTGGTGGTGGTCATGGCCAGTCTCGTCACCGAAAGCTGCGTCTACACCGTGGATTACAACTGGTCCGCCATGGGCCGCGTGGAAATGGATTATATCGCCGAGCGCCTCAAGGGGAATGGAACGCTGCTGGAGATCCGCGGCATTGCCGGCGATGCCACCGATAAAAACATCAGCGACGGCATTCGCAAGGCCGCCAGCGACTATCCGGGCCTGAAGTTCGCCAAGACCGTCTACGGCAACTGGACCGCTTCCGTCGCACGCAAGGAGGTGGCGCTGGCGCTGCCGTCGCTGCCCAGCATCGATGCCGTTGCGACCCAAGGGGGCGACGGCTATGGCGCGGCCATGGCGTTCAAGGCGGCGGGACGCCCTTTGCCGATCATCGTGATGGGAAATCGTCAGGACGAACTGGCCCTGTGGAAACAGGAACGCGATGCCAATGGCTACGAGACCGTCTCGGTCTCCGCCTCCCCAAGCGTCTCCCAGGTGGGGTTCTGGGTGGCCCAGCAGATTCTGGCGGGCAAGCAGGTGCCGAAGTTCGTCGAAGTGCCGTTGGTGCGTATCGATGGGAAAGACCTGGACGCCTGGCTCGCCACCATGCCGGTGGGCGGCGCCGCCAATCCTTCCTATGACCAGGCTTCCGTGGTGGCGATGATCGACGCGGCCATCAACAATACGGCGGCGCCGACGCCGTTGCCGGAGGTGACGAAACAGTAGTGGCGGACGGGGGGCGCGGCGCCATGTCGACATTCAAACCCGCCACGGACAGGCCCATTGCCGTCAGGATTGGCCTGGCGGTCGCCGCGCTGGTGTTCCTGATGCTGGCGGTGTCGCTGGTGAACCTCTACGGCCTGCGCGGGATGGTACGTGCGGTGGATTCCGCCAGCCATTCCGCGGAAATTCTGGCCTCGGTCAACGGGGCCACCGGACGGGTGGAAAACTTCATTGCCACCCGCGACCAGGAAAGCCTGGCCCAGGCCGAAGGCATGGTGGCGACGGCAATCGCCGGCCTCTCCGCCATTGCGGTGGCGGAGGCGCAATCGCTCAAGGGCAGTCTGGAAAGGCTCGCGACGGCGATCGCCGCCTTGCGGGCGGCGAGCCTGGCCATGGATGGCGAAACGGAGAACATGACAGCCCACTACGGCCGGATGCGAGAGGCGACGATCCTCGTCGAACAGGGCATCGCCGATGGGTTGAAGGGGCTTGAGTCCCGCACCGCTGAGCACGAGGCGCGGGTGAGCGACATCGAAAGCGCCCATCGCATCCTGGATATCCTGCGCAACGGCGAACGGATCATCACTGCCAATGTGGCCAGGATGCTGGTGACCGGTGACGGGGCGGCCGCCACTGCGGCGCGGAACGCCAGCGCGGCACTCCGCCCCGTGGTCGAACAATTGCGCGAGTTGATGGGGGCACCGCAGGAGAGAGAGGCCCTGGACCAGTTGGCCGCGGCGCTCGACGCTGCCAGCTTAGCGGTCGAGCATCTTGGCGAGTCGCCCAGGCTCCGGGGAGGCGAGGCCTTGCGGTATCTCGCCGCCGTCGGGGATACGGTCGAGCGCCTCGAGGCCATGTTGGGGGAAGTGGAAGGGCACGTTGTCCATGACGCCAGCGACATTCAGGCAGCAACCGGTTTGCTGCAAAATGCCGCCGCGTTGTCCAAGCGTTTCGCCGAGCGTGTTGCCACCCTGGAGGCGCAGACCTTGTCGTTTCGCCTGTCACCGTCGGCCGAGGTCGCCGGCTCTGTCGGCCACATCCTGGACGAACTCTCCCGACTCTCTCGGGTTCTCCCGGCGTCCGTGGGGCTGCGGGCCAAGGCTATGCCCCTGACGGTCAGCGATCAGATCGCCGGCTACCGGGCGGCATTCGTCAGGTTCCGTCAAGCGAGCGACGCCTTGAGCGACGCGCGCGACCAGGTTCGCAACGAGGCCCGGAGCGCCGGCCTGTTGGTGGCGCGCTTCGCCGGTCAAGCGCGCTCCGACGCCTTGGTCCACAATGATCGCGGCATGCTTGCGACGATCGTTGCTGGGACCGTCGCCATCCTGCTGGCTGGCGCCATCGCCTGGAGCACATCGCGATTTGTCGCGCAGCCCATCGTGGCCCTGGCCTCGGTCATGCGCCGGCTTGCGGCTGGCGACCTGAACGCCGAGATCGCCAGCGCCGGCCGCGGTGACGAGATTGGAATCATGACCCGCGCCGTACGGGTGTTCCAGGAGAATGCCCTGCGCATCCGGGTGTTGGAGGCCGAGGCCGAGGCCGAACGACAGCAAGTCCAGGCCTCTTTGGAAAGAATGGTCGCCGAACGGACCGACGCGCTGCACCACCAGACCGAGGTGCTGGAGGCGCAGGCCATCGAACTCATTCAGGCGCGCAACCAGGCCGAGACGGCTAACCAGGCAAAGAGCGATTTCGTGGCCACGGTCAGCCACGAACTGCGCACCCCCCTGACACTCATTCTCGCCCCGCTGGAGCAGCTCTCGGCGGCGCCCACCCCGCCGGCGGACTGGCATGTGCAAATCGACCGCGCCCAACGCAACGCGTTGCGCTTGATGAACCGGGTGAACGACATCCTCGATTTCTCCAAGGCCGAAGCGGGCAAGTTCGAGTTGTGCCCAACGCCCATTGACTTGAACAAGGTGGTGGGCGTGCTGGCCGAGGACGCCGCCATGGTGGCCGAGGGCAAAGGCTGCACCTTGACCTGCAGCATCGATCCCGCGCTCGGCACGGTGTTCCTGGACCCCCAGCACTTCGAGAAGATTCTTCTCAACCTGGTGAGCAATGCCATCAAGTTCACACCGGCTGGCGGCACCGTGCACCTGGCCGTCACGCCGCTCGATGGCGAGCGATTTGAACTCGCGGTGCAGGACTCGGGGATTGGCATCGCGCCTGACAAACTGCCGCTACTGTTCCAGCGTTTTTCCCAGATCGACAATTCCGCCACGCGTCACTACAGCGGCACAGGCATCGGTCTCGCCCTGGTCAAGGATCTGGTCGAATTGATGGGGGGGGAAGTCGGTGTCAACAGCGAGCCCGGACGGGGTTCGTGCTTCTTTGTTCGACTGCCGCTGGGGACCGAGCCAAACACCGTACCGACCGAAGCCAGCACGATGCACGAGCGATCGTCATCGAGCACGACAAGCACAACCGAGCAGCGTCACCTGCGTTTCGATGACGGTCGCCTTGGTAGTCGCAACGACCGGGCTTCGATCCAAGGCGCAGACGACGAGCAGCCCCTGGAACTTGCCTCGCGATCCAGAGTGCTGGTGGTCGACGACAGCCCGGAAATGCTGGGCTATCTCAGCGAGCTTTTGCGAGACGATTACATCGTCGCTACCGCAACCGATGGAGAGCAGGCCTGGGCGCTGCTGCAGCTTCGACCCATCGATGTCGTGGTTTCGGATGTGATGATGCCGCAGCTCGACGGTTTTGGCCTGACCGCCAGGATCAAAGCCAGCGCCGGTTTTGCTCATTTACCCGTGATCCTGGTGACCGCCCGTGGCGGTAGCGAGGCCTGCGTCTCCGGGTTGGAGAGTGGCGCCGATGACTACATTGCCAAACCCTTTTCGCCGCTGGAACTCAAGGCTCGCGTACGCGCGGCGCTGCGCATGAGCCAGGTGCAAACCGAACTGCATGCAAAATCCCGTCAGGCGGGCATGGCCGAAATCGCTACGACAGTGCTGCACAACGTCGGTAACGTCCTCAACAGCGTGAACGTATCGGCAGAATTGGTCAGCAGCCAGATGCGCACCTCCAAGGCCCAGGGGCTGGGCAAGGTGGCTCAACTGATGAACGAACACGTCCATGACCTGAGCGATTTTCTCACCAACGACCACAAGGGAAAGATGCTGCCCGATTATCTGCTCAAGCTGGCGGGGGTGGTGGCGGCAGAGCAACAGAGCATCATCGAAGAACTCGGGCAACTCACCAAGGGCATTGACCATATCAAAACCATTGTCGCTGCCCAGCAGTCCTATGCCGTTGCCGTCAGTATTGTCGAGACCGTGCCGGTCGCAGAGTTGATCGACGATGCCTTGCGCATGAGTGCTGGATTACTGGCGCGCCAGGAGGTGACGATGGTCAAGGACATTGCCGACTTGCCCCTGCTGCCGTTGGACCGGCACCGGGTTCTGCTGATTCTGGTAAACCTGATCGGCAATGCCAAGCAAGCGTTGGACGGCGTGATCGATCGCAGCCCATGCGTCACGTTCAGCGCGTCCCTCGTTGACGGGGCCGTATTGCGCATCACGGTGGCCGACAACGGCAATGGGATTGCGCCTGAGCACATGAAACGTATTTTTTCCCATGGTTTCACGACGCGCAAAGACGGTCACGGTTTTGGCCTGCACAGCTGTGCGCTGGCGGCGCAGGAAATGGGGGGCAGCTTGTCCGTGCACAGCGACGGGGTTGGACAGGGCGCAACCTTTACCCTTGATATTCCTCTTGGTGCTTCGCTGAGTAAGCGATGAATACCGAACCGATGCCTGCTCGGTCTGATTGAAGCCTCAAAGGGGAATGTGGGTGGTCGACAAGACCTGGCGCAACCCCATGAACGAGCGAATCTGGCGAACCCCGGGCAGGTAAAGCAGTTGCTCCGCGTGGAGCCGGTTGAAGCTGTTGCTGTCCTTGGTTCGTATCAACATGAAGTAGTCGAACTCCCCCGTCACCACATGGCATTCCATGCAGCCGGACACTTTTTGTGCGGCCGCCTCGAATGCGGCGAAGGATTCCGGTGTGGAACGGTCCAGCACCACGCCGATCAAGACCACCATCCCCGCATCCAGCGCTTCATTGTCCAGCAGTGCGACGATGTCCTTGATCAGGCCGACCTGCTTGAGTCGTTCGACACGCCTGAGGCAAGCCGGGGCACTCAGTTTCACCTTCTCTGCGAGCGCCACGTTGGAGATGGAGGCGTCTCGTTGCAGGACCTTGAGAATCGCGCGGTCGGTTCGATCCAGTGGCTGCGGCACCGCGACCGTAGCGCCCGACTTCTTGTGAGTGTTTGTTGCTTTCATGTCGGATTCCACGCATTAAAAATATGTTTTATGTGCTTTCATGGAAATTATGTTTTTCCAATTGGCAGAAACTTGCAACACATATTTTTCGAATTCTTCTTAATATTGAACTCATCGAAGCCCTCCTGAAAGAGCCTGGAATGTGGCCTTTCACTTTCGGTCTGGCGCTTGGATATCCAATATCGAGGAGCAGAGTCATGAACCTGAATCGTTTCAAACGTTATCCGTTGACCTTCGGTCCTTCTCCCATCACGCCCTTGAAGCGTCTCAGTGAACATCTGGGTGGCAAGGTCGAGCTGTATGCCAAGCGTGAAGATTGCAACAGTGGCCTGGCCTTCGGCGGGAACAAGACACGCAAGCTCGAATACCTGATTCCCGAAGCGATCGAGCAAGGCTGCGATACGCTGGTCTCTATCGGTGGCATTCAGTCGAACCAGACCCGCCAGGTCGCTGCAGTCGCTGCCCACTTGGGCATGAAGTGCGTGCTGGTGCAGGAAAACTGGGTGAACTATTCCGACGCGGTGTATGACCGGGTGGGCAACATCGAGATGTCGCGCATCATGGGGGCTGACGTACGACTGGACGCAGCAGGTTTCGATATTGGTATCCGGCCAAGTTGGGAAAAGGCCATGAGCGATGTCGTGGAGCAGGGTGGCAAACCGTTCCCGATCCCGGCGGGTTGTTCCGAGCATCCCTATGGCGGCCTCGGGTTCGTCGGCTTTGCCGAGGAAGTACGGGAGCAGGAAAAACAACTGGGCTTCAAGTTTGACTACATCGTGGTCTGTTCCGTGACCGGCAGTACCCAGGCCGGCATGGTCGTCGGTTTTGCCGCGGACGGCCGTTCGAAGAACGTGATCGGCATTGATGCTTCGGCCAAGCCAGAGAAAACCAAGGCGCAGATTCTGCGTATCGCCCGGCATACCGCAGAACTGGTGGAGTTGGGTCGCGAAATTACCGAAGAGGACGTGGTGCTCGATACGCGGTTTGCCTATCCGGAATACGGTTTGCCTAACGACGGTACGCTGGAAGCCATTCGCCTGTGCGGCAGCCTGGAAGGTGTGCTGACCGATCCGGTGTACGAAGGAAAATCCATGCACGGGATGATTGAAATGGTCCGCCGTGGCGAGTTCCCCGAAGGCTCGAAGGTGCTTTACGCGCACCTGGGCGGGGCGCCGGCGCTGAATGCCTACAGCTTCCTGTTCCGCAACGGCTGATCCACGCCAGTGACCTGTAGGCGAGCGCTTGCTCACGAAGCGGTGGGGCAGTTGGCATTCATGTTGAATGTCACGGCCTCATCGTCGGATCGCCACTCGGAGCGAGCCGCTGCAACCCAACCGTTGGGAGTACCGCCATGCATGCGATATCGCAATCCGCAGTCTGGATCAAGGAACCTTCGGCGGATGCCGGGGTGGTCATCGTGACCAGCGCCGCGCTGCCCAAGTACATGATCGACAAGCTGCACGTGACGATAGATGACTGGGACCAGGTGGCTTATCTGGCCGTCAAGCAATCCGAGGCGTTGCTGGTCGACTGGCTACGGGTCGGCTCCAGCCCGGAGCCGTCTGCCGGGGGCGACACGTGTTATGCCAGCCAACTGTTGCGCTGCGTCCCCCACGGCAGCTTTTTACTGGAAGTCGGCACGGTGCCCGGCCTGACCTGGCTGGGATCCGTCTGCGGCCACCCGCTGCGCGTCGTCGAACTGGGAACGATAGCCTCATCCACTGCGGCGATGGATCGACAGGTGGAAGAGGTGCTATCGGCGACCCGGAGTCTGGCCAAAAGCGTGCTGCAGGCGCGCGGCGTCATTTAACCCAGTCCTCGTCAATCGCCTGTTGAAACCAGAAAGGCAACGCTTATGAGCCGAACCGCCGAGGGGCGTGTCCACGCAATGAGGTGGATGCGCGAGCCGTCCAGTTGTACGCGTATCGTGGTCATCGTGAGCGGACTCGATAGCGACCATATCGATTTGATTCATCAGGGGTTCAGCTGTTTTGACAATGTGGCGCTGATCCATGTCGATACGGTGAACACCGTGAATGGCAAGCTGGTTGGCGTAAAAATGGCCAAGAGTGACTACTGTTTTGTGGTGCTCGGTGAACTGGATGAGTGCTTCTTGCACGACCTTTCCATTGGTCAGCCCTGCCTCTACCCAGTCGCACCAGACGAGGCGGCCGAGCGCTCGGTCATTGCCGCGGTAGAGCAGGTAAAACGCCTCGCCCGAGGCAGTCATTCGCGCCATCTTGAAGTGATACCCGACACCTGCAGGAGTTGCCTATGAACCTGTCCGATCTCCATACCCAATGGCCGGGCCAGGCTGCCGAGGATGAAGAAATGGCCGAGTGGCGTGAGGCTTTGCTCTCCGTCGCGGCCCATGGCGGCACGGGCCGGGCAAGACAGATCCTCGACATGCTGCTGGCCGTGGCAAGCACTTCGGACATCGGCTGGCGGCCCAGCCACGGCACCCCTTACATCAATACCATCAGCGTTGAGCAGCAACCGGTGTTTCCTGGGGATCTGGCCATCGAAGAGCGTCTGGCATCGATCATGCGCTGGAATGCCCTGGCAATGGTTGCCCGGGCCAATCACGCCTATGGCGAACTGGGCGGACACATTGCCAGTTATGCCAGCGCGGCGGATCTGTTTGAAGTGGGCTTCAATCACTTCTTCAAGGCGCGCACTCCAATCGGCGGCGGCGATCTGGTGTTCTACCAACCGCACTCGGCGCCAGGCGTCTATGCCCGGGCGTTCCTCGAGGGACGCCTGGAAGAAAAGGATCTGCAGCACTATCGGCAGGAGATCGGCGCGCACGCCAGTGGCGCCCGGGGGTTGTCGAGTTATCCGCATCCCTGGTTGATGCCGGACTTCTGGCAGTTCCCGACGGGTTCCATGGGGATCGGTCCGATCAGCTCGATCTACCAGGCGCGTTTCATGCGTTACCTGGAGCACCGCGGCCTGCAAAAGACCTCGGGGCGAACCGTCTGGGGGGTGTTTGGCGACGGTGAAATGGATGAGCCGGAAAGCATGTCGGCGCTGACCTTGGCGGCGCGCGAAGGGCTGGATAACCTGGTCTGGGTGGTCAACTGCAACCTCCAGCGCCTGGACGGCCCGGTGCGTGGCAACGGTCGCATCATCGACGAACTCGAGGCGTTGTTCGGCGGTGCGGGCTGGAACGTGATCAAACTGGTCTGGGGTTCCGACTGGGACAGATTGTTTGCCCGGGATAAAGACGGTGCGTTGGTCCGGGCCTTGTCGGCCACGGTCGATGGCCAGTTCCAGACGTTCGCGGCCAAGGATGGGCGCTTCAACCGTGAGCATTTCTTCGGCCAGGACGAAGCCCTGGCGCATTTGGCCGAAGGCCTGACCGACGAGCAGATCGACCGGCTCAAACGCGGTGGTCATGACCTGGTGAAAATCTTTGCCGCATATCAAAGCGCAATGCTCGAGGGCAAGAGACCTACGGTCATCCTGGCCCAGACCAAGAAGGGCTTCGGCATGGGCGACGCCGGGCAGGGCAAGATGACCGTGCACCAGCAGAAGAAGCTCGACAGCGAGGCGTTGATCGCGTTCCGCAACCGTTTCAACCTGCCGTTGACCGATGAGCAGGCTGTCTCCCTGAGCTTCTTCAAGCCGAGCGATGACAGCGCGGAAATGCGCTACCTGCATGCACGCCGCCTGGCGTTGGGCGGTTACATGCCGGCGCGACCTTCGGCCAGCGAGTCATTGGCTGTACCTGATGTAGACAGCTACGCCGGGTTCGCCATCGCCGCCCAAGGCAAGGAAATGTCCACCACCATGGCCTTCGTGCGGATGCTCAGCGGCTTGCTCCGGGACAAGCAACTGGGCCCGCGCATTGTGCCGATCGTGGCGGATGAAGCGCGTACGTTCGGCATGGCCAGCCTGTTCAAGCAGATCGGCATCTACTCCAGCGTGGGGCAGCGTTATGAGCCGGAGGACATTGGTTCGATCCTCAGTTATCGGGAAGCCCTGGACGGGCAGATTCTCGAAGAGGGCATCAGCGAGGCAGGGGCGATCAGTTCCTGGGTTGCAGCGGCGACCAGCTATTCGGTGCATGGTTTGCCGATGCTGCCGTTCTACATCTATTACTCGATGTTCGGCTTCCAGCGCATCGGCGACTTGATCTGGGCGGCGGCGGATCAACGGGCCCGCGGTTTTCTGCTCGGTGCCACCGCAGGCCGCACGACATTGGGTGGCGAAGGCCTGCAGCATCAGGACGGCAACAGTCATCTGATGGCGGCGATGGTCCCCAATTGTCGAGCTTACGATCCGGCATTCGCCGGCGAGTTCGCGGTGATCCTGGATCACGGCATGCGCCAGATGCTGGAGCGCCAGGTCGACGAGTTTTATTACGTCACCTTGATGAACGAGAACTACCCGCAGCCCACCCTTCCTGAAGGTGTCGAACAGGCCATTATCAAGGGCATGTATCTGTTTGCCCGGCATGAAGTCGAGGATGCCCGTGGACGTGTTCAGTTGTTGGGTTCCGGCGCCATCCTGCGCGAAGTGATTGCCGCCGCCGAGTTGCTGGCCAGCGATTGGGGGATCGACAGTCAGGTCTGGAGCGTTACCAGCTTCACCGAGTTGGCACGTGAGGCTCGTGAAGTGGAGCGCTGGAATCGACTGCATCCCGGACAACCTGCCAAATGCAGTCATGTTCGGGAGTGCCTGCGCGACTCGGCGCCCATCATTGCCTGTACCGACTACGTACGCGCCTTGCCCCAGTTGATCGCCAGCTATCTCGATGGCCATTACACGGTGCTCGGCACCGATGGATTTGGCCGCAGCGATACCCGCAGCCAACTGCGCAGGTTCTTCGAAGTGGACCGCCACCAGATTGTCTTGAGTGCGCTGACCTCCCTGGTGCGTGAGGGGCGTCTGGACGCCAGTGTCTGTGCCGAGGCCATTGAACGCTACGCCATTGACGTTGACGCCGTGGCCCCTTGGGACGCTTGAGGCCGCTTCATCCTGTGGGAGCGCGCCTGCTCGCGAAGGCGGTGGTTCAGTCACATGGATGTTGGACTTGCTGGCCTCATCGCGAGCAAGCCCGCTCCCACAGGTTTTTGTGTCGTGTGCAGATGCTGTGAACACCTGCGAATCCATGTGGGAGCGAGCTTGCTCGCGATAGCGGTGGTTCAGTCACATGGATGTTGGACTTGCTGGCCCCATCGCGAGCAAGCCCGCTCCCACAGGTTTTTGTGTCGTGTGCAGATGCTGTGGGCACCCGCAACCCCCTGTGGGAGCGAGCTTGCTCGCGATAGCGGTGGTCCGGCTACATAGAGGCTGGACGTGTGTCCTGCTCTTGTTCTTGCTTTGGACTTTGATCTCGACGCCCCGTTATCTCAACTGCTCTCGCCGACAGCCAGGATGGTCGCCACCAACGCCTGGGCGCGAGGCACCAGCGTGTCCAGTTCCAGGTATTCGCGATCGGTATGGACTTTGCCACCCACCGGCCCGAGGCCACACAGGGTTGGAATGCCCAGGCTGGCGGTGAACCCGGAGTCGGCACAACCGCCGGTGAACTCGCCTTCGACGCTGAAACCCAGTGCCAAGGCTTTTTGTTGGTAGATGTGCAGCAATCGTTCGCTGTGACGGGCCTCCATCGGTAGAAAAGTGGTCGCTTCCTTGAGGATGGCATGGGTGCCGATCAGTTCTTCTTCGGCGACGATGGCCAGGATTGCCGTAAGGATTTGATCCCAGTGCTTGAGTTCGATGAAGCGTACATCCAGCCGGGCCGAGGCGCTCGGTGCGACGGTGTTGCTGGATGTGCCCCCGGATATCAGGCCCACATTAGTCGTGATGCCGGCCGAGTAATCGGTCAAGGCATGGAGCTTGACGATCTTGCGTGCCAGGGCCTCGATGGCGCTGGCGCCGTCGGCATGGTTGACCCCGGCATGCGCCGCGCGCCCGAAGACTTCGATGATCAGCGTGGCGCCGCCTTTGCGCGCGCTGACCACGTTGCCGCTGGCCCGGCCGGGTTCGGTATTGAGCACGGCGCGGGCAGCACGGGCGGTGTGTTCGATATGGGGCCTGGCGCTGCCGGAGCCGATTTCCTCGTCACCGGTGTAGAGGACCTGCACCGGATAGGGCAACTGACCGGCGCGCTTGAGTGCCTTGAGCGCAAAGCAATTGAGCACCAGGCCGCCTTTCATGTCGGCGACGCCGGGGCCATGGGCGAGGTCGCCATCGCGGCTGTAGCCCCGCGTCGCGGTGGTGCCTTTGGGGAACACCGTGTCGCGATGGCCCAGCAGCAACACCGGCTTTCCAGGTTCGCCTGGCACTTCGGCGAGTAGCACGTCGCCAAAACCATCGACCGGCATGCGCTTGAGCAGGATGCCGTCGGCTTCCAGTTCTGCTGCGAGCAGCGCGCCCACCGCGTCGACGCCGGCCTTGTCATAGCTGTTGGAGTCGGTGTCGACGATACGCTGCAGCAACGCTTCCATGGCGGGGCGCTGGTCGGCAAGCCAGTCCAGCGCCTGTTGTGGCGTGGCATTCATTGCGCCTGCTCCCGCAACTGATGTGCCTGGGTCAGGCGTGCCCCGTCGTTGCCCAGGTCCCAGAACAGCCCGGCCATGATTTGCAGGCTTTCCTTGACCACCGGTGCCAGCAAGTGCTCGTTTGGTGCATGTTGCGAGCAGGCCGGGTACGAGTGCGGCACCCACAAGGTTGGCAGGCCGAGCACGTCGGCGAACACATCGTTGGGCAGCGAGCCACCGAGGTTTGGCAGCAGCGCGGGTTTTTTGCCGGTGGTCTGTGCCAAGGAACTGAGCGCCCAATTGACCCATGGGCTTTGCGGGTCCAGCCGAGTGGCATGCATCACCTCGACGTGGCTTTGCTTGACCTCGACATTGTTGAAACCATGAGCATCCAGGTGGGCACGCACCGCCGGGATAAAGGTCGTGTAGTCGCTGTTCACCACGAAACGGATATGGCAGTGGGCATTGGCCTTGCCGGGGATCGCATGCACGGGGGCGTCCGGGTTGCCGGTCTTGAAGGCGATGACGTCGAGGGTGTTCCAGCCGAACACCTTTTCGCTCAGGGAGAGCTCGGGGTTACCCCAGTTGGCGTCGATTTCCGGGTCGCCCGGTCCGCCACCCACCTCAATATCGGCCAGTGCCTGGCGAACCGGTTCAGGCAGTGTCTCGGGCATCAGGCCCGCCACTTTCACCCGACCGTGCTCATCGACCATGCTCGCGATGGCATTGGCCAGAATGATCCCGGGGTTGGCCAGCAACCCACCCCAGTTGCCAGAGTGATGGGCGCCTTCACGCAGATTGACCACCAGCTCGAAGTTGAACACCCCCCGTGAGCCGAGAAAAATCGTCGGTCGTGATGCCGCCAGGCGTGGGCCGTCCGAGGCGATGAAAATATCCGCCGCGAGCTCTTCGCTGTGGGCGGCACAGAACGCGTTCAAGCCCGGCGAGCCTTCTTCTTCGCCCATTTCCAGCAGCAGCTTGACGTTGAACCCCAACTTGCCGTCGCGAGCCTTGAGCGTTTGCTCCAGCGCGGTCAGGTTGATCAGGTGCTGGCCTTTGTTATCCGCCGTGCCGCGGCCGTACCAGCGATCGCCCTCGGCAATGACTTGCCACGGCGACAGGCCTTCACGCCATTGGGCTTCATAGCCGCGCACCACATCACCGTGGCCGTAGCTGAGCACGGTCGGCAGTTCCGGATGCTCGATGCGGGTGGCGATCATGAAAGGACCGCGCTCTGCCACCGGGTTGTCATAGATCTTGACGCTGAAGCCCATCGCCTCGACATGCGGGGTGATGAACTCATGGAGGTAGCGATACAACTCGGGCCGGCTGTCCGTTGCCTGGCTTTCGGTGTGCAAGGCGACGCTGCGTTCGAGCAGATTGAAAAATGCGCCGTTGTCAAATTGCGCTGTGGTGTTGCTGATGGCCAGTGAACGACTCATGAGTGGACAAGCTCCAGTGTTTGGGCGGGACTGTCGTGAAGGTGGCAACGCACGTTGCCGCCGATAATCGGATCATTGGCCGGGTAGGCCGTTTTGCAGGGGGCGAAGCAGCTCGGGCAGCGCGGGTGGAAAGCGCAGCCGGACGGTGGTGACATCGGATTGGGAAAGGTGCCGTGCAGGCCGATTTCGGGAATGCCCAGGCGCGGATCGGGTGTGAGCACCGAATCCAGCAAGGCGCGGGTATACGGGTGGCCGGGCTCAGCGAACAACGATTCGCGAGTCCGTTCTTCGACGATGCGCCCCAGGTACATCACCGCGACCCGGTCGGCGAGGTGTTCGATGACCGCCAGGTTGTGGCTGATCAGCAGATAGGTCAGGCCGAATTCGCGCTTGAGGTCTTGCAGCAGGTTGAGAATCTGCGCCTGCACCGACACGTCCAGCGCCGAGGTGGGTTCGTCGCAGATCAACACGTCAGGGCGCATGATCAACGCCCGGGCAATGGCCACCCGTTGCCGCTGGCCGCCGGACAGTTGGCTCGGATAGCTGTCGATGACCCGCTTGGGCAGACCGACCACATCGAGCATCGCTTCGGTCTTCTTGCGTCGCTCGGCGGGGCTGCCGATGTCATGCACGATCAGCGGCAGGGTAATGATTTCCCGCAGTGTCTTGCGTGGGTTCAGCGAGGAATACGGGTCCTGGAATATCGGCTGGATGTGCCGGGCCATTTCCTTGCGATCTGTCGCCGCCAGATGTTTGCCATTGACCAGCACATCGCCGCTGGTAGGCGCCAACAGACCGAGCAGTAGCTTTGCCAGGGTACTTTTTCCGCAACCGGACTCACCTACCAGGCCGAGGGTCTCGCCACGCATCAGGCGCAGGGAAACACCATCCACGGCTTTCAGGATGGCGGCGGGTTTGAAAAAGCCCTTGTTGATCCGAAACTCGCGACGGATGTCACACAGTTCCAACGTGATGTCTTTTTTCATGACCTTGCGCGCTCCAGAAGGCGAATCGGTGCCGGGGTCGGTGCGGCGAACAGGCAGCGCGCCATGTGTCCGTCCTGCTCGACTTCGCAGATGTCTTGCGCGCAGGCCGGTATCGCCTGGGCGCAACGATTGCGGAACGCGCAACCTTGCTGTTCGCCCACCAGGCTGGGCACCAGGCCTGGAATTGAACCCAGGGCCTCGCCCGGTTTGGTCTGTCCAGGGATTGGAATACTAGCCAGCAGACCACGGGTGTACGGATGCTGCGGGTTCTCGAACAGTTGCAGGGCAGGGGCGGTTTCGACGATTTCCCCGGCGTACATCACCGCGACCCGATCGGCGATCCGTGCCACCAGCCCAAGGTCGTGGGTGATGAAGATCACCGCCAGGCCGAGCTCTTTCTGAATGTCGCGGATCAAGCGCAGGATCTGCGCCTGGATGGTCACGTCCAGGGCCGTGGTGGGCTCATCGGCGATGATCAGGTCCGGTTCGCACATCAACGCCATGGCGATGATCACCCGCTGGCGCAAACCGCCAGACAGTTGATGCGGATACTGACGCAAGCGCTCGGTGGCATTGCTGATACCGACTTTCTCCAGCATCTGCCCGGCGCGAACCAGGGCATCCTTGCGCGACACCTTGCGATGCTGGGTCAGCACTTCGCTGAGCTGATCGCCAATGCTGTAGGCCGGGTTCAGCGAGGTCATCGGTTCCTGGAAGATCATCGCCAGACGGTTTCCGCGCAGGTCGCACATGTGCCGTTCGCTCTGGCCGATCATGTCGATGCCGTCCAGTGTCAGCCGGGACGCGGTGCGTTTGGCCTTGCGTGGCAACAGGTCCATCAGCGCCAGCGACGTCAAGGATTTACCGCAGCCGGATTCGCCGACGATGCACAACATTTCACCGCGTTCGACTTCAAAGCTCAGACCGCGCACTGCATGCAGCATGTCATCCGGCGTCGGGCTGTTGCCCATGGGGATGTCCACGCGCAGGTTTTCAACATGGAGTAGTGCCATGTTCGGTACCCTCTATTAGTAAGGCCGTCTATCAATAAGGCCGTCTATCAGTTGCGACCGTCGGGCAGGATCAGATCGCGCAGACCATCGCCCACCAGGTTGATGCCCAGCACCAGAATCATCAGGGCGACGCCAGGAATGGCGATGACCCACGGGGAAAAGAACATGTAGGGTTTGCCCTCAGCGATCATCAAGCCCCAGGACGGCGTCGGCGGCTGCACGCCAACCCCAAGGAACGACAGGGCCGACTCCAGCAGGATCGCGTGGGCCATTTCCAGCGTCGCGACGACGATCAGTGCGCCGACCAGATTGGGCAGGATTTCACTGACCAGAATGCGCAGGGTCGAGCAGCCCAGTGCCTGGGCCGACGCCACATATTCAGCATCGCGAATCTGTTGCACCGAAGCCCTGACCACCACCGCGAAGCGATCCCATAACAGGCAGCCGAGCAGCACGATCACCACTTTCAGCGAGCCGCCCATCAACGAGGCCGAGGCCAGCGCGACCATCACGACCGGCATCGCCAGCCGAGTGGTGATCAGGTAGCTGATGAACGCATCGACCTTGCCGCCGTAGTAACCCGCCAACAGCCCCATGACAGTGCCGATAAAGCCGGAAATCAACGCCGCCGAAATGCCGATGAACAGTGAGATACGTGCGCCGTAGAGCAATCGCGACAGGTAGTCTCGGCCCAGTTTGTCGGTGCCGAGGACGTATTCCCAGGTGCCGTTGGCCATCCATACCGGCGGTTTCATGCGCAGCATCACGTCTTGTGCATAAGGGTCGTAAGGTGCCAGCCACGGCGCGAACAGTGCACCGGCGAAGATGATCAGTAACAACACCGCGCCGATGGCGAAACCACGATGGCGGAAGCTCTTGCCAAGGACTCGGCTCAGGCTGCTGGGTGGTGGCAGGTAATCATTGATCGCGAGGGTAGTGGGGGTGCTCATATAAGCCTCCTAGCGCACGCGAATGCGCGGGTCGAGCAGTGCGTTGAGCACATCGGCCAGCAAGGTGAGGATGATGTAGATCACCGCAATCAGCAGGACCACGGCCTGTACCACCGGAAAGTCATCGCGGGCGATGGCATCCCAGGCGAGTTGTCCGATGCCTTGCAGGGAGAACACGGTTTCGATCACCACCGAACCGCCGAGCATGAAACCGAACTCCACCGCCGCCAGCGCGACGACCGGAATCAGGGCGTTGCGCAGCGCGTGCTTGAACAACACACGGGCAGGGCGCAGGCCCTTGGCGCGGGCGGTGCGGATGTAATCGGAACTGAGCACATCAAGCATGCCTGCACGGGTCAGGCGCATGATTGCCGGCGTCGCGTAGTAGCCCAAGGCAATGGCCGGCATGACGAAGTGCAGCAGGGTCGAATTGCCGGACACCGGCAGCCACTTGAGCGTCACCGCGAACACCACGATCAACATCAACGCAAACCAGAAACTGGGCATGGCCTGGCCCAGTACCGCAATGCTCAAGGCCAGTCGGTCGACCCAGGTGTCGCGCTTGACCGCGGCCAGCACGCCCAGTGGAATCGCCACCAGCAAGGCGATGCCCAGCGCCAGGGCACCTAACCCGAGGGTGATCGGCAAGCGGCTGGCGACGAGGTTGTAGACCGATTCCTGAAAGAAAAACGAGTTACCCAGGTCCAGCCGCAGCAAATCGCCCAGCCAGTTGAAGTACTGGGTCGGTAGCGGTTTGTTCAAACCGTATTGCACGCGGATCTGTTCGATCTGTTCGCTGGTGGCTTCCGGTCCGCCAATGGCCGTGGCCAGGTCGCCGGACAGGTGCAACAGAGAAAAGCTGATCACCGACACGGTAATGGCCACGCAAATAGCGATGCCCAGCCGGCGCAGAAGGAATCCAAGCATGGCAAGTTTCCTCATATCCAATGGATGGCATGTGTGAGGAGGTATCCGTGGTGCGGGTTGGTCCGCAAGCCACGGCACCTCTCGATCAATCCGCTCGGTTGCGGATTACTTCCAGCTGGACTGAACGAAACGCGGCAGCTCATCCGGGTACGACGTGAACGCCAGTTCGGAGGTGTAGGCGTAGTTCATCGAGTAGTTGAACAGCGGCGCCCAGTACGCCTGTTCGCTGATGCGCTGCAACGCCTTGCGGTAGTTGTCCTTGCGCAATTGCGGGTCGAGGGCGTTGTCAGCGGTCTGCAGCCAGCCCTGGACTTGCGGATCCTTGATGTTGTCGTCCGGGTTGCCCTTGAACCAGGTGCCGGCCGACGCCGAGGTGTCGAGGATCGAGAACGAGCCCCAGGCCTGAAACGACATGGGCACCTTGCCGCCACGTTGCTGATCGCGCAGGGCGGCGTACTTCAAGAAGCGCAGCTTGGCGTTGATGCCCACGGCGCGCAGGTTGCCGATGATGGCTTCGACGTAATCACGGTCGCGATAAGCGAAGATTTCGGTCTCGAAGCCATTGGGGTAACCGGCTTCGGCGAGCAGCGCCTTGGCCTTGGCCGGGTCGTAATTGTAGACCGTGGCCGCGGAGGTATCGCAGCCGAACTGGCCTGGATAACAGGCAACCTGCAGGGGTTTGGCTTCGCCCCCCACCAATTGCGTGGCCAGCGCATTGCGGTTGATCGCATGGTTGATGGCCTGACGCACCTTGAGGTTTTTCATCGGCGAGTTTTCAGTGGAGGTGCCCCGGGCATCAAGAATCAGGAAGCCGATACGCATGGTTTCGCCGCTGGTCACGGTCAGGTTCGGCATGCCTTTGAGGTCGACTGCCTGATCCGAGGTCACGCGCCAGGTCCAGTCGACACCATCGGTCATCAACTCGGCCAGGCGGGTTTCAGCATCCGGGATCACCCGGAACTTGAGGTGGCCGATATGGGGCTTGCCTTGTGGGCTGTCTGGAAAGTAGTCCTTGTTGATCTCCATGGCCACGCCTTCGCCAGCCACCACCGACACGGCTTTATAGGGTCCGGTACCGATTGGCTTGCGGCTGAATTCGGCCAGGCCGACCTTCTCGAAATACTGCTTGGGGAACATCGGAACGGCGTTGGACAGGTATTCCAGTGCCGGAGGGAAGGGCTTCTTCAAATGCAGGCGGACGCTGTAGTCACCGGTTTTTTCGGCGCTCTTGATCCAGTCTACGTTTTGCACGGTAACGACTTTCGCTTCGGGCGACACCACGTAGTTGAGGGTGAACACCACGTCGTCGGCAGTGAAGGTATCGCCGTTGTGAAATTTGACGCCTTTGCGCAGCTCGAAGTCGATGGTGGTGTCATCGACCTGTGTCCAGTGGGTGGCCAACATGGGCTGGTATTCGCCGCTGTTGGGATCGCGGTAGATCAGGTTGTCCCAGATCAGCCGGCCGAGAATCACGCCTTCGCGTAGATCGTTGTGATAGGGACTGATGTTTTCAGGCTCGCTGTCGGAAGCGTAAACCAGGGTGTCGTTGGCTTTACCGGCATGAGCCGGAAAACTGCTGATGAGGCCCATCAGCGCGATAGTGCAGGCGAAACCTTTGATGCCCATGCCGTCGTCTCCGTTGGCGAGAGTGGTTGAATCAAAGGGCAGCGAATCGCAAACGCGGAAAGGAGGGTAAAAAGACCAGGTCATGTTTTTTTTGATCTGGACACGAATGTAGGGAAAGGCTATCAATGCCGCAAGAATAATATTTCGATACTTCCTTTGCCGAAAAGGCAAACCTTGGGGGCGCCGATGCAGCTGTATGGTGTGCAGTCCACGGCACTGCGCTATTTTCTTGAAGTGGCGCGATGCGGATCGATCAGCGAAGCCTCGGTACGGCTGAACGTCGCGGCGTCAGCGGTGAGCCGGCAGATTGCCAAGCTTGAATTGGCCCTGGATGCCAGCCTGTTCGAGCGTCGTGCCCGGGGCATGGTGCTGAGCGAGGCGGGGGCACGACTGGCGGCTTATGCGCGCAAGTCGCAGCTTGAGGCCGAGCAGGTGGTGCTGGAAATTACCGAGCTGCATGGCTTGCAACGAGGTCATGTGCGTGTTGCCTGCTCGGAAGGCTTTGCGCTGGAATACATGCCCAGGACCATCAGCGCGTTCCGGCGTGAGTATCAGGGCATTCATTTCACATTGGAGGTCTGTGCGCCTGCCGAAGCGACCGAGAAGGTTCGCTCCGGCGAAGCCGATCTGGCGATGACCTTCAGCCTGACGCCGCAAAAGGAAATCAAGGTCGAACATGTCCTGAGCGGGGCGATTTTTGCCGTGGTCTCCAACGCCCATCCTTTGGCCGGACGTGAAGCGGTCAGCCTCGCTGAGCTGCAACCCTGGCCCATTGCGTTACCCAAGGCCGACACCACGATACGGCAACTGTTCGACATCTGTTGCGGTGTACAGGGCTTGTTGTTCGACCCGGTGTTGACCACTAATTACGTTGCCTCGCTCTACAGCTTCGTCCGCGAAGAGGGGGGTATCAGCCTGGCCAGCGAAATGACCTTGCACAAGCAGGTGGCGGACAAGGCACTGCAATGCTTGCCGATCCTCGATGAAGGCATGCATGCGCGGCGCATCGAACTGCAAAGCATGGCTGGACGCAATCTACCGGCAGCGGTTTGTGCATTCAGGGATTTTCTGATTGCGGATCTGGCGAAGGCCAAGCTCTGAGCCGGGTGAGTGTGTTTTCAATGCTTGCATGACGTCATTCGATTTTCTTGACCATCAGCCGCCGCGCTGTATTTGCTCCAGGATCAGGCTATCGGTGATGTTCATGTCATCCAGCAACAGAAACATCTTGCTCAGCACCTCGGCCATTTTCTTGTCGGTGTCGGCGAACGGCAGGTAGAACTCCGTGGCGTGGCTGCCCGCGGGCACGATGCACAGGTAATTGCCGGGTTCGATATGGATGGCGGCGCTGCCCAGATGAATGCGGTAGTTCGCACGCTGGCCGGTAATGTGCAGAAAATGCCCTTCGCATTTAACGTTTCGCAACCCTAGCCCTTGAATCAGCTCGCCGACCAGTTCGGCGCGTCGTTGCACGGTTTCGTGGCTGGTGCTGTAGTCGTCTGCGGCGTGGGCCACGGAGACCAGCAGGTCGGCGTCGCGCATGACTTCCGAGAACAGCAGCGGCGGTACTTGTTCAAGAGGGATGGCTTTGTGGTCGCGGTGGAACGCAATCGTGTCGAAGGTAAAGTGTTCTGTTTCCGAGAGGTAATGACCGGTATCCAGAAAGTTGAACAGAGCGTAAATGCCGTGCTCCTTGCTCTCGTAATAGATGTCCTCGACGCTGGAGGTCGACCAGTTGCGGACCTGTAGCAACCGGGCGGCGACTTTGGCTTTCAGGCGGTGGCCGGCAAAGCGGTTGGACCACAGGCCGGTGTCTCGCTCGGCCGGTGTGAGCAGGTACAACTCGCGAAAGGCCTGTTTGAACGGCTGCACGCGGCGATGGGTCACCACGTCTTTCTGCCAGGCCGACAGTTGCCCTGCCGTGAACAGATGAAAAGGGTGAGCGATACGCAGGGTCTTTTCAGCGACGTGTTGGCGGCCTTCTAGGTCCGTCACCGTCAGCGTTGCGACATCGAGCCAGCCCAGCGCAGCCTCGTCGGCCTGCACGATCAGTTGTTCCAGCAGCAGGCGAACGGCGGGCATTTTCAACAGCGGCTTCAGGTCGTCCAGAGCCAGGGTTTCGCCGCTGCTCATCATCGCTTCCAGGGTGCGGCAGAAGCGGCCGATCTGCTCCTTGAGCTGGGTCTGCTGCGTTTTGAGGGCGATGAAGTCTGCGTTCTTGCGAATCGCCGGCGGTGCGGTTTTGAGCGTCTTTGCGGCCTTGCAGATGTGCAACGTGGGTGACAAGCCGTCGATGACGAGGGTGACGTCATAGCCATCGATGGTGGCGGCTGTCAGGGCGGATTCGGCGATCTCCGATTCCATGGCCCATTCCAGGCGAATCGCCGAGGGGTAGCCGGCGACACGCGCCAGGTTTTCCAGGCCTGCCTGCACCGCTGCGTGGGAGTTGGCCTGGCGTTCAGCGCCGTACTTGCGCACCTCTTTGTGCAGTTTCTTGAGCGTCAGATAGCGCTGGCGTACATCGTCAGAATCCGTGACCGGCAGCAAGCCATAGATACGCATCGCCGCCTGTGCATGGCGGGTCAACTTCTTTTCCAGCGCCGCTCGACCGATGCCCTGGTAGGCGTCGAGCAGCACACGGGTCTCGGGAAATGCCCAATGCGAGGGTTCGAGCGCCGCGAGGTACTCGCGCAGGTGGTCTGGGTCGGCCTCGGCCAGCGCCTTGTCCAGCAGGTAGCGGTCCACCACACCCACGGTTTCATCCAGCGTATTGGGCAGGTCGGTGCCCCAGCCGGATCGAGGTGCCAGGGCAATGTTCAGGTATTCACGCTGGAAGGCGTGCAGATCGCTCCAGCCGAGCGCATCGAGCACCACCCGGCTGGCTTGTCCGGCGTAGGGCAGGGCGGTCAGCAGGGTATTTCTTGAAAAGCCGGACAACGCCGCGAGCAGCGCTGCCGATTGGTCTTTGGGCAAATCCTGAAGCAGCAGGAAGCATTGGAGCACCGCGGCCGTATCGCCGAAGCTGTCAAAGTCCGCCGGCGTCATGCCCAGTCGTTCGATGACCGCCAAGGCCTGCAGCAACCAGCGGGTCTGATACACCTCGACCGAGCGGAAGGTGTCAGCCAGCCTCTCGGCGTCATCGGGCAATCCAGCCAGGGCGTCCTCGACGTAACGAGCGGTGAAGTTCGCCAGTTCCGAGGGCACTTCGGTGGGGGCGTCGTCAGGCTGAGATGACTCATCATCGCTGTCTTGCGGGTCATCGTCGTTTGAGTTGTCTTCGTCGAAATCTTCATCGACGTACCGGTTCAGGTCCACATCGTCGCTGTCCAGTCCGGTGTCGTCTGAGTAGAACATCATGGCGCGGCCCCAGGTATTGGCCGCCCGGACGAAGCGCGGGTAATCGAGGCGACCCGCTTCCATCAGGCCCAGGGCGATGCGCCTGATTTCCTTGTGCCCGTAGATGTATGCATCGGCGATTTTCCTTTGCTCACCACCCGGCGTTGAAGGCGGCTGCTCGCGGTTCCAGCTGCCGTCCAACAACCATTCGGCGAAGGTCTGCCAGGCCGAGGTGGACGGGTAATCGCTCAGGCGCTGGATGCAAGCCTGAACATCGGGGAAGGCCCAGGCCTGGTCCGGACTTCTTCGGTAATAGGCAGGGCCATCTTCGTCAGTGGGCAGTGGATAGTCACTGTCCTCGAAGGCAAATTGCAGCATGTGCCGCAGTCGCGCGCAGATCTGCTCCAGCGCATAGGCATCCGGGTGAGCCGTGACCCAGGCATCGCAGAGTCGATATTGCAGACCGTAGCGCTGTTGATCGCGGCGGTCCTCCAGATCGTCCCAAACGGTCGGGAACACAAAACCATCAGCCAGTGCCTTGGGTCCATCCTCGGGATGCTGCCTGACCCAGTCATCGGCCAGGCGCAGCAAGTCGATACCGTCCCAGAAATCGGGCTCGAACTCGTCATGCTGGCTGAGCTCGGGATAGTCATCCAGCGCTCTATCACAGAATGCTCGCAGTGCTGCGAGGCGTGTGGCTTGTTCAGGCACAGGACGGCGTGACGGCATGATGTTGTCCGAAGAAGTGAGTGACGAGGATCAACCGCCAAGCAGCGGTACCAAGCGGATAAACGCGAGGGTGGAAGGGGGACTCAGTTCGATTGTCTCATCGAGTCTTTGCAGCATGACGCCGTTGTGCAGGACGCGGAACGCACGGCTTTCAAAACCCCTCAAGGCTCGTTCGACCTCAACGCCGACATCCAGGTCTGCAGGCGCGCAGGCCTGGGGCATGATCACCGCGCCTTCACTGGCTTGCCGAAGAATGTCCCGCTCGCTCAGGTATTGGCGGTCGAGTACTTCACGCATCGACACGTGTGCCAGCCAGTGCTGGACCGACAGCGCGGCGATCTGTTCGGCAACGGTCAGGCGAATGAGCTCGGCGACCGTCAAGGTCGATGCGGTCGGTGTCAGGGAGACAGGGGGCAGCAAAGGCTCTTGGCGTGCGCCTTTCAGGCAATAGCTATGAACCACGAACTCCATGACGCATTCCTTGCAAACCAGGCCAGCCGGGCGGATGGCACCGTAGCATAGCCCTGTGTGCAGTAAATTTCATCGCGCCGCGGTCTCTTTTCATCTTTACGATATTCGCCGGTCAGCCTCCCTGTGCCGAGCGGCCGATGAACTTCTGTTGTCGGCGAAAAACCGTAATGTTAAGGCTGGACTGTGCTCTTGGTGGAGACGATTTTGCCGTAGCCTTCTATCGGCGACGTCTCGACCACCACCGTACGCTCGCTGCGACATTTGAACTTCACACCTTTGCGCGGCGCCATGACTCTGGCCGTCTCCATGCACATTGCCCTGGTCGCGAAGGTAGGCCCTGGTTTTCGCTCCTCGACACAACCTTCGATGCCACTGCAGATCGTCATCACAACAAAATAAACAGTCATCATCTCGGTATTGCTCCCTTGCGCGATGCGAGTGAACACATCCTGTAGTCCAGGTCGGCTGGCCTAAACGTTTAGCGGGGTTGCCTTCGGATAATGAGCTTCGATTTAAATCGCCAGCAATGGCACGTTGGTACCGCGCGTCGGGAAACTGTCGCTGTATTAATATATTTTTATTTCATCGATTTTTATGCCAATAACTTGGCGTCATCCGCGTGCCGGGGGAGGGTGAACGCGGGGGCCATGAACACCCGAGAACCCTGTGGGAGCCGAGCTTGCTTGCGATAGCGTCGGTACATCCAACATCACTACCAGCTGACCCAGCGCTAGCGCGTTCCACACAGGGAATTTGTAGTGAGCGCCCGATCAGGCCATACCCCAATCGCTGCTCAGCATACGGGTCGCATCCTGACGGATTGGATTCACCGATGGGGTCGATCCATTCACCACTTCGATGCCGTCAACCTCTGCGCGTAATCCGGCAATCAGGCTGTCATTGCACGATTCGTTGCAACAATTTGCTCATGGGTGAACTGACTCCCATAAGCCATGAACTTGGCTAGAAGTGCGTCCCGGTTTTGAGGCGCCTTCGTTTTATCTGCCGCACATAAGGCCGATTTCAGCTCCGGCAACGTCAGTTCGGTGCAATACGCTGGCGTGCCTGGTTGCTGGCGCCATGACTCCTCAAGGCTACCAGCGGCAAGCGCGGTGAAACCGGTATCTTCGACAAGATCCTGCGCGATTGCCTCGGCATTGGCGTCATCCCCGGCGACAGGCAAGGCGATGCGTGTTGAAGACCCGGTGGGTTGGCCTTTGTCGGCAAGCGTCGCTGCGAGGACGGCGTTCCATGCCTTGATGATCGGACGGCCAATCTGCTCGCTTACCCAGACGCTCTCTGGCTTGCCGTCGTCTACTTCTTTGATTGACCCGTCACGTCCTGGATAGTAATTGGATGTGTCAATGACGACGACTTTGTCGGGAACATTACTCAACGTCTGCTTGAGATCAGGGTATTTCGCGAAGGGGATCGAGAGGATAACAACGTCCACCTCGGACACGGCATCTTCCTTGGTCACCGCCTGTACACCGATTTCGTTGGCAAGGTTCTGAATGCTCCGAGGGGCCTTCGAGTTTGCCAGTTTAATCTCATGGCCGCACGCAGCGAGCTTACGGGCAAGGGTAGCCCCGATGTTGCCGGCGCCGATAATTCCGATTTTCATTTCAATGACCTCCTCGTATATCAACAACTATTCAGTGACCCGCTTGGCTGGGTGTGCGAATGAATTAAGCGTGTCGCGAAGATCCAGTAATTCTATGTCTCAACACATCAACCACGCTGAGTAGGAGTCTCCTTCAGGCGCTATTCAAACAAGCGGTGCCCCGTCGAGGCAGGTGCTACCGACACGGTTAACATCATTCTGCCGGTGGTTTGTATCCTGCCAGCATTTTCAATACCTCATCGTGTGCCCCGTTCGCTTCAGCAAGCCGCAATGGCTTGGCACGTTCGACGACAAGTTCGCGTGGGGTCGGGGTGATCTCGAGCAGTTCGAAGATTTCATCCAAGAACTCATCCAAAGGCATGGCGTGTTCGTCATTTTCCTGACCGAGCAAAGTGGTCCGCACACCCGGTGGCGCAAGCTCGATAACCTCGACTGACGAATCCTCCAGCTGCACGCGAAGACTTTGAGTGAACGAATGAACGGCCGCTTTGGTTGCGCTGTAGGTCGGTGTCGCAGGCAGTGGGACAAATGCCAAAGCCGAACTGACATTCACGATCGTTGCACTGGGCTGCTTGATCAGTTGGGGCGTGAAGGCATACACCATGCGAATCGTGCCAAGCAGATTCGTTGTCACGATATCTTCGGCTGTGCTCAGGTATTGGGAATCAGTCAGATCCTCCCAGTGCATGATGCCCGCGTTGTTTATCAGAACGTTCAGATTCGGGTGGCTGATCGCAAGCGCTTCGCGGGTGCGCTGGATGGATTGCGGATCGGCGACGTCCAGTAATACCGATTCAATACCTGGATGTTCCGACACGATCTTGTCGAGCAGAGCCTTGCGACGTCCCGCGATGATGACGTTGTTTCCCGCCTTGTGAAGCCTGAGCGCCAGGCCGAGGCCTATGCCTGAAGTGCTGCCGGTAACCAGGATCGTGTTGCCAGTGCTGTTCATAGTAAACTCCGGTACGGGTAGATAAGCGGACAGATGTCCACTTGCTAAAAAAACTACCGGACAACTGTCCGCTTTGCAATGCAGCGAAGGAAAAAACTTTGCCCAGGAATGACGAGTTGGCGATGCGTTCTGACGCCAAGAAAAACCGAGAACGAATTCTGAAGGTCGCTGTGGCGCAGCTGACACTCGATCCTGCGGTCCCGCTGAGCGCGATTGCGAAGAAAGCAGGAGTGGGACAGGGCACGTTCTATCGCCATTTCGCCAACAGAGAGGAACTGGTATTCGAGGTTTATCAATTCGAAATGCAGCAAGTGGCCTCGTTGGCGGAACAGCTGCTCGCGACAAAACCCCCCAAGGAAGCCCTCCGAGAATGGATGGATTGCCTCGCTGAATATGCAATGACGAAGGCGGGACTTGCGACCGCGATACGACAAGCAGCTTCCACTTACGAGTTTCCAGGGAAGTCGGGGTACGCCCCCGTCCAGGCAGCAGCCGAGTCGCTTTTGAGGGCGAATGAAAAGGCTGGAACGATTCGTAGCGGGGTTACCCACGACGACTTTTTTCTAGCCACTGCCGGAATATGGCAAATAGATTGCCAGGGCGAATGGCGCTCACGTCTTGCCAGATTGATGGACTTGGTCATGGATGGTCTATGCGCTGGCAGCCCTGAAAGCCTGAAGGAGAGAAACCAGTAGCGGTCGGCGAACAGCTGTCTACAACGACAGATGCAAAGACGCTAGCATGAGCGTTTACTCATAGAAGGGAACATCATGCGAAACCTTCCTCCTTCTTCGAGCCTGCGCGCCTTTGAAGCCGCTACGCGGCACGCCACGTTCACCGCGGCAGCAGAGGAGTTGCATGTCACACAGAGCGCAGTGAGCCACCAGCTCAAGCATTTGGAACAGCTCTGGGGATTGCAACTGTTTCATCGCGGTAACTCGCTGCACCTGACTTCGGCAGGCGCAGCGCTTGCGCCCATCGTGCGGGAATTCTTCATGACGCTCGAGGCCACCCTGGCCGATTTGCGCGAGCAAAACGGGCGGCAGCGGCTGAGCGTGAGCACGACCTATTCTTTCGCCTTGAAGTGGTTGCTGCCCAGGCTTCCTGATTTGGCGCAAGCGCATCCGGAAATCCTGCTGACCCTGGACAGTACCGATAGCCCCATTAACTTCTCGACGACAGACCCGGACGTGGCCATCCGCCTGGGCAACGGGCATTTCCCTTCGCTGTTTTCAGAATTCCTGTTCCGCGAGCAGATTTTCCCGGTCGCCAGCCCAGCGTTGCTTGCCCGCTTTGGTACGCCTCAAACGGCCGCCGAATTGCTGCGCTATCCACTGCTTACGCGCGATGGCGCAGCGTTGGTGCCGAAATGGGAGCAGTGGTTTGCCCAGGTGGGCGTCGAGGTCACGACCTTGAAGGAAAGCATTCGCTACGCAGATACCAATATGACCATCGAGGCGGCGCTCCTGGGACAAGGTATCGCGCTGGCACGCAGCGGGCATGTCGAAGCAGAGCTCAATGACGGCCGTCTTGAAAGGCTTTTCGAACTGCCGTGCGCATCGCCCCTGGCGTATTACTTCGTATGCCCCAAAGGGATCGAGGCTCAGCCTCATATCACCGGCTTTCGTCGTTGGCTGGTTACCCAGGCCCTGGACGCTCAGCACGCTTATGCATGAGGTTTTCCTCATGTCGGGATGAAGAGACTTTGCTTTTTTAGCGCGACTCGATCGGTCTAGGATGATGCATGCCTTTACACATCATCTGCCTCGTCTTGTTCGCCGCGCTGCTACACGCCAGTTGGAATGCCATGCTGCGTGGGGGAGCCGACCGTTTGTGGTCCATGACCATCATGTGCATGGCGATAGCCCTGGCGAGCGTCATCGTGGCGGCGCTGCTGGCACCGCCCGCCCGTGCCAGCTGGTTCTGCGCCGGACTCTCCGCGGTATTGCACGTGGGCTACAACCTGTTCCTGGTGCGCAGTTACAAGTCCGGCGACCTGGGCCAGACCTATCCAATCGCCCGCGGTGTATCCCCGATCCTGATTGTCCTGGCCGCTTCGCTGTTCGCGGGCGAACGCGTGGCGCCGAGTGGACTGCTGGGTATTGCGTTGGTGTCGACCGGAATCCTGTCGCTGGCTTATACCGGGCGCCGGCGGGCGTTGCCTGACTTGCCCTACGCACTGGGAACCGGTTTTTTCATTGCCGCTTACAGCGTTGTCGATGGCATAGGTGTTCGCCTCTCCGGGGCGCCAATGGCCTACACCGCCTGGATGTGCCTGTTGTGGGGCGTGATGATGCCCCTGGTTTATATCGGACTGCGAGATGCCAGGAGCCTCTTTGCCTTGCGGCCAGGTATCGCCGTGGCCTTCGCTGGCGGGCTGGTTTCATTGCTGGCCTACGGCGTCGTGATCTATGCCATGGCCCATGCCCCGATGGGGGCGGTGTCCGCCCTGCGCGAAACCAGTGTCATGTTCGCCGCTTTGATCGGGTACGCATTTCTTGGCGAAGCATTGACCTTGCGCAAGCTGTTGGCCTGCGCCGTCATTGCCCTCGGTACGCTGGTGATCGGCTGACGCTGCTTTTTCATTTGGCTGTGAGGATTGACCATGAATGACCGTTCGCAAAAACCCGTGATCCTGATCACCGGAGGCGGGCGCGGGATCGGGGCGGCGACCGCCCTGCTGGCCGCTGAGCAAGGTTACGACGTCGTGCTGACCTACATCGCCGATGAGGCGTCGGCGTTGTCGGTGGCAGCGCAAGTCGAGGCCAAGGGGGGCCGTGCCTTGGCGGTGCGTGCCGATAACGCCGACCCCGCACAGGTCGCCGAACTCTTCGCCACCCTTGACCTGCGCTTCGGACGAATCGATGTGCTGGTCAACAACGCTTCGATATTGGCCCGCCAATCTCGCTTGGAGGATCTTGGCTTCGAGCGCATGCAGCGAATCTTTGCGGTCAACACCTTGGGCCCGATGCTCTGCGCGCAACATGCGACCCGGCGCATGGCCTACCGTTATGGCGGGCGTGGCGGTGCGGTCATCAATATCTCTTCGGCGTCAGCCCGCCTCGGTAGCCCGAATGAATACGTGGACTACGCAGCGTCCAAGGGGGCGGTTGAAACGTTCACGACCGGTTATGCCAAGGAAGTGGCCCGGGAGGGTATTCGTGTCAACTGCGTTCGACCCGGGCATATCTATACCCAGATGCATGCGAGTGGGGGAGAGCCGGGCAGAGTCGACCGGGTGAAGGAGACGATCCCCATGGGCCGTGGCGGCCAGCCGGAGGAGGTCGCGCGGGCCATTCTCTGGTTGGCGGGGCCGCAGGCTTCGTTTGTGACGGGTACCTTTCTGGATGTGACCGGAGGGAAGTAGACCGGCTATCGAGTTCTTCTTTCAAATGACAGCGTCCGATTATTGCCGCTACACCACGACCGGTCATGCCGTGTTCGAAGCGGCATGACCGGAGCGCTTTGTGGATTATTTTTGCGCCAGCAATGCCTTTCTTGCCGCCTTGTCATGTTTCATGGCAGCGATTTCACGCTCGCAGGCCTCGATATCGAACGAGTTGTCCCACTTGGCAATGGCGATGGTGCCGATGCCGTTACCGATCAGGTTGGTCACGGCTCGCGCTTCGTTCAGGAACCGGTCAATGCCCAAGAGCAAAACCAGGCCTACCAGAGGAATGGAGTGGATGGTTGTGAGCGTTGCGGCCAGCGTTACGAAGCCCGCACCCGCCACGCCAGCCGAGCCTTTTGAGGTCAGCAGGAATACGCCCAGCAGAATCATCTGATCCATAAAGGTCAGTGGTGTGTTGGTCGCCTGGGCGATAAAGATGGCGGCCATGGTGAGATAGATGCAGGTGCCGTCCGCATTGAAGGTGTACCCCGTTGGCAACACCATGCCCACTACCGATTTTTTACAGCCAAGCTTTTCGAGCTTCACCATCATTCGCGGCAGTACGGCTTCGGTGGAGCAGGTACCGAGCGTGATGAGAATTTCATCCTTGAAATAACGCAGGAATTGCATGAGTGGCATGCCCGACCATCTAGCCACCGTACCCAGCACTATCACGATGAAAATCAAGGTCGTGGTGTAGAGCGCGACCAGCAACTGGCCGAGTGACAGCAAGGTACCAATACCGTACTTGCCGATGGTGAAAGCCATACCTGCACCGGCACCAATCGGCGCCAAGCGCATCACCATTGCAACAACCTTGAAAAGCCCTTGCAGGAACAGGTCAATGGTGTTGATCAGCGGCTTGCTGGTTTCGCCCATTTGAACCAGGGCAACACCCATCAATACCGACAGCAGGATGACCTGGAGCATGACGCCATTGGAAAATGCGCCAAGGAAGGTCGGCGGGATGATATTGAGAAAGAAATCAATGATGCCGCCTTGCTCACTGGCCGCTTGGCTGTATTTACCAATAGCACTTGCATCAAGTGCGCTAGCGTTGATGTTCATACCCACGCCAGGCTTCACGATGTTGACCACAATGAGGCCAACAACCAAGGCGATGGTTGAAAGGATCTCGAAGTAGACCAGCGCTTTTACGCCAATCCGCCCGACCTCCTTGATACTGCCCATCTTCGCGATACCCACGACGACGGTACCGAAAATAATGGGCGCCAACAGCATTTTGATCAGCTTGATGAAGCCATCGGCGAAGGGTTGGAGCTTGGCTCCGATATCGGGCGCGAAGTAACCGATTGCCGCACCGATCACGATGCCGATCAGCACTTGCACGTACAGCTGGCTGTACCAGCGAGACTTGGAAATTTCCACGGAAGCACCTCATTTTATTTTTGTGATGGGCATGTGGCTTGGCGTCAGTGGAGAACGCCTGCTTCTGCGGTCTTTTTCAGAAAGACCGCAGAACGAGAGGGATCAGCCTTCGCCCAGCTCACGCATGACGGCGTACAAAGCGGACTTGGCTTCGAAGCCAACACCTGGAATATCCGGCAGGCCGACATAACCGTTTTCGACACGGATGCCGTCAGCGAAACCGCCAAAGGGCTGGAACACATCGGGGTACGATTCGTTGCCGCCCAGGTTCAAGCCCGCGGCGATGTTCAGGGACATCTGGTGACCACCGTGAGGCACTACGCGGCGGGAAGACCAACCCATTTCCTCCATCACCTTAAGGGTGCGCATGTACTCCACGAGCCCGTAGGACAGCGCACAGTCGAACTGGAGGTAGTCACGATCAGGGCGCATGCCGCCGTGGCGCAGAAGGTTGCGGGCGTCCTGATGGGAGAACAGGTTTTCGCCGGTCGCCATGGGCAGTTCATAGTGGTTGGCAAGCTCAGCCTGCAAGGCGTAGTCCAGCGGGTCGCCGACCTCTTCGTACCAGAAGAGGTTGTACTGCTTGATGGCCTCCGCGTAAGCAATACCTGTCTGAAGATCGAAGCGACCATTGGCATCGACCGCCAGTCGACGACCGTCTCCAACCACTTCAAGTACCGCCTCGATGCGACGGATATCCTCATCCAGTGGCACTGCACCAATCTTCATCTTGACGACATCGTAGCCACGATCCAGATAGCTCTGCATTTCCGCTTTGAGCTTGGTCTGGTCTTTGCCTGGGTAGTAGTAGCCTCCCGCTGCATAGACCCAAACCTTGTCATCCGCCACGCCGTTACGGTAGCGGTCAGCCAGCAGGCGATACAGCGGTTTGCCCTCAATCTTGGCAACGGCGTCCCATACCGCCATGTCGATGGTGCCAACGGCGACCGAGCGCTCGCCGTGGCCACCCGGTTTTTCGTTGGTCATCAAGGTCTTCCAGATGGCGAACGGATCCAGGTTGTTGTGCTCATGATCGACGAGCGTATCTGGATCCGCTTCCGTGATTCGTGCCAGGAAGCGATCACGCATCAGGGCGCCTTGGCCATAGCGACCATTGGAGTTGAAACCGTAGCCGATGACAGGCTTCCCCTCGCGAATCACGTCCGTGATGACAGCCACGACCGAGCAGGTCATTTTCGAAAAATCGATATAGGCATTGGCGATTGGGGAGGCAATCGAAACGGTTTTTTCACGAATGTCTACGATGCGCATGGCGGGTTCCTCTTGTTGTTGATGGCCCCACGTTATGCGTTGCGATGCCCCCCGCCCAATGCTATTAATGCCGGACCCTATGCACAGGAGGCATGGCCCTTGGAGCTCGTTTGGCTTGAAGATTTCTCGGCGCTTGCGGAGTACGGCAGCTTCGTTCGGGCGGCTGAGGCGCGGCACGTTACCCAGCCCGCATTCAGTCGCAGGGTGCGTTCATTGGAGAGTTGGATGGGGGTGCAGTTGTTCGTTCGAACGCCTCAAGGCGCGACGCTTACTGAAGCAGGCAGGCAAATTTTGCCAAGTGCTCAGGAGGCGGCCAGGCGCTTGTACAGAATGCGCAACGAGGCTCAAGAGATCGCTGGAATGGCCGCCAAGTCGCTTCAGTTTGCGGCCACTCACTCCCTGTCGTTTACATTTTTTCCAAAGTGGCTTCGAAGCTCGGAGAGCGGTGCGCCAATCGAGGCTGTGCAACTGCATTCGGCTAGCATGGCAGCCTGTGAGCAGATGCTCATACACGGCCAGGTTCAGTTTTTGCTTTGCCACCGCCATCCCGACGTTCCTCCTCTGCTAGCCCCTGATCAGTTCATTGGCAAGAAGGTGGGTGAGGACGTTCTCGTTCCCCTTGCGAGTGCTTCCGCTAACTTCGGCACCTCGCCTGCGGCATTGCCATACCTCGCTTACACCCATGAGTCCGGATTGGGGCGTATCGTCGCTCACAGATTGCGTGGCAAAGAGGATTACCTTCACCTCAAACCACTTTTTAGCAGCCACCTTGCAGCGGTACTCATGTCCATGGCCCTGGAAAGCAAAGGTGTGGCTTGGCTGCCCAAGAGCCTTACCGAACAGGAAATACTGGATGGACGCTTAGTCCGGGCGCTCGACGAAAGCTGGGATATACCTCTGGAAATTCATCTGACCCGTCCAACAGCGCCACTCAGTCAATCGGCCGAAGAGTTCTGGGGCAGGGTGGGCAGCCGCGCTTGATTGCTGGTGTTCTTCGCTAAGTAACGGTTCCGTTAGTCGAACGTTTACGGCGTGAGGCGTGGTCTGGCACCGTGTCAAGGTGCCCAGATTCCCACATCGCGGGCATCCACCGACTTGGGTAACAGCCCGGCGGCGAAAAAGGCATCGGCGATTTTCTGCTGTTCATCCAGTTGGTCGGCTTTTACCGGTTGTACCTGGTAACTGCGGTGGGCGTTGGCCGCTTCGACCGTCTCCACATCGAGATTGCCCCACAACGGGCCCAGGACCTGCGCCGCGTCGCGGGGATGGTTCTTTATCCAGTTGCCAGCGTCCTGCAGTTGCTCGTATACCACCTTCAGCACTTCAGGGTGCGCCTTGGCGTAGGGGGTGCTGGTCAGGTAGTAACGCTTGTAGCTGGCCAGCCCGCTGCCGTCAGCCAGGGTTCGCGTTGGTAGCTGCCGCTGCACACCGCTGAGGAACGGTTCCCATGTGACCCAGGCATCGACTTTATGATTCTCGAATGCCGCCCGGCCATCCGCGGGGGACAGGTAGGCCGGCTGGATGTCCGAGAACTTCAGGCCTGCCTTGTTCAGGGCCGCGATCAACAGGTAGTGGGCACCCGCCGCCTTGGTGACCGCGACTTTCTTGCCTTTCAGATCCGCCAGTTGCTGCAAGGGGGAATCCTTGGCCACGACAATGGCCTGGGCCGAGGGCGAGGGCGCTTCCTGTGCGAAGTAAGTCAGCTTGGCCTGCGCGGCCTGAGCGAATATCGGCACGGTATCGGCCACGTCGGCGCTGACGTCGACATTACCGACATTCAATGCTTCTAGCAGTGGCAGGCCGCTGGGAAACTCGTGCCAGCTCACATCGATGTCTGCCTGGGCGAGCGCCTTGTCCAGTTTGCCTTGGGTTTTCAGCAGCGTAATCAGGGTCGATGATTTCTGGTAACCGATGCGCAGGGTTTCCCGAGCCTGGGCCGGGAGCGCAAGAGTGGACAGGACCAGTGCAACGACCAGGCCGGTCAGAGCGGGGTGATGCAATATCGCCCGGGGATGGTTGATGAGTCTTGACATGGCATGCTCGACATTGACTAAGGGGTGGATGAACACCACGGAATCCTATGGTTATAAAAACCAATTTATAAATACTTTTTGTGCATTAGCTTAGGCGTCTTTGCACTCGTCAAAACGGCCACTGCTGGCCAATTGCGTCGGGCCTCAGAGGTCGTAGCGCACCGACAACAAAAGGGTTCGCGGATCGTTGACGGAGTAGTAGCGAGCGCCGCTTGCGGGCACATAACCGACCGCTTGTGGGTAGGCGCGGTCGAGCAGGTTTTTCACCGACAGTGTGGTCGTCCAGTGCCCGTCGCCGGAGATGTAGCGGGTGTTGGCGTTCCAGAAGGTCTGCTGGGGGATTTCCTGGACGTCGTCGTTCAGCGCATTGGCATAGGACTTGGTCTGGAACTGCGCATCGGTGCCAGCCAACCAGGTGCCGGGCAAACCCGCCGGGATGGTGTAGTTGAGGCCGACACTGGTGTTCCAGCGCGGCGAGTACACCAGTTGTTTGCCGTTGGCATCGATCCCGGCGCCGCTGGCGTTTTCGAAGTCGTCGTATTGGCTTTGCAGGTAGCCAAGGTTGAACGTCAGTTGCAGGTCGTTGGTCAGCGCGCTGAGGGTTTCCAATTCGACGCCGTAGGTGTGGGCCTGGCCCACGTTGGTCCGCAGGCTGACGCCCAGCGCCGGGTCATAAGCGTTGGTTTGCAGGTCCTTGTAGTCGTTGTAGAACAGCGCGAGGTTGGCGCGCAGGCGACGGTTGAAGAAGTCGCCCTTGAAGCCGGTTTCCCAAGTGGTGACGTCTTCCGGAGAAAATGCCTGCTCGGCAGCGGCCTGGGTCGGCGCGCGGTTGTCGTAGCCGCCGGCCTTGAAGCCTTTGGCGACGTAGGCGTACTGGTTGAGGTGTGGCGTCCAGGCGTATTCGAAGCCGAGTTTCGGGCTGGTGGATTGCCAGGATTTGCTTGAGTCGGCGCTGAAATTGGTGCCGGTGATCTGCCGGTCGGTGTTGACCACGTAGTTGGTGTAGTCGAAGTTCTTGTGTTCGCGGGTGAACCGTAGGCCGGCGATCAGCGACAGTTGTTGCGTGACTTTGTAACTGCCCTGGCCATACAACGCATAACTTTCGGTATTGGTCGTGCTGTATTGACCCTGGCCGATCACTCGGTTGCGCGCAATCGAGTAAGTCAGGCTGTCTCGCTCGGCATCGAATTTTTCCCGGTACAGGTACAGGCCGGTGCTGAAGCTGAAATCGTCGTAGTCGCCGTTGAGCTGGAACTCCTGGGTGGCATAGTCCTGCTTGTAGGTGATCAGGCTGTTCTGAATGAGGGCCGCCTGCCCGGAATTGTCATAGTCCACCGGTTGGTTGAAGGCTGAGTAGGCGGTCACCGATTTGAAACTCAGATGATCGTCGAGGGTATAGATCGCCCGCAGCACCGAGCTGCCCTGGTCGAGGCGGTTCTTCGGATTGAGGCTGCTGTAACTCTTGAACTTGTCGAAGTGGCCGTCGGCATCGAAGGGGGTATAGCTGGTGGTGTCGCCGCGGTCGAAAGTGCCGGCCAGCGTCAGTTGCACATCCCAGGGCGAATCGATGGGGTTGAAGCGCAACTTGCCGCGGTAGGACTGCAGGTCGACGTTATTCACGTCCTCGCCGCGGGTGGGGTTGGAGACGGTGCCGTCACGGGTCAGGCGAATCGCCGAAAAGCTGCCGAACAGGGCGTTGTCTACCAGTGGGCCGCTGATCAGCAGTCGACCGTTCTGGGCGTTGTAGTTGCCGGCGCCAAGCTCGAAGAAACCACGGGTTTCCTGGGTCGGATCGCGGGTGATCACGCGGATCGCGCCGGCGCTGCTGTTGCGCCCGTAAAGCGTGCCTTGGGGGCCACGCAGGACCTCGACGCGCTCGACGTCGTTGAAGTCGAGCATCGAGGAAATCGCCCGGGGGATGTACAGGTCATCGGCGTAGACCGCCACGGCGGCTTCCTGGATCGGATCGGTCTCGCCGATGCCACGAATCCCGTAAGTCTGCGCGCTGTAGGAGATCGACTGGCGGCTGAGGGTCAGGTTCGGGACCTGCCCGGAAAGGTCGCGGATGCTTTTGATCTGCTTGTCCTCAAGGGCGTTTTCATCGAACGCGGAAATCGCCAGCGGGGCTTTCTGCAAGTCCTCGCTGCGGTGTTCTGCGGTAACGGTGACAACGGGGAGGGCACCCTCCTGGGTGTTTTCTTCGGCGTGGGCCGACAGCCCGAACAAGGCCAGCGATACGGCCAGCGCCAAGCGGTTTGCAGTGAAGGTGTCGTGCATGGTGAACCCCTGGTGTGTAGATGCTGCGTTGGTGTTGCTTTTTTTGGGCAAAGCGTTGCCGTGGTCATGGCTGTGAACGCCATGGCGGCGGTGGCTCGGGCCGGTTTCAGGTTTGGGAGTGCAATTGACCGTGGAGTGGTGTCGGCCGGAAAAACATAGCGTTCCGAGAGCCTCCACCTGGTCAGGGGTCGGTGATGGTTGTAACAGTATTTGTATAATAGGACGCTGTAAAAGTCCGATTTGTTATAAGTTAATTATAAAAAATAGACATTAAGTTTTTGGATTAAATGCGTAAATCTGATGTTTTGTCTTTGGCTGACATGACGCAGTCGCGGGCAAGCCTCGCTCCCACAGGTTATGTACATGACCTGTGGGAGCGAG
The DNA here is from genome assembly GCF_014851795.1 of Pseudomonas sp. Pdm06. Classification (NCBI taxonomy): domain Bacteria; kingdom Pseudomonadati; phylum Pseudomonadota; class Gammaproteobacteria; order Pseudomonadales; family Pseudomonadaceae; genus Pseudomonas; species Pseudomonas sp. Pdm06. Next base: position 249,720 of record NZ_JACVAH010000003.1, read on the forward strand.
GCTTGCCCGCGATGACGATGGTTCGGCTGGAATCAATACCCGCGTTGTACGTTCGCCTGATTCTCCAACGCCAACCCGTTCAGGAAGCGCTCAAGATTGGCCAGGAAGCTGTCGGCTATTTCATGGCGGCTGTTGCTGGAGATCGCCGAAGTGTGGGGCGACAGGCGCACCCTGGGGTGGGCGTAGAGCGGATGGCCGTCGGGCAGCGGTTCGGGTTCGGTGACGTCCAGTGAGGCCAGGCCGAGGGTGCCATCGTCCAGGGCCGCGAGCAACGCCCCATGGTCCAGCAGGCCGCCGCGGGCGATGTTGATCAGATGCAAGCCCGGCTTGGCACTGGCGAGCACCGCGCGGTTGACGATATGCCGCGTTGCATCGGTCAGCGGCGCGGCCAGTACCAAGTGATCGGAGCGTGAAAACAGCTGGTGGATGTCCTGCGCGGCTTCGACGCCTTCCACTTCGAACGGCGTCTGGCTTTGCCGCAACGCCAGCACGTGGATGCCCAGGGCACGGGCCTTGGTCGCCAGGCTGCGGCCAATCGCACCAAAGCCGAGAATGCCCAGGGTGCTGCCCTTGAGCGGCGTCAGGGCGCTGAACTGCCATTGCGAGTCGTGCACCCAGATGTCCGGCAGGCGTTTGGCCGCCGCGAAGATCGACGCCAGGGCAAATTCGGCAATGTTGTCGGCGGCGCTGCCCCGGGAGGTGCTCACCGGCGGGCCATCGAACAGCCACTTGGGGTAAAAGTCGATGCCTGAAGACACCACCTGGACCCATTTCAGGCCGTAGGGCCAGCCCGGCGGCGCCGTGTCCGGCGCCAGGTAGCCGCGCACGTTGATGGGCCGGGCCAGCAACACACTGACTTCGGCCGGCAGGTCGCTTGGCACGCCGGCCGGCGCGTCGAGCACTTGCGCGCCGGGGTACGTCTGTTCGAGGCGTTGGCGGATCACATCGTTGAAGTCTTTATCCAGCTGGCTGGCGATCACGAGCGTGCTCATGCAAGGTCCTTTTTCTGGCGTTGGGCAAACACCGCTTTGCCGACGCCTTGCAGCACGGCATCGTTTTGCGGGGTGTGGACGCGACTGCACAGCACGTCGCGGTAATGCCGTTGCAGCGGGCTGTGCCGCGAAAGGCCGGGGTTGCCGGCCGCTTCGATGGCCAGCTCGACAGCGCGGATGGCGTTACCGGTCACCAGGTATTTCAATTGCGCGGCATGGGCCGCCGGGGTGTGCCCTTCGGCGGCGGCATCCAGCAGGCTGCGATTGGCGAACAGCAAGGTGTCGATGTGCCCGACGGTTTCCTGGAAGCGTGGCAGGGTCGCCAATGCGGCGCCGAGGTTGGACGGTTTGCGCTGTTCCAGCCAATCCACGAACCAGTCCCGCGCGGCCTGGGCGACGCCGTCGTAGACCGCCGACAGCAACACCGACATCCACAGGAAGCCATCGCCGTCCAGTTCGGGCTGCGGCGCACTCCAGCGACTGACACTGACCGCGTGATCCAGTGGCACCAGCACGTTGTCGAACCGCACTTCATGGCTGCAGGTGGCACGCATGCCCAGGTGGTCCCAGTCGTCGACGATGCTGATCCCGGGTGTGTCCTTGTGGATCAGCCAGGCACCCACCAGCGGATCTTCATCGGTGCTGCGCGCCCAGACGCTGAACCAGGTCAGGCCGTGACTGCCGGTGGAATAGATCTTGCGCCCGCTGATGCGCCAGCCTTCGGAGGTGCGTCTGGCAATGGTGGCCGGCAGCCCGCCACGGGCCGGGGTGCCCAGATCGGGCTCGACACGCAAGGCATTGATCAGCGCGCCTTCGCGCACGGCATCCTGGGCCACTCGCAAGCGCAATGCCTCGGGCCAGTTCCGATTGTCCTGCAGGCGCGAATGCTGAAGGTACTGCATCACCAGAATCAACGCCGTGGAAGGCTCGCCCTTGGCGACCGCACTGATCGCTTTGCGTGCCTGCACCAGGCTGGCGCCGCCACCGCCCAATGCCTTGGGCACCGTCAGGGCCAACAGGCCATGCTCGTGCAGCAACGTGAAATTGTCCCGGGGAAAGGCGCCGCTCTCGTCATAGACGTGGGCCGTGGCTGCCAGTTGCCTGCCAATGCGTTCGAACAATGTGTCGAAGTCGGCGACATCGACCGATTGCAGCGAGGGTGGGCGTGGAGAAGAAAGACTCATGGTGCATTCACTCGATCAAAAAGGTGAGGCCCGGATGCGGCCCTTGCGGCAAAGGAGCAAGCGCCCTCGCCACAGAAGTTCAAAGCGGCAGCAGGCGGAAGTTCCTGTCCCACAGCGGACTCACGTCGAGTCGTTCGTTCAACACGCCGGCGTTGAAGAACAGGTCGGCGACTTCTTGTTGCGAAGCAATGGCCTGGTCGCTGACTTCGACGACTTTCGACGGCTGGCTGCGGTTGTTGTACATGTCCAGGAACACGGCTTTATCGACGCCCAGCAACTGTGCCGACTTGGTGGCCCAGGGCTCGGGGTTGTTGTTGATCCATTCCAGGGTGCGCGCCTGCCGTTGGATATAGTCCTGGATCGCCTGCTTGCGCAGCGGGTCTTCCAAGGCTGCGGGGCGCGCGGCGACCAGGTAGTTGCCCGACAAGTAGCCCAGGGCGGTTTTCAACACCCGGGCACCGCTGCGGAACTTTGCCAACTGGATGAATACGCCATAGATCACCCAGGCATCGAGCTGACCGCTCTGAAACGCCGTGAAGCCATCCTGGGGCGTGAGCGCCACCGCCGTGATGTCGTTCATGGTCAGGCCCTGTTCCTTCAAGGCCTTGATCAGAAAGTAGTGGGACGTGGTGGAGCGCACATAGCCGACCCGCTTGCCACGCAGTTGTCCGATCGATTCGAGGGAGGAATCCTTGGGAATCAAAATCACCTGGTTGTTTACATCGCCTTGCAGCACCGCGATCAGGCGCGGCTGGCGGTGGCTCTGGATGGAAAAGATCGGCGGGATTTCGCTCATGCTGCCCACGTCCAGGCTGCCCGAGGCCAGCGCTTCGACGATCAGGTTGCCACCGGCGAACTCGGCGTAATCGATCTTGTAGGGTGTATTGCCGGTGCCGGCATCGTCGACGAAATAGGAATCCTGGCCCCGGTAGGTGGCGACACCCAGCGTCAGGTCAGAAAGCCCTTTGCCTTGGGCGCAGGCACGTGGGGCAAACCCCAGGGCGGATAGCCCCATCGCCCCCAGGGCGATGGAACTGGCCGTGAGGAAATCGCGACGATTGAATTGCCCTGGCGTGAGGTTTTTCATCATGGTCGGGCCCTTGCTCATGCTACGGCCTCGCGGGCCGCGTCTGTCGCCACGGGCCGTGCGTATCGGTTGGCGGGCACCGGCAGGCCGAGGTTGTCCCGCAAGGTGTTGCCGCTGTATTCGCTGCGAAACAACCCGCGCCGCTGCAGGACCGGTACCACGAGTTCGGTGAAATATTGCAGGCCGTCCGGCAGCAGTGAATTGATGATGAAGCCATCGGCCGCGCCGTTTTCGAACCAGTGTTCAATGGCATCGGCCACCTGTTCGGGAGTGCCGACAAAGTCCCGCCGTGGCTGGGAGAAACGCAGGGCGACTTCGCGCAACGTCAGGCCTTCGTCCCGGGCCAACTGCTTGATCCGCTCCGAGCCGCCTTTCTGGCTATTGGCGCCCAGGTCGCCCAGTTCGGGGAAGGGCGCGTCCAGTGGGTACTGGCTGAAATCATGGTCATTGAAGGGGCGGCCAAGGGCGACGATGGCATCTTCGATGCTCACCAGTGCCACGGCTTGCTGGTAGCGGTCTTCGACTTCCGCTGCATCGCGCCCGACAATCGGGCGGATGCCGGGCAGGATCGACAGTTCTCGAGCGTCGCGCCCGAAGCCCTGGGCACGTTTTTTCAGGTCCTGATAATAGGCGCGCGCTTCGTCGAAGCCCTCGGCGCCGACGAAAATGGCGTCGGCATTGCCGGCGGCAAAGTTGCGCCCGTCCTCGGACGTGCCGGCCTGGAAAATCACCGGCTGACCCTGGCGGGAGCGAGCGATATTGAGCGGGCCTTTCACCGAGAAGAATTCGCCCTTGTGCTCCAGGGCATGCAGCTTGCCGGGGGTGAAGAACTCGCCCGTTCGCTTGTTGTAGGCGAAGGCGTCGTCTTCCCAGGAATCCCACAGGCCCTGGACCACCGCCACATGCTCCTGGGCGATCCGATAACGCACGGCGTGCGGCGGGTGCTCGGCCTTGCCGAAGTTATCGGCGGTGCCACTGAGCCACGACGTCACCACGTTCCAGCCCGCTCGCCCATCGCTGATATGGTCCAGCGAGGCGAATTGGCGCGCCACCTGGTAGGGCTCGGTGTAGCTGACGGTCACCGTCGCCACCAGGCCGATGTTCGACGTCAGTGCCGCCAGCGCCGAAAGGATGGTCAGTGGCTCGAAGCGGTTGAGGTAATGCGGACTGGATTTTTCGTGAATGTGCAGGCTATCGGCGATGAACACGAAATCGAATTTGGCGCCTTCGGCCAGTTGCGTCTGCTGCTTGTAGAAACCGAAATCGGTGCTGGCATTGGGTCGCGCCTGCGGGTGGCGCCATTCGCCCCAGCCGTGGCCGACGCCATGGACCATTGCACCGAGTTTGAGTTGGCGTTGTCTGCTCATGGTTCTGCTCCTTTAGCGCGAGGCCTGGGTGAAGGGGGCACGCAGGGTGTTGAAGCTCTTGTCGAAACCTTGGGAGACGTCGATGCGGTGGGTCAGCAAGCCTTCTTGCTGATAGATGTCGGCGGTCGCCTGCAAGCCGCTGACAACGGCGTCGTCAATCACCACCGGCTGCATGTGGGTGGCATTGGCCACGCTCAGGTGAACCGCCAGGGGCAGGCCGGTGATCCTGGCCTGGGCGGCGGCGTATTCATTGGGGTGCTCGTTGCTCCAGCGGTAGGCCCGGTCTACGCGGGCGACAAAGTCGTCCAGTTGCTGGCGCTTCTCAGCGATGGCCTGGCTGGTGGCGGCGAGGTAGAGGTGATTGCTCAACAAGCTACTGCCGCTGACCAGGACCCGCGCCTGGCTCTGGGCGGTCACGACCGTGGTGAAGGGATCCCAGGTGGACCAGGCGTCTGCGGTGCCGTTGTCCAGCACCAGCCGGGATTCACTGGGCAGCAGGAACACGAATTGCACGTCCTGGGTGCTCAGGCCTACGCTGCGCAGGGCCTTGATCGCCAGGTAATGCCCGATGGAGCCGCGCGTGGTGACGATGCGCTTGCCCTTGAGGTCGGCGACTTGCTTGATGGGGGAGTCCTTGGGCACCAGGATGGCCGTGGTGTTACGTCCCTCGGCATGAATGATGCTGACCACCTTGAGCGACGCACCCGCGCCCAGGGCGAATACGTAGGGCGCATCGCCCAGGGCGCCGATATCCACGGCGCCGGCATTCAGCGCCTCGCCCAGCGGCGCGGCGGCGGGGAACTCGGAAAACTGGATCTCGTAGGGCACCTCCTTGAGCTCGCCGGAAACTTCCAGCAAGGCCTTGATGGTGGATTTCTGATTGGCGACCCGCAGCGGCTGCAAGTCGGCGGCATGGACCGGGCCAAAGGCGAGGGCGATCAACAGCAGGGGTAGAGTCAGGCGCATCGGAGGCTCCAGGCTGAGTGTTGCGTTCAGCGCCTCCGCCTGGAGAAGGGGTCGGCTGGTGTGGACAGGGGCCGGTCAACCGACCCCTTACGGGTTCAGATCACGAAAAAACCATGGGTGCCGTCGCGGGCCAGTTGGTCCACCAGGCCATACTCCCAATCCAGGTAGGCCTGCATGGCCTCCCGTGGGTTGTCGGTGCCCTCGTACGGTCGGCGATAGCGGTCGATGCGCGGCGAGGCCAGGCGGGTTTCGCCGTGCTCCAGTGGTCGTTGCTCGGCGATCCATGCTGCCGTGCCGCTGCGCAGCAGAAATACGTCCTTGCCGGTCAGCGCCTCGACTTCGGGGACCGCCAGCCGGGCCAATTGGCTGCTGCCACACGTCAGCACATAGCGTTGGGCCGGTGGCACCTTGGCCAAGGCGTCGCTCAACTGAGCGCGCAATACCCACCAGGCGCCGGGGATGTGGCGCTTGACGTAGTTGGCGCTGCCGGTGAAATCCAGCACCACGGTGTCACCTTCGGCCAGCCATTGTTCAAGGGTTCCGGGGCTGATTTCCTCGGCTTGCGGCGGTGCAGGCACCGGCGCTTTCCAGGTGCCCTGTTCACTGAAGTGCGCCGGTTGCAGGTCATCCAGCACGTGCACCTCCCAACCCAGTTGCGCGAGCCAGGAGGCTGACATATTGGCGCGTACGCCGTCGTCATCCACCAGCACCAGGCGCGCGCCGCGCACACTGGCGAAGTGATCGGTTTCCTGCACCAGTTGCCCACCGGGGGTGGAGCGCGAGGCGGGCAGGTGGCCGGCTTCGAATTCTTCCGGAGTACGCACATCGAACAGGTAGGTGCTGCGTGTCGGTTCCTGCTGCCAGCGATGCAGGTCGGCGAGGGTAGCGCGCCCGACCAGTGCCTGGTCGGCGACACGGCGGGCATCGCGAGCGGCGACGTCTCGATGTTCTTCGCCGGTGACGGCAAAGCGGCGTGCCTGGCCGTGCTCCAGGGTTTGACCGGCCAGGGTCCAGCCGATGGTGCCGTTGCGCAGGGCGGCCACCGGGTTGTCGATGCCCGCGTTGATCAGCGACTGGGTGCCGATGATGCTACGGGTACGCCCGGCGCAATTGACGATGATGCGGGTCGTCGGGTCTGGTGCGAGTTCGCGAGCACGCAACACCAGTTCCGCCCCCGGCACGCTGATGCCACCGGGAATGCTCATGGTCTGGTATTCGTCGAACCGCCGGGCGTCGAGCACCACCACGTCGGCTTCGCTGTCGAGCAACGACTGGACCTCTTCCGCCGCCAACGAAGGTGTATGACGCTGGTTTTCCACCAGCTCACCAAAGGCCTTGCTCGGCACATTGACGTCGATGAACAACTCGCCGCCGGCCTTGCGCCAACCCTCGAGGCCGCCCTCGAGCACGCTGACATCGATGTAGCCCAGGTCCTGCAAACGCTGCACCGCGATGCCCGCCAGACCCTCGCCGTTGTCATAGACCGTCACCGAGGTATCGCGCCTCGGGATGCGCGAATACACCTCCAGCTCAAGCTTGGACAGCGAAATATTGGCGGCGAACAACGGATGCCCTTCGGCGAACGGGGCCTCTTCGCGGACATCGACAAGGGCCAGTTCTTCACGGTTCAGCAACGCCTGGCGAATCTCGGCGTAGGAGCGGGTAGGTGCGGTGCTCATAGGGCTTGGCTCTCTTTGGACAGGTCCCAGATATTGGGGAGGAAGGCGTTGGAATAACCGGAAATGAACAACTTCTCGCTGCCGTCGGGCTGATACACCGCACGGCGAACGGCGCCGATGTTGGCGCCGTACACGTGAATGCTGATGGACACCTGGTTATCGAAGGCGTTGCTGACTTGGTGGATGTCGCCGATCTTGGGAGACACCGCTTCGACCTGGCCCGGCACCAGCCGTGTGGGCGTGCCCTCGGGCACCAGGGTGCCATCGGGATGACGGGCGAAGCCTTGGGAATGCTCGGCGCCACGCAGCATGCCAATCAGCCCCCAGACCCGATGATCGTGGATCGGCGTACGTTGCCCCGGTCCCCAGACAAAACTGACCACGCTGAAACGCTGCCGCGAATCAGCATGCAGCAAGTACTGCTGATAGCGCTCGGGGTCTGCCTGGGCAAAATCCTCGGGCAGCCAATCGTCATGGCTGACCAACTGAGCGAGCAGCTTGCCACCGCGATGCAGTAGGTCGCCTTCGCGAGGATTGCCATCGATCAGCTCCGCCAGGGCGCCGATGAATGCTCTGAGTCTCTCCGGGTGTCGGGCCTGGGTCATGGCGATTCCGTCGTTGTGTTGAATATCTGTTGTCATGATTTAAGCATAATGATTTTTCTTAATATGCTATTTTTTAATGATTAGGTTATAGCTGAAAAGAATTTAGAACAGTTGTGAATAGACTTAGAGGTTATCGATCGGTGCGCTGGGCTATCCAGGCATGCGCAATGGCACTATGATTTTTTACAGCGCATTATGCTTTTCAAACATTTTATTGACTGTTCTCTATGTGCGGGCCAAATGAAAATTGACGATATTGACGCCTTTGTCGAAGTGATTCGTTGCCAGTCCATCAGCCATGCCGCCGAGACCTTGCAGCTGACGCAACCGGCTATCACACGACGCGTGCAGAACTTCGAGCAAGCGTTGGGCGTGGAATTGTTCGACCGCAACACCAAGCCGCTCAAGCCCACGTTGATCGGTACGCGGGTCTACGAGCAGTGTCGCCTGATCCTGCGGGAGATGGACGCCCTGCGCGAGCTGGTCGCCACCGATGCGCCGCCTACCGGCCTGTTGCGCCTGGGCGTTCCGCAAACGATCGGGGATGTGGTGCTGCTCGATGCGCTCAAGCATTTGCGCGTGGAGTACCCCGAGCTACGTGCCCAGGTCGTCACCGGCTGGGGCAGCCAGTTGGTCGGCAAGATCGAGCGTGGCGAATTGGATGCAGCGGCGGCGTTGTTTCCCGCAGGCAAGATTTTTCCAGACAACATTGTTGGTGAGTCGATCGGCAAGATGGAACTGGTGGTGGTGTGCGCCAGCGCGCAGTTGCCCAAGCGTCCCTGCAAACTGGCCGACGTCTACCAGAGTGGCTGGATCCTCAATCCGGACGGCTGCGGTTTCCGTGCCGGGTTGCAGCGAACCCTGTCGGACCAGGGCCTGGCTTTGCGGGTCAACCTGGAAACCTTCGGTACCGAATTGCAATTGGGCCTGGTCGCCGATGGCCTGGGCCTCGGCCTGGTGCCGCGTCCGCTGCTGGAACGCAGTGTTCATCGCGAACACCTGGCGGCCATGCCGCTGAAGGATTTCAAGCCGGTGATGGACCTATGGCTGATCTATCCACACTTCCTGGGCAACCTGCAAGGGCCGGTGGATGCCTTCGGCAAACTGGTGTCTGGATCGCTGCAGAAGGTCAAGAATGCCGCATGAGTGGGAGGGAGGCCGGTCTATCATAAAAAATAATAATAATTAGCTTAGATTAAAATGTGCTTTTTATTATTTTTGGCCTTCCCCTAGGCTTCCTGGAGATCCTTAAGGCCATCCAGGAAGTTTTGCCATGAGCAGCGTCAGTCCGTTATCCAGCGTTTCGAAAAATGTTCGCCAGCGTGTCAGTCCCGAGGAATGGGAGGTGCGGGTAAAGCTGGCTGCCGCCTATCGGCTGGCGGCCCTGTTCAAGTGGACCGATCACATCTACACGCACTTTTCCGCGCGGGTGCCGGGGCCTGAGGAGCATTTCCTGATCAATGCCTTCGGGTTGTTGTTCGATGAAATTACCGCGTCCAACCTGGTCAAGGTCGACATTGACGGAACCATCGTCGACGACCCGACCGGCCTGGGCATCAACTACGCCGGGTACGTGATCCACAGCGCTATCCACGGTGCGCGTCCCGACCTGCAAGCGGTCCTGCATACCCATACTCGCGATGGCATCGCGGTATCGGCCCAGCGCGACGGGCTGTTACCGATCTCGCAGCACTCCATCGGCTTTTCCGGGCGGGTGGCCTACCACGGTTACGAAGGTATCGCCCTGGATCTGGACGAGCGTGAACGGTTGGTGGCGGACCTGGGGGACAAAAGTGTGTTGATCCTGCGTAACCACGGCTTGCTGACGGCGGGGATCAGCGTCGAGCACGCATTCCAGCAGCTGCAAGGGCTGGAGCGCGCCTGCAACATCCAGATCGCGGCACAGGCTGGCGGCAATGCCGACTTGATCTTTCCTCCGGCCGAAGTGGTGGCCAAGGTCGAGAAGCAGGCCGAAGTGTTCAAAAGTGGTGACGGGCCGGGTGTTGCGCGGCACTGGGATGCGCTGATCCGGCAGTTGGAACGGACCGACATCGACTACAAGAACTGAGTTTTCAAGCGGTGTGCCAGGCGGCTCTGTCTTTGCCTGACTCACCGCTTTCGCGAGCAAGCTCGCTCCCACAGTGATGAATGGGCGGGGCACGAATCGCCCATCCAACCACAACCCAATGTGGGAGCGAGCTTGCTCGCGATAGGGGACTGAGATTCAACATTGATGCTGACTGTGATGGCCTAATCGCGAGCAGGCTCGCTCCCACATTAGATACTCAGTGCTTTACGCGACTTTTTCCGCCGCTTGCCGTTCGCGTTCGGCGACGAGTTGACGGGTCAGGGGGATCAGACGCTTGCCATAATCGATGGCGTCATCAAGTGGGTCAAAACCGCGGATCAGGAATGTGGTGATGCCCAGGTCGTAATAGTCGAGCAGGGCGTCGGCCACTTGTTCCGGGGTGCCGACCAGCGAGGTCGAATTGCCTTGTGCGCCGAGCAGACCGGCGATCCCGGTCCACAGGCGTTTATCCAGGCGCGAGCCCTGGGCCGCGGCCGCCAGCAAGCGTCGGGACCCTTCGTTCGGCGGTTCGCGACGCACAAAGCCGTTCTGTTCGGCCAACGCTGTGGCCTGTTGCAGGATGCGCTCGGCACGGTCCCAGGCTTGCGTTTCGGTGTCGGCCAGGATCGGTCGCAACGACAGGCTGAAACGAATGCTGCGCCCGTGCTTGGCCGCCTCGGCGCGCACCTGATTCACCACTTCGCGCACCTGTTCGTAGGTTTCACCCCACAATGCGTAAACGTCCGCATGCTTGCCCGCCACAGCGATGGCCGCCGCCGATGAGCCACCAAAATACAGCGGTATGTGTGGCTGTTGCGGCGACTTCACTTGCGAGTGCGCACCCTCTACCTGGTAGTACTTGCCCTGATAGTCGAAGGGCTTTTCGCGGGTCCATTCCTGACGCAGCACATCAAGGTATTCATCGGTACGGGCGTAGCGCTCGTCTTTGCCGATGTAGCTTCCATCGGCGCGCAATTCACGATCATCGCCGCCGGTGATGATGTGCACGGCGGTGCGCCCACCATTGAACACATCGAGGGTGGTGAACTGTCGTGCGGCCAGGGTCGGGGCGGCGAATCCCGGTCGATGGGCAATCAGGAACTTCAACTTTTTCGTCACGCTGGCGGCATGGGAGGCAATCAGCGTGCTGTCCGGGCTGTTGGAGTGGAACGCTACCAGGGCGCGGTCGAAACCGGCTTCCTCATGGGCGCGGGCGACGGTCTCTACATATTCGGGCTGCAACACCGGGCCGCTGCGCGGCTGGGTTTCCGAGGATTGATGGCCACCGATGTAACCGATGAATTCGATGCTCATGCTGGGTTCCTTGTCTTTGGATAGGCGTGATTTCAAGCCTCCACCGGGCAGGGGGTCGGTCTGTGACGTCGAAAGTAGGCGCAGCGGGCAGGGCTGTGAAATGCCGTTTTGTTCTAAGTTAATTATTAATTAAATGAATCATGTGAAATCGTAAATATCAGTAATGCGCATTTTAAGGCGTGGCAGGGATGCATCCGCCGCGGGACGTGGGCTGCGGGCTTTGATTATGCAAATAATTTATCTGGATTATTTTATATCTGATTTTTAATCATATTAGGTTATTCCCAAAAAGAATTTCACTGGCATTTTTTATACGAATAGCATGAATTCGAAGCCGTATTCTTGATGAGGAAGGAAGCCTGATGACCGAAAAGACCTTCGATACGCAGAGCACAAGTAGCTCGTTTTCTGTCAGCAAGGCTGTTGACAGCCGGGGTGCGTCGAAGCTGATTCCCGGTTGGCTACACAACTGGCGAACCCCGGAAGTCCTTCTGCGCCTGCTCAGTCCGGTTGCGTTGCTGCTCTTGTGGGAACTGGCGTCGCAGCTCGGCCTGATCCCCCAACGGATTATCGCCGCCCCCTCGCAAATAGGCGGCACCCTCTGGGCGATGATTGTGTCCGGGGAGCTGGGCAAGCATTTGCTGGTGTCGCTGCAGCGCGCGTTGCTGGGGTTGAGCATCGGGGTCAGCGTCGGCGTCATTGCGGCGCTGATCACTGGTTTGTCCAAGCGTGGTGAGGTCATCCTCGACTCGCCGATGCAGATGTTGCGCACCATTCCTTCCCTGGCGCTGGTGCCGTTGTTCATCCTCTGGTTCGGCATCGGCGAGTTCACCAAGATCGCGCTGATCGTCACCGGTACGACCTTTCCGGTGTACCTGAATCTGTTCGCCGGGATTCGCAACATCGACCCCAAGCTGATCGAGGCCGCCAACACCCTGGGCCTGAATCGTCGCGAGTTGATCTGGCATGTGATCTTGCCAGGTTCCTTGCCTTCGTTTTTTGTCGGCTTGCGCTATTCCCTGGGAATTTCCTGGCTGGCCCTGGTGTTCGTCGAACAGATCAACACCACCGCCGGTATCGGTTTTCTGGCCAGTGATGCGCGGGATTTCATGCGCACCGACGTGATCGTGATCTGCCTGCTTATCTACAGCGTCCTCGGTTTATTGATCGACGGACTGATCCGCACGCTCGAGCGTTTTGCCCTGGCCTGGCGCCCATCTTTTGTGAGGAACTGACATGTCGACTATCGCGGCAAAAAACCTGCAGTCAGAAGCACCGGTGCAACTGCGTAATGTGGTGCGCCAATTCGGCCAGCAACGGGTCATCGATGGCTTGGACCTGGACATCGCACCAGGCGAATTCGTCGCGCTGCTCGGGGCCAGCGGTTCGGGCAAGACCACCTTGCTGCGCAGCCTGGCCGGCCTGGACAGTATCGACAGCGGTCAGTTGCTGGTGCCCAAGGCACGGGCCGCGGTGTTTCAGGAGCCGCGGTTGATGCCGTGGAAGCGCGCCTGGAAGAATGTGGTTCTCGGTCTGCACACCCCGGACGCCAAGGCGCGAGCGGTGCAAGCGCTGACGGAGGTCGGCTTGGCCCATCGTCTGGAGGCCTATCCGGCGACGCTCTCCGGCGGTGAAGCGCAACGCGTGGCGCTGGCCCGTGGCCTGGTGCGCGAACCCAAGCTGTTGCTGCTCGACGAACCCTTCGCCGCACTCGATGCACTGACCCGGATTCGCATGCATCGGCTGATCATCGAGTTGTGGCGCAAGCACACCCCGGCGGTGTTGCTGGTTACCCATGACGTGGATGAAGCCATCCTGCTGGCCGATCGGGTGATCGTGTTGGCCAATGGCAAGATCGCCGAGCAATTGTCGATCGATCTGCCGCGGGCTAGAGATACCGGGCAGGAGGGTTTCCAAGCGATCCGTGCGCGCTTGCTGGGGTTGTTGGGGGTCGAGGTGGAGACCGTTGCCGTGGCTGAACGTCCGCTCACGAACAGCACTGTCCGGCGTTTTGCCCATGGCTGACGCTGCTTTCAATTCATTGATACAGGGATGTGCTGTCATGCCGATACACGTTCGCAAATTTGCGCTGGTGTTGTTGTCCTGCGTCGCGTTGTTACTCAGCGGTTGCGGTGACACGGTCGAGTCCCAATCTCCATCTGCTGCCAAGTCAGACTTGTCCGGCGTCAAGTTGATTTTGGGCGATCAAGCCAAGGGCTTGCGCACTGTGGTCGAGGCGGCAAATGCATTGGAAGGGATCGACTACACAATTGAATGGGCGAACTTCCAGGGGGCCGCGCCCTTGTTCGAAGCCTTGCGCGCTGGTGCCGTCGATTTGGCACCGGCTGGCGATACGCCGGTGCTCGCCGCCGCGACCGGTGGTACGCCACTGCGCATCGTCGCGGTACGACGTAGTCAATCAAGGGGCATTGCGATCCTGGTTCCAGCTGATTCGCAGATCCGCACCGTTGCCGATTTGAAAGGCCGCAACGTCGTGGTGTCTTCGGCTCGCGGCAGCATTTCCCAATACCTGTTGATTCGCGCACTGGCCAATGCCGGTGTCGAGGACAAGGAGGTCAATGTCGGATTTGTCCTGCCGACCGATGCCTTGTCCGCATTCAACGCTGGCAAGATCGAAGCCTGGGCCACCTTCGGGATTTATCAGGCGTTTGCCGAGCAGCAGGGCGCGCGGGTGCTGATCAGCGGCGAGGGCATCAATACTGGCCTGACCTTCATCACCGCCTCCGATGACGTCCTGGCCGATCCCCTCAAGCGCAAGGCACTTAGCGACGTATTGCAACGCTTTGCCAAGGCCTTCGAATGGGCTCGGCAGAATCCTGACGAGTACGCACGGGTCTTCGCCAAGGTCAACGATATTCCCCTGGAAGTCTCGCAACGACTACGCAGTTGGGGGGATGAGGCGCTGTTGCCGCTCGAACCACAGGATGTTCAGGCACTGCAGCAAGTCGATGACTTGTTCGTGGAAAAAAATATTTTCCCCCATCGTGTCGATGTGCAAAAACTGACGGATGACCAGGTGTTTTCCCTGGAGCCTTTGACATTGACGCAATCGGAGACGACACGTTAGTCCGGGGCCAGGCATGTGTTCGTTTCGACTCGACCTTGGCGGATTTTCCGCGAACCCCTTCAACGCCAAACGCCGCTGATCCCTGGAGGGACAGCGGCGTTATTGTTTAACGCCTGAGGCTATTTGTAATGTTGCTCAAACACCGCCAATTGCTCAGGCTTGATCAACTGAAAGGGCACCCAGACGTCCGTTTCCACCGGCTCTCCCTTGATCATCTTGAGTGCTGCCTGTACCGCGCTGGTCGCCTGGGCCTTGGGGTCCTGGAACACCGAGGCGACCAGCATCCCGCGCTTGATCGCCGCCAGGCCATCGGGCAGGCCGTCGATGCCGACAATTGCGACCTCGCCCTTGGCTTTGCCGGCCTGCTGCAAGGCCATGGCCGCACCGATGGCCATCTCGTCGTTGTTGGCGACGATGGCGTCAAACCGACTGCCGGCCAGCAACCAGTTGCTGGTCAGGTCCATCCCTTTGTTGCGCTGCCACTCGGCACTTTGCTGCTCGACGATCTTGATCCCGGGATAGTCCTTGAGCACCTGTTTGACGCCTTCGGTGCGGTCGTGGGTGGCGTTTTGCGCCAGGTCGCCCATGATGATCGCCAGATTGCCCTTGCCTCCGAGCTTTTCGGCCAGGTAGCGCATCTGCAGTTGTCCGGCCTCAATGTCATTGGACGCCACCGTAACGACGCCTTTGGGCAAGGTGCGCTCGTCCGGGTGACGGTTGACGTAGACCAGTGGCGTCTTCGCTTCGACCGCGGCGCGGGTGATGTTGGCCGTGGCGGAGGTGTCCACCGGCAGGACAATGACCGCATCCACTTTCTGGTTGATAAAGCCTTGGACCTGGTTGAGTTGGCGCACCACATCGCCTTGGGCGTCCTCGAACTGGATCTGCACGTTTTCCTTTTTCGCGGCCTCGTCCAGGCCATTACGCACGTAGGTCATGAAGTTGTCGTCGACCCTGGCGATGCTGACGCCGATGCGGTATTCGGCGGCGGCCCATTGGCTGAACAGCAACAGCAGGGTGGCGAAAAGCAGTGTGCAACGACGCATGATGGTTTTCCTTTTGTTGTTATGGGTTGTACGTCACCAAGAGATGAGAATCTGCCGCACGTTTTGAATTCGGCGCGGCTTTATCCATCAAGCGTGAAGGCCTGCCGGAAACGCTCAAGCGCGACCTCGCTGTCACCGCTGGCCCAGCCTTCGAGGCCGACGACACCGCTGTATCCCATGCCGAACAAGGCCCTGGCAATGGCGGGATAGTGGATTTCACCGGTGCCGGGCTCCATGCGCCCCGGGACGTCGGCGACCTGGATTTCGCCGATGGCGTTGCCGGCGCGCTGGATCAGTTCGATCAGGTTTCCTTCGCCGATCTGCGCGTGATAGAGGTCCAGGTTCATCTTCAGGTGCGGGCTGCCCACGGCTTCGATCAGCGCCAGGGTATCGTCAGCGCGGGCGAACGGCGTGCCGGGGTGGTCGACTGCGGTATTGAGGTTTTCCAGCAGGAATACCCGACCCGCGTCTTCGCCCAGGCGGGCGATTTTTTCCAGCGTCTTGCAGGCGCTCAACCACATGCGGCCGGTGGCCTGGGCCACGGGTTTGACCGGCAAGCCCTGAGCATCCAGGCCGGTGCCGTGCAGGTTCAGGCTCGGGCAACCCAATTGAGCGGCGACGGCCAAGGACTCCTGGGCGCTGTCGAGCAGCTGCCGGATCGCCTCGGGATCGGTCAGGTTGCCCGAGAGGTAGCCGGTCATGGAGGTGAAGTCCGCACCGGTCGCGGCGAGGGCTTGGATGTCTTTGCTCGCCCAGTTCCATATCTCGACGCTGAAGCCCAACGCATGGATGCGTTTGACCCGTTCGATGAAGGGCAGGTCGATGAAAACCATCTCGGCGCTGACTGCCAGTTTGAACGGAATGAAACTCATGAAAGCGCTCCCTGCACACGCACCGTCTTGCCCTGTTGGAAGGACTCGATACAGGCGCGGGCGATGGCCAGTGCCGCACGCGCGTCTTCACCGCTGGCCAAGGGTTTTTCTCCGCTGCGAACGCAGTTGGCGAAGTGGTTGAGCTCGGCCACATAGGCATCCCGCAGCAAGTCGGTGTCCATGCGCTGGGTGTCGGCCTGGACCCCATTGGCCAGGTACCGCAGCAAGTCAGAGTCGTTGACGTTGCCCATGGTCAGCATGCCAGCGCTGCCGAACACTTCGCCGCGGACATCGTAGCCATACACGGCCTGGAAGTTGGCCTCGGCCGTGGCGATGGCACCATTGTCGAAACGGATGGTGACCACCGCGGTGTCGAGAAAACCCTTGTCCTTGTAGGCGGGGGCGATCAGGGCGTCGGCCATCACAAAGACCTCAACCGCCTCGGCACCCGGATTCAGGTAGCGCAGGGTATCGAAGTCATGGATCAGGGTTTCCAGGAAGATCACCCATTGCGGCGACGCGGCCGGGTTGTTCAGCGCCGGGTCGCGGGTCAGCGAGCGCAGCAGTTGTGGCGTACCGATCCGGCCGGCAACGACGTCCAGGTGAGCGGTGCGGAAACTTCTGGCAAAACGGCGGTTGAAGCCGACTTGGAGCGTCACTCGTGCATCGGCAGCGGCGGCGATGGCGCGGTCAGCTTCGTCCAGGGTGATGGCCATCGGTTTTTCACAGAACACCCCTTTGCCGGCCCGGGCCGCACTGATCACCAGTTCGGCGTGGCTGCGTGCCGGGGCGGCAATCAGCACGGCGTCGATGTCCGGGTCATCCAGCAATTGCTGTGGATCGGCATAGACCTTCTGCACGTCCAGTTCTGCTGCCAGGCGTGCGGCCTGGCCAGGGGTAGGATCGGCGATGGCGGCGAGGCACGCGCCGGGGATGTGCCGGGCGGCGGTCAGGCCGTGAAAACTGCCCATGCGACCAGCGCCGATAAGGCCCAGGCGGAGGATCTTGGATGTGCTCATGAACATGACTCCCTTTATTGTTTTTACGACTCGGCGATAAGAATGTCCTCGTCTGTTCATCCAGGGAGCAAGCGCTGTGCCAATAGTTATCTTATTGATATTTAATGGTTTTAATTTGAATGACTGTTCATTTTAATGACATGTCTATACTGACATGTCGAAAATATGAACATGTGGCCGGACAATGGATCAGCAACCTGCAGCATTGAGCGCCGAAGACCGCGATTACCTCACCACCCTGGGCCCTGCGTCGTTGAACGAAGGACCCAGCACGGCGCTGGATGAGGCCTGGCGAGCGTGCTTGCGGGGGGAGGTTGATCCTCCTGCCGGGATCCGCCGGGTGATTTGGGCGTCCTGGTTGCGCAGCGTCAATGCCGGCCTCGATCCGGAAGACGGCGAGTACCGTTTTGTCGCGCCTGCCGACCTGACCGCGACACTGGCCGCCAACCGGCTGCTGATCGCCGCGGCGGCGCAAGTCATGCGCGGGTTGCTCGCTTATAACCCCAGGGGCCATATCAACCTGACCGATGCCGAAGGCACGACGTTGTACTTCTGTGGCCTGGACCTCACACCCATAGGCAGCCGACTGCTGGAATCGATACAGGGCACCAATTGCACCGGTCTGGCGATCGTCGAAGACCGTTTGGTGTATGTGCTGGCCGAGGAGAACTTCGGGCTTGGCCTGCGCCAGCGCCGCATGCATTGTGCCGCCGCGCCAATCCGCGATGCCCAGGGCCGGACGCTGGGTATGTTGACCTTGACGGCGGAGCCGGGCTGGTTTCATTTCCATACGCTGGGCACCGTTCAGGCCGCGGCCGAGGCTGTCTCCAGGCAGATGACACTGCAAGCCTTGCTCGAGGAGCAACAAACCGTCCTTGAAGTGCTCAACGAGGGGTTGGTGGTATTGGATGAACGCGGCTGCATCAAGGCGCTCAATCATTACGCCCGACAATTGTTTCGCGTGGGGCATGACCTGCTCGGCAGTCCCTTCAAGAGCCTGGGCAAGAGCGAATTGACCGATGCGGTCCTGTTCGGGGGCGGGGAAGGGGTACGGGATCTGGATTGCACCTTTGAACTGCACGACCGCAGCCATCTGGCCTGCCTGGTATCGGTCTGCCCGCTGGAGCAAGGTGGACGGATTGTTTCGTTGCGCGAGAACCGACGCATCCGGGAAATCACCCGGCGGATCATTGGCACCCAGGCCAGCTACACCTTCGAAACCATCCTGGGCCGCTCACAGGCGATTCAGGATGCACTGCACCTGGCCCGGATTGCCAGTCGCAGTGATTCCACCACGCTGATCCTCGGTGAGAGCGGCACGGGCAAGGAACTGTTCGCCCAGGCCATCCATAATGCCAGCGACCGTAGTGGCGGGCCTTTCGTGGCGGTCAATTGCGGGGCCATTCCCCGTGACTTGGTGCAGAGCGAACTGTTCGGTCATGTCGAAGGCGCCTTCACCGGATCGGCTCGCGGTGGGTCGGCAGGCAAGTTCGAATTGGCCGATGGCGGGACGATCTTCCTCGACGAAATCGGCGACATGTCCTTCGATGCGCAGGTCAGCTTGCTGCGTGTCTTGCAGGAAGGCGAGGTGACACGGGTGGGGGCGAAGAAATCGCTGCGGGTCAACGTTCGCATCATCGCCGCCACCCATCGCAACCTGAGCCAGGCGGTGGCCGAGGGTGCCTTTCGTGAGGACCTTTACTACCGGCTCAACGTGCTGAACCTGACGGTGCCGCCACTGCGGATGCGCCGCGAAGATGTGCCGTTGCTGGCGCGGCATTTTCTCGCGCGGTGTGCCCGGTCGCTACGCAAGACGATGCAGGACCTTTCACCAGGGGCGCTGGAGATGCTTGGCGGCTATCACTGGCCGGGCAATGTCCGTGAGCTGGAAAACGTCATTGAGCGAGCGACCAACCTGGCGCTGACCGAACTGATCGAACCGAGCGACCTTGCGCTGGAAATCAGGCAGCGAGGACGGCCATCGCCGTGGGTAGGTGTGCCTGAGCCGCGGACGGCTCCGGACCTGGGCACTCATGAGATGAATGCCATCATCGCCGCCCTCAAGGACACGCGCGGAAATATCCGCCTGGCTGCTCAACGGTTGAATGTGTCACGTGGCGGGCTGTACAACAAAATGAGTCGATTTGGGCTCAAGGTCGATGCGTTTCGTTCGTAGCGGGTGGCGCAACGCTGACGGTGAAACGGGCGGTCAGTTTGCCGCCCCATCAACGCATTGCCTGGCCAAGTGGGGTCAGAAAACGGTTTTCTTGAAGGGGCTAACGGAGACGCCCCGATAGAACGACAAAATGGCCAGCACCTGCACGAAGACGGCTGCTGTCACGACAGCGACGATGGCGTGATTCGGATCGGTGAAGGCGGCGCGCAACAGGCCAAAAAAGGCCGGGGCGAAGGCGTAGGTGGCCTGGCTGATCGCAACCAACAGGGCGATCACCCTGGCGGTATGTTCACGGCTGAACTCGGCCTGTGCTATCAGCGGCGGCAAGGAGGTGGCATTGCCAATGCCCGAACCGATCAGCACCACGGCTATCCAGGCCACTGTCGGGTGAAGGTCCAGGCCCAGAAGCATCAGCGTGCCCAGCATCTGGACGGTATAACCAAGGCAAGCCAGCTGTCGGCGATTCATACCTTGGGTCATCAAGCGTGCGGCGACGTATCGCCCACCTATCGCACTGGCGGTGGCCAGCCCCATGGCGAATGAGGCGTCATGCGCCCCCATGCGTCCCACCAGGATCGAGTACAGGTGCGCGATCAAGCCGATCTGGGCAAACAGCCCCAAGGACATGCCGGCTGCCAGGGTGCGGAAACTGGCCGACCTGAGCGTCTGCATGACGGTCCACGGCGCGGCGCTGGCGCTGATTGGCACGGGGGCCGGCGGGGCTGCATTGTCGGGATGTTGTCCCTGGCTTTGTGGGGTTTTGTTGAAAACCAGAAAGGCGAAAGCGCCTATGAGCAGCACCGCGATGACGCTGATCAGCGCCGCCGCCGGGGCAAAGCCGAAACGCTCGATCAGCCACACCCACAGCGGCGAAAAGATCACGCCTCCCAGGCTGGCGCCGTTATAGGCCTTGCCCAAGGCCTTGGGTCTTTCCTTGACGTACCACGGCGCGATGAGGGTGTTAACGGCCGCGGCCCCCAATGTCACCCAGCCGATACCCGAGCATACGGCGCCGGCATACAGCACCCAGGGCTGGTTGGCCTGCGCCCAGAGGTTCACGCCGATGCCCAGGACGATGCTGCCAAGCAAGGTGATGGCGGGGATGCCGAAGCGTGCATAAAGGCGTGGCAGGTTGGCGATGACCATCGTGCCGCTGAGAAAGTGCAAGGTCACGGCAGCCGAGACCTGGGCTATTGGCCAACCCGTGCGCTCAATGACCGCCTGCATATAAATCGGCGGGCCATAGAAGCCGATTCCCCAACCGATCATCGCCAGGATGAACGTGCAGGCCAGTACGGTTTTTCCAAAAAAACGGGTGTGTGTCATCGCCATCTCCTCCAGGGTGGCTCACAGACTATGCGCGCGACAGGCTCCTCACTTCGTGGTGCGTCGAACAATGGATGTCGAGCACGATCGCTTGTCCAGATCCAGGCCGGGCGCGACAAGGGTGGGCCTTCAGCGATCCGGAACCGATCAGGGGGCCGGGGCAGAAAGGATGTTACAAACTTGCTATTTCCCTTTCGGGCCGATGACAGCAGAGCCGACTATCCTTGCGGACACTGAACGTAAACGCTGCATCCATAAATAAAGAGACGCCATGTCACATTATGATTGCGCCATCGGCTCCAGACCCGGCATCACGCGCGGTGATCGAACCTGTTTGATCAAGTCCCGGTTGCTCCGGATAGTTTCAATGACGATGCTCTGTCTTTTCACGGCAACGCCTGGGTATGCCCAGGACCTGCCAGCCGCGACGAACACGACGGTGACGGTGACTCAAGCGCAGGAAATGGTGGCCAAGGCCACCCTCGGTGCCGTTCCCTGGAGCGGCCCCGAGTCCGGCCCGCCCGCCCAGCGCGGCAAGAGCATCGCCATTGTCGCAGAAGATATGCGCAACGGCGGCATTGTCGGCGTCGCCCAGGGCGCTCGCGAGGCCGCCAAGGCGATGGGCTGGACGCTGAGGGTATTCGATGGCGCTGGATCCTCGGCCGGGCGTGCAAAGGCCTTTGCCGACGCCCTGGCGGCGAACCCCGATGGGCTCATTCTGTGCGGTGCCGATGCCCTTGAGAACAAGGCGGCGCTGGCCGTCTTCGCCGACAAGGGCGTGCCGGTGGTGGGCTGGCACGCCGGGGAGCGCCCCGGGCCGATTGTTGGCACGCCGATGGCCATGAACGTCACGACCGACCCGCTCGAAGTGGCTCGCATCACGGCCATGGCGGCGGTGGCGCAGTCGAACGGAAAGGCCGGTGTGGTGATCCTGACCGACTCCAGGTACAGCATCGCCATGGCGAAGGCCAAGGCCATGGAAAGCGTCATTCGGGCCTGTCGGGAATGCTCGTTGCTGGAGGTGCGCGATGTGGCGATCTCCGAAAGTCGCGAGAAGATGCCGGCGATCACCACGGAACTGCTTCAGCGCCATGGCAAGCGTTGGACCCACACGCTGGCCATCAACGATATCTATTTCGACTATGCGGTTGCCACCTTGGCCAGCGCCGCGATACCCCGCGACGGCATCAGTCTGTTGTCTGCCGGCGACGGCAGCGCTTCGGCGTTCTTGCGCATCCAGGAAAAGAACTACCAGACCGTCACTGTGGCCGAGCCGCTCAATGTGCATGGCTGGCAAGTGATCGATGAATTGAACCGACTGATGGCAGGCCAGCCGGTGAGCGGCTTCGTGGCACCGGTTCACTTGGTCAATGCCGACAATATCACCTTGGACGGCGGGACGAAGCTGCTGTACGACCCAAGCAATGGTTATCGAGACATCTATCGATTCCAGTGGAATCCCTGAGCGTTGCACATGGTTTCACGGCAGGGGGGCCTGGGGCTTCCAGGCTGCCAACGCTCCGTCGAAAAATAATCGCGTCGACCTGTCGATTTGGACCATTGCCATTCGATTAGTCCGTAGAGCCGCCACAAGGGTGGCCATTCTCAGGAGATACGAGCATGCGATTTATGGTGATCGTCAAGGCCAGTCCGGAATCGGAAGCCGGAGAAATGCCCAGCGAAGAACTGCTGGCCGCCATGGGCGCCTACAACGAAGAGTTGGTCAAGGCCGGGGTGATGCTCGCCGGTGAAGGCCTGCATCCCAGTGCCGAAGGCGTGCGTGTGCAGTTTTCCGGCAAGAACCGGACTGTCGTCGATGGGCCCTTTGCTGAGACCAAGGAGCTGATCGCCGGCTTCTGGATCTTCAAGGTCCAGTCATTGCAGGAGGCCATCGATTGGGTCAAGCGTTGCCCGAATCCGATGGTCAGCGACAGCGAAATCGAAATCCGCCAGATCTTCGAACTCGAGGAGTTCGGCGAGTCCTTTACCCCCGAATTGCGCGAGCAGGAAGAACGCTTGCGGGCGCAGATGGCCGGTCAATCGTGACGCCGACGACAGGAGAACCCAGCATGAGAATCATCCCGTACCTGACCTTCAACGGCCGCTGCAAGGAAGCCTTTGCATTTTACAAGGACGTGCTTGGCGGCGATCTGTTTTCCATGTCCTATGCCGAGGCGCCCGAGGACGTCGGCATGCCTAAGGACGCCAGCCTGATCATGCACGCCTGCCTGACCGTGGGCAATTTCAGCCTGATGGCGTCCGACTGCCCACCGGGCCAGCCGTATAGCAAACCACAAGGCGTATCGATTTCCCTCAATGTCGACAGCGTGAAGGAGGCCGAGCGGCTGTTCGAACGCTTGAGTGAGGACGGTCACGTGCAGATGCCCTTGGACAAGACCTTCTGGGCGGAACGCTTTGCCATGTTCGAAGACCGTTTCGGAATCGCCTGGATGGTCAATTGCGAGGGCCAGCAATAAGTCGAACGCTGCCTGGTCGCGATGCGCCGCCTGGCCCTTGGCAGCGCTCGCGACATGCCTCACTTCCTGCCCATGGATTGACGATTCTGGCGAGCACACTTGCCAGGGTTTCCCTCCGTCATGTGAACCTTGCGCCAATACTGCGTTCACTTATTAAGTTGCCGCTTTACATGACCCTGTGGGAGCGAGCTTGCTCGCGATGGCGGAGCGTCAGTCTCTATCCCTGTAGCTGATCCACTGTCATCGCGAGCAAGCTCGCTCCCACAGGGGGGCAGTCTGAATCTGACGGTGGCCCAGTGCCGATAAGGACTTCGCATGCACCCAACCTCATCCACATTCCCCTTGAACGCCACAGTCGAACGCGAGCTCAGTCCGCGCGCGGTCAGCACGGGGATTGTTCTCGGTATCCTGCTGACACCTTCCAATGTCTACGCCGGGTTGAAGATCGGTTGGTCGTTCAACATGTCGATCATTGCCTTGCTGATCGGTTATGGCATCTGGCAAGGCTTGGCCAGTCGATCCGTGGGGCGACTGCCCTGGACGCTGCACGAAAGCAACATCAACCAGACGGTGGCTTCTGCCGCGGCGTCGATCATTTCCGGTGGGCTGGTCGCGCCCATCCCGGCCTACACCCTGCTGACCGGCCAGCAGTTGGATGCCATTCCCATGGTGGCCTGGGTTTTTTCGGTGAGTTTCCTGGGGATCTGGATCGCCTGGTACCTGCGACCCTCACTGCTCAATGACAAGGCGCTGAAATTTCCTGAAGGCATGGCGACCCTGGAAACGTTGTTGCACATCTACAACCACGGCCACGAAGCCGCGACGCGTTTGAAGGTGTTGCTCAGCGCCGCGTTGCTGTCCGGGCTGGTCAAGGCGGTCGACACCTTCATGTGGGCCATCCCGCGCTGGTCTCCGAGCGCTCAACTGGAGCGCCTGACCTTTACCGCGGACCCTTCGCTGCTGTTGGTGGGGTTCGGCGGGATCATCGGTATTCGCGTGGGCCTGACCCTGCTGCTCGGTGCTGTGCTGGCGTGGGGTTGGCTGGCGCCGTGGCTGTTGGAACAGGGCCTGGTGCAGTTGCCGCACGGCAGCAGCGGCCCGCAGTTCGCGGCGCTGGTGGAGTGGTTGCTCTGGCCGGGAGTGAGCCTGATGGTCTGTTCGACCCTGGCCTCACTGGCGATTCGCTTGTGGGCATTGCACCAGTCCACCAAGGCGGGCGGCGGGGCGATCTGGACGATACCCAAGCTTGGGCCTGCTGCCGGTTTCGCACTGTCGATCCTCCTGGTGGTCAGCCTGCAAGTGCTGTTGTTCGGTATCAACCCGTGGATGGCCTTGTTGACCATTCCCCTGGCGATCTGCCTGGCGGCGGTGGCCGCCCGGGTGGTCGGCGCCACGGGTATTCCGCCAATCGGCGCCATCGGGCAATTGTCCCAACTGAGTTTCGGCATCGTCGCCCCGGGCCAGGTGCCGATCAACCTGATGAGCGCCAACACCGCCGGTGGTTCGGCCGGGCAGTGCACCGATTTGATGAACGACTTCAAGGTCGGTCGGGCGATTGGCGCCACGCCGCGCAAGCAATTGATCGCCCAGACCCTGGGTATTTTCATCGGTAGCATCGTCGGCGTCCTGGCCTATCTGGCCCTGATCCCGGACCCGCAAACCATGCTGCTCACCGAAGAGTGGCCGGCCCCGGCGGTCGCCACCTGGAAGGCCGTGGCGCAAACCCTGACCCTGGGCCTGGATTCATTGTCAGCGAGCATTCGCTGGGCGATTTTCATCGGCGGCCTGGTGGGTTTGTTGTTGGGGATCCTCGACAGCCTGCTGCCGGCGCATCGGGCCCGCTACCTGCCGAGCACGGCGGCCCTGGGCCTGGCTTTCGTCCTGCCGGCCTCGGTGTCCCTGATGATGGCGTTCGGTGCGGTGCTGACGTGGCTGGTGAGCTGTCGCTGGCCGAGCCTCACCGAACGCTTCGCCATTACCGCGGCGGCGGGGTTGATTGCCGGGGAGAGCATTACCGGAGTGGGGGCGTCGTTGTGGCAGATGCTTGGGGATGGGTGAGTAGACACCCATCGCCCAATCGTGCCGTCGCCCCGAAGGTTCAAGCCCTGGCCGCGTACCGGAGCCTGGATTTCACCCCTGTCATGCAGTGCGACCGCCGAGCACTTCAGCCACCCAGTCGGCGATGTACTGGCCGGCATTGATACTGTTGTCGAAACTCGAATGCTGCACGCCACCCTCACGTTCGGTGAAGACTTTCAGCTCGCGCTTCGGACTGTTGACCAACTGCTCGTAGGTGCGGTGTGCCCATTTCAGTGGAATCTGCGAATCCTTTTCACCGTGGGTGACCAGGAAAGGCACCTTGATGCG
This sequence comes from Pseudomonas sp. Pdm06, assembly GCF_014851795.1. Taxonomy (NCBI): domain Bacteria; kingdom Pseudomonadati; phylum Pseudomonadota; class Gammaproteobacteria; order Pseudomonadales; family Pseudomonadaceae; genus Pseudomonas; species Pseudomonas sp. Pdm06. The sequence continues at coordinate 275,353 of NZ_JACVAH010000003.1, forward strand.
ATCCAGAATACCGTCCAGGTGGACATTCTCGGCAATGGCCATGAACTCGTCCGTGTCCTTGGCGCCCCAGACCCAAGCCACGTGCGACCAGTAATGCGGCACCGGGAAGCTGCCTTCTTTCTCCAGGCGGCGTTTCTGTACATCGCGCCAGTCGTGGTTGGCGCCCCACACCACACCGCACGCGAAGCGTGGCTCGAAGGCGACCGCGCGCGGACAGTAATAGCCGCCAAGCGACACGCCTTCCAGGCCAATGCGTTTGGCGTCGACATCGTCGCGGGTCTCCAGCCAATCCACCACACGACTGGCCCAGTGCTCGCTGTCAAAACGCGCCGTCAGGTGATGCAGGCGCAGCGCCTCACCCGTGCCGGGCTGGTCGATGATCAATGACGACACGCCACGTTTGGCCAGCCAGGCGGGCAGGCCGACGCGGTATTTCATTTCTTTGGTGGAATCCAGTCCATTGACCTGCACCAGAATCGGCGCGGGGCCGCTGACGCCTTCGGCACGGACCAGCAGACCGGATATGTGTTTGCCTTCGTAAGGGATTTCAACGCGCTCGCAGTTTTCTCGTGCCAGCTCGATGCCGCGTTGGAAGGTGTGCAGAAAGCGTTGGTACAGCTGCGTACGGCCAGGGGCACCATGGGCCTGCAGGCGTTCGCAGCTCAGGTAGTAGGTGGCGGCGCGGTTGTATTTTTCACCGGCAGACAACATTCGACCCTTGCCTTCGTCCTCTTCTGCCAGGCCGCACAGCTTGTCGGCCATGTTCGCCCAGGTCTCACGAAAGGCTTTGCTGCCGGCGGCGTCCGGTTGCTTGGCGGCCTCTTGCAGCGGCGCGCACATTTCCTCGATTTCGCCGATGCGGGCGCCCATTTCAATGGCCAGGTCGACGGAAAGATTCCACACGTAGTTGGTCGGGAAGTAGCGAAACATGATGGTGATTGTCCTTGTGCAAGCAAAGGCAGGCGGCCAGGTCCGGGCGGAGATCGCCAGCCCTGCCGGTTCGAAGCAGGCTAAGGGGAGGACCATTGTTTGGCCAATCGCGAGTCGGGATGGGAGGTATTGCGAACGGAGATAGAGCGTATGTGCGCCGTCGACCCAGGAGGTTTTTCCTCTCCGATCAAGCCGCGAATCCGGATACCTACCATCGTACTTTGCGATTGCTCATAACGCAGGATGCGATTGGTGTCATTGGGGGACGACTCACTAGAGTTGGCGCTGCACCGCGCCGTTGGTTGGCGCCTCGGGCGTACAAAACAACAAGAACAAGGTATTGGCAGATGAGTGAGTCCCATTGCGGCACAACGATCAGCCTGGTCGCCAAGGGCAGGCTGTTTTTCCACGACCGTGCGAGGAGTCGGGCATGCTCGTACTGAATCGCGTGCTCGCGAATCTGTCGGTGGGGGCCAAGCTGTCGCTGGGGTTCGGCCTGGTGCTGCTGGTGACTCTGGGGGTAGCGCTCACGGCTTTTCGTTCCCTGGGTGTGCTGCAGCAGCGCGGTGAGCAATCGCGTCAGGAGTCATCGATCCAGGCACTGATCCTGCGTGCGCGTATCGCCGAGAAGGCATTTGCCCTGGATCTCGCTCCGCAGCGCCTGGACCAGGTCCGCGAGACGATCGGCAAACTGAATCAACAACTCGATGATGATCCGGCCAACAGCGCAGCGCGCGCCAGCGTACGCACCGCCGTCAGCGCCTATCTGGAGCAGTTCCTCGGCTATGCCGATTCGTTGCGCCGGGCTCGCGAAGCGCGATTGCGCATGCAGGCACTGGCGCAGACCGCTGGTGACAGTTTTACCCTGCTGTTTCTCGACCAACTGGATGCGCTTAACACTCGGTTGGGGCAGGGGGCGCCACCGAGCAGCGAGCAGATGGTGTTGCTCGAACAGACGGTCGCGTTGCGGGACAAGCTCGCCAAGCTGCGTGACAGCGAGCTGTACTACTCGCTCGATGGCGAGGAGCGTTACCGCAGCGACTGGGAAATGAGCATGAGTGACCTGCTCGCCGCCATGCAGGCGCTGGATCTTGGCGAGCAGCAAAGTGAGTCGCTGCAGGAGGCGAGCAGGGCCTTGGGCGACTATCGCAAGGCCTTCGTCGAGTTCGTCGACAGCCGCAAGCAAAGCGCGCAAAGCAGCGCGGCGATGAACGCACAGACCGACCAGGTGAGCAGGTTGCTGGCCGAGGCCGATGAACAGCAAAGGCAGGCGGTGCTGGACGATAACCGCGATGCCGATCGCCACTTGGGGTTGATCACTGTTTTGGCACTGGCCTTGGGCATGGGTGCCAGTCTGCTGATTCGCCAGTTGATTGTGCAGCCACTGCGCCAGGCCGTGCAGTTGGTCCAACGCGTGGCTGCGGGGGACTTGAGTGATCCGCCGTCAGACAGTGGTCGTCGAGATGAGCTGGGCCAACTGTTGGGCACCGTGGGCAGCATGCTGGGCAGCCTGCGTGGATTGGTCGGGCGCATCGACCTTGGTGTCGGCTCGCTCAACGGCATGGCCGGCAGCCTGGCTGAAGTGACCCTGAGCAACAGTCGCGGTGTCGAACACCAACGCCAGGAAACCGAGTTGGCCGCCACCGCGATGCAACAGATGGCCGCCACGGCGCAGGAGGTCGCCCGCAACGCGGGTGAGGCCAGCGAAGCGGTGGCGCATGCCGATCAACAAGCGCGCGAGGGCGATGAGTTGGTGCGCCAGGCGGGTGGCAAGATCGACCATCTGGCCAGGGAAATGAGTGGCTGCGCGCAAGCCATGCGCAACCTGCTGGTGGAGAGCGCGGCGATTGGCGGCGTGCTCGATGTCATCAAGGCGGTGGCCGAGCAGACCAACCTGCTGGCGCTGAATGCCGCCATCGAGGCCGCGCGGGCGGGCGAGCAGGGGCGTGGCTTCGCGGTGGTTGCCGATGAGGTGCGTGGCCTGGCACGGCGCACTCAGCGTTCGACCACGGAAATCGAAGGGTTGATCGTTCGTTTGAGCGGTGTGGCCCAACAGGCCGCCGAGCGCTTGCAAGGCAGTCATGCGCTAAGCGATGAAACGGTAGTGCTTGCCGCGCAAGCTTCCCAGGCGCTGGCGCGGATCACCCGGGCGGTGTCCCGCATCGAGCAGATGAACCAGCAGATCTCCGCGGCCGCCGAGCAGCAGAGCGTGGTGGCCGAGCAAGTCAGCCAGAGCATGACGCGGGTGCGCGAAGTGGCGGAGGGTAGCGCCAGGGAAAGCCTGCAACTGCAAGTCTCAACGAACGACTTGCAACGGGTTGGCGGCGAGCTCAAGACGGCCGTCGGGCACTTCCGTACCTGACTCGTCTCCAGGCTACGGCAGCAACTACTGCTCCAGCTCGTTGATGATCTGACTGATTTTCGCCCGCAGCCAACGGTGCATCGGATCCCCCTCCATGGTCCGGTGCCAGAGCATGAACTCACGCATCACCGGGATTTTCACCGGTGGTTGCAGGATGCGCAGCGGCAGGTAGTTGGCGTAGAGCCTGGCCATGCGCTGGAGCATGGTGGCGACGCGTTGAGTGCCGACGATCAACTGCGGGAGGGTGTTGAAGTCGTGGGTCACCACTTCCATGCGACGGGTGAAACCGTACTGGCTCATCAGCCATTCTTCGACGCTCAACTGCCGGTTGCGGCCAAAAATCACGGAGACATGGCCCATCTCGATGTATTGATCGAGGGTGATGCTGTCGCCCACTTGGGTGTTGCCGTCCCACACCACGCAAACGTGCTCTTCTTCGAATAGCAGCTGCGATGGATGGCCTTCGATGAGATAGCGCTCAGGCACGATCATCATGTCGGCCTCGCCGCGCATCAGCATTTCGGTAGACGTGTCGCCGGGGCCCAGCAGTTCGAAGGTGATGTGCGGGGCTTCCAGGGAGATCTTCTGGATCACCCGGGCAAACAGGACGCTGATCAGATAGTCCGAAGTGATCAGGCGAAAATGACGCTTGCTGGTGGCGGGGTCGAACACCGGTTTGGCGGTGATCGAGGACTGGATCGTCAGCAGCACCTGGCGCACGGGTGCCGCCAGTTCGCGGGCGTAGGGCGTGGGCTGCATCTTGCGTCCGACCTGCGCCAGCAGTTCGTCTTCGAAGTAGAGGCGCAGCCTGCCCAGCACGCCGCTGGTGGCGGATTGGGTCATGTGCAGGCGTTCGGCGGCGCGGGTGATGTTCTGCTCTTCCAGTAGCACATCCAGCGCCACCAGGAGATTGAGATCCAGGTGGTTAAAGCGCATGGCGGTCTCGATTCTTGTATTTATTTTGTAAATACCTTCCGGCCTTCCTATCGCGGCGTCAAGTCCCGAGCGTGGGTGAATCGAACGATGCCTGTTCGATTTTCCAGACCCTTTGCGCTGTGCAGCCAGGTATCGCATTTGCCGATAGGTCGCATCCCGACAAGCGATTAGTCAGTGGGTTTGTACCCCTTCAGTATCGGCCCACAGTCGGTTGGCGTGACGCTTGATCGACTCCAAGACCAGCCTCGGCAGCGCTGCGCCTGGCACGGCTCCCGTAAGCGGGGTGCCGGCCTGCGCTGAATAATTACAATGGAGTGGTAACTCAATGAACATCATTGGCCTTGATGCCTTGATTTTTGGCGTCGACGACATTCAAGCCTGTACCCATTGCCTGCGTGACTATGGCCTGCATCCTGTCGATGTCGACAGCGAGGGCGGACGTTTTGAAGCGCTCGACGGTACGGCGGTGATCATCCGTCGTGCTGACGACGCCCGTCTGCCGGCAGCCATCGGGCCTGCCCCCTCGATTCGTGAAACCGTTTATGGCGTGGCAAGCGTGGCTGATCTCGAGGCCATCGCCGATGAATTGGGGCACGACCGCCTGGTGACCCGCGGTGCCGATGGCTCCGTGCACAGCGTGGACGATATGGGGTTTGCCATTGGGTTCCAGATCAGTGTGCGGCGTCCCTACAGCGCACCAGCCGACCTGACCAATGCACCCGGCCATGCCCCCCAGCGACCGGTCAACCAGCCGGGTATCAACCCTGATATGCAGGCCTTGCCGCGGACGCTGTCCCACGTGGTGTACTTCGTGCCGGATGCGGCCAAGGCCGAAGCTTTTTACAAGCGCCTGGGCTTCGTGACCACCGACACCTTTGTCGGTGCCGGTCCGTTCATGCGCCCGGCCGGTTCCGATGATCATCACTGCCTGTTCATGATCCAGACGCCACCGCACATGAAGGGTTGCGAGCACTTCACCTTTCACATGGGCAGCGGCACGGAGGTGCTGTTGGCCGGGCGTCGCTTCGAGCAACAAGGCTGGACCAGCTTCTGGGGGCCGGGGCGGCACCTCTTTGGCTCCAACTGGTTCTGGTACTTCAACAGTCCGTTGGGCTGCCACATCGAATACGACGCAGACATGGACAAGCACGATGACGCCTGGCAAGCGCGCCAGGCGCCGTTGTCGGCGGATAACTCGCAGCTGTTCCTGTTCACCTCCCGGGAAAAATGGTTCCCGAGCGGCCCGCCGCCCAAGCAGGCCTGAGTGCGGATGTCGTCCATGAGTCACGATGCTCATGTTCTCTGTCGCCTGGATGAGTTGGTCGAAGGGCACGCACGCGGGTTCGATCCCCTGGGCACGGGGAAGGACAGTGTGTTCGCCCTGCGCCATGGCGGCGAGGTGCGGGTTTATCGCAACAGCTGCCCGCACCTGGAGGTGCGGCTGGAGTATCGAAAGGATCGTTTTCTCAGCGTCGATGGCCGCCAGATCGTCTGTTACGCCCATGGTGCCCGCTTCCTTCCGGACAGTGGCCTGTGTGTCTACGGGCCGTGCCTGGGGGAAAGCCTGAGTGCGCTGCAATGGCATGCAGAGGCCGATTGGCTGGTGCTCGAAGCCGGTCAATTGGAGGCGTGAGCACCTTAGCTAACGTATCGCGGTAGCTGATACATCGTATCCCTACATGCGATTAGTCAAACGCCTGCTTTGCCGAGAAAGTGAACACAACGCGGTAGCGAATGCGTGCAGAAACAGCCGGCAGTGCAGCCTGGGATCGCTCCGGCGGAGCGCTTGCGTGAATAACAAGAATAAGAGTGAGACGAGCATGAACGCAGTGAAAAAGGTGCTTATCGTCGGTGGTGGTATCGGTGGTCTATGCGCCGCAATCGCTCTGCGTCGCCAGGGCATCGAAGTCGATCTTGTCGAGCTCAAGACGCAGTGGACAGTCTACGGCGTTGGCATCATCCAGCAGAGTAATGTCGTCCGTGAGATGGCCAAGTTGGGTGTGCTGGACGGCTACCTGGATGCCGCCTACGCGTTCGAGGATGTGACCATCAATACCACCGCCGGTGAACAGCTGGCGCGAATCCCCGGCCAGCGCCTGGCGGGCCCCGAGTATCCAGCCAACGTCGGCATCTCGCGCCTGGCCCTGCATCAAGTCCTCAGCGAAACCGTGGCTGCCCTTGGCGTCTCGGTTCGTCTGGGCCTGAGCGTCGAATCGCTGGAGCAGGTGGGCGAGGGCGTTGATGTGCTATTCACCGATACCCGTCGTGGTCGCTACGACCTGGTCGTAGGCGCCGATGGGCTGTACTCCCAGATGCGCGGCTTGCTGTTCGGCGAGCAGTACTCGCCGCGTTTCACCGGCCAGGCGGTGTGGCGCTACAACTTTCCACGCGCCGCCGGAATCGATCATCTGGCCACCTTCCAGGGAGCCGCCGGCAATGCCGGGCTGGTACCGCTGGGCCGCGACCAGATGTACCTGTTCGTGACCTCCCATGAGCCTGCCAACCCCAGGATGGAGGCCGCCACGCTGGCGACCCAGATGCGCCAGCGCCTGAGTGGTTTCACCGGGCTGGTCGGCGAACTGCGCGAGCAAATAATCGACAGCGACCGGGTCGTCTACAAGCCGTTGGAAGTGGTGTTCGTCAGCGAGCCCTGGTTCCGCGGCCGTGTCGTGTTGATTGGCGATGCGGTGCACGCCACGACGCCGCACTTGGGCCAGGGCGCCGGCATGGCCATTGAGGATGCCGTCGTGCTTGGCGAAGAGTTGGTCGCCGGCGGCAGCGTCGCACAGCAGCTCGAACGCTTTATGGCGCGCCGTTATGAGCGCTGCAAATTCATCAGCGACAGCTCGGTGCTGGCCGGTGACAAGGAAATGGCCCACGACAGCAGCTTCGACCGGATCGGCCTGGTCAGGCGGATGCTCGACGTCACGGCGGCGCCCATCTGAGGCACCGGCAAAAACTGAATGCGCTCTCCCATGGATGCTTCATGCCTGTACAGGCTTGGCCCGGTTGGACTGCGGGCGCCGTTTCACCAGAAGAGCTGACATACAACAACAATAAAGAGGGTTACTTCGATGGCTACTCGCAAGATCGCTGCGTCACGGCGCGTCCCCTTCACCCTGACCCTTGCGGCCAGCCTGGGGCTTGGCGCCTCGGCTGCCCAGGCTTTTCAGATCGATACCGGCAATCCCGATCTCAGCTTGCGCTGGGACAACACGCTGAAGTACAGCGCCGCCTGGCGCCTGAAGGACCCCAGCAGCAAACTCAGCGAGGGCCAGACGGCGCTGAACCAGAATGACGGCGATCACAACTTCGGCAAGGGGCTGATCTCCAATCGCCTGGATATTCTTTCCGAACTGGATATCGGTTTTCACAACTTCGGGGCCCGTCTCAGCGGTGCGGCCTGGTACGACACCGTCTACCAGGACCGTAACGACAACAACGATGCGGCCAGTGCCAACCAGCGCTCGGTGGGCTTCGACGAATTCACCAGCGACACCCGCCAGCTGCACGGCGGTGACGGTGAACTGCTGGATGCCTTTGTCTACTGGAACGGTGAGCTGGCCGACCGTACCTTGTCGGTTCGCGCGGGGCGCCATGGCCTGATCTGGGGCGAGAGCCTGTTCTTCGGCGGCAACGGCATTGCCGGGGCCATGGCGCCGGTGGACGTGGTCAAGGCGCAATCGGTGCCCAACACCCAATTCAAGGAAATCACCCGGCCGGTCAACCAGCTCTCGACCGCCTACCAACTGACCGATGACGTGTCATTGGGGGCCTTCTACCAGTTGGAGTGGGAAGCCACTCGCTTGCCGGGCGCCGGCAGCTACTTCTCCACCAGCGATACCATCGGCGACGGCAATGAACGGCTGATCACTGGCGGGCCGTTTCCGGATTTTCTTGGCGGTAATGCCAACAGCCCGGCCGCGTTTTTCCATGGCAAGGACAAGAAAGCCAGGAGTTCCGGCCAGGGCGGCCTGCAGCTCAAGTACAACACCGGGACGATGGATTACGGCCTCTACGCGCTGCAATATCACGAGAAAACGCCGACGTTGTATTTGAAACCGAATGCCACCGGGCCGAACTTCAGTACCGGGCAAGTCGGCGAATATTCCTGGGTCTACCCGGAAGATATCCGTGTCCTGGGCGCCAGTTTCGCGACCTCCGTGGACGAGTACAGCTTTGCCGGCGAGGCATCGATGCGCTGGAACATGCCGCTGGTGTCCAACGCCCAGACCGTCCTGACGGGCGTCGAGGCGGACAACAACGATGACGCCCTCTATGCCGTCGGCCGTACGGCCCACGTCAACCTCAACGTCCTGGCATCGCTGGGCCCTTCCTTCGTCGCCAATGAAGCCAGCCTGTTAGGGGAAATCGCCTGGAACCGCCTGCTCGCCGTGACCAGGAACCGCGCCGCCCTGGACCCTAACGCCACCGATGACGGCCTGGGCTTGAAGTTGGTGTACACGCCCACCTATCGCCAGTTCTTCCCGGGCGTGGACATCAGCGTGCCGCTGGGCATCAGCTATTTCCCCATGGGCAAGTCGGCTGTGATCAGCGGGTTCGGCCCCGACAGAGGAGGGGACATGAACATCGGCGTCTCCGCCACCTACCTGGACCAAGTGACCGTGGGGCTGACCTACACCCACTTCTACGGTCCCGAGGACACCAGTCTCAACGCCGCCAACCAGTTCAATTACAAGCAGTCGCTGAAGGACCGGGATTACCTGGCTTTCTCCGTCAAGACCACGTTCTAAGAGGATTTGCGCATGACCATTCAGTTCACTCTAAAGGCCTTGTGCTTAACCCTGCTGGCCGCCGCCGCGCCGATGACCTTGGCCGCCAGCGCTGAACAAGCGGCCGCGCTGGGCAAGACCCTGACACCCTTCGGTGCCGAGAAAGCCGGCAATGCCGATGGCAGCATCCCGGCCTGGGACGGTGGCTACACCAAGGTCGATCCGAGCTACGTCCCGGGTGGTAAGCGTGGTGATCCGTTTGCCGCGGACAAACCCTTGTACAGCATCACCAGCCAGAACCTGGCCAAGTACGCCGACAAGCTCAGTGACGGCACCAAGGAGCTGTTCAAGCGCTTCCCGGAGACCTATCGCATCGACGTCTATCCGACCCGGCGCACGGCGGCCGCGCCGCAGTGGGTCTATGACAACACGCTCAAGAATGCGACCCGCGCCAAACTGGTCAACAGCAGCGCCGGCCTGATCCCCGACGGTGCCTATGGTGGGATCCCGTTTCCGATTCCCCAGAACGGTACCGAAGCCATCTGGAACCACCTGCTGAACTGGCGCGGCACCTCGGTCGCGGCGCATTTTCGCCACTATCTGATGACGGCCGACGGCAACCAGGTGATGACGAGCGACGGCCTGTTGACTCAGGAAATGCCCTACTACTTCGAGGAGGGCGGTCCTGAAAACTACTCGGGTGACTACTGGCTGGTGCACTTTGTCAATCTTGGCCCGGCGATTCGTGCCGGCGAGCAGATCCTGGGGCGCGAGAACATCAATGGCGACAAATCCCAGGCCCATGTCTATCTGAGCGGCCAGCGTCGGGTGCGCACGCTGCCCAACGCCTGCTGCGATACACCGACGCCGTCCACCGCCGGGGTCATGTCCTTCGACGAGCTGAGCGTATGGGGCGGTCGCACGGATCGGTTCGACTGGAAACTGGTGGGCAAGCAGGAGATGTACGTCCCCTACAACACCAACAAGGCGCAGAACGCTGCACAGCCGCAGGACCTGCTAGGCAAGCATCATCTGAACCCGGATTACGTGCGCTGGGAGCTACACCGCGTCTGGGTGGTCGAGTCGACGCTGGCCGCCGGCAAGCGTCACCAGTTGCCCAAGGGCCGTTACTACCTCGACGAGGACACTTGGCAGGCCCTGCTCGGTGACCGTTGGGATGCCAGCGGCCAACTGGCCAAGACCCTCTGGTCGCTGCCTTCCGTATTGCCCGACCTGCCAGGCCTGGTGCAACTGTCCGCCGGTTTTTATGACCTGACCTCCGGCGCGTGGTTTATCCAGAACCTCTACGCCGGCTTGCCGGAACAGTATCACGCGGTTGATCGCTACAAGGCCTCGGAGTTCTCGCCGGCGGCGATGGCGGGGCGCGGCGTGCGTTAACTGAGCTGAGAGTCAAGGACATGCCTGTCGGCGTGTCCTTGGGGTACGAGTGTTTGTCCGAGGTAGGTTATGAACAGAATCAGTCAGGCGGGCGCTTTGCTCTCGGCCCTGTATTTGCCCTTCGCCGCGAGCGTGTGCCTGGCCGGGCCGGTTGCGGTGGGCGTGCCGCTCAATACCCCGGCCATGCGGGTACCGGCTGCGCAGAATGGCGTATTGATCGACCTGGCGCGTGCCGGCACGCGTCTGGTGGCCGTGGGCGAGCGCGGCCTGGTGCTGTTCTCCGACGACAATGGGCAAAGCTGGCATCAGGCTTCGGTACCGGTTTCGGTCAGCCTGACGGCGGTGCGCTTCGTGGATGCGCAAAGGGGGTGGGCTGTCGGCCACGCGGGTGTGGTGCTGGCGACGCTGGATGGTGGTGAACACTGGACGCTGCAGCTCGACGGTGCGCGCGTGGCACAGCTGGAGCTGGACGCCGCCAGGGCGGACCAGGCCACGGCTGCCGACCTGGATGCCGCCCAGGTACGGGTACAAAATGCCGAGCGTCTTGTCGCCGATGGTCCAGACAAACCGTTCCTGGCGCTGGAATTCGTCGATGCGCGCCGCGGGTTGATCGTCGGTGCCTACGGTTTGGCGCTGCTGACCACCGATGGTGGCGCCACCTGGCAGTCGCTGATGGGGCATGTCGCCAACCCGAACGACTTGCACTTGTACGCCATCAGTCGCCAGGGCACACGTTGGTTCCTGGCTGGCGAACAGGGTTACCTGGCGCGCTCGGACGACGACGCGGCGTCGTTCAGCCAGTTGGACAGCCCTTACGAAGGCAGTTTCTTCACCTTGCAGAATCGCGCGGATGGCGCGCTGGTGGTCGCAGGTCTCAAGGGCAATGCCTTTATCTCCCACGACGCTGGTGCCAGTTTCCAGCGTCTGTCGGTACCCGTACCCATCTCTTTCAACGACGCCACCCGCCTGGCCGACGGCCAACTGCTGCTGGTCAACCAGGGCGGCACGTTGTTTCGCAACAGCGAGCAGACCGGGGCGGCGCTTCTGCCACTGGGCAACCCCTTGGGCAAGCCTGTTTCAAGTGTGATCGAGGCCGCCGATGGCAGCCTGATCGTTGCCGGTTTCACCGGGCTGCAGCGTCTTGCGCAGCCAGCCACTGCCGCTTCGGAGTGAGGTTATGACGTCCCCTGGTAATTTTTCCCAGTCCCCTGCGAATGCGTTCGAAGACTTCGATCCGCGTTCCGGTTCGGTGCTCGAGCGAGCCCTGTTCAACCATCGCTTGTGGGTGTTGCTGCTGTGCCTGGCGACCACGCTGGTGCTGGGTTGGCAATCCAGTCGTGTCGAGCTCAATGCCAGTTTCGAAAAAATGATCCCTACCCATCAGCCCTATATCGCCAACTACCTTGAGCACCAAAAGGAACTGAGCGGGCTGGGTAATGCAGTGCGCATCGCGGTGGTCAACAAGCGGGGCGATATCTACGACAGCACCTACCTCAAGACCCTGCAGGCGTTGAGCGACAAGATCTACCTGCTGCCCGGTGTCGACCGTGCATACATGAAATCGCTCTGGACACCGGCCACGCGCTGGGTGGCGGTGACCGAGGCGGGCCTGGAGGGTGGGCCGGTCATTCCGGATAACTACGATGGCGGCGCCGCGAGCCTTGCAGCATTACGGCGCAATGTGCAGCTGTCCAACGAAATCGGCCAGTTGGTGGCGCTCGACCAGACCTCGAGCATCATCCAGGTACCGCTGTTGCAGCGGACCCCCGATGGCCGGCCATTGGACTACACCCAGCTGTCGCAACAACTGGAGTCGTTGCGCAGCCAATACCAGAGCGACAGCATCGACATTCGCATCACCGGTTTCGCCAAGAAAGTCGGTGACCTGATCGCCGGCCTGCAGCAGATCCTGATCTTCTTCGCCGTGGCGATCCTGATCACCACGGTTGTGCTGTATTGGTACACCCGCTGCATACGCAGCACCTTGCTGGTGGTGTTCTGCTCATTGGTGGCGGTGGTCTGGCAGCTCGGCCTGCTGCCGCTCCTGAATTATCAACTGGACCCCTATTCGGTGTTGGTGCCGTTCCTGGTGTTTGCCATTGGCATGAGCCATGGCGCACAGAAGATGAACGGCATCATGCAGGACATCGGGCGCGGCATGCACCGGGTGGTCGCCGCGCGCTTCACTTTCCGTCGCCTGTTCCTTGCCGGTCTCACCGCGCTGCTGTGCGATGCGGTCGGCTTCGCGGTGCTGATGATCATCAAGATCCAGGTGATCCAGGACCTGGCGATGATCGCCAGTATCGGCGTGGCCGTGCTGATCTTCACCAACTTGATCTTGCTACCCATATTGCTTTCCTACGTTGGGGTCAGCGGCCGCGCGGCGCGACTGAGCCTAAAAAGCGAGCACGCCGAACAAGCGGGCCAGCATCGCCATGGGTTCTGGCGTTTCCTGGACCTGTTCACTCAGCGCCGCTGGGCGGCGTTGTGCATCGCCCTGAGCCTGGCGCTGGCGACGCTCGGCTTCGTGGTCAGCCTGCAATTGAAAGTCGGGGATCTGGATGCGGGCGCGCCCGAGCTGCGGGCCGACTCGCGCTACAACCAGGATGATGCATTCCTCACCCGGCATTACGGCGCCAGCAGCGATCTGTTCGCGGTGATGATCAAGACCCCCGCCAGCGCCTGTTCGCGCTATGACATCCTGAACAAGGTCGATGCCCTCGACTGGCAGTTGCGCACCTTGCCGGGTGTCGATTCGACCAACTCCCTGGCGTTGCTCAACCGCCGCATGCTGGTGGGCCTCAGCGAAGGCAGCCCGAAGTGGTATGAGCTGCAGAACAACCAGGCGATGCTCAACATGGTCACCGCCGGCGCGCCGCGCGGCCTGTACAACGAAGACTGCAGCCTGCTGACGCTGTACGTCTACCTCTCCGACCACAAGGCGCAAACCCTGAGCCGCCTGGTCGATCACGTCGAGCAATTCGCCGCGGCGAACAATACCGACGATGTCCAGTTCCTCCTGGCCGCTGGCAATGCCGGGATCGAGGCAGCGACCAACATTGTCGTCAAGCAGGCCAACCGCGAAATGCTGTTCTGGGTCTACGGCGCGGTGATCCTGCTGTGCCTGATCACCTTCCGCTCCTGGCGCGCCACGATTTGCGCGGTGATCCCGCTGATGCTCACGTCGATCCTCTGTGAGGCGCTGATGGTCTGGCTGAACATCGGCGTCAAGGTCGCGACCCTGCCGGTGATCGCCCTCGGCGTGGGCATCGGCGTCGACTACGCGTTGTACGTGATGAGCATCCTGCTCGGTCATATGCGCCAGGGCACAAGCCTGTCGCAGGCGTATTACCGGGCACTGCTGTCCACCGGCAAGGTGGTGATGCTGACCGGTGTGACCCTGGCGATCGGCGTGGCCACCTGGATGTTTTCGCCGATCAAGTTCCAGGCCGACATGGGCGTGCTGCTGGCTTTCATGTTCGTCTGGAACATGGTCGGCGCGCTGGTTCTGTTGCCGGCCCTGGCTCACTTCCTGTTGCCGAGCAAACGGGTGAGCACCGGGCAAGCCGAGGCTAAGCCCAACCATTCGACGAGCCTGCCGCTGATGCCTGCCGCAGCCGAGGAGGGGGCCTGCGCGAAGCACTCACTGCGCCTGCCGTCGGGACACGATCAAACGACCACGGCGGCTGCTAATTCCGTCGCGTCATAACAACAAGAAAGGACTTTCCCATGCCTCGTGTGTATCTGTTCCAGCAGTCTCTATGGCTTGACCTTATCGCCGGCCTGAGCGCCTTCGGCATGGCGTTCTGCGCGACCCAACCAGCGGAGGTGCGTGATGAGCGTTGAACGTCAGGCGCGGCTGCCGCAATCCTTGTTGCTCTTGCTCGGCAGTTGTCTGCCGGTACTTGGCGCGGTGCTGCTGGCCCCCATCCTGCCGCGTATGCAGGAACACTTCGCCGACACGCCGGGTGTGGCGGTGCTGGTGCCCATTGCCCTGACGCTACCGGCGTTGATGATTGCGTTGTTGGCCCCCGTGGCCGGGATCATCGCCGACCGACTGGGGCGCAAACCGTTGCTGATCGGTGCGATGGTGCTCTACACCGTCTGTGGCGTGCTGCCGCTCTGGCTGGAGTCGCTGCAGGTCATCGTGATCAGCCGCGCCGGCATCGGTGTGGCCGAGGCGGCGATCATGACCTGCTGCACCACGATGATGGGTGACTACTACAGCGGTGCGCGGCGTGAACGCATGTTTGCCCTGCAGATGGTTGCGACCTCGTTGTCGGCGGCGATTTTCATTGCCGTCGGTGGCGTGCTCGGCGAGCACGGCTGGCGCACCCCGTTTGCCCTGTATGGGTTGGGGCTGCTGTTCCTGCCGCTGATGGCTTGGTTGCTGTGGGAGCCGCGTGGGCAGGTTGTCACTGCGACGACGATGAGCCGGGCATTCCCCTGGCGTCCCCTGGCACCGTTGTATGCCCTGGCATTCCTGGCCGGCTTGAGCTTGTTCATCGTGCCGGTACAAGTGGGCTATCTGCTCAACCTGCTGCATGTCGAAGGGTCGCAGCAGATCGGCATGACCATGGGCGCCAGTCAGTTCGGCGTACTGGTCGGCGCTCTGAGTTTCCGGTTGTTCCGTGGTGTCCCGGCGCACCGGCAGATGCTCCTGGCCTTTGTCGCGGCCGGTATCGGTGGCGGGCTGCTGGCGGTGGCCGGCAGTCATGGGCTGGTGGTGATCGCCGTCCTGATCAACGGCCTGGGCATCGGCCTGATGATGCCGACCCTGCTCACCTGGATCATGGCCCAGGTCGACTTCCAGCAGCGTGGCCGCGCCGCCGGCGGCTTCACGGCGATGTTCTTCGCCGGTGAGTTCGCCAGCCCGCTGGTGGTGCTGGCGATCACGGGTGGGGTGATCAGCGCTTTGCCGGCCGCCCTGGGAATCGTCGCGAGCGTTCAACTGTTGGTGGCCTTGGCCTGCATTCGTTTGCGGGGCAGCGGGTCTGCTTTTCCCACAGCGGTTGCCGCAGATCCTGAGCGCTGACCTGCCCATTCGCCGTTTCATCAAAATAAGAACAATGAGGAGAACATCATGAGTTATTTGCTCGACACCTGGTACATCGCTGGATGGGCAGACGAGCTGGCGCAAGGTGGGATGCTTGGCAGAACCATCGTCGAACAACCCATCGTGTTCTTTCGCGATAGCCAGGGTGTGATCCAGGCACTCGCTGATCGTTGTCCGCACCGTTTTGCCCCGCTGCACATGGGCAAGATTGTCGGCGACAGCGTGCAGTGCCCGTACCACGGCTTGCGTTTCGATGGCAGTGGCCAATGTACGCACAACCCCCATGGCGATGGCACCGTCCCCAAGGCTGCCTGTGTTCGCGCGTTCGCGGTCGTCGAGCGCCATGGGGCGATCTGGGTCTGGCCTGGCGATTCGAGTCAGGTCAACGATGGGCTGATCCCTGATTTTTCCTTCCTCGAACAGGCTCCAACCCACGCCAAGGGGCATGGGTATTTACCAACCCGTGCGCACTACGAGTTGCTGTCCGACAACATCATGGACCTGAGCCACGTTGATTTCCTGCACCCCGATACGCTTGGTGGCGGGGCGTTGTCACGCACGCGCGCCACCATCGAGGAGTTGCCCAACGATCGCGTGCGCATCAGTTGGTGGGCGCCCGATGACGTTCCCCCGCCGGCTTTCGGCGCTCACCTTGAAGACCCGACCCGGGCAGACGTCTGGGCCGAAGTCATCTGGCACGCACCCGGCCTGATGCTGCTGGGCAGTGGCGCCACGCCTCCAGGGTGCCCCAGGGAAGAGGGGCCCGTGACATGGAACCTGCACCTGATGACACCGCAGGACGCGACGAACACCCATTACTTCTTTGCCAATACACGCAGTTTCGAGCAGGACAATGCTCAGTTGAATGCCTTCGTCCAGGACATGTTGATCGGTATTTTCGCCGGTGAAGACAAACCCATGGTCGAGGCTCAACAGCGCCAGATTGGCGAAGTTGATCTGCTCGGCCTTAACCCTGTGTTGCTGCCAGTCGATGCCGGCGCCGTACGTTGCCGACGTGTTCTGCGTCGGTTGATTGAAGCCGAGCGGGCAAGGACACAAGCCAGCCTGTGACCCACCTGTCGTTTTGAAAAGAGGAATTGCGATGAGTTTTCTACGCAACGTCTGGTATGCGGCCGCCTGGGGCGTCGAGGTCAAGGCCGGTGCGCTGTTCCAACGAACCCTGCTCAATGAGCCCGTGGTGTTTTTCCGTGATACCCAAGGCACCGCTCAAGCCATTGCCGATCGGTGCCCACACCGTTTTGCGCCCTTGGGCATGGGCGTGCTCAAGGGCGATGCGGTGCAGTGTCCGTACCACGGCCTGACGTTTGATGGCCATGGCACCTGCGTGCACAACCCTCACGGCGATGGTGCTATTCCCCGGGCCGCCAAGGTCAAGGCCTATCCCCTGGTTGAACGGCATAGCTTGTTGTGGATCTGGATGGGCGATACGACCCAGGCCGATGCGGCGCTGATCCCGGATTTCAGTTGCATGGACAATGACAATTGGTATGTCGGCAAGCGCTACCTGCACGCCAAGGCCAACTACGTGCTGGAAGCCGACAACATCATGGACCTGAGTCATATCGAGTTTCTGCACCCGGCTACGTTGGGCGGCGATGGCGTCAAGAGCGCGCTGACGAGCGTCCGGGAGGACGGCGACACCGTCTGGTCCAATCGCCAAACTGTTGCGGAAATCATGCCTGAGTTTCTCTACAAGGCCTGGAACATCCCCCAAGGCACCCCGGTGGATCGTTGGATCGACGTGCGTTGGGATGCCCCTGCGAATATGTTGCTGTTCTCCGGTGCAGTGGCGACAGGGCGCCCCAGGGCGCAGGGCGTTTCCACGCCGATCCCCCATCTGTTCACCCCAGAAACCGAAACCACGACGCACTACTGGTTCTCAGTCTGTTTTCCCAAGGCGATGGGCGAGTTCGCCGAGAGACTCGCTGATGAGCAGGTGGCCGCGATCAGCCAGCCTTTTGCCGATGAAGATTTGCCAATGCTGGAGGCTCAGCAGCGGATGATGGGAGATGCGGGCTTCTGGGACCTTAAACCGGTCTTGCTGATCGGAGATGCCGGAGCCATTCGCGCGCGGCGCGTGCTCGATCGGCTGATTGCCGCTGAACATTCAGTGGGTGCCCAGTGATGATCGATGTCGTTGTGACCCGCAAGCATCGCGAAGCCGAAGGCATCTACAGCTTCGAACTGGCCCCGGCCGACGATTCCATGCTGCCTGCTTTCAGTGCCGGCTCGCATATCGACGTGCATCTGCCCAATGGCCTGGTGCGCCAGTACTCACTGTGCAATCACCCGCAAGAGCACCACCGCTACCTGCTGGGCGTGTTGCTCGACCCGGCGTCTCGCGGCGGCTCGCAGGCCATGCACGAGCAAGTGCACGAAGGCACCCGGCTGCGGATCAGCGAGCCACGCAACCTGTTCCCGTTGGAGCATGGGGCGGAGTACAGCGTGCTGTTCGCGGGCGGTATCGGCATCACGCCGATCCTCTGCATGGCCGAGCGCCTGGCGCGGATCGGCGCGCCTTTCGAGTTGCACTACTGCGGTCGCTCGGCCCAGCGCATGGCCTTTATCGAGCACATCCGCCATTCGGCGTTTGCCGATTGCGTGCACGTTCATGTGGACGATGGTGAGGATGCTCAGCGTCTGGACAGTGCTCGGGTCTTGTCCGCGCCGGCGAGTGACCACCACCTGTACGTCTGTGGCCCTACTGGCTTCATGGAGCACGTGCTCGGCACGGCGCGCGAGCAGGGCTGGGCCGAGGCGCAATTGCACCGTGAGTACTTTAGCGCCGCCGCTGTCCCGACGGGTGAGGCGGGCTGCTTCGAGGTGCAACTGGCTAGCACGGGACAGTGTTTCCACGTGCCAGCCGCGCTCAGCGTTGCCCAGGTGCTGCTGGAGGCGGGTATCGATATTCCCTTGTCCTGCGAGCAGGGCATCTGTGGCACCTGCATCACGCGCGTGCTGGAAGGTGAGCCGGAGCATCGCGACATGTTCTTGACCGATGCCGAACGGGCCCGCAACGACCAGTTCACGCCGTGTTGCTCGCGTGCCAGGAGCGCCCGGCTGGTGCTCGATCTTTAAGGTTTTTTCATGCATCCATCTTTACCCGCTGCCGTGTTTCGCCAATTGATTGAGGAGTCGAACATGCAACAACTTCCTGGTTTCAAACGCGTGGTCACCGGGCACGACGCCCAGGGCCAGGCGGTGGTCGCGCTCAGCGGACCGACGCCCAATAGCTTCCCGCTCAAGTCCGTACCCGGCACGGTCTTCCATGAGATCTGGAACAGTGGCGCCAGCCCGGCCGTGCTGGATAACGGCGACGACCCCACTCGTAAGCCGCTCCAGTTGAGTCCGGCACCGCTGGGCAGTGTGATCCGGGTGGTGGATATTCCGCCCGACAGCATGCAGAACCAAATCAGCGCCGAGGACGCCTTGGCCGCCTTCGCCGAAATTGGCCAGGCCCATGCCGGCACGGGACAGGCGGATTCGAGACACAAGCTGATGCACCGCACCGAAACGCTCGATTACGGCGTGGTCACGGAGGGTGAGGTGTGGTTGGTGCTCGATGGCGAGGAAGTGCATCTCAAGCGCGGTGACATCGTCGTGCAGCGAGGCACCAACCACGCCTGGAGCAATCGCACCGAGCAGATGGCCCGCATGCTCTTCGTCCTGCTCGATGGCCGCTTCGCCCCCGAGCTGCAAGGAGAACCGTCATGAAGCTCAGTACCCTCAAGCATCCCAGCCGCGACGGTCGCCTGCTGGTGGTGTCGCGCGACCTGGCCTGGGCGGTGGAGGCCAGCGATATTGCCGCGACGCTGCAGGATGCCATCGAGCGTTGGCCGAGCGTCGAAGCGGCCTTGCGCTTGCGGTATGACGCCTTGAACGAAGGCATGCTGACCGGTGCCTTCCCCTTTGATCCGCAGCAAGCCGCCGCACCCTTGCCACGTGCCTGGCAGTGGCTGGACGCCTCGTCTTTCCTCAGTCATGGCGAGCGCATGCAGAAAGCGTTCGCACTGGACCCGATCGAAGGTGTTGAACATACGCCGCTGATGTATCAAGGCTGTGGCGATGATTTTCTGGGAGCCCACGACGACATCGTGCTACCCAGTGAAAACCACGGTATCGATTTCGAAGGTGAATTCGCGGTGTTGGTCGATGAAGTCCCCATGGGCTGCTCGGCGCAAGATGCTGTCGACCATGTTCGGCTCATCGTGCAAGTCAACGATGTCAGCTTACGTGCGCTCGCCCCCCGTGAAATGAAGACCGGCTTCGGTTTTATCCAGGCCAAATCCTCGTCGAGTTTTGCCCCGGTGGCGATCACCCCCGACGAGTTGGGCGAGGCCTGGCGCGACGGGCGTGTACACCTGCCGCTGAGGGTCGAATGGAATGGCCAGTGGTTTGGTCATGCCCATGGCGGCGCCATGCATTTCGGCTTTCATCAGTTGATCGCCCATGCGGCCATGACCCGGCGACTCCGGGCCGGCTGCGTGATCGGTTCTGGCACGGTTTCCAATGCCGACCCCACGGTTGGTGCGGCCTGCATCGCCGAGCGTCGTGCCGTTGAGATGATCGAGCAAGGGGCGCCACAGACACCCTTCATGCGCTTTGGTGATCGCGTGCGCATGGAAGTCTTCGACCTGCAAGGGCAGTCGGTTTTCGGGGCGATAGACCAGCGTGTCGTGCGCGGAGGCCTCCCATGCGCGTGATGATTACCGGGGCCAATGGTTTTGTCGGCCGGGCGCTGGTGAAACGATTGCTCCAAACCAATGAACTGCAAGGCCGGTCGATCAGCGCGTTGATACTGCTGGATAAAGAGTTGGCAGGGTTTGCCGACGATAAGCGCCTGCGTCGGCATTGCGGCAGTGTGACCGATGCCGCGTTACTGCGCCGCGCGCTGGCCGATGGCATCGATGTGGTTTTTCACTTGGTCAGCATCCCCGGTGGAGCGGCCGAGCAGCACTATTCACTGGGCTATCAGGTCAACCTGCTGGCAAGCCTGGAGCTGCTTGACCAGTTGCGCCAGCAGCCTGGTGCGCCGGTGCTGGTGTATGCCAGCAGCGTGGCGGTGTACGGCGGCGACCTGCCGGCGCGCATCGATGAGCGTGCCGTGCCGCGCCCGCAGTTGAGCTACGGTGCGCACAAGGCGATGGTGGAAATGGCCCTCAACGACCTTGCCCGACGAGGCGAGGTGGACGGTCGTGCCGTGCGCCTGCCCGGCATTGTCGCCCGTCCACGTGAACCCAATGGACTGCGTTCGGCGTTCATGAGCGATCTGCTGCACGCCTTCGCCGAAGGCCAGCCGTATTGCTGCCCGGTTTCGCCGCAGGCGCAGGCCTGGTGGATGTCCGTACGGTGTTGCGTGGATAACCTGTTACGGGCCGCCGAACTGCCCGCCGCCGAACTTGGCGAGTCACGTGTCTGGCAATTGCCGTTGTTGCACCTGTCCATTGCCCAGGTCATCGATGCCCTGGCCGCTGCCTACGGCCAGGAACGCCGCGCGCTGATCAGCTTCGCACCGGATGCCGGGCTGCAAGCGTTGTTCGGCAACTTTCCTGCAATGAAAACCCCTCTGGCCCGTGCCCTTGGCTTTCGCCATGACGGCTCGGCTGCCGCCTTGATACGAAACAGTTTGAACGCTGCTGCCCCGGCGCGTCGTGTGCGTGGACGGGTGGCGCTTGGAGTGACTGATCATGCAATCAACTAAACGCCGCCTGGTGGACCTGTCCGTTACCCTGGACAACAACCCCTACACCGACCCACCGCCGTTGCTGCCGAAAATCGACTACATGGACCATCAGCAAGGCTGGCCGGAGATGGCCGCGATGTTCCCCGGCCTGTCCAAGGCGCAACTGCCCGGCGACGAATCCTGGGCGGCTGAGCGCCTGCAGATCACGACACACAGCGGTACGCATATGGACGCCCCTTGGCACTACGCCTCGACCACGGACGGTGGCAAGCCGGCGTTTGGCATCGACGAGTTGCCGTTGGAATGGTGCCTGCAACCCGGCGTGAAGCTGGACTTTCGTCATTTGCCGGATGGCCATGTGGTCAGCGCCGCCGAAGTGCAAGCCGAGCTGGCGCGCATCGACCACGTGCTGCAGCCGTTGGACATTGTCCTGGTCAACACTCGCGCCGGTGCGCTGTTCGGTCAGCCAGGGTATCTGGATGCCGGGGTCGGCATCGGCCGCGAGGCTACGTTGTACATGCTCGAGCGCGGCGTGCGCGTGGTCGGCACCGATGCCTGGAGCTGGGACGCGCCGTTCAAGTACACACGCGAACGCTTCGCCGCCACGGGCGACGCCTCGATCATCTGGGAAGGGCACAAGGCCGGACGCGACATCGGCTACGGTCAGATGGAGAAACTGGCCAACCTGGAATGCCTGCCGGCCCATGGTTTCCAGGTGTCCTGCTTCCCCTACAAAATCAGGCACGCTTCGGCCGGCTTTGTCCGCGCCGTCGCGATTTTCGAGGTGTGAACGTGCCGGCGGCCGGTGGAAAAAAACGCGGCAGCCTGTCCCAGGGGCTCGAGGCGCTGCTGTCAGGGCTCATTCTTGAGGGACGACTGCGTGGTGGTGAACAGTTGCCCACCGAATCGGTCCTCATGCTTGAGCATGGGGTCAGCAGAACCGTGGTGCGCGAGGCCATGTCGCGTCTGCAGGCTGCTGGAATGGTCGAGACACGCCACGGTATCGGGACGTTTGTGTGCGGTAGCACCCTGTCGCTGGGGGCCTTCATCGACCCGGCGACCCTCGGCATCATCACAGATTCGCTGGCGATCATGGAGTTTCGGATCGGTCTTGAGGTAGAAGCCGCCGGGCTCGCCGCCTTGCGACGCAGCCCGGATCAGTTGGCGGGGGTGCGGGCGCTCCTCGATCAGCTCGGGCAGCCTGCGGTCAGCGTCAATGATCGGGCCGCGTTGGATTTTCAGTTCCATTTGAGCATTGCCCAGGCGACAGGCAACCACTACATCGCGAGTACACTGCTCAACCTGGGCGTGGTCATCATCCCGCGCAGCCGACTGGATTGTGCGCGACTGTTTCACGATGAGCCTGCGCACTACGAACAGCGCATGCAAAGCGAGCACGAACAGATTTACCAGGCGATCTTCAATCAGGACGCTGAATGTGCGCGCGCTGCCATGCGCCTGCACCTTCACGACAGTCGCGAGTATCTGCATCAGGCGCGCCAAGAGCTGCTGATATGACAAATACCCAGAACTCCCTGGTGCCAGACACGGCCACGCTGCATCCTGCCACGGCGCTCACCATCATCGATCCTCGCTGGACCTTGTTCGTACGTGTCGTGGCGGCTGGCAGCCTCAGCAAAGCGGCCGTGCTGCTGGATATGCCGCAGTCCATGGTGAGTCGCAATATTGCCGTGCTCGAGTCGCAATGTGGCGAGCGCCTGTTTCATCGTACGGGGCGCGGGGTGGTCCTGACCGAATTTGGCGAGCAGTTGTTGCCGTGTATATCGGGCCTTCTCGCGGACGCTGAAGGGCTTGCCGATGACATTCGCAACCTGCGTGGCAAACCGGTGGGCGAGGTGGTCGTAGGCATGTTGCCCTCCGCGGTGCGTCGGTTTGCGGGAACGCTTTTTTCTGCGGTGCGCGCCCAGATGCCGGGGGTGAGGTTGCACCTGATCGAGGGCGCGAGCGCTCAACTCGAAGAGCAACTGCACGATGGTCGCCTGGATATGGCACTGGTGTTGCGCGAGAGCGAGGCCAGCATCGGGCAAGCCCACTTGCTGGCCAGGCTACCGCTGCATCTGGTGGGGCCCGCCGTCGATCCTCTGTTCGGCAATCGAGATATTGCGCTGAAAAATCTATCGGGGTTGCCATTGGTCGTGCCCGGGCGACCGCATTTGCTGAGGGCCAGGCTCGATCATCTGGCCGCCGAGCATGGCGTGGCGTTGTGCGTAGCCGTCGAAGCCGACTCCGTCCAACTCCAGTACGAAGTCGTGGCGGCCGGTGGCGGTTATGCGATTGCTTCTGTACTACCGGGCTCGCTGGATCGACGGCTGATGTCATCGCGCATCGTCGAGCCACTTCTTGAGCGCTTTGTCGTGCTGGTCGAGTCGCCCCGTCGTCCCTTGACCCGTGCCTCCCGTGAAGTGCGCCGGCTGATCTGCAGTCTGGCCATGCCATCGACTTGAGCGATAGCTGCTTTCGATCCCCAGCAGTATTCGGTGGGGTGTGGGCCTCGTAGGGTGTCAGTCAATCACCGATTGATACCCGATTGCGAGGTTAGCGCTATGCATCACCCCCAAGAGTCCCAAGCCATTGCCCCGACGCTTTTTCTCAGCGACGCCGATGTTGCCTCGCTCGCCGACTGGAGCACCGCCGTTGCCGCGCTCGCCGAGGCGTACGCACACCCTGCATCGGATGCCATGGTACCGCCTCGTTCCATGGCCAGGGGCGATGGCATCTGGCTGCGCAGTTTGACCGCTGTACCCCCGGCTGGCGGCCATATGGGCTGCAAGTTGATCGCGGCCTCGATGCGGGCGCGTTGCGCCAGCTACCTGATCGCATTGTTCAACCAGCAAACCATGGCGCTCAGCGCCTTGATCGATGGCAATCGGGTGACGGGGTTGCGCACCGCGGCAACCGCTGCGCTGGCAGTCGATTTGCTGGCGCCCGAGCGCGCGCTGCGGGTAGGTGTGATTGGTGCAGGGTTTGAGGCCCGTGGCGCGTTGGACTGCCTTAAGTCCGTGCGCGATGTGGCCCATGTCCGGGTCTTCAGTCCGACGCCCGCGAGCCGCGAGCGGTTTGCCGAAAGTTTCAGGCCCGGGCTGGATATCCAAGCGGTGAGCAGCGCGCAAGAGGCCGTACGGGATTGTGACGTGGTGATTTGTGCCGCACGCAGCCGTGACGAGTCCCCGGTACTGCAAGGCGCCTGGCTTTGCCCGGGCGCTACGGTCGTGTCGCTGGGGTCCACCTTGCCTGAGCAACGGGAGGTTGACCCGGTCACGATGGAGCGAGCCGTCTGCATCGTCGCGGATATGCCGCAAGAGGTGCTTCACGATACGGGTGACGCCATTGCTGCGATCAGTGCCGGCGTTTATGTCGCCGACAAGTTGGTCGCGCTGTCGGACCTGGTGGCGGGTCGTGTCAACCCGCGCCAGAACGCCAACGACATCGTCCTCTACAAATCGGTGGGCTCGGCGCTGCAGGATGTCGTCATCGCACAAGCGCTGTACGAGCGCGCCAGGCAACAGGGCCTCGGCATCGAGTTGCCTGCCAGCATTGTCCCTGTCTCGAAATAACCCCTCACTGTTCAAAGGAAATCACCATGGCTACTTACAAGAAAGCGGATGCCCGTGCCTGGGCGCGGGAATACCTGGTGGGCTGCTCGGCGGTCACCATCCCGAGTTTTAGCGCCGACCTGAAGCGTCTCAATGAACGGGGCATACGCCACGACATCGAACAGGCGGCAGGACTGGGCTACAGCAGCACGTTGCTGTGCAGCGAACTGGCGATCTCTGCCCAGGAAAACGCCCAGTTCACGGCCTGGGCCCGTGAGTCGGGGAAAAACCTGATCCTGTTCTTCCATGCGGCTTTTGGCACGCTGGCGGAGAACATCGAGGCGGTGAAGCTCGCCGAGAATGCCGGCGCAGACATCGTTCTGCTCTCCTATCCGCCGCAGTTCTGGCCGACCAGCGAGCAGGAAATCTACGACTACACCAAGTCGTTCTGCGACGCGACGGACCTCGCCGTCATGCTGTTCCCGATTCCGCTCTGGGGCTTTGAGCGCGTGCATCCGGCAGGGATGTCGTTGGAATTGGTTCGTCGGCTGTTGGCCGATTGCCCGAACATCGCGGCCATCAAGTCGGAGCAAGGGTTCCCGCTGCCGGCGGGCATTTGCGAGATGTACTACCACTTTCGTGATCAGGTGGTGATCAGTTGCCCGATTGAAGCTGACGCGATCCCCCTGATGAGCCTGATGAAACTGCAGTTTTCCGGCACCAGCAACACGGCCTGGATGAGCGACTACTACCCGAAAGCTTTCGAACTGGCCCGCACGGGCCGCTTCGAGGAGGCGATGGAGCTGTATTGGAAGGTCAATCCGGCCCGCAGCGCCAACGGCGCCGCCGCGCAAAGCTATGCCGGCGGCACCGGGGTACTCAACCGCACGATGTGGAAATACCAGGATTGGCTCGCCGGCTTCAACGGTGGCCCACTGCGAGCCCCGGCGATGCGCGTGCCGGATCGCCTCATGAAGTCCCTGCGTCAAGGGTTGGTTGCGGCGGGGCTGCCGGTGACTGCTGACCCTGACAGCGCCTTCATGATCGGACGTCACCCGTGCTGATTGAGAGGATTGAAAAGTGAAGCATTTACTTAAGGATCCCACGCTGTGGCGTACCGGAGCCTACATCGCTGGAGAGTGGCTGACCGAGACGCCGCACGGCCAGTACACGCTGCGTAATCCGGCGGATCAAACGGTGTTGGCCGAGTTGCCACGCTGCGGTGAAGCTGAGGTTAGGCACGCCATCGACGCGGCGCATGACGCCTTCGGTCCGTGGCGCCGCCTGACGGCTAAACGCCGTGGCGAGGTATTGCGCCGTTGGTACGAGTTGATGGTTGAACATCGTGAGGACATTGCCACGTTGATTACCCTGGAGGAGGGCAAGCCACTGGAGGAGGCGCGGGGTGAAGTCGATTACGCGGCGTCTTTCGTACGCTGGTTTGGCGAGGAAGCCACACGGGTGCGCGGTGATCTGATTCCAGGCGTAAAGGATACACAGCGCATTGTGGTACTGCGCGAGCCCATCGGGGTTTGCGCGGCGATAACACCCTGGAATTTCCCCGCAGCCATGATCACGCGCAAGGCCGCTCCAGCGCTCGCGGCCGGTTGCACGATGGTCGTGAAACCGGCCAGCCAGACACCCCTGACCGCCCTGGCGCTGGCTGAACTCGCCCTGCGTGCGGGTGTGCCGGCCGGTGTTTTCAGTGTGATCACCGGCAATGACACCCGTGACATTGCCGGTGAACTCACGGCCAACCCGCTGGTGCGCAAACTCACCTTCACCGGGTCCACGGAAGTGGGCCGGCTGCTGCTGGCGCAAGCGGCACAGACGGTCAAGAAATGCTCCATGGAACTGGGCGGCAATGCCCCGTTCATTGTCTTCGACGATGCTGATCTTGATGCGGCGGCTGACGGTGTGATGTTGGCCAAGTTTCGCAATGGTGGACAGTCCTGTATCGGCGCGAATCGGGTGCTGGTGCAGTCAGGGGTCTATGACGCATTGGCCGAGCGCATCGTCGAGCGCATGGCACGCCTGAAAGTGGGCAATGGCCTGGAGCCGGGTGTACAGGTTGGGCCGTTGATCGATGACGCGGCGGTACGAAAATCCCAGGCGCTTGTCGATGATGCGCTGGCGCAAGGCGCTCGACTGCTGTCCGGCGGCAAGCCCCATGCCCTGGGCGGGTGTTTCTTCCAACCCACCTTGTTGGCCGATGTGACTCATGGGATGCGGGTCGCCCGCGAAGAGATCTTCGGCCCGGTCATGCCACTGGTGCGTTTCGACAGGGACGACGAAGCTATTGCGATGGCCAACGACAGCGAGTTCGGCTTGGCGGCATATCTGTTCAGCCGCGACGCGGCCCGTATCTGGCGCAACGCCGCCCGCATCGAATCGGGCATGGTGGGCATCAACTGTGGCTTGATTTCAAATGAGGTCGCACCCTTCGGTGGGGTCAAGCAGAGCGGTCTTGGGCGAGAGGGATCTCACCTTGGGATCGATGAGTTCCTTGAGGTGAAATACCTCTGCTGGGATGGCTTGGAAAACGTGTAAACCCACGTCTGCGGTTCATATGAACCGCAGTTCGCTTCATATGCGCGAGGCAAGCGTCCTCGTGTCGGCTCAATCTCACTGCAAACTGATCACCGCCATCGCGAGCAAGCTCGCTCCCACAGGTTTTTGTGTTGTGTCCAGATACCGTGAACACGCGTTGCCCCTGTGGGTACTCAGCAATCGAACAAGCCTTCCCTCCGACACCCATCACCTCCTGCGATACCTCTGATTGTGGAAAGCGATTTCAGCGCTGATAGCCGATTCGATAGTCTCGTTGTCGATCCGGCATTGTCAGTCGGAACTTCATGAGTTTGCGGCATTGAGTCGATAGCGCTGCAGAGCTTGTCGGTGCGCCATGCAATGTCAGCCCGATTGAAATAAGAATAATTAGGAGAGCGTGATGATTGCAGCAGTCAGTAAGGTCCTGGTGATCGGAGGCGGGTTTTCCGGTATGACCGCAGCTATCCAGCTCGCCTCTCAGGGTGTCGAAGTGGACCTGGTGGAGATAGACCCTCTGTGGTGTCCCCTGGGGGCGGGTATTACGCTCAGTGGGCCCACGTTGCGGGCGCTGGATACGGTCGGGATTCTTGAGCGGGTGGCTGGGGAAGGGTATCTGTCGACCAATTTCGATGTGTTTTCACCGGCAGGCGACCTGATCGTGCAGTTGGCGCTTCGACCTCCGGTCAGCGATAAGCCGATACCCTGTGGTGGCGGCATCCTGCGCCCGGTGCTGGCTCGGATCTTTGCCGACAAGACGCGGGAGGTGGGCACTCATGTGCGCCTCGGCATCACGTTCGACAGCATCATCGAGCACGAGAGTGGCGTTGAGGTGTCTTTCACCGACGGCACCGCTGGGCGCTATGACCTGGTCATCGCTGCCGATGGCGTGCACTCGCGGATGCGCAAGGAGTTTTTTCCGGAGGCGCCCTCGCCAAAGCCCATTCACCAGAGTGTCTGGCGCGCGGTGTTGAAGCGTCCGCCGGAAATCGTACGCCCCACGCATTGGCTGGGACGCACCAAGGTCGGCGTCAATCCCATCTCCGAAACGCATATGTACATGTTCCTCATGGAAAACCGCGAATTTTCCGAGTGGATCGATCCGGCCAGTTGGCCAGGTGAAATGGCGCGTCTGCTGGGTGAGTTCCCCGCGCCGGTCCTGCAAGGGCTGGTGCCGCAACTGTACGAGGCGGGCGCCAATATCGACTATCGTCCGCTGGCCAATTTGCTGGTGCCGTTGCCATGGCATAAAGGTCGCATCGTGCTGATTGGAGACACGGTGCATGCCACCACGCCACATCTGGCTTCCGGGGCTGGCATTGGCATCGAGAGCGCCATCGTGCTGGCCGAAGAACTGCTCGCCGATAGCGATCTACAGGCTGCCCTGACGCGGTTCGAAGCGCGGCGTTGGGCGCGCTGCCAACTGGTGGTGGAGAACTCCGCGCGTCTGTGCGAGATAGAAAAGAGTGGGGGTGACAAGGAAGAGCATGCCCAGATCATGCGCGAGTCCACTGCAACGTTGGCCGAGCCTATCTGAGTCATCGGGACTCTTCGGCTGGATGCACCCTGCAAAAGAAGGTGTAGAGAGCGACCTTGAATCGCTTCAGCATCCAGTTCGAAGAGGGAGTGAGGTCATTGACCTCTATTGGCACAAATCCAGGATGACGACTTCATTGACATAGACGAAAAAAGATTCAGACGACAGCACGACGCCCTCGTCAGAAAGCTGTTGGAACAGCGATCGCTGATACTGACGAAAAACAGAAAGATCGGCTTCATGTTCAAACCACAGGCTGGAAGTGCCTTCGTATACCGCTATGTCCGGCCCGAAATAAGACGTCACTCGGTCACCCTCGGGCAGGTATCTGGCGCGAACATGCCTGCGCAGCGCTTTCTGGAAATCCGGGTATCGATTGGCAACAGCGTCGTGAGCTGAATCCCAAGCGGTGAAGAAGGTATCCAGTTGCACCGTTGGATTTTTTTTCAGGAAGACGATCGCTTTCCATTTGTGGGGGGCTGAACCGGTATTGGAGATCTCTACTTCATCCATCAACTGAGCGGCCTGTTTGGACAGGTCGGCGAAATTTTTTGCATCGGGTCCGACGGTTTGTTGGGTATAGGGATCGCTGAAGGTGTGGATCAAGCCTGACATATCGTCAAAAAATAATTCCGTGACGGAGTCTCGGTGAAATGTTTGTGTGTAGGCGCTATCGGAGTCCACCCCGAACGCCGAGTCGATGACATGGTTCTGCACGTATCGTTTGACACCTAGAGGTTTGACCCGGGCGATTTCTCCATGCTGGTGTTCTATATAGCTCAAGAACTCGGCATGAGTCATGCCGGGTTTCCGGCGTACGGCAGCTAGCATTTTAATCATGAGGGCACTCGCGTCTGGTCGGGGTTGATCACATCGAATACGGTTTTGGCGGGCTGCACTCACCGTAATTTTTTAGAAATAAAAGATAAGACCAAGACCGCCCTCGAAACCAATCAGTGTTTCTGCTGGCAGGTATCGCGCAAAAACATGCTTGACGGAGGGCCACAGACCACGAGGCTGTTTCCGGTCAGCCACATCGTCTGCGCAGTGCAGAGCTCACGTTCCCTCGGTCCGGCGAAGGACCTCCCAGGCCTCAGTTGTCAGGAAATGGCAACGACAGAAGCCAGGCGCTGAAGGCCTTCAACGCCGGCAGGTGTTGGTATCGGCTCGCATAGACAAGGTAATAGCTGCGTCCACTTTCCATCGGTTCAAACAGCGCAACCAGGTCGCCACTCTTCAGTTCATCCTGTACCAGGATTTGTGGAACCAGCCCAATCCCGATCCCCGCCGACACGGCTTGTATCAGGTGGGCCGTGAGTTCGAAGCTTGGGCCGGATCGCATGTTGCGGTGGTCGACGTTGTGCTTGTCGAACCAGTCCGACCAGGCCCCGGGCCTTGATACGACGTTCAACAAGGCATGCTCGGTAACGTTCGCCGGCGACATTGCCCGGTACTCGGGCAATGCGGTCGGGCTGGCGATCACCACCAGCTTTTCCGTGAGCAACTGATGTGCAATGTAGCCAGGCCACTCCCCCGAGCCTGCGCAGATGATTGCATTCATGTCGTGGGTGGAGGATTGAACGTCCTCGCGGATGATCCTCGAATGTATGTGCACCAGCAGGTCCGGGTGCTTGGCATAGAACTCATGCATCCGCGGCAGAAGCCATTTGGAACCGAGGGTTGGCAGCACGGCCAGGTTCAATGGGCCGCTGTCGCTCTTGTAGGCGATGGCCTGCAACGTTGCGCTTCGAATACGCCCCAACGCGGCCGCCAGCTCGTGCTGATACAGCCCGCCGGCGGCGGTCAATTCAATCTTTCGCCCTTCGCGGCGGAAGAGTTCGATTTCAAGTTGCGTCTCCAGGGTCTGCACCTGCCGGCTGACGGCGCTTTGTGTCAGTGCCAACTCTTCCGCGGCCTTGGTGAAGCTGCAATGGCGTGCGGCGGCCTCAAAGGCAACCAGCAGCGACATCGAGGGCGTCAGTCGTCTAGGGTTCATTCATAAAGCTCATGCAAAACCAGCAGGAATTACGTTTGCTCCGACCGTATAGGCAGGCAAGAATCATGAAAAACTTATGCAGCTGCTCGATACGTCCTGTACTGAGCATACGTAATGTGAATGCATAGATTAGCTTTTCAGCCTGTAGGAATACATCATGATTGCCCGGTTATCGCCTCCTGAACCCCAGAAAGCGACCTATGACGCTTTTCTGAATGCGCTCCAAGTGGCGGGGTTCCAAGGCGAGATTGCCCGCGACCATGGCGACCGGACGGTATTGGCCACCGACAATTCCATCTACCAGCGCCTGCCTCAAGCGGCGGTATTCCCCCTGGATGAACAGGACCTGATGATCTTGTCACGCCTGGTCGCCGAACCCGCGCACCGTGCGGTCGTGCTCACGCCGCGCGGTGGCGGCACCGGCACCAACGGGCAATCGCTCACCGATGGTGTGGTGGTCGACCTTTCCCGCCATCTGAACAACATCCTGGAAATCAACGTCGAGGAACGCTGGGCCAGGGTACAGAGCGGTGTGGTCAAGGATCAGTTGAACGCAGCGCTCAAGCCCTACGGTTTGTTCTTCGCCCCCGAGCTCTCGACGTCTAACCGCGCGACTATTGGCGGCATGATCAATACGGACGCGAGTGGCCAGGGGAGCTGCACCTACGGCAAGACGCGCGATCACGTGCTTGAACTTTCGACGGTGTTGCTGGGCGGTGATCGTCTCACCAGTTCAGCCGTCGACGCCGCGCTGTTATCGGCGCTGGTCGAACGCCAGGATCGGGTGGGGGAGGTCTACCAGTGCGCGTTGGACATTGCCGATACCCACGCCGAGCTGATCAGGGACACCTTCCCGAAACTCAACCGTTGCCTGACCGGTTATGACTTGGCCCATTTGCGCGAACCCGATGGGCGCTTCAATCTGAACAGCGTTCTTTGCGGCTCCGAAGGGTCCCTGGGCTTCATCGTCGAAGCCAAACTGAACGTCCTGCCTATCCCGACATACTCCATCCTGGTGAACGTGCGTTACGCCGGGTTCATGGATGCCTTGCGTGACGCGAAGGCGTTGATGGCAATGAAGCCGTTGTCGATCGAGACCGTGGACTCGAAAGTGCTGATGCTGGCGATGAAGGACATTGTCTGGCACGGCGTCGCCGAGTATTTCCCTGAAGACCCTGATAGGCCGACGCTCGGGATCAATCTCATTGAGTTCAGCGGGGATGACGAAGCGGCGGTTCAGCAGCAGGTTCATGAGTTCGTCCTGCACCTGCAGCGCGATACTTCCGTGGTCCGCTTGGGCCACACACTGGCCATCGGCGCCGATGCGCTCAAGCGGGTCTATGCGATGCGCAAGCGCGCCGTGGGGTTATTGGGCAACGTCAAGGGCGAGGCCAGGCCCCAGCCCTTTGTCGAAGACACCGCTGTTCCACCCGAACACCTGGCGGACTTCATCCAGGCGTTCCGTGCGCTGCTCGATCGCCATGACCTGCAGTACGGCATGTTTGGTCACGTCGACGCCGGGGTCTTGCATGTGCGGCCGATCCTCGACATGAAGGACCCGACCCAGGCCGCCTTGATCCGGCCGATTTCCGATGCGGTCGCGGCCTTGACGCAACAGTACGGCGGACTGTTGTGGGGCGAACACGGCAAGGGCTTGAGGTCGCAATACGTGCCCGATTACTTCGGGGATCTGTACCCCGCGCTGCAAGCGCTCAAGGCGGCTTTCGATCCATTCAACCAACTCAACCCCGGCAAGATCGCCACCCCGAACACGCTGCCCGGCGCTCGATTGACCCGCGTCGATGAAGTGCAAATGCGTGGTGCCCTGGATCGCACCATCGATGAACGTGTCTGGCAAAGCTATGACACGGCGGTTCATTGCAATGGCAATGGCGCGTGCTACAACTTCGACCCGGACGACGCCATGTGCCCGTCCTGGAAGGCGACGCGCAATCGCATTCACTCGCCCAAGGGGCGGGCCTCGCTGATCCGGGAATGGCTGAGGTTGCAGGGCGAGCAGGGTGTCGATGTACTGGCGGCCAGCGAACGGGCTCGAGGAGCTGGCGGGGCGCCGGGCGTTGCGCGTCGGGCCGTGAATAGCCTGGCCCGGAGGATGGGGCAGCCAGATTTTTCCCATGAGGTCTACGAAGCGATGACCGGTTGCCTGGCCTGCAAGTCCTGCGCGGGCCAATGCCCTGTCAAAGTGAATGTGCCGGAGTTCCGCTCGCGTTTCCTTGAGCTTTATCACAGTCGCTACCTGCGTCCCCTCAAGGACTACCTGATTGGCTCATTGGAATACACGGTTCCGTATCTCGCCAAGATGCCGCGGCTGTACAACTTCGTGATGAGTGCCCGGCCGATCCGCTGGGGGCTCGAACGTGTAGCCGGGATGGTCGATAGCCCGCTGCTCAGCCTGGTGGATTTTGCCGCCGTGTGCCGGCGCTGGAACGTGGAGGTGGCAACTCCGGAGCGCCTGGAAGCGCTTAGCGCTGAGCAGCGTGAGAAAAGTGTCATCCTCGTTCAGGACGCTTTTACCCGGTTTTTTGAAACGCCATTGCTCGTTGATTGGGTGGAGCTGATCTCGAGGCTGGGCTACCGAGTCTTCCTGGCCCCGTATGCGCCCAACGGCAAACCGCTTCAGGTGCAGGGTTTCCTGAAAGCGTTCGAGAAGGCCGCCAGCTTCAACGGCCAGACCTTGCTCAGCCTCCAGCAGCATCGAGTGCCATTGGTGGGGCTCGATCCGGCGATGACCCTGGTCTATCGACAGGAGTATGCCAAGGCACTGGATGCCGGCAACGCTCCCCAGGTGATGCTTGCGCAGGAGTGGCTGATGGATGCGCTGCCGGAAGACGCAGCAGTGGAAGAGCGAGAGCCTTACCACTTCCTGCCCCATTGCACGGAAAAAACCAATGAGCCGGGTAGCATCGGGCAATGGCAGAAAATTTTCCAGCGCATGGGCCTGACGCTTCAAGTGCAGGCCAGCGGCTGTTGCGGGATGTCGGGCACCTACGGGCATGAAACGCGAAATGCTGGAACGTCCGATACGATCTACGGACAGTCCTGGAAGCCGCTCCTGCAGAAACTCAATCAGTCGGGCAGGGTGGTCGCCGATGGGTACTCTTGCCGCAGCCAGGTGAAGCGGCAAGAGGGTGTCGCAGTGCTTCATCCACTGCAGGTTCTGTTGGCACGGGTGAAAGACGTGTCGGCCAAGCGCGGATAGCCTTTCGACAGGCACAAATCTTCCTGTGGGAGCGAGCTTGCTCGCGAAGGCGGTGGGTCAGGCGATGAAATGTTGGCAGGGCGGGCCTCATCGCGAGCAGGCTCGCTCCCACATTGGGTCTGGGTATGGCCGGCGTTGCCGACGAAGAAAGTGCCCGGCCGTATTTTCACTGCTTCGCAGGTTTCCGTTTCGGATGCGCCGGTGCCTTCACCCTTGAGGATGGTCCAGGTCAATGTCGTGTCATCGACAAAATGATGCTCGATCAGCTAGCCGTTTCCGATGTGAAGATTGGCTTTTTCCCCGGCCAGGAGTTTGGAGCTGCACGCCGCTGGCGCAAACTCACATCACTGAATGCCCTTATTCTTCACGAACCGTGTTCCATGCCATCACCTGAAGGCCATTGATGGGCTTTTCATTGCGAATATCCTTTGTTCATCCGTGACCCGGCACAACAGAGCGCATCGCAATGAACAGCTCACGCACCCTCTACCAGAAACACATCGATAGTCACACTGTCACGACCCTGGACGATCAAGGGCATGTATTGCTTTACATCGACCGTCAAGTGGCCAACGAATACACCAGCCCTCAAGCCTTCAGCGGGCTTCGCGAGGCGAAGCGCCGCGTCTGGCGTCCTCACGCGACGCTGGCGGTCGTCGACCATGTCAATCCGACCAGCCCGAACCGTATCGCGGCCATGCCTGATGCCGGTGGCGCCTTGCAGGTCTCGTATTTCGAGGAGAACTGTCGGGAGTTCGGCATCGAGCTTTTCGATGTGCTGGACAAGCGTCAGGGGATTGAGCACGTGGTCGCGCCGGAGCAGGGTTTTATCCTGCCCGGCATGGTGGTGGCCGCGGGCGACAGCCATACCACGACCTACGGTGCCCTGGGGGCGTTTGGTTTTGGTATTGGCACCTCTGAAATCGAGCATCTGCTGGCGACGCAGACGTTGGTCTACAAACGCCTGAAAACCATGCGGGTCGCAGTTACCGGCACGCTGGGCATGGGCATCACCTCGAAGGACATCATCATGGCGCTGATCGAGAAGATTGGCGCCTCAGGCGCGACCGGGTACGCCATCGAGTTCGCCGGTCCAGTCATCAGCGCATTGAGCGTCGAGGCGCGGATGACCATTTGCAACATGGCGGTGGAGGCCGGCGCCCGAGGGGCTTTCATGGCGCCCGACGAAAAGGTCTATGACTACGTCAAGTCCAAGCCACGTGCCCCTCAAGACGAACACTGGCATGTCGCTGAAAAGAAGTGGCGCGAGCTCTTCACCGACGAAGGTGCGGTGTTCGACAGCGAAGTCCTGCTGGACGTGGATACGTTGGAGCCGATGGTGACCTGGGGAACCAGTCCGGACCAGGCGTCGCCAGTCAGTGGCAACGTTCCAGACCCGGCGACCGTCGCCGATCCGATCCTGCGCCAGGACATGCAGCGCGCCTTGACCTACATGGGGCTGGAAGCTGGCATGGCGTTGAGTAGCGTGCAAATCAGTCATGCGTTCATCGGTTCGTGCACCAACGCGCGCATCGAAGACTTGCGTGACGTGGCACGGGTGTTGCGGGGCAGGAAAGTCGCCTCGACAGTGCGCGCGATGATCGTTCCCGGATCAACGCTGGTGCGTGCCCAGGCTGAAGAGGAAGGCTTGGCCAGGGTCTTTCTCGATGCTGGTTTTGAATGGCGTCAATCCGGATGCTCGATGTGCCTGGCCATGAACGACGACGTGCTTGCTGCGGGTGATCGTTGCGCCTCCAGCACCAACCGAAACTTTGAAGGTCGTCAGGGGGCGGGCGCACGGACTCACCTCATGAGCCCGGCAATGGTTGCCGCTGCGGCCATCCTAGGTCGCCTGACGGACGTACGCCTGTTGGCCGAGGAGGCTTGAACCATGCAACCTTTTGATATCGTGACCGGAAAAGCCGCGCCTTTGCTTGCATCGAACATCGATACTGACGTCATTATGCCCAAACAGTTCTTGAAGGGGATTGATCGAAGTGGTCTGGACAACGGCGTGTTTTTCGACCTGCGTTTTCTTGAGTCTGGCGAACCAAACCCAGATTTTGTCCTCAACCAACCGGCGTGGAGCGGGGCCAATTTCCTGGTGACCGGGCCCAACTTCGGCTGTGGTTCCAGCCGTGAGCATGCGGTGTGGGGGCTCAAGCAACTGGGGATCCGTGCACTGATCGGCACCCGCTTCGCCGGCATCTTCTATGACAACTGTCAGCGTAACGGCGTGCTCGCGATACAGCTTTGCGACTCGCAGTTACAGCGACTGGCTCGTGTCGTGAACAATGGGGCAACCGCGACGATCAGTGTCGATCTGCCGAATCAGCGGATTTGGCTAAGTGACGGTTCGGTCATAGAGTTCGCCATCGATGCGCTGTGCAAGCAATCGTTGTTGTCAGGGTTGGACGCTATCGGCGCTACCTTGCAGCGGACGGCGCAGATTCTTGATTTCGAAACACGTCACTACGCCGAAAATCCGTGGCTGAACTGAGTTCCCAGGTGCGCTGCCAGCCGTGGCTGCCGGGCCCTCAAACGAGGGCAAGTGTCTTGAAATGTTGCTCGAAAAACTCGATACACGCCCTTAGCTTGGCGGACTGGCTGAGCCGTGTCGGGTAGATGGCCCAGACATCGGCATTCTGGGCATAGTCAGGCAGCACTTGCACTAGCTGTCCACTTTCAAGCAGGGGCTTCACGTCCCACAAGGAGCGCAGGAGGATGCCGGCGCCACTCAAAGCCCAACGCAACACAATCTCGCCATTGTTCGATGAAAGCGGGCCGTTGACTCGGATGGACTCTTCAACGCCGTCTTTCGTCAGATTCCAGATGCCAAAGGCGTTGTTACGTTCCTTGAGGACCAGGCAATCATGCCGGGGCAGATCAGTCAGGGACGCCGGTATGCCGTGCTTTTCCAGGTACCCAGGGGTTGCACAGAGCACCCTGCGATTACTTACGAGTTTTTTTCCCAGAAGTTGTTGAGGGAGGTCGTAGCCCACCCTGATTTCGAGATCGAAGCCTTCATTGACGATATCGACCATGCGATCAAACACGTCCAGGCGTATCTCCATTCGAGGGTACAGGTTTGACAGTGCGGCAATCGCGGGCGCAACGTGGTTACGACCAAACCCGAAAGAGCTGCAGATATGCAAACACCCCTGCAATTGCTGGCGGGAGTCGGTCAACTCGCTGATGAAGTCATCCATATCCCCCAGGAGCCGAGTGGCGAAGACGCGCACGCGTTCGCCGTCGTCGGTCAATGCGACACGTCGGGTCGTCCGGTGCAATAACTTCGCGCCCAACGCGGCCTCCAGGACGGAGATTCGCTTGCTGACATACGCAGGCGAAAATCCCAACGCCTCGGCAGCATTGCCAAAGCCGTTTTTGCGGATAACGGTGAGGAACACCCGCAGGTCCTCCGGTAACAAGGATTGTTCTCGCTGGGTAGGCTTGCGTCTCATGGTCTGTATTATTCCAATGATGTTATCGGAGTCAGTGCGTAAGGGCGGTGCTAAAAGTTCATGCGTTGCAATGCAAGTGCCCATCGAACACACCGCTGAGATAAGCTTTTAACACACCCATCTGGAAATAAAAAATGTGCCCGGAGCCTGGCCACCATATCGATCAAGTTATTCCTGAAGTGTCTGAGTCGTAGTTTCTTCGTTAATGATATATGGATAAATTCTGTCCACTTGTCAGCGCAATTGCAGCCATTATTATTGGCGCACTGAGTGGTCTAGAAGAGGTTGTTATGGCGCAGTTATTTGAAGGTTGTATAAAAGTGATCGTACCCTGTGGTTCTTTGGGCGCGGGTGTGCGGGAAGAAGAAATTGCCTATGGGCTGGCCGCCGGGGCGCAAGTAATCGCCACGGACGCAGGTTCAACGGATAGCGGTGCGGCTTATCTTGCACTTGGAAAATCCAAGAACAACCGAGGCGCGGTCAAGCGTGACCTGACGATATTGATGAAAGCCCAGGCGCGGTCCGGCGTGCCGATCATTGTGGGGACCGCGGGGCAGGCGGGCGGTGATCTCAATCTGAATTGGACGCGTGATATCGCCTTGGAAATCGCCAGGGAGTTGGGCGTGTCACCGAAAATTGCGCTCATCTATTGTGAGCAAGACAAGGGCACCATCAAAAAACTCAATGCAGCAGGTCGTATCAAGCCGCTCCCGCCTCATGGCGAGTTGGAAGACGCCACGGTGGACAGTTGTGAACACATTGTCGCGGCACTGGGGGTAGAACCCTTTATCGCCGCTCTGGACGGCGGTGCCGATATCATATTGGCCGGCCGCGCGACCGATACTGCAGTCATTGCCTGTTATCCCATCTGGAAAGGCGCGCCCTGGGGACCGTCCTGGCATGCCGGCAAGACGGGCGAATGCGGCGTACAGTGCGCCGTCAACCCCACGCTTGGATCGGGCATCTTGCTGAGTGTTGATGCCAACGGCTTCGAAGTCGAGCCGTTGAGCCGGGACAACCAGTGCACGCCCCATAGCGTCTCGGCCCACATGCTCTATGAAAACAGCGATCCGTTCCGGTTGGTGGAGCCTGGCGGTGTCTTGAATGTGGCCCAGGCGCGTTACGCCGCTTTAAATGGGCGTGCCGTCCGAGTAGAAGGCTCGCGCTGGGAAAAAATGCCCTACACCATGAAGTTGGAAGGGGCCGCCGCTGGTTTATATCAAACGATCATGTTGGTAGGCATCCAGGACCCGGATGTGCTCAATGATATAGATGGGTTTCATGATCGTTTGCTCGAGGCGCTTTATACAAGAACCCGTCAATCCATTCCATCCGAAGAGTTGGGCGAGTTTCATATTTCCCTGCGAATGTATGGGTGGAATGGCGTCAACGGTGTAAAACCACCTTCCGGAACAATGTCGCCGCCTGAAATAGGCATGTTGTTTGTAGCCACTGCCGCCACTCAGGAAATGGCCAATACGATTGCTCATGCCTGTAACCCCTACTTCTTTCATTATCCCAGTGTCATGGGCAAGGAATTACCTTCGTACGGATTCGCCTTTACCCCTGCGGATATACCTCGAGGGCAAATTTATGAGTTCAAGTTGAATCACGTGGTGCAACTTGAGAATCCCATGGAGTTGGTACGTCTGACATGGGTTGATGGGGTGGACACGTTGACCGCAATGAAGGAGCTTACACAATGATTAAGTTGCGTGATGTCTGTCGGCATGTTCGATCCAAACAAGCCGGGCCGTTCTGGATTACGTTCGATATTTTTTTCAATGGGCGAGAGAATTTCGAGCGTTATTCCGATTGTGCCGCGCTGTCCCCCGCACAATTCGCCAGTCTCTATGGCACCGATCCCGAACGGGTCAAGCGCATTGCGGTGCCGAACCTGGAAATGGTCAAGATTTCATATCCCCGTACAACGCCACAAGGCGGAATGGTCGAGCGTGACATGCACGCCGGCCAGCAATACGTCCGCTTGCTTGACGTGGTCATCGACTGAGACGGTGGGCGCCACGTCGCGCCTTGATCTGTTCGCCTCATGGACGAGGACTGACCCACCTATTCAAACCGAGGTAGTTATGACGGACTCCACCGTTGCGATGCGACTTGCACGCTATGCCCACGAATTCAGAAAACAGCACCTGCCCGAAGCGATCATCCACCTCGTACGCCAACGCTTTATCGACAGCCTGGCGTGCGTGCTGGGCGCCTATGGGGCTGATCCGGTCAAGGCCGCTGTGTGTTACGCCGCCGCCAATACCGCGGAATCATCCAGCGTATTCGGTACACATCTGCAAACGACGCCGGAAATTGCGGCCTTCGCCAATGGCCTGATGGTCCGTTTCCTGGACTATAACGACGGCTATATGGGCTTGGAACCGGGCCACCCCAGTGACAACATTCCAGCCTGTCTCGCCGTGGCACAAGCCGAAAACGCCACCGGGGCTGAACTGATTTCGGCCATCGTCCTGGCTTATGAAATCCAGATGCGCTTGCAGGATGCGGCAAGCTTGAACAAGCGGGGCTGGGACCACGTCAATTACATCAATGTCGCAATGGCGGCTGCCGCTTCTCACTTGATGAAGCTGGACGTGGCGCAGACCGAACAAGCGATCAACATCGCCTTGAGCGGCCACCTGGCCATGCGTCAGGTGCGCAGTGGAGCGTTGTCCGACTGGAAGGGCTGTTCTGCCGCCAACGCCGCGCGCAACGCGATTTTCGCAGCCCAGTTGGCGCGCCATGGTATGACGGGGCCGTCGCCGGTGTTTGAAGGTGAGATGGGGTTCTTCAAGCTGGTTTCGGGACCATTCGAACTGGACACGAATCATTTTGCTACGCCCGACAACGGTGATTACGTCATACGGCGCTCCCTGACCAAGACGTTCCCTACCAATGGTGAGTTGCACACTGCCGTCTGGGCCGCGCTTGATATTCGCAAACGCATCAACGGGGTGAAGGACATCGCTGCCATTACGATCGAAACGTCTGAATTCAACCGTCGGGTACTGGCGGATACGCCGGAGAAATGGTTGCCGAAAACCCGGGAAACGGCAGACCACAGCCTGCCTTATAACGTGGTCCGGGCCTTGCTTGATGGTGACATCACGGTGGGCTCGTATTGCCCTGAAAAAATTACCGACCCGGTGGCGATTGCCTTGATGGACAAGGTCAGCGTCGTTGAGGATCCGGCGTTGACCGCACTGTTCCCACGGCATCTGGCCAACCGTGTCAGCGTGACCCTGGTTTCCGGCGAGCAGATCGTGAGCGAGATGATCACCGGGCCCGGGTCAGTCGAAACGCCGATGACCGATTGTGATTTCGAACGTAAATTCCGGCGCATGGCCATGCCGCATATCGACGCATCGGCGCAGGCCGAAGTGCTTGGGTTCGTTGCTGGCCTTGAGAAACAAACCGAGTTCCAGCCACTGTTTACGGCAATGGCTGTCTCATAGCCGGTCGGTCGCTTCAACGCGTTCTCGCAAAAGGAGCGATCGAGCGGGGCTTAGCGGCGGCCGGTCGTGGTTGCCGTTGGCAAAGTCCCTACGTAACGGGCGCGAGGGCGGGCGTCATGGTGCTGGTTGTATTGCTCGCTGGCATGGGCTATCCAGCCGATCAGGCGTCCGACGCCCGCCAGTGAAATTTCCTGTCCATGCAGCCCGAACTTGCGACCTATGAAACTCACCGGAAGGATGAATTCTGGTGGGTACGCAACGAGCTCCGAGGCCACCGCAACGGCTTTCTGCAGCTTTGCGAACTCGCGGTCGCCAGCGAACACCGTGGTCAATGCTGCCATGAGATTACTGGCTCGCGGATCGTTGACGGAATGGACATTGGGGCCAAACCCGACAATGTGCCCGTCCTGGTTGTAGCGCTGCAAGATAGGATGCGCAGGGTCCGCGGCCGTACAGATTTCCTCGATCATCCTGCTGGCGGCTTCATTTCTGCCATACGCGATCTTGTGACCGCGGGCAGCGGCGAGTCCGGCGATGACTGCGTAGTAGGGGGTAGCACCCGTCGTGGCGGCGACGCGCACGCTGTGGGTGGTGTGATCCAGTTCATGATCGATACTGAGGATCAGTAGGCGGCGGATCAGATCGGCGTGTTCAGGCGGGGCGCCGCAAGATCGGGTGATGAACTCGTGCAAGGGCTGCGCACTCGGTTCGGTGGCGCCTACCACCAATGCGGCAAACCACCTCACGACATCGGCGCCGGTACGGGCGTAACTGTCAGGGGAAAGGTCGAAGGCCTTGGGGTTTTCTCTTTGCACCAAGGGGAAAAGCGCGATGGCTTTTTCCTGGGCGGACATGTGTTCGTAGATCTTCAACAGCTTGACGCTGTCCTTCGGTACGCGAGGCAGTGACGCGCCGAACGCTCCAGGCACTTGCCAGATCAGTTCGGCGACTTCTTCAACCGTTGCGCGGTCAGCCAGTTCGATAACGTCATGGCCCCGATAAAACAGGCCGTCATCGGTTATCAGCGTGATCGCGCTGTCCGACGGTGACGAGCGCTTGGAGGCGTGTTTCTCTCCCCCCGGGCGCTTGACCAAGCGCTGGATGTCTTCGGCCCAATAGCGGCGCTTGGGCGTACCTGGGATCTTGAGGGAGCGGATATTTTTGCGGCTGACGTAGGCGTACAGCGTCGGCAGGCTGATTCCGAGTAGGGCTGCCGCCTCTTCTGCCGAAAGGTAGAGGTCTTCTTGTTCTGGCATGACGAGTCCGATCAGATTGATTGAAAGGCGTACATGTTTATTAGATATACCGACATTTCGTCAATGTCTACAAGAAAGCAATTTTCTATTCGATTCTGATCCAAGTCGTTGTCCAAACTGACGCGATTGATGGGGAATATTGACGAAAAAAATCAAGATTTACAGCCTTTGACCCCCTATGTAGATTTCGAGTGCGCAAAAGTTGTTCACATTGATTTTCGATGACATCGATAAAAATAAAAACGAAAAGGTGAAACGCATGGCTTGGTTAGGTTTCGCAATGGTCGCCACGTTTATGGCATTGATCATAAGCAAACGACTTTCTGCAGTGACGGCGCTCATCCTCATTCCGGTTGCTTTCGGGCTGGCCAGTGGGGCAGGGCCGGAACTGGGTGCAATGGTGATGGACGGCGTCAAGCAAGTAGCGCCCACCGCACTGATGTTGATGTTTGCCATCCTGTACTTCGCGATCATGTTTGACGCTGGGCTCTTTGAGCCCGCCGTACGGCGAATTCTGCGGTATGTAGGCAATGACCCGCTTAGGGTCGTGCTGGGCACGGCACTGTTGGCTGCGGTTATTTCGTTCGATGGGGACGGTGCGACGACGGTCTTGATCGTTACAACAGCGTTCCTGCCGCTCTACCTGCGACTGGGGATGAACCCGCTCATTCTGGCGTTGATGCTCTTGTTGACCAACACGGTGGTGAACCTGATTCCCTGGGGAGGGCCGGTCGCCCGCGCGGCCAGTGCCCTTCATCTTGATGTGGCGCAGATGTTCCTGGGGTTGGTGCCCGCCCTGTTCGCGGGGCTTGCCTATGCATTCGTTGTGGCGTTCTGGATAGGCCACAAGGAGCGGCGTCGCTTGGGTTGGACACCCGGCACCCAGGACGTTGCACCGCAGGAGGTCGCCTTGCCGACCGTGCAATCCGATACACAGCGGCCGAAGCTTTTCTGGGTGAACCTGGCGCTCACCGCAGGGCTCATGTACGCCATGGCGACTGGGCTGGCACCTTTGCCCATGTTGATGATGGTGGGTTTTTCCCTGGCCTTGCTAGTCAACTATCCGCGCTTGTCGGAACAGAAGGCTCGGGTCGCGGCTCATTCTGAAAGTGTCCTGATGGTCATCGCCCTGATCTTCGCTTCAGGTGCGTTTACCGGGATTTTGTCAGGCACCGGTATGATCGATGGCATGTCGGAGAAAATCGTCCAATTGATTCCCGACGGTGGTGGGCAATACTTCAGCATCATTACCGCACTGGTCGCCTTGCCGCTTAACTTCCTGTTGTCCAACGATGCTTTTTTCTTCGGTATCTTGCCGGTGCTGGGAGCGGCGGGTGCCGAGTATGGTATCGACCCGATGCATATCGCCCGCGCATCGGTACTGGGGCAACCCGTCCATGCACTAAGTCCGTTGGTCGCCGCGGTTTATCTCATCAGCGGGATCATCAAGCGCGACATGGGTGACATGCAACGCTATTGCCTGCTTTGGGCCATCGGCAGCAGCCTTGTCCTGATTGTAACGGCCGTTATTACACGGGCAATTATCTGAGCATTTAGTTTATTGCGCCAACGTTTCAAGGACGCTCGGTCGCGTCTGCTCACGTCAAAATAAAAATAATAGATGAGGTGGTCGATGAAATCGATTAACGCCGTCGCTATGACGTTGCTGTCGACATTGTTCGTAGCTGATATTTGTCTTTCCGCAACCATCAGTAATCCGGACAGGTTTCAGCATGAAGGCAAGTTGAATGCTTATCTGCGGGCGATGTATATCAATACGCGGATAACCAACAATTTGATTGAAGACCGTTTTGGTGGTTTTCCGGACGGCGCCGAACTGGGCGGGACAGGGGTTGGCGCGATCCTGGACTATAACTCTAGCTATTGGGCCGGTGTTGTAGGATTTGATGCCTCGTTGTATGGCGTGGCGATGATCGACTCCAAAGACAATGGCCGGAATTTGTTTGATGACACCGACGGTACCAACGGCGGCTTCGCCAAAGTCGGGCAGAGTTACTTCAAGTTGCGTTATGAGGGGAACGGCTGGAACGCCGATTCCCAAATAGGCCGGGGCCGGTTCGATGCGGGGACGTTGGTCACGCTCGACACTCGGATCGTCCCGGGTTCCTATCAAGGAGGCCGGGCCCATCTGAATTTTACCGAGATGGGCATTGGCCCGCTTCCCGGTACGTTGGGGTTTGAAACCGCCTACATCAACCGCACTTCTCCTCGGGACCGAGAAGAGTTCGAACATCTGCTGAGCCAGTCAGGCGAGGAAATAAAAGACCTGTACACCTACGGCATCAAATACGATTTGAAGGCCATTGAACTGGGTTACGACCATGGCGTGTCGCGGGACTTCAATGAAAACACCCGTTATGGACTGACGCTTAAAGCACCCCTCGGTGAAAAAGCCGGCATTGTATTGGACACTCAATATTACGAGTTTCAAAAAGCTGGACGGATCTGGGCACGCGATTGGCAGGCTGGTCAGGCCGCGTATGATGATGAGGCGACGTGGTTGAATATCAACTTGGGTTTATTGCTCGATAAACTTCGCCTGGGTGTTTCATTTTCCGAGACAAAAGCCGAGTTGACTAATGGGCAACTTGGATATGCCTATTTCGATCACGCCGATAACGTGGATGGCAAGATGGACGCCTGGACACGTTCCGGCAACGACTTCAATAACGATGGCGAGCGAACCTGGCAAATAGGTGCCGAGTACGACTTGAGCGGGCATTCATTATTAGGCGCTTCGCTGGACGGTTTCAAGGTCATGACTATTTACAAGCAAGGAGAGTTTGACGCTACTGATCCTTTGAGTGGCCGACGCACTGAT
The DNA here is from genome assembly GCF_014851795.1 of Pseudomonas sp. Pdm06. NCBI lineage: Bacteria > Pseudomonadati > Pseudomonadota > Gammaproteobacteria > Pseudomonadales > Pseudomonadaceae > Pseudomonas > Pseudomonas sp. Pdm06. The sequence continues at coordinate 320,352 of NZ_JACVAH010000003.1, forward strand.
GTGCGCGAACGGCAGAACGAATACCGTCTCTATTATCGCTTCGATGAAAAGGAATACGCCGGGCTTTCAGTGGGTTTGATTTATATCGATTACCGAATCGACCAGGACTTTGTCGCGCTTGTGTCCGCTCAACCCGACAACGTGGTGACCGGCTCAGAGGCTCGGGTGTACCTGGATTACGCATTTTGATTGTCGGACATATCTATCGAGAGGCCCGTGATGTTTAAACCTCGCCACACAATAGTGGTTACACAGCGATTCTTCGATTCAGAAAGCGTGCACTTCCTGCAGAGCCAGGGCTGTGAAGTTGTCGTCGCGCCACTGGCTCAGGGGCAAGCGGATGGTGACTTGAGCGAACGCCAGTTGATCGAGCTCTTGGACGATGCCGATGGTTGGATCGTCGGACACGCGCACGTTACGTCGAGCCTGTTGAGTGCGCTCCCCCGCCTGCAAGTCATCGCCCGTCGTGGCGTGGGCTACGAGCGGGTCGATACGGCAGCGGTGGAGGCGACGGGGAAGGTGGCGACCATCGCTATCGGTGGCAACGACGCCAGCGTCGCTGACCATGCCGTTGCGTTGATGCTCGCCGTGTGTCGCCAGCTCAAACGTTGCCAGTTGGGTTTGTCCGCCAATGACTGGACGATCCCCCTGGGAGGCGACCTCTACCGCAAGACCGTTGGCGTCGTCGGCTTGGGCCGGATTGGTCGGGGCGTGCTGCAGCGCTTGTCCGGGTTCGAAATCAAGCCGCTGATCTACACCCCTGACCCGGGCAGCGCCCACGTCGACGGCATTCCAAGAAGTTGCTTTGTCGACCTGGAAACGCTGCTCGAGGAAAGCGACTTCATCACCCTTCATGCGCCGCTCAACCCATACACCCACGGGCTGATCGATAGCCGTGCGCTAAAACGCATGAAGCCTTCCGCGGTGCTGATCAATACCGCGAGGGGCGGGCTGGTGCGTGATGCGGATCTGCTGTGGGCCCTGCGGGAAAACCAATTGGCTGGGGCTGGGCTGGACGTATTTGAAAGCGAGTCGGATCCCGTGCTTTCGGTCGTGACCGAACAACTCATCCAGCTCCCGAACGTGATCGTTACGCCCCATGTCGGCGCTTCTACTGTCGAGGGGCTCAATCGTACCAATCTGATTGCCGCTCAATGTGCGATGGCCGTCCTGGAGGGGCGTAACCCGCCTGGTCATTGCGTCATCGCTGACGGACGTCGCTCTACAGTCTCGAAGGAGAATCCATGAGTACCCCGATCAAAGTCCTGACGCCAACGGGCGCCATTGGTACCGGCTTTCCACTGGCGGCGTTTGAGCAGGCGCTGTTGGAGCGTCCGGATGTTATTGCAATGGACGCCGGGTCTACCGACTCCGGTCCTCATTACCTGGGCACCGGCACGACCAAAGCTTCGGCTTCGATACTGCGGGCCGAGTTGCGGGTGTTCATGCAGGCGCGGGCGGAACTGGGCATCCCGCTGATCATTGGCAGCTGCGGCACCTGTGGTTCTGACGCAGGTGTGGATCTGATGCGCAACTTGTGCGAGGACATTGCCGCCGAACTCGGTCAGGTCGTACGTATCGCGAGCCTCTACAGCGAGCAACCTGCATGCGTGGTGAAGCAAGCGTTGGCGCAGGGGTGCATCAGGCCGTTGCAATTCGATCCTATCGACGACGCCCTGATCGATCGCTGTTCGCGTATCGTCGCTTTGATGGGCGTGGAACCGTTCATTCATGCGCTTGAAGATGGCGCGGATATTATCTTGGCGGGGCGCTCCACCGACACGGCGGTGATGGCTTCGCTGCCCATCATGCGCGGCACCCATCAGGGCGCCGCGTGGCATGCCGGAAAGATTCTGGAGTGCGGCGCGTCATGCACGACGACGCCCGCCAATGCGGTGGTGATGGCAACGATCGACGACACGGGGTTCACCATCAAGGCCATCGGCGAGGGTGCCCGGCTCACCCCTCGATCGGTCATGGCTCACATGCTTTATGAGAACAGCAACCCCTACGTACTCGTCGAGCCCGGTGGCGTACTGCACGTGGAAGGGGCGGTCTACACCGCAGTGGACGAACAGACCGTGCGAGTCGAAGGTTCGGTCTGGAAGCCAAGCGAAGACTACACCGTCAAGTTGGAGGGGGCGGCGCCGTGCGGGTTCCAATCGGTGGTCATGAGCATTGTCCGTGATCCGGAATACGTCGAGCGCTTCGATGAGTGGCTTGCCTACCTGGATTCGGTCATGCGCCAGCGAATCGAAAAACACTTGGGCATCGGAGTCGATGACTACGATTTGCAGTTCCGGGCCATCGGCAAGAACGCCGCCTTGGGCGCGCTTGAGTCGCGGGTGGGCACACCCGTTGAAATCGGCGTCATGGCGATAGCCACGTCGGCGACCGCCGAACGCACCCGGGACATGGTTGCGTTGCTCAATCCTTACCTGCTGCACTTTCCGTTGCCCGGCGACAAAGACCTGCCCACCCATGCGTTTCCTTTCTCGCCGGCCTCGATGGACCGGGGCGTGGTGCATGAGTTTGTGCTCAGTCATGTGATGGTCGTGGCGGACCCGTTGGCACCTTTTCGGTTTGATATCAAAACAGTCGAGGGCGTATGACATGAACACTCTGCAGGTATTGGGTTATGAGATCCGCTCCAAAAACGCCGGGCCGTTTTTCCTGACCATCGATGTGTTCTGCAAGGATTCGGATAGCTTCGCGCAACTGGTCGCGCAGCCGAAGCTGCAAGCGTCAGCGATCGCCGAGCTGTTTCGCAGGCCCGCAGAGTCGATCAGTGTTTTCCCGATCGAGGCGCTGAACGTGATCAAGATCAGCCTGCCGCGTCCCGTCGTTCAGGGCGCCTTGCAGGACCGGGACATGCACGGGGCTCAATGGGCGTTCATTCTGCTGGACGCGCTTGGAGCCGGTGAGGAGGACCGGTCATGAGTTGCGTTGAAAGCTTGTCGGCGGACTCACCTCCGCCGGTTCATCCTGACTTGGTGGCCGTGGCCGCAACGCTGCGTGAACAAGGGCTGCTGCCGGTTGTGCACGGGGACGTACAACATGTCCGGGCGCAACTGGAACGGATCAATGCCTGGGCGGCATACCGCAGTGTGCCGCTGTCCTACGAGCGCACCTTGGGGTTTGCCGTCGATGGCCGAACGGTGCCCTGCAAGCTCTATTGGCCAGAAGTCGATGAGACGCCTTGCTTGATGTTCTACTGCCACGGTGGCGGGTTTCGCCACGGCTCGCTCGGCGGCTGGGATGCGCCGCTGCGCCAGTTGGTGCGTGACAGTGGCTTGGCAGTGCTGTCCATCGACTATGCGTTGTCTCCGGAATATCGCTTTCCGGTGGCGTTCAACGAAGTGGTGTCGATCATCAGCCGGGTCATCAAGCTCGGGTCAATCACTGATTGCCCAGTACGTGGTTATGCCCTGGGCGGGGACTCGGCGGGCGCCAACCTGGCCCTGGGGGCTGCGATTGCGCTACGCGACGCGGAGTTGGATGTGCTGCGGCAGTTGTTGCTGTTCTACGGCAGCTACTCGCGCGATACGACCTCCGATTCGTGGCAAAGGTTGGGTGGGTACGGGGGGCAGAATCTGTCGGTCGAGACCATGAGCGCCTACTGGGCGAGCTACCTGCTCAATGACGAGGATGACTGGCGAGTGCAGCCAATCAACGCTGACCTGGCGGGCCTGCCACCGGTGCGATTGGTCGTGGGTGAACTGGACCCGCTGCGGGATGAAAACCGTGAGCTGGCGGACCGGTTGGAAAGCGCGGGTGTGGCGACAGACCTGCAAGTACTCGCGAACATGACTCACGGGTTCGTCCGGTTCAATGAAGTGGCCCCTGTCGTGCGCAACGTCATTGCTGTCCAGGGCAGCGCTTTGCGCAAGGTACTTTGCGTTCAGGCGAACGTACCATGAACCTGCTCCGTATTGCTGGCCTTGCACGAACCTGCGTCGGCATGCTCATCGTCATGACGGCCAATACCCTGGCGGCTGCCACGCTCCCCGTCGGGCCTGCCGCGGGAGATAGGGCGCCGTCGGCGTTTTACCGCTGGTCTGAAGCAATGCCCGCTCTGCCCGGTGCGCTGCTACGGAGCGAGACGTTGCCGGTGCAGCCGCAGATGCCCGGCGCCGCGCAGGCTTTGCGCCTGCTCTACAGCTCCACCGACGAGCGCTGGCACTCCGGACTCGTTCCGGTCAGCGGGACGTTGTACCTGCCGGCTGGAGGTCCACCGGCGCAAGGCTGGCCGCTGTTGGCCTGGGCCCACGGTACGCTGGGGATTGCCGACGCCTGCGCACCGTCCTGGGCTGGCTGGCGCGATCGTGATGCGGCTTACATCAATCGCTGGCTGATGCGCGGCTTCGCGGTGGTCGCCACCGATTATCAAGGCCTGGGAGGGCCAGGACCGCATCCCTATACGTTCTGGCAGGCTGAGGGACGCTCTGTCCTGGACTCGATTCGCGCTGCCCGCTCGATCAGGCCTGGCCTGATCGCCAATTACACGATCCTGGCCGGGCAATCCCAAGGGGGAGGGGCGGCGTTGGGTGCGGCGATTCTTGCCGACCGCTACGCACCGGAGCTTCCTATCCGGGGGGCGGTACTCACAGCTCCGAACAGCACATTTCCCCATGGTCCCATTGCGTTGCCGCCGCGCCAGTCCAACACGGTGTTCCTGGCATTGGCGTCCGGTGGCTTGCGCGAGGACCGACCACGGATAGAGGACATCCTGACGGCCAAAGGCCTTGAACTGCTGCGTGTCGTCCGGGAGGGCTGTACCCGTGACATTGGCCGCAAATCCAAAGCGTTGCAGGTCGGTTCGTTTACCGAGCTTATGACCATTACCCCCGAGGCGTTGGATGCTGCGCGCATTCCAACGACCGACATGCCGCAGGCATCGATTGCGTTCCCGTTATTCATTGCCACCGGCCTGGCTGATCAAACGATCACGCCCGTGCGCCAGTATGCCGTCGCGGTGGCGTTGTGTGCCGCTGGCAATCAAGTCACCTGGCGTACGTATGAAGGCCTGGGGCATGACGGGGTACTGCTGGGTTCACTGGCTGATGCATCTGCCTTCGTCGCGGCCCAGCTCGATGGACTGGGCCCAGGCTCGAATTGCTCCGCTTTGCAGCGGCCCGGTCCGCCGAGTGAAAGGGATGCAACAGCGCCATTTAATGATGACTGAGTGCACCCTTTGGGATCGAGCCTCATCGCGAGCAAGCTCGCTCCCACATTGGGTCTGGGTATGTGACCCGGCCTTGCGACTGGGTGAACGCGTTGTCGAGGTCGCCTGGTCTCAGGACGCGTCCTGCTGATAGGTGCAACCCACGTAGAGATCGCTGTCCTTGTTTTCGGTGGAGACCACGCGCAGGGTCGCGCCGTTGTCGAGGTTGCGCTGGTAATCCACGTAGCCGTCGGTATCCAGCGTCTTTTCCAGTTTCAGGGCGTTGGCGAGTTTCTCTGCGTCGGCCTTCGGATTGCTGCTTTTGGCCTGGAGAAAGAAGCTGAAGCGGTCGGTCATCACCAGGGTGGTCGACGACACGCCGTGCACTGTCAGCGCCGGGGAGGCTTGCCAGGCGCCACCGCCCCACGGGGTGTGCGCTTCATCCTTGGCTAGCGACACTTGCTCCGCGTCAACCAGGCCGTTGAACTCGCTCACCTGTTGCGTACTGGCCTGGCACTGCGCCAGGGCCTTGAACAGATCGCTGTGGCTTGGGCCAGCGGCCGAAACAGCGAAGGTGGACAGGCACCCGGCCAGGGCGACGAGACCAAGAGAGATTTTCATGCCTACATCCTTGTTCAGTTGAATAACAGGTGATGAATACCCGAAATCAATGGCTGCAAGCATCGGGTATTGCTGCCCGGCTGCACACGGGCCTGCGCTGCAGGTTGGAACTTTGCCATTGCTGACTTGAATATGCCATCAGGTTATCCCTGAGGGTGGACTGTCGTAGAAACCACTTTTTTGCTCATTTCTGGCACCGGTAGTCGGTGAGATAGCGGTCGGCATGACCAACCCACAGGCCACCGCAGCACTGACGGCCTGTTGGCGGCTTACCGAGCCCAGCTTGCGTCGTGCATTGAGCAGGTGGAAGTCGATGGTGCGTTCGGAGCAGGTCAGGATGTGGCTGATTTCCCAGGTGGTCTTGCCTTCGCTGGCCCAGTACAGGCAGTCCATTTCCTTGGGTGTCAGGTCCTGGCGCGGTTGGGCAGGCCGTTGCAGTTGATGTCGTATCCCGGCGAGCAGGTAGGGAATGAGCATGAACAGTTGATAGACGGCAGGGTTGGAAACCCCTTTCTGTTCGGTGATCTGTGTGTCGTCGAAGGCCACGCTCAAGGTTCCCCTGAGCATTTCGTAGCGCAGTGGGATGCTCACGCCGCTGCGCAGGCCGTGTAGCTCGCGTTGCTCCCAGAAATGCCGGGAGCGTCCCCGGGCGCGCCGTCGTTCGCTGTCCCAGAAAAGCGGCACCAGCTCGCGTCGACAGTGCCTGAGTATCGGATCGATCTCGATCAACCCATCACAGCGGTAGTGTTCCAGCCAGCGTTTGGGAAAGGTGGTGATGAGACCAGCGAGAGGGTCGGTATCCCCTGGCGTTGCCGGCCCGAGGCTGATGAGGTAGCTGCCGAAGCCGAGTTGGCGCAGCACTTTGTTCAGCAGGCGCTCCCAATCGCAACGGTTGGCATCCTTGGCGAGGCTCGTGAAGGCGGTCAGCGTAGCAGCACGCTCGGCCTGGGTCCGGCTGCAGGCGGGGGAGTGGTGTTTGTCCATAAACGGATCGCTCTAGTTGTAGCAGGAATGAAACAGTCGGAGTACAGGAAGGAAGGGGCGCATGCCCCCTCTGGATGGATCACTTGTGCACGTGACACCGGATGAAGCTGCGGAACAGGTCCAGGCCGTTTTCGGTGAGGATGCTTTCAGGGTGGAACTGCACGCCCTCCACCGGCAGGTGGCGATGGCGCACGCCCATGACATAGCCGTCGTCCGTGGATCTGGACGTGATCTCCAGGCAGTCGGGTAACGGCTGCTCGCTGATCATCAACGAGTGGTAGCGGGTCGCCCGAATCGCATGTGCCTGGGTGTGGTCATAGACGCCCTTGCCGTCGTTCTCGATCGTGCTCACCTTGCCGTGCATCACGTGTGGGGCTCGGCAAACCTGGGCACCGAAGGCCAGGCCGATGGCTTGGTGACCCAGGCACACACCCAGCAGCGGCAGGCGTCCCTGAAAGTGCCTGATCACTTCGATGTAGCCCACATCGGCCGGATGCCCAGGCCCAGGGCCCAGCACGCAGAAATCCGGTGAGAACGCTTCAATGCGCTGGATGAGGCCCGGTACGTCGTGACGCTCGACGTGGGTTTCCAGCCCCAGTTGTTCCAGGTATTGGCTGATGATGAAGACGAAGCTGTCATAGGCGTCGATCAAGAATACTTTCACAGTGCGATCTCCTGGCCGGTCACTGCCCGATAGACGGAACCCATCTTGTACAGTGTCTCTTTCCACTCAAGCTCTGGCACCGAATCGGCCACCACTCCGGCGGACGCACGCAAGTGATACGTACCCTCATCGAAGACCGTCGAGCGAATGCACAATGCGGTGTTGACGCTGCCATCGAAACCGACCAGGCCAAGGGCCCCGGCATAAATGCCCCGGCGGTTGCTTTCCATCCCTTCGATCAGCTCCATCGCTCTAACCTTGGGCGCGCCGGACATGGTGCCCGCGGGGAACGAGGCCTTGATCACGTCGAAGGCATCCAGGCCCGGGCGCAGCAAGCCGCGAACGTTCGACACCATGTGGTAGAGGTGCGAGTACTCTTCCACCAGCATGAACTCATCGACCTCCAGCGAGCCGGCCTGGCACACGCGACCGATATCGTTGCGACACAGGTCGATGAGCATCAGGTGTTCGGCGCGCTCCTTCTCGGAGCGGGTCAGCTCCAGGACCAACTGAGTCGGATCGACGCCAGGCTTCTTGCCCACGGTGCCGGCGATCGGGCGCATCTCGATCAAGTCGTCCTTGATCCTGACGAACAGCTCGGGGCTGGCGCCGATCAGGTCGATGCCGCCTACGTGGGCCAGGTACATGTAGGGGGAAGGGTTGCGCAGGCGCAGGTTCTGGTACACGTCGAACGGTGAAACCTGCGAGCGGATGCGAATCTCATGACCGAGCTGGATCTGGTAGACGTCGCCGGCGCGGATGTGCTCCATCGCCACTTCGACACGCTCGACGAATTGCTCCGGGGTCACCGTGCGCTCTTCCTCGAAGCCCTCGGGGTACGGTGGCGGGGCCAGCGCCTCGGATGCCGGGGTTGTGCTCAGGAAGGGGTAGTCCTCCAACGTGCGGGGCGACCAGAGATCGTGGTTATTGATCAAGGTTTCGACGATGCCATTGCTGTGGAAATAAACCAGGGTCTGATAGACCGACAGGGCAATGAGCGGGTAGTCGTAGGTCTGTTTGGCCAGATCGGGAAGTCGCTCGATCAGGCGAACGCAGTCGTAGGAGAAATAGCCGAAGAATGCCAGGCTGGAAGGGGCATTGGATGCAGGTTGGAACGTTGCCTGGATCGCCCGGAGCAGGTTCCACGCAGCCTCGCTGTCGGGTAGATGGATCTTGTGTTCCGGATCGACCTGCATGCCCGCTTGCCGCAGGCTGGCGGACAAATGTTCACACAGGGCGGCGCAGCCTCTCAGTTGGGCTTGGCCCTCATTGATACACACTTCGAAAAGCGGTTCGAGCCCGACGATCGTCGCCCGGCGATCACGGCTTGGGCCGGACAGTGATTCAAGAATGAAAACAGACTCGCGACCCAGTTTTTCCAGTGCATTTGCATATATGCCAAGTGCATCCGTAGGTCGACGTTCTTCACGGCGAAGAACATTCACGCCAATTAAATTTTTATTCATGGTTAATACCATATTCAAGGTGTAACGATTCAGGCGCTCGATTAAGAGAGCGCCACGGGAATATAAAGCGCGCAGGCACTTTAAATACGAGTTGACGGATATTCTGAATAGACGGGACGGACGCTGTTCATGTCGCGCGCACTAAAAAGCTTGCAATGGATTGCAGCCAATTGTTGCGCAGGGCACAAGGCGCGAGCGCCTTCGATTCCAGAGGGAAAGATCAGGACGTTGCTGGCAGGCAGCAGACAGGCTCCGGTCTTCGCTAGATTAGCGACGCCAGATATTGCTTTTGAAGATGGCCAGAATGGCCCGGGAACAGCTGTCGGGATAGCTGTGGGAGGAACTGATAGCAGAAAGGTGATAGTACATTTTAGACATCCCAGTCTTGGCTAAGCACTGCGGGAGTAATTGGCAGTTCGGCGAAATTACCAGCGTGCCCTGGGGACTGTCAACGGCTGAGGGTATATTAATCTTTCATTCATTTCTGAATGTCGACAGAGCTATCCCTGCGCGTATGTAAATGCGCGTGCCTTTAACAAGAAAGTCGTGGGTGCACAACTGCGAGATAGCGCAGCTGGGTATTTATAAGTTCTGTTGCTAACGTAGCGGCCGTTGAGTTCCAGTAACCCATAAAACCTGAGCGGTTGAAATGAAAGAGCATTTAGAGACATTCAAGAAGCGGTACGATCCGATTCATCATGCCTATTGGACCGACGTCCTCAGCGACACCGAGCTGGCGGCCTGGCACCAACAGTCGCTTCCAGGCGTTTCTGGAGCGAGTCGGTTATGGCTTCCTGCGGCCTCGGGAGCGTCCGCTGCGCGACAAACTCGCGGCAATTGCGGTCGTCGGCCGACGCTATGGACACACGGCGGTTTTCTCCCAGGTCGCCCTGAACGTGCTGCCCAACAAAATGATTCTGGTCGGCTCGGGATTTGCGCCGTGCTTCCAGACCCTATCTTGAACGGGGCGCCGATGTGGTGGCGGCCATCACAGGGTTCATTGCAACGTCCAGGGGGCAGGAGGAATCGATCAAAGCCTGGCCGCCAAAGTCCCCTTTCTGACCTCCCATAGCCTCAACAGCCGGGTATCGCTGCCGTAACGTGCACTTGACTGCGCACGCAGAGGGAGCGTCCTGATGAATCGTAGAACCTTTATGCTCGGCACCGCAGGAGTGGGTGCATTGATGGTCGGGGCGGGGGCGCTGTTGCGTCCGAGCGACCGGGGCAGTCCCTACAACGAATACTTCCACAAGCTGAATCAGGAACTGAAGGTCCATGGGCCGATGCGGCCGGTGATGCTGATCGACCTCGATGGGCTCGATCACAACATCAATGTGGTCATGCAATCGGTCAAACGTGCCGGCAAACACTTGCGCCTGGTGGAGAAGTCCCTGCCGTCACCGGGGTTGTTGGCGTATATCGCCAAACGAACCGATAGCCAGCGGCTGATGTCGTTTCACCAGCCGTTCCTCAATCAAGATGCAGTGACCTTTCCCGAGGCCGACCTCTTGCTCGGCAAGCCTTTGCCGGTGCGCTCGGCCGAGCTGTTCTACCAAACCCACAAGGGCACCTTTGACCCTTCCAGGCAATTGCAATGGCTGCTCGACACCCCGCAGCGGCTGATGGATTACCTGGTCTTGGCGCAGGGCCTGGGCCTCCGGATGCGGGTCAATATCGAACTGGATGTCGGCCTGCATCGCGGCGGAGTTGCTGACCATGCGGTGCTCGGCGAGATGCTGAGGCTGATCAGTGCCCATCCACAGCATCTCGAATTCTCAGGCTTCATGGGTTATGACCCGTTTGTCGGCATGGGTGTGCCCCGGGTCCTCGGTTCGTCCCAGGCGTTGTTCGACCAGGTGATGGTCATTTACAACGGCCATGTGAACTACGTACGTGAGCATTTTCCGGCGCTTTGGCACGACGGGCTCACGCTCAATACCGCCGGCAGCCCCAGCTACCGCATACATGAACAGGAGCGCTTGAGCAGCGAGGTCTCGGTGGGGACGGCGTTTCTCAAGCCGACGCATTACGACTTGCCGTCGCTGGCCGAGCATGTGCCGGCGGCCTTTATCGCAACGCCGGTGTTGAAGAGCACCGGGGCCGTCAATTTTCCCGCTTTGGATGACAAGTCCCGATTGTTCTCCTGGTGGAACCCGAATCAGCGCGGAACCTTCTTCATCTATGGCGGCAACTGGATGGCCGAGTTCGAGTCCCCCTCGGGGCTGCAAAGTAACGAACTCTATGGTCGCAGTTCCAACCAGGAAATGGTCAACGGCTCACCGGCCGTGGGGCTGAACGTGGAGGACCAGGTGTTTTTACGGCCGACCCAGACTGAGTCCGTGCTGCTGCAGTTTGGCGACTTGCTGGCCGTGCGCGGGGGGAAGATTGTCGAAACCTGGCCGGTGTATTGACTGGCGCTTCACCGGCGCAACCCTCCATCATGCTTGGCCGGCAAAGCGGTTTGCTCAAAGCCTGCCCCGCAACAGAAACAGCACCAGCGCGAGCAGGCAGGCCGTCGCCTGGATCCCACCCAGCGTCGTGACCGGTGCGAAGCTCAAGACCGAGGCCAGCCAAGTGGTCAGCGCAGCCGCGCCCATGGAGAAAAAACCCAGCAGTGCGGAGGCCATCCCGGCTTCTTTGCCGAAAGGGCCCATGGTGATTGCCGTGCCCAGCGGATTGGCCAGGCCCATGCCCCAAAGGAAGGTGACCATCGAGAGGGCATACCACCACAGGCCAGGCACGGCCGGACCTACCAGAAGCAGGCCACCGCCGATCATGGCGCAGGCGATGCCCAGGAGCGTGATGACTCGAGTGCCATGACGATGGGCCAGGCGCGGGGCCGCCATGCCGGCTGCGAACACGACGAATACCGTAGAGGCGAAATACAGGCCGGTCTGCACCGACGTCAGGCCGATACCTTGCATCAGGATGGCGGGCGCCGCCGCGAACGAGGCGAACAGGCCGCTCATCAGTAGGCTCATTGAGAGGGCAGGAAGGATGAAGCGCTTATCCAGTACCAATCGGCGATAGGCGAGCACTACGCTCTTGGCCGAGTGGGGCGCCCGGCGATCGGCGGGATGGGTTTCTCCGAGGTCGCGCACGTAGAAAAACGCCAGTACCACGGCGGCCAGTCCCACCAGGATGAAGATGGCACGCCAGCCGAGCGTGACGGCCAGTACGCTGCCGGCCAACGGCGAAAATCCCGGTGCCGCGGCGGTGGCGATCATCGTCAGCGACAGGGCGCGGGCGAGCGTCTCGCCTTCGAACAGATCCCGCGCGATGGCGCGGGACAGCACCGAGGCCGCGCACACGCCCAGCGCCTGCACGATGCGTCCGGCGATCAGCACATCGAGGGTGCTGGCCAGGCCAGCGATGACGGTGCCAACCACGAACACCGACAAGCCGCCCAGCACCAGTTTCTGGCGCCCGTAGCGGTCGGCCAGTGGCCCGACCACCAGTTGGCCCAAGGCGAAGGTGATGAAGAAACTGGACAGCGTCAGGCCGAGTTCGCGAGCGGTCACGCCCAAGTCTTCACCGATCGCCGCAAACGCGGGGAGGATGATGTTGGTAGAGAGCATGCTGATCGCCGCCAGGCCTGCAAGCAGCGCCACGACTTTGCCGGTCAATGGTTGTGTGGAGGCGTGCGGTTGGCTAGCGGTAATCGCCAATGAAGTTCTGGCTTCCATACGTCATCTCCTGCGCGGGTGGAGGGCGTGCCTCAACCTGAGTCTGCGGCCCGTGATGGTTCACATGATGGTCATAATATTCTGGCCAAATATGATGATCATCATCTCAGGCGTCAAGCTAAATATTGGCGGTTCGAGTTTCGTCACAGGAATCACCTGCGCACTGTCTGCCACCGGACAGTTGATCAACACGGTTGTCACCATGCAGGCATTTCCGTTGCTTGAATGCATGTCTAACTTGTTGTAAACAAAAGAATTATTACTTGGCACGAATTGTGTTGATCGAGCAGTGAGAAGCACTCGGAAGGGGTGCTGAATCTATCGAGCAGGAGTTCCCATGCCACGTGAAATTCGATTGAATGCCTTTGAGATGAACTGTGTCGGTCACCAGTCGCCCGGTCTCTGGAGGCATCCCAAGGATCGCGCCTGGCAGTACAAGGACCTGGATTACTGGACCGACCTGGCCAAGCTGTTGGAGCGCGGGAAGTTCGACGGCATCTTCATCGCCGATGTGATTGGTATCTACGATGTGCTCGGTGGCAATGGCGATGCGGCCATCCGCCAGGCGACGCAGGTGCCGGTCAACGATCCCTTGGCGTTGATCACGCCGATGGCGCTGGTGACCGAACACCTGGGCTTTGGCCTCACCGCCTCGTTGACCTTCGAGCACCCTTATCCCTTCGCCCGTCGCCTGTCCACGCTGGACCACCTGACCAAGGGGCGCATCGGTTGGAACATCGTCACCTCTTACCTCGACAGCGGGGCACGCAACCTCGGGCAGAAGGCCCTGAGCGATCACGATGCGCGCTACGACTACGCCGACGAATACCTGGAGGTGCTCTACAAGTTGTTCGAAGGCAGTTGGGAGGAGGGCGCGGTGGTGCGCGACCGTGAGCGCGGCATCTTCAGCGACCCGAGCAAGGTCCACGAGATCCGCCACCAGGGCAAGCACTTCCAGGTGCCGGGCATCCACCTCTGCGAGCCGTCGCCACAGCGCACGCCGGTGCTCTATCAAGCGGGAGCGTCGAGTCGTGGCAAGGACTTCGCCGCCGGCCACGCGGAATGTGTGTTCGTTGCCGCGCCGTCCAAGGTGATCCTGAAGAAGACCGTGGCCGATATACGCCGGCGTGCTGCCGAAGCCGGACGCGATCCGCGCAAGGTGCTGATCTTCAACCTGCAGACGGTGATCGTCGACGAGACCGACGCCAAGGCGCAGGCCAAGTGGCGGGAACTGAAATCCTATAGCAGCTACGAGGGCGCGCTGGCGCTGATCTCCGGTTGGACCGGTATCGATTTTGGTCAGTACCGGCCCGACCAGGTGCTCAAGCACATCCATACCAACGCCATCCAGTCGGCCGTGGAAACCTTCTCTACCGCCGACCCGGACAAGCAGTGGACCGTCCAGGAGCTGGCCGACTGGGTCGGTATCGGCGGCTTCGGCCCATTGATTGTCGGCAGTGCGCAAACCGTGGCCGACGAGCTGCAGGCCTGGGTCGAGGACACCGATGTGGACGGTTTCAACCTGGCCTACGCCTTGGCCCACGAAACCTTCCGCGATGTGGTCGAGCTGCTGGTGCCCGAGTTGCAACAGCGCGGTGCGTACAAGACCGAGTACCGCCCCGGCACCTTGCGCGACAAGCTGTTCGGCGACGGTCCGCGACTGCCCGCTAACCACCCTGGCGCCGGCTATCGGGACTTGAAGCGCCTCGCCCCGCGCAGCCGCCTCGCTGAACCGGCCTTGGCCGGTGAGGAGTAAGCGCATGAGTGTCTACGAACTCAATTCGCCACTGCCCGACAGGGTCACGGACAACGCCCTGGCGGCCTTGCAACGCTGGGCCAGGGAACGACCGACGCAGATCGCCCTGCGCCATCGGCGCCTCGGTCTCTGGAAGGCCTGGCGTTGGATCGATGTGCAGCGCGAGGTCGAGCGTGTGTGCGATGGCTTGCGCCAGCAAGGCTTTGCCCCTGGCGCGCGGCTGGCACTCAGTGGTGCCTTCGAGCCGAGCCTGCTGATCCTGGCACTGGCCGCACGCCAACTGGGTGGGCACAGCGTGGTGATCGACCGAGACAGCCGGGGTGAGGATCTACAACGTCAGTTACGCCTGACCCGTCCGGCGTTCGCCTTTGTCCAGCGCCGCGAAAGCGTGTCGCACTGGCTGCAGTGCGGCCTGGATGAGGAGTGGCCGCTGCGGCTGTATTCGGCCCAGGTCAACGTAGCGAATCGTGGTCTGTGGCAGGTGCAGTCGCTGTCGGTGCTGTTTGTCACCGAGGCGCCGACCGCGCAACGCCAGGGCTGGGCCCAGGTCGCCGAGGACGCGGTGGTGTGGGTCGATGAAGGCACCGAGTGGCGCGATGGCCTGGCCCACTTGTTCAGTCGCTGGCTGGAGGGTGGTGAAGGCTTGGCGTTTCCGGAAACTCGTGAGTCAGCCAGTCGCGATCGTCGCGAGATCGCCCCCACAGCCTTGCTGCTGTCCGCGGTGCGAGTCGAATCCCTGGCGGCGGAAATCGAAGCTCGCCTGCCACTTCCAGGCAGTTGGCGCCGACGCCTGTGCGAATGGACCCTGGACGATCCGCGGCGTGGCCTGCGCCGCTGGCTCAAGGCGCGGGTACGGCACCTGCTCGGCTTCCAGCGGCTGCGCCGGATCGAAGTGCCGAGCGCGCCCGCAGACGCGGTGCTGCAAGGCCCAGCACGCCAATCGTGGTTGCAGGAGTACCTGGAGCGAGCGGCATGAGTGCGCTGCTGGAGGTGCGCAATGTGTCGCTGTCGTTCCAGGGCGTGAAAGCGATTTCCGACCTTTCGTTCAGCGTCAAGCTTGGCGAGATCTGCGCGCTGATCGGGCCGAACGGCGCGGGCAAGAGTTCGCTGCTGAACATCCTCAACGGCGTCTACCGGGCCGACGCCGGCCAGTTGTTCTTCGCCGCCGAACCGTTGCGCCGCCCGCATCCGCTGAAGGCGGCGCGACTCGGTATCGGTCGGACGTTCCAGAACAATGCGCTGTTCAAGAAAATGAGCGTGGTGGACAACCTGCTCACCGGCCTGTCGCGCTTCCAGCGGACGTTTTTTCTCGAACAGGCCTTGGGTTTGCCGCGTGCCCGGCGCGAGGCGCGGGCGTTCGCCGAGCGTGCCGAGCGGGTGTTGGAATTTCTCGAGTTGCAGGCTTGGCGCGACGTCGCCGTGGGCAGCCTGGCCTACGGCCTGCAGAAACGCGTGGAGCTGGGCCGGGCGTTGATCGCGCAGCCGACGCTGCTGTTGCTCGACGAGCCGATGGCCGGCATGAACGCCGAGGAAAAACAGGACATGAGCCGCTTCATCGCCGATATCAATCGTGATCTTGGCACTACGGTGATTCTCATCGAGCACGACATCCAGGTGGTCATGGGCTTGTCCAGCCACGTGGTGGTGCTGGACTACGGACGCAAGGTCGGCGACGGCACGCCGGCCGAAGTCCAGGCCAATCCCGATGTGATCGCTGCCTACCTGGGGACGCCTCGCCCATGAACTTCTTTCTGGAAACCCTGATCGGCGGGCTGCTGGCCGGCACCTTGTATTCGCTGGTAGCCATCGGTTTCGTGCTGATCTACAAGGCCAGCGGCGTGTTCAATTTCGCCCAGGGCGCCATGCTGTTGTTCGCCGCGCTGACCTTCGTCAGCTTGCGCGAACAGGGCCTGTCCTTTGCCCTGGCGTTGCTCCTGACGGTGTTGGTGATGGTCGTTGGCGCGCTGTTGATCGAGCGCCTGGTATTGCGGCCGTTGGTCAACCGTTCGCAGATTACCCTGTTCATGGCCACCCTCGGCCTGTCGTTCATCATCGAAGGCCTGGCCCAAGGCTTGATGGGCGCCCAGGTGCGCGCACTGGACCTGGGCATCGAGGACGTCCCGCTGTTCGTCGGCGAGATCATGATCAGCCAGTTCGACCTGATCGCCGCCGGGGTGTCCGCGCTGACGGTGGCGGTGCTGGCCCTGCTGTTCAACAAGACCCGCATCGGTGTTGCCCTGCGCGCCGTGGCCGACGACACCCGTGCAGCGCTGTCGCTGGGCATCAACCTCAACCGCATCTGGCAGATCGTCTGGGCCGTGGCCGGGGTGGTCGGGCTGGTCGCCGGGCTGCTCTGGGGCGCGCGCCAGGGCGTGCAGTTCTCGCTTTCGCTGGTGGTGCTCAAGGCGCTGCCGGTACTGATCATCGGGGGCTTCACCTCGATTGGCGGGGCCATCGTCGGCGGGCTGATCGTCGGCGCCGCCGAGAACCTCGCCGAGGCCTATATCGGCCCTTTGATCGGCGGCGGCATCACGCCCTGGTTCGCCTATTTCCTCGCCTTGATCTTCCTCTACATCCGACCGGCCGGCCTGTTCGGCGACCGGATCATTGAACGGGTATGACGCCATGACCGCTACTGTTCCGCGCCTGACTGCCAGCTTCGACGAGGCGCCGCTGACCCTGGTGCGCCGGCGTTGGCGGCCGGGCCTGCTGCTGTTGCTGCTGGTGGCTTTTGTCGGCCTGCCGTGGCTGGGCAACGACTATTGGCTCAACGCGATCCTGATTCCGTTCCTGGTGTTGTCGCTGGCCGGCCTGGGGTTGAACCTGCTGACCGGCTACACCGGCCAGACGTCGGTCGGCGCCGCCGGCTTCATGGCGGTGGGCGCGTTCGCCACCTACGGCCTGCTGCTGCGTGTACCCGGATTGCCGTTGCCACTGGCGCTGATCGGCGGTGGTTTGATCGCCGGACTGGTGGGGTTGCTGTTCGGCATCCCCAGCTCGCGGATCAAGGGCTTCTACCTGATGGTCACGACGCTGGCCGCGCAGTTCTTCCTGGAGTGGGTGTTCGCCAAGTTCCCCTGGTTCTACAACTACGCCTCGTCCGGCACCATCAGCGCGCCACGTCTGGAGCTGTTGGGCCATAACCTGACCACCCCAGTCGGTCGCTACCTGTTGACCCTCAGTTGCGTGGTGCTGCTGACCTGGATAGCGGCCAACCTGGTGCGCAGCCAGGTCGGCCGTAACTGGATGGCGATCCGTGACATGGACACCGCTGCCGCCGTGATTGGCATTCCTGTGGAACGCTACAAGCGCCTGGCCTTCGCGGTCAGTTCGTTCTACCTGGGCATCGCCGGGGCGCTCTGGGCGTTCGCCTACCTGGGCACGGCCAGTGCCGGCAGCTTCGACATCAACCGCTCGTTCCAGATTCTGTTCATCATCATTATCGGCGGCATGGGCAGCATCGCCGGCAGCTTCATCGGCGCGGCCTTCATCAGCCTTGTGCCAATCCTGCTCAGCCATGCCGGGCTATGGCTGTTCAACGGCAACGTCGACGCCGGGCAGTTGCAGAACCTGCAGAAGGTGCTCTTCGGCGGCCTGATCATCTGGTTCCTGATCAAGGAACCGGAAGGGCTGGCCCGCCTGCTTGGCGACTTGCGCGAACGCATCAGGGTCTGGCCGCTGCGGTTCTGAGCGCCGACCCACGACCCAACAGACCTTGACCCGACCCAGGGAAAGGAGGTTTCCAACACAGCACAAGAAGTACAGACCATGCGTAGAACCTTGCCTCGCCTCCTGTTCGCCAGTCTCTTCGTAGCTGGCGTCCAGGCCCTGCTGCCGACCATTACCCAGGCCGCCAGCAACCAGCAATTCATCCCCATGGCCACTTACCGGGTCGGCGCCTACGCCTCCAGCGGCATCCCCTGGTGGGCGGGGGAAATCGACTATTTCCGTTACATCAACGAGGTCGAAGGTGGCATCAATGGCGTCAAGCTGGTCTGGCAGGAGTGCGAGACGGAGTGGAACGTCGACCGTATCGTCGAGTGCTATGAACGCTACAAGGGAGGGCTCGACGGCGCGCCGACAGCGTTCTTCTTCACCCACAGCACACCGGGTTCCTACGCGCTGATGGAGAAGGGCGCGGCCGACCGGATCCCGCTGATCGACGGTGCCGGCGGGCGTACCGAATCCACCGACGGCAGCGTGTTTCCCTATGCCTTCCCGTTGCTGCTCAATTACTACGGCCAGGCCTCGGTGGGCATCAACTACATCGCCGAGCGCGAGGGCGGTTTCGACAAGCTCAAGGGCAAGAAGATCGTCACCGTCTACCACGACTCCGCCTATGGCCGCGAAACCCAGGCGCCGATGACCTTGCTGGCGCAGAAGTACGGTTTCGAGAACATCCAGATTCCGGTGGCCGATCCAGGCAACGAACAGTCCGCGCAATGGCGCCAGGTGCGGCAGATCAAGCCGGACTGGGTGTTCCTGCGGACCTGGGGCGTGTCCACGCCGGTGGGGATCAAGACGGCGGCGCGGTTCGGCATCCCGGTCGATCGCATCATCGGTGATGTCTGGGCCGGTTCCGAGGCCGACGTGATCCCGGCGGGCCCTGCCGCCAAGGGCTACCAGGCGCTCGCGCCGTTCCCGGGTGGCGATGGTTTCGAGATCCACAAGCGCTTGCGCCAGTCCATCCTCGACACCGGCAAGAGCGACCTCAAGGACCGCAGCTATTTTGGCAAGGTCTACTACAACATCGGCCTGATCAACGCGGCCATCGCGGTCGAGGCGCTGCGCACGGCCCAGGCGAAGTTCGGCAATCGCCCGCTCAACGGCGAGGAAGCGCGCTGGGGCTTCGAACACCTGGACATCGATGCCGCGCGACTCAAGGCCAGTGGTTTCGAAGGACTGTTGCCGCCGCTGAAGCTGTCCTGTTCCGACCATGAGGGTGGCGGTGCGGCGCGTGTGCAGCAGTGGGATGGCGAGAAGTGGGTGTTGGTGACCGACTGGGTTCAGGCCGACCGAGCCACGCTGCGCCCATTGATCGAAGCCAAGTCTGCCGCCTACGCCAAGGAAAAGGGTATTACCGCGCGTGATTGCGCCAGCGAACAGTGAGCCGCCGTCGATAACTGTCGCTCGGCCGCCTTCGCGCGGTCGGGCACTCAAGCCGAGAAGATAATCATGCATGCAACCCTCAAACGTCGCCTCGCCGCCATCGGCCTGGCACTCGGCGCCTATACGGCGCTGGTACCGGCTGCCCAGGCGGCCAACGAACAGTTCTTCCCGCTGGCCACTTACCGGGTCGGCGCCTATGCCTCCAGCGGTATTCCGGTCTGGGCCGGAATGATCGACTACCTGCGCTACATCAACGAGGTGGAAGGTGGTATCAACGGCGTCAAGCTGGTCTGGCAGGAGTGCGAGACCGAATGGACGGCGGAGAAGGGCATCGAATGCTACGAGCGCTTCAAGAACGGTCTCAATGGCGCGCCGGTGGCGGTCTATCAGCCCAACGGCGCCCCGGCTGCCTACGCCCTCGCGGACAAGGCCGAGGCCGACAAGATTCCCTTGATCACCCTTGGCTATGGCCGTACCGAAGCCACCGACGGCAGGGTGTTTCCCTATAACTTCCCGGCCATGCTGACGTTCTACAGCGAGGCCTCGGCGTTCATCAACTACGTGGCCGAGCGCGAGGGTGGGCTGGACAAGCTCAAGGGCAAGAAAATCGCCACCGTCTACCACGACTCCGCCTACGGCCGGGAAACCCAGGGGCCGCTGGCGTTGCTGGCGCAGAAGTACGGCTTCGAGAACATCCAGATCGCGGTGGCCGACCCGGGTAACGAGCAGGCCGGGCAGTGGCGCCAGGTGCGGCAACTCAAGCCGGACTGGGTGTTCCTGCGGACCTGGGGCGTGTCCACGCCGGTGGCGATCAAGACCGCGGCACGTTTCGGCTACCCGGTGGAACGCATCGTCGGCGACATCTGGGCCAGCTCCAATGAAGACGTGCTACCGGCCGGTGAGGCGGGCAAGGGGTATCTGGCATTGACACCCTATCCGGGCGGCGCCGACTTTGACATCCACCAGCGCATCCGCCAGCACATCCTCGATACCGGCAAGAGCGACCTCAAGGATCCGAAGAGTTTTGGCAGCGTCTACTACAACTCCGGCCTGGTGAATGCCGCCATTGCCGTCGAAGCGATCCGCACCGGGCAGAAGCATTTCGGCAACCGGCCGCTCAACGGTGAGGAAGGTCGCTGGGGCCTTGAGCATCTCGATCTCAACGATGCGCGCCTCAAGGAAATCGGTTTTCTTGGGCTGATGCAGCCGCTGCGGTTGTCCTGCAGCGACCACGAGGGCGGCGGGGCGGCCAAGGTGCAGCAGTGGGACGGCCAGCAGTGGAACCTGATCACCGACTGGGTCCAGGCCGACCGCGCCACGTTGCGCCCGTTGATCGATGCCAAGGCCGCCGAGTACGCGAAAGAGAAGGGCGTGACCCCTCGCGATTGCACGGCGCAGTGACCCTGCGCACGGCTTGGCAAATCGGAACGCAACCGGGCGCGACTGCGCCCAAGGAGTAAACCATGACCATTGCGGCCCTTGCGGGCGCCGAAAGCAGTGAGTTGCTGGCGGTGCAAGACATCGAAGTGATCTACGACGGCGCGATCCTCGCCGTGGCCGGGGTTTCCCTGCGGGTCGGACAGGGCGATATCGTCGCCCTGCTCGGTGCCAACGGCGCGGGCAAGAGCACTACGCTCAAGGCCATTTCCGGGCTGGTCCAAGCCGATCGGGCGCAGGTCAGCCGTGGGCGGATTGTCTTCCAGGGACAGGACACCGCCGGGGTTGCAGCCAATCTGCTGGCACGCCAGGGCATTGTCCATGTGCTGGAGGGGCGGCATGTGTTCGCCCACCTGACGGTCGAGGATAACCTGCGCAGTGGCGGTTTCCTGCGCAAGCCGACGCGCCGGGAGCTGGAGCACGATCTGGAGCGGATCTACGCCTGGTTCCCACGGTTGAAGACCAAGCGCAAGACCCAGGCCGGGCTGACCTCGGGCGGCGAGCAGCAGATGCTTGCCATCGGCCGGGCCTTGATGACCCAGCCTCGACTGGTGCTGCTCGACGAACCCTCGATGGGGCTGGCGCCGATTCTCGTCGAAGAGATTTTCGCCATCGTCGCGCAGCTCAATGCCCAGGAGGGCGTGAGCTTTCTGGTGGCCGAGCAGAACATCAATGTCGCCCTGCGCCATGCCAGCTACGCCTACATCCTGGAGAACGGGCGGGTAGTGGGCGAGGGCGACGCCACTGAGCTGGCGGCGCGGGAAGACCTCCAGCATTTTTACCTGGGTGGCAAGGCTCGCTGAGGGCGATGCAACGCAACTGTTCGCTGGACAACAGTTCATCGACAGTTTGCCGCTCACGGGGCTTTCAAATGCACCTGGGTATCTATTCAAGCTATTGAATATAAAGCATTTTTAATGTTGGTACGGGCTGTGCTTTAGCGCTGGATGAACCCGTTATGCATGGAGTAGCACATGACCGACTCACCGTCTTTCGATCTGCCTGGACAGGCCCATCCGGCGCCGCGCAGTCCGGCCCACATCATCCGTAGCGACGCCGAGGCCATTGAGGTGGCGCAGCGCCTGGCCGAGGATTTCGCCCGCGAGGCGGCCTTGCGCGACCGCGAGCGACGGCTGCCCTGGGAAGAGCTCGAACGTTTTTCCGCGAGCGGGCTGTGGGCGATCCGCGTGCCGAAGGCCTACGGTGGCGCCGAGGTGTCCTATGCCACCCTCAGCGAAGTGATCGCGATCATTTCCGCTGCCGATCCGTCCCTCGGCCAATTGCCGCAGAACCATTTCGGTGTGCTCAGCAACCTCAGCCTGACCGGCAGCGAGGAGCAGAAGCGCCGCTACTACGCCAAGGTGTTGCAGGGCTATCGTTTCGGCAACGCCTTTTCCGAGGCGCGTAGCCAATACGTCACCACCTTCCAGACGCAGATCCGCTTCGACGGCGACACGGCCGTACTCGACGGCGAGAAGGCCTACTGCACCGGTGCGTTGTTCGCCCACATCGTGCCGGTCGCCGGGGTGGACGAGGCGGGGCACGTTCATATCGCCCTCGTTCCACGGGATGCCGCGGGCCTGACGGTGATCGACAGTTGGGACGGTTTCGGTCAGCGCATCACCGCCAGCGGCCAGGTGCGCATCGAAGGTGTACGGGTACCGGCGAGCGACGTGGTGCCGGCCTGGAAGGCCTATGACCAACCCACCTCCGACGGCCCGATCTCGCAAATCATTCAGGCTGCGGTGGACACCGGCATTGCCCGTGGCGCCTTCGCCGAGACCTTGCGCGTAGCACGCCAGGCGCGCCCGTGGGTAGACAGTGGGCTGCAACACGGCTGGCAGGACCCGCTTGGCCAGGCGCTGATCGGTGAGTTGGCCTGGCGCCTGCAAGCGGCCGAAGCGATTCTGCGTCGCGCGGCGCACGCGGTCGACCGGGCTGTCGCCGAGCCCAGTGAGGAACGGGTTGCTGAAGCTTCGGTGATTGTCGGCCAGGCCAAGGTGCTGTCCACCGAGATTTCCCTGGAGGCTTCCAGCCGTCTGTTGGAGTTGGGCGGCACCCGCAGCGTCTCGGCCAGCCAGGGGCTGGACCGGTTCTGGCGCAATGCGCGGACCCACACCCTGCACGATCCGGTGCGCTGGAAGTATCACTTGGTCGGCAATCAACTGCTCAACGGCATCAAGCCACAACGTCATTCCTGGAACTGAGGATCGCCTATGTCCAACTTACATTCCCAAGGCCGTAGCGACCTGGCCCATGCTCGGCATGTCGAGGTGGCGCTGATCGACTATCTGCGTGCGCAAAGTGCCCGCCACGAAGCGCTGGTGATCGCCGCCGTCGGCGAACTGCGCATCCGCATCGACGCTGCTGGCGCCTTGCTGGAGTACGCCGATGAGTCCCAGTCGGCTGCCATTGCCTTTCGCTTGGCTGCCGCCGAGGCGGCGCGCCTGGCGGGTGACGTGTACTTTGAACTGGCCGGCCGAAGCCTGCCGCGGCCCCTGCCAGACAGCGCCGAACCGGCCTTGCTGACCCAGCGCCGGTTGCTGGGCGACCACTACCTCAACGGCGCCGCGTTGGCCGACGAGCAAGAAGGGCGCCTGGCTGCGGGATAGGCAATGGATCGTGATGAAATCGGGGAGTGCCGGAGTGCTCCCCGGGTTGTTCGCTGAAGATCACCTGGCGTTTCCTGCGGTTCGGTTTGAATCGCAGGAAACGCTCCCCGGGGAACAGAACCGACGCCGGCTCAGGCCAGCCCGAATACCCTGCGCGCGTTACCGTGGAAGAACTTCTCCAGCACCTCGTCTTTCAGCCCCAGTTGCAGGGCGTCTTCGATGCTTTGACGGATCGGTCGGAAGGTGTAGGACGAGCCGAATAGCAACTGGTCGGCCAGGTAGCCGTTGGCCGCTTGCACGTAACCCTCGCTGCCCGGCTGGAACAGGTACATGTCCGGTACCAGATGAATGTTTTCAAAGCGGAAAGCAACGCCGAGGGCCTGCTGAACGTTGGGCCAGTAGCCGTGGTAGACGACGATCGTCAGGTCCGGGAACGCACGGGCCACGGCCGCCAGGCGTGCCGGGTCGTTGTAGCTGGGGTCCGGGGTGGTCGGCCCACTCATCAGGAACAACGGGATACCGCGCTTTTGCAGGTGTTCGTAGAGCGGCCAGTACAGCCCATCGTCAGGGTGCCGGGCCGGCTCGGCGAAGCCCGGTTCCAGGTCGATGCCGGCCAGGCCCAGGTGATCGATCGCCCGGTCTATTTCCGCCAGGGCGCCTTCGATTCCTTGTAGCACCGGCTCTACCGAGCCGATGCCGATCAGCTCGTCGTGACCCCGAACGATTTCGTGGATGCGCTCATTCGGCAGGTGCTGGCTCGGTGTGTGGCGGCCCACCACCACGGCTTTGTCCAGCCCGGCGTCACGCACCTCGGCGAGAAAACCCTCCGGTGTCAGCGAACGTTCGAAGTGATCGTCCGGGCCGCGAGTGCCGACGCGCCGGTTGAGCCAGCGCGTCACGGCGTGTTCGGGCGAGCCCGGGACCCCGCCGAAGAATGGGTGCAGGTAGGCCGGGCGACAACGCAGGTCGATGACGTTCATGCGACTTTCTCCTTGCCGGCGCGGACGTCGAAGGCGCCGCCAGTGAAGGCGCCTTCCACGGTGACCTTGCCCTTGCCCGGCAAGAGCGGGAACACCAGTTCGGCGAAGCGATAGGCCTCTTCCAGGTGCGGGTAACCCGAGAGGACGAAGCTGTCGACGCCCAGGTCGGCGTATTCGAGCAGGCGTGCGGCGACAGTTTCCGGATCGCCGACCAGTGCAGTACCGGCGCCACCGCGAACCAGGCCGACCCCGGCCCAGAGATTGGGCGCCACTTCCAGCTTGTTGCGGTCGCCGCCGTGCAACGCGGCCATGCGCCGCTGGCCTTCGGAATCCATCTTGACGTAGTTGGCCTGGGCGGCGGCAATAGTGGCGTCGTCGAGGTGGCTGATCAACTCGTCGGCAGCGGCCCAGGCGGCTTCGCTGGTTTCCCGCACGATCACGTGCAGGCGCACGCCGAAGCGCACGCTGCGGCCATGCCTGGCGGCACGAGCGCGCACATCGGCGATTTTCTCGGCCACGGCCGCCGGCGGTTCGCCCCAGGTCAGGTAGGCATCGACATGCTTGGCTGCCAATTCATGGGCGGCCTCTGATGAACCACCGAAGTACAGCGGCGGGTGGGGGTGTTGTACGGGCGGGAAGAAGTTCTGGGCGCCACGCACTTTCAGGTGCTTGCCGTCGAAGTCGACGGTTTCGCCCTGAAGCAGGCGGCGCCAGATGGTCAGGAACTCATCGGAGGCGTCATAGCGCTCGTCGTGCGTGAGGAACACACCGTCGGCTTCCAGTTCGGTGGCGTCGCCGCCGGGTACGACGTTGAGCAGCAGGCGGCCACCACTGGCCTGGTCCAGGCTGGCGGCCTGGCGCGCCGACGCCGTGGGGTTGCCCAGCGAGGTGCGCAGCGCCACCAGCAGCTTGATGCGCTGGGTCACCGGAACCAGGCTGGCGGCGGTCACCCAGGGATCCAGGCAACTGGCCCCGGTGGGGATCAGCAGGCCATCGTAGCCGAGTTGATCGGCGGCCACGGCGATCTGGCGCATGTAGGCGTTGGTCGCCGGTCGGCCACTGTCGGAGTGTCCCAGGTAACGAGTGTCGCCGGAGGTGGGAAGGAACCAGAAAATATCCAGGCTCATGAGGTTCGGTCCTTGTGCGGTTGGGCGTATGGAAGGGCGCATGGGCCCTTCCGGCATCGCAACGCTTGGCATGTTGGGGCGTTGTCGGTCGCCCACGGGGGCGCCGCATCGCCTGGTTTTAGTTTGATCAGATCGACAGTTGCAGCGCCCGATCCGGGCGTGTGTGGATGTCCGGGCGACGTCGGTTGACCACCAGCTCGCCAATGGCGATCAGTCGTGCTCGCGTGACGTTGCGACTCAAGCCCAGCAAGCTGGCGGTGCGCACCTGGTTGCAGTGGCAGAAGCGGTAGGCGGCGCGCAGCAGGCTGTCTTCGACTTTCTCGTGGAGACCGCCAGCCTGTTCTTCGAACAACCGGTGGAACGTGCGCAGCAGTTGTTCGTCGGCGCTCTCGCCGAGGGCGGCCTGCGCTGGCTCCTGGCGCTCGATGCGCAGGGACGACAAGCGCAAGTCGTCTTCCTGCACCAGACCGTTGCGGCACACCAGCAAGGTGTGGTGGATGACGTTCTCCAGTTCGCGGATGTTGCCCGGCCAACTGTAGTCCGCCAGTTTGCGCTCGGCTCCGGAGGTCAGGCGCACTTCGCCGTAGCCCAGGCGGTTGCAGTAGGTCTTGATGAAGTGCCGGGTCAGCGGCAGGATGTCGCCTGGCCGCTCACGCAGCGGAGAGAGTTGCAGGCTGACCACGTCGAGGCGGTAATACAGGTCCTCGCGGAAGTGGCCGGCGCCGATGGCCTTGTCCAGCTGCACGTTGGTGGCAGCGACCACGCGCACGTTGATCGGGATGCTCTTGCGCGAGCCCAGGCGCACCACCTCGCGCTCTTGCAGCACACGCAGCAGCTTGACCTGGATGGCCATTGGCAGGTCGCCGATCTCGTCGAGAAACAATGTGCCGCCGTTGGCTTCCTCGAACCAGCCGGCCTTGGCGGCGAGGGCGCCGGTGAAGGCACCTTTCTCGTGGCCGAACAGCTCCGCCTCCACCAGCGATTCGGAAAAAGCCCCACAGTTGACGGCGACGAAGGGCCCCGCGCGACGGCCGCTGAGGTTGTGGATGTGGCGTGCGACCAGCTCCTTGCCCGTGCCGGTTTCACCAATGATCAGGACGCTGGCCTCGCTGGGGGCGACCTGTTGTACGTGGGCGAGCAGCGCCTGCGATCTAGGGTCTTCGAAGACCTGTGCGGTCGCCCGGATCGAGGTAGCCAGTGTCGGCGAAGGGGGGAGGGTCAGCAGTTGCATGGGCATCCCTATGAGTAGAAGGAGGGGGTGGGCCGCGTCTGGTTCAGCGCCCATTCACCCAGTTCGTGGAGTTTGTAATCCACGGGGTCGTGCAGGCTCTGCGTGCGCAGGTTGCGCCAATGGCGGTCCAGGCGCAGCGAAGCATGGGTGGCGCGGGCGCCGGTGACTTCGAACAGGCGGCTACAGATATCCAGGCCGGTGCGTACGGCGGCGACTTTGGCGGTGGCGATGGACAGCGCCAGCTGGGCGCGTTCCTCGGCACCCAGGGCGTGGCCCTTGTGCCAGGCCTCATCCAACTGGTCGGCAGCGCGTTCCACCAGCAGTCGCACACTTTCCAGGCCAACCCAGAATTCGCCGAAGTGGCGCAACACATAAGGGTCTTCGCTGACATGCTGGGCCTTGGAACGGAACCACGGACGGCCCTCCTTGAGGGTGTAGTGCCGGGCTTCTTCCAGGGCGCCTTCGGCAATACCGAGGAAGATGTGGGAGAAATGCAATTGCGCGATCAACGGGCGCAGGCAGGCGAAAGGCGTACTCAGGGGGCCGGGGTCGAGCAGCAATTCGTTCTCTTCTACCCGCACCCGTTCGAAGGTGGCACTGCCACTGTCGGTCTGGCGTTGGCCCATATTGTCCCAGTCGCCGTGCAGGGTGATGCCGGTGCGGCCACTGGGGATCGCGGCGATCAGCAGTTTGCCGCCAGCGCTCTCATCGATGGCCGAGGCGATCAGCATTTCCGAGTCGCTGGCACCGGAGCAGAAGCTCTTCTTGCCGGAGAATTCGCGCCAGCCGTCGAAGGTCTTGACCACGGTACGGGTGTCCAGTGGGTTCAGAGCGTTGCCCCAGAACCAGTTCTTGCGGGCGGTCTGTTCGAACCAGGGTTGCCACTGATCGGGGCGCGAGAACAGGCGCACGGTGGCCAGCATCAGGTGCTGAAAACCGAAGACGTGGGCGATGGAACTGTCCACCTTGGCGAACTCGCGCACCACGCCAAGGGTTTCGCTCCAACTGGCCCCGAGGCCACCGAACTGGGTGGGGATGCTCAAGGCCAGCAAACCGCTCTGGCGTATGGCATCGCGTTGCAGCTTGGGTGTGCCGCCGGCCTCGTCGCGCTCGACGGCGGTTTCGGCGAACTCCGCAGCCAGGCGGCGGGCGGTCTGCAGCGGGGTCAGCACGGTGGGTTGTGGTTGGATTCTCATGCGATGTCCCTCGCAAAAACGCCTTCCAGGCAGATGCAATCGTGATTCATGCGGGCTCCTCAGGCGATCTTGCGCAGGGCGTGCGCCTGGCCGGCAAACAGGCGAGAGGCGTGTGCGGCCGCCAGCTCGATGCGCGACTGCAAGGCGGTGCTGACGATGCGGTAGTCGGCGAAATCGGTCTCGCTGGCGTACACGCCGATGGGCAGGGTGAGTGACTGGAAGAAGCTGAACAGCGGGCGCAACTGGTGATCGAGGACCAGGGCATGGCGTTCGCTGCCACCGGTGGCGGCCAGCAATACCGGGGTGTTGATCAGGGCGTCCTGGCCGACCAGATCGAACAAATGCTTGAACAGGCCCGGATAGGTGCCGCGATAGACCGGCGCGGCCACCACCAGCAAATCGGCAGACTCGATCAGGCGCAGTTCGTGCTCGACGGTTTCCGGCAACTCCTTGCGCCACAGCGCACCGCCCAGCGGACGGGCGATGTTGCCCAGTTCGATCAGGTGGGTATCGATGACCAAGTGCTGGCCGAGCTCGCCCAGGATGGCTTCGGTCAGTGCCAGAGTGCGCGAGGGGCGGGCGGTACCGCCGGAGACGGCGACGACTTTCAATGGAGTGCTCATCCTAGGTGTTCCTGTTGGACTGTTGATCGAGGTACATAGGCTTGAGCAAGGGCCGTACCAACGCGAAAAGCCCAGCGTTTACTGGGCTTCGCGGGGATAGGAGGGGGCGGAACTGTTGGCCTGGCGGATGAATTGTTGAATGGCTGTTGCCCAGGCAACAACTGAGCCGCTGTTTCTGGGGCAACAGTCTTCAGTGGCAACAGTCGTCCCCCCTATAGGTCGTCCGCCATCGATGCTACAGTCCCGTCTTTCCAGGGGAGAAAGCGTCATGCGGATCGTGTTATTGGCTTTGACGATGGCGCTGCTCGGGGGATGCGCGACGGCCAACGAAACCTTTGGCATGGGGCAGCTTTGCGGCCGTCAACCTTATTGCGGCGCGGCGACCGATATCGAGATCATCAAGGGCTCGATGAACGACAACGATGTGTATTCACGCGCGCTGGCACCGTTTGCAATCATTGACCTGCCTTTCAGTGTCGTGGCCGATACGTTGATTCTGCCCTATACGATTTTTCATATGAGGCCTGCCGAGGAGTAGGCCTCTCTGAATGATTCGAACCCGCTCCCTCGCCCTGGGGATTCAACACCCGGCGGAGGAGGATGCCAACGCCGCTGCGCTCTCACCGAATACCTGATCCATCCTTCAGGATGAATGCACACGCACTTGAAGATGTTCTCCAAGGTACTGGATAAATTCTCGTGCCAACTGTGATGACTCTTCCTGTGTGGGAAGCAGCAATGCAATTTCGTATCTGATCGCTGGTAAAAAGGGTTTCAGGACAAGATGCCGAGTGAAGGACTTACTGACCACCGGATCGACGATCCCCACACCCAGGCCGGCGCCGACCAGTTCGCATGCTGTCGAGAAAAACTCTGTCTCGGCCACCACGTTCCAGGATGATCCATAGGCCGAAAAAGCCATGGCCAACTGCTGATAGATCGGATCGCCCTTGAACAGCGAAACGAACGGTACACCATGCAGGTCTGCCGGGGTAATCACGTCCAACGCTGCGAGAGGGTGACCCATCGGCATCATGCATTGGCACTCATACGAAATCACCTCCATGTGGGAGGTGGGGTAATCGAGCGGCAGTTCGGCGATGGCCAGGTCGAATTGCTGCGTCGTCATCAGCTCCCGGACGGACTGGGAGTTTCGGGTGATAATCTTGAGTTCCAGCCCTGGACGTTCTTTCGCAAACTCGGCCATCAATCGTGGCAGCAGATTGATCGAGATGCTTGCATAGGCAGCCACTGCCAGGTGGCCGCGTTTTCCTGTTCTGATTTCCTTGGCGATGCGATGGGTTTTTTCCACCGCTTCCAGCGCACGCTCAGCCTCGACGAAAAACAGTCGGGCTTCAGGTGTGGGTTGCAGGCGACCGCCCTTGCGCACGAACAGCTTGAGGCCAGTCTCATGCTCCAGATTGGCGATGGTGCTGCTTATGGCCGGTTGGGAGATGTTCAAAAGCTCTGCGGCACGGGTCATCGTGCCGTGGATCATCAAGGTCCTGAAGCACTCAAGCTGACGGATTCGCATGGCTTGCCCTATAAATTCAACTTATACCGAGGCCACTTTATATTATTGGTTTGCGGTTTTGTGCTGTGTTTTCCTTGATGGCAAGTACTCGGCCGTCGGCCTTTAGTCTTGCGAGGAAACAAGAACATGAATGCAGTAGATACCATCCACGGCACAGAGCTGGTCCGCTTGCCTGCCCGGCGAGGTGTTGCGCTTCGGTTGCATCAAGGGCGAACCCTCAAGCTCATCAACACACATGGCAAGCAGGTCGTTGATACTTGGGCGTTCAACCCGGATGATCTTTGCGAAGTCATGTCGATGGAGCACAGTCGACCTTTTTGGTTGAAGCTCAACCCGTGCAAGGGGGACAGCCTGGTGACCAACAAACGCCGGAAAATCCTCACGCTTACGCAAGACAGTTCGCCCGGTGTGCATGACACGCTGGTGGCTGCTTGCGACCCGACGCGTTACGTGCAGTTGGGGGTAGTGGGCCATCACGATAGCTGTAATGAAAATCTCTTCCTGGCTCTGGACGTCCTCGGCCTGGTGGTGACTGAAACCCCGAGTCCGTTGAACCTGTTCATGAATGTGCCGGTTCATCAGGACGGGCGTATCGAGTTCGCCGCGCCGGTCAGTGAGCCAGGGCAGTATGTGTGCCTTACGGCGGAAATGGACGCGATTGTGGTGCTCTCTGCTTGTCCCCAGGACATTACTGCCGTAAATGGAATGGAGCCCCGGGACGTTCACTATTGCATTCTCTGAATCCGCTGCACGTCATACCGTCCAGGTGCCAGGAGACCGTCATGCGCAAGATACCCCCTCTGAATTCGGTGCGAGCATTCGAAGCGGTTGCACGCCACCAGAGTTTTTCCGTGGCCGCGAACGAGCTCTCCGTGACAGTCGCCGCGGTCAGTCATCAAGTCCGGCAATTGGAGGAGGGGTTGGGACAAAAGCTTCTCGAGCGGGGGCGGACGGTGACCCTCACACCTGCGGGCAAAGCCATCTATCCGCTGTTGCGGGACGGCTTCGATCAGATTGCTCAGGCCTTTGCCCTGTTAAATGGGGCGAAGGAGGGCGATGCGATCCAGGTGTCCACCACGCGTGCATTTGCGGAGCGATGGCTCATGCCGCGCCTGGTGAAGTTCAACGAGATCTATCCGAACATCGTGGTGTCGATCCACGCCTCGGAGAAACTGGTGGATCTGCGTTCCGAGACGATTGATCTGGCGATTCGATATGGTCCAGTCGAGGCCGATGTGCGAGGTCCGGTGCTGTTCGAGGATCGGTACATTGCGGTTGCGGATAAAAGCATCTGTCCAGTCGAACGCATGGCAACGATCGACGACTTTCATAATCGACCACTGCTGGCGTTCAAATGGAAGAATCAGGCTCTCGAAGCTCCCGCGTGGTCAGCCTGGCTGGCCCGGGCCGAGCACGGTGCCTCCCGGGACTTGCGCACCTCCTGGTACAGCGAGGAAACGCTTGCGCTGCATGCGATGGAGCGGGGGTTAGGCCCTTTGCTGTGCAGCAACGTATTGATTGACGATGAGCTTCGCTCTGGTCGGATTCGACGGGTGGTGGGGCCGACCTTGGCCGGTTTTACCTACCACTTGATAGAAGATAACCATTGCAATCCTCGCCATAGCCTTTCGTTGTTCAGGGAATGGCTGCTGGGCGAGGCAAAGTCGTTCAGGGAGCACACGCTTGATGAGGTGGCAGGGCATCAAATGGCGCTGACGTCTTGAGCGCTGAGGCAGATAAGCTCGATTCTATCGTCAGGGCTGCATCGAGCCGTTGATCGTCGTGACCCCGGGTTGGCGAAAACAGGGTCGAGGTGGCAAGCCCGGTACTTTCCTTTCCGGATGGGATTGCCACGCCCGACATGTTCAGCAGGCTTCCCCATCGTTGGTTTTGGCGGGGATACGCGGCATCAAGCCGGAGAGAGCTGGCTTTGCCGTGCCTCGATCATTTGCCTGACCAGGACCGGAACGGCATCGAACGCATTCGCGATGGAGGCTTCATGGCGAGCGTCGCCAAATTCCTGGTAGTCGATAGAGATGACATGGGTTTCATTCACGCCCAGGTAATGCGCACAGGTCTGAATGTGCGTGTCCAGATGGTTCATGGCTTCACGAACGCCACCTGGGCCAAATCCAAACTCGCCACGGGAGGATAAAATGACCAGCTTCTTGCCGCTCATGATGGGTTCCAGTGGGTAGTCGCCGCGCTCGAGATCGAAGGTAAAAGTCTTGCCGACCCGAATCACCTTGTCGAACCAGGACTTAAGGGCCGCCGGCATCCCATAGTTGTACATCGGCGTACCGATCACAATGATGTCGGCCCGGTCGATCTCGTCGATCAGTTCATCCGAGAGGCGGATTTCCTCGCGTTTTTCTGGCGTCATGTGTTCTTCGGGGGTAAAAACTGCGGCGATCCAAGCTTCGGTCACGAATGGAGGAGGGTTGCGCCCAACGTCACGGGCGATGATTTGCGCCTTGCCATCACGTTCGACCCAGGCTTGGACAAAAGCCTGGGACAGTTTACGGCTTAGGGAACGGTCGGATCGCGCACTGGCATCAATATGAAGAAGGGTGGTCATTTCATCATTCCTGTTAACCCTGAAGTGGAGTTACTTCAGCGACTGCAACAAATTGGCACGTCCCTCGCCGCTTCGGCTATTGATGTTTATTTGAAGAGCGTTAAATAAAACTCAATAAGCGATTTTTATTTGTCGGGTTGGGTTGGAATGCTTTCTGTTTTTGACAAGGCGTGGGTATTTCATGCCTGGATGAATGGTGGGGTTGAGAAAATCTTTATCCGGCAATTTTTCTAAAGGGTAGTTTAGTTATGGTCAATTACATAAAAATACAGACCTCGCTTTAATGACTCGGGGCGATTCATGTGTCGCCGGTCAGCGAGGAAAATAATAATGTCAATGCGTCGAGAATCTATAAGAAACTTAACGAACGAAGCCAACTACGATGCGTTGGGCATTGAGCCGGTGCCCGATAGCCATCGTACTTCAACGCCGTTGGACCAGTTCTGGATCTGGGCTGGAGCGAATGTCGCGCCGATCAACTGGGTGCTGGGGGCAATCGGTATCCAGTTGGGTTTGAGCCTGATTGAAACTCTGCTGGTGATTATCGTCGGCAACCTGTTGGGCGCCGCCTTGTTCGGTGCTATCTGCATCATGGGCCACCGCACGGGCGTGCCGCAAATGGTGCTTTCCCGGCTGGCCTTCGGCAGACGCGGCGCCTACCTGCCAACCATAATGCAAATACTGATGCCGATGGGCTGGGTCGCCACCAACACTTGGATAGTCCTGGACCTGGCGATGGCGGCCTTGGAAAAGGTCGGTATCAGCGGAGGCATGGAGCTCAAGTACGGTATCGCCTTGGGCGTCATGGTCATCCAGGTGGGTATCGCAGCCTGGGGCTTCAATGCTATCAAGTGCTTCGAGCGCTACACCATGCCGGTGATCCTACTGATCATGGTCGTGATGACCGGGCTCGCCTTCACTCATGTGGACATCCAATGGCAGGCCTCGACCACCGAGGGCATTGGCAAATTGTCGGCCATGAGCAGCCTGATGACGGCGATCGGGATCGGCTGGGGCATTTCCTGGCTGGTATATGCCTCGGATTACACCCGCTTCACCCAGCGCAAACTCTCCGATGGCCAGGTGTTCCGCTCGACATTCCTCGGCATGTTCCTGCCCACGGTATGGCTGGCCTTTCTTGGCGCTGCCATTGCTTCTGCGGGCGCAGGCTCGGACCCGGCGCAGCTCGTCATTGCGGTGTTCGGAACCATGGCGTTGCCGGTACTTCTGGTGCTGCTGCATGGTCCGGTGGCCACTAACATCGTGGTCATTTATTCGGCGGCACTGGCAACGTTGTCGCTGGATCTGCGAGTGCCACGCTGGGTTGTTTCAACCGTCTCGGGCGTTGTCGCGCTGTTCATCCTCTATCTGTTCCTGCAATCAGGTGAATTCGTGCATACCTTTGAGAACCTGATGGTTTTCTTCGTGGTGTGGATCAGTCCCTGGGCCGGTATCACACTGGTTGATTTCTTCCTGATTCGCCGTGGTCAGCTCGATCTTCAATCGCTTTATTGTCATCACTTGGAAAGTGCCTGCACGGACGTGAATTGGAAAGGCCTGTTTGCACTTGCAACTGGCGTCCTGGCGGCTTGGTTATTCCAAGTAGGCACTATTAAATCACTGCAAGGTCCCCTGGCGATGGCATTGGGCGGTATTGATCTGTCTTGGTTGGCAGGGTTTGCTGTCGGCGGCGGTATTTATTATGTGTTGCACCGATCCCGGCAGGCGGAAGTTGCTCGCTCGTCGGCCATGGCTAAGTAAAAACAATGTTGTTATTCATTAAGCGAGGTTATGCAAATGTCTCATCTTGAACAAACCAATGTATTGGCGGCGTTGAACGGCGGTGCCGAGATCGATGCGTTTCTGGGCAATGTCGTGGAAATCGCGATCGTGACGCGTGACCACAGACGCACCATGGATGGCTTGCTCAAGCTGGGGATCGGCCCGTGGCGGGTCTACACCTTCAGCCCGGAAAACACCCAGAACCAGACTTACCACGGTGAGCCGGCCGACTTTGTACTGAAAGTCTGTTTCGCACAGTCCGGAAACATGGTCTGGGAATTGATGGAACCTGTTTCCGGGCCGACAATCTTCGCCGATTTCCTGGACAAGCATGGCGAAGGCATCCAACACGTCGCGTATGACTGCAACAACATTCCGTTCGAAGATCGTCTCGCTGAACTGGAGCGACGTGGTTTCAAATGCGTTCAGTCAGGTTCTTGGATGGGCGTGAATCATTTCGCGTTCTTTGGTACCGAGGCCGATACCACCACCGTATTTGAAACCTATGCATTTCCTTCCGATTGGGATTATCCGGAACCAGAGTCGTGGTACCCGCCGCGCGCATAAGCCCACGCGGCATCACCTCGGCGCTGATGGCTGTCATGCGCCGAAGTGCTCGCCACCTTGAAATGACATCAGGAGGACAACCTCATGAACAGTGTTCGGATGGATAACATCAGTTGGGTCGAGTACAAGCATCGGGTGCAATCAGGCGCCGTGGTGTTTCTTCCCATCGGCGCAACGGAGCAGCATGGACCTCACTTGCCTTTGGGAACCGACGCCTTACTGGCCAGCGCTATCAGCGAGGATGTGGCCCGGGCAATCGACGGCATCGTCGCCCCGACGTTGTCCTATGGCTATAAATCCCAGCCCAAGTGTGGCGGCGGGCAGCACTTCTGTGGCACAACCAGCGTGGACGGTGCAACCCTGATCGCCATGGTTCGGGATTCCATCCGTGAGTTTCATCGTCACGGTGTGAAGCGGCTGGTACTGGTGATCGGGCACTATGAAAACCAGTGGTTCGTGACCGAGGGCATAGAACTGGCAATGCGCGACATTGGCCCGGACAGCGGGCTGGAAGTCATGCGCCTGGAACACTGGGAGTTCATCAACCCACGGACGCTCGACAAGATTTTTGTGGACGGCTTTCCGGGAATCGCCCTGGAACATGCAGCGGTCATCGAAACCTCGATGATGTTGCATTACTACCCAGCGATGGTTGCCCTGGACAAGATTCCTGACCACGGGCCGGCCGAGTTCCCGGTCTATGACATGTACCCAACGCGGATCGAATGGGTGCCTGCGAGCGGGGTTCTGTCCTCTGCGCTGGGGTCCAGCGCCAACAAGGGAAAGCTGTTGGTGACCGATGTCATCAGCGGCATTGTCCAGGCGGTCCAGTCAGAGTTCGGGCTCGATATCCAGCGGCCCGTTGGCCTAGTATGTTGAGCGGTGTGGTGGTTACTCAAACCCCGGCGACAGCCTCGCGAACGAAGTCTTCATAGGTGCGCAGCGGGCGTCCCAGAATCGCCTGGAGCCGTTCCACGGTGCCTTCAGCGGCCTGCATGCCAAACCTCTGGATACCGGACATCATCAGGCGCATGTCATAAGCCAGCCAGGCAGGGCCGTACGCAGCCAATTGTGCTTCGAAGGCGATCACATCGTCACCGCCGTAGGCGACCTCGCGACCCAGGGCGGCGCTCCAGATTTTCGCCACGGCGGTACCGGTCAGTGCGTGCGGGCCGACCAACTCCAGGGTGACCCGATCCAGGGCCGAAGGTGCCTTGTCGCGACGCAGCAACTCGGCAGCGGCGATATCGGCGATGTCCCGGGTATCGATCATCGACACGCCCGCCGAGCCGATCGGCATCGGGTACACCGAGTAGTCCTGAATCGTCTGCTGGACCATGAATTCGTTTTGCATGAAGTAAGCCGGGCGCAGGATGGTCGCCGGGATGTCGAGGCTTTCGATCATGCGCTCCACCGTATGCTTGCCGGTGAAGTGCGGCACGTAGGTGAACTTGTCGGCATGGATCACTGACAGGTAGACGATGCGCTCGATGCCGGCCTCGCGAGCGAGGTTCAAGGTGATGAGGGCTTGCGTCACCTCGTCGGGCGTCACGGCGTTGAGCAGGAACAGCGTACGCACCGATGCCAGTGCGTTGCGCAGCGAAGGGACGTCGGTGAGGTCGGCAACGACTTCAGTGACGCCCACCGGGAAAGTGCCCTTGCCCGGCTGGCGCACCAGGGCTTTGACCTCGGCGCCTGCGCTGGCGAGGCGTTGAATGATGAGTGAACCGAGGGTGCCCGTGGCGCCGGTAACGAGAATGCTCATTTTGAATCTCCTGCAAAGGGTGGGTGAGTCAGAACGTCCGCCACGACCTTGTCGGCCCGTTGCGATGGACAAACGATAGGGTGTTGCAGGAATAAATCGAAGACACCAGGATGTAGACACTCCGTTGCAAAAGTGGAACGCCATGAACCTGAACGCACTGATCGATTTCACCCTCGTGGCCACGAACGAGGGGTTGGGCAAGGCAAGCCGTGCCAGCGGAATATCCAAGGCAACCTTGTCGCGCCGCATCGCCGACCTTGAGGAGCAATTGGGGGTCAGGCTGATCGAGCGCAGCGCCCGTGGCCTGAAGCTCACCGAGGCCGGTGCGCTGCTGATGGCCAGGGCCGAAGGGCCGCTGGCCGAGGTGGCCGAAGCCATGGCAGCGGCGAAGGAGGGCGTATCGACGCCGCGCGGACGCTTGCGTGTCGCTGCCCCGGTCCTGTTCTCGCAGCTGGCGATGGGACGCATCGGCGCAGAGTTTTGCGCGGCTTACCCTGACGTCACGATCGAGGTCGTTGCGGAGGATCGCGTGGTGGATCTCGTCGAGGAACAATTCGATGTCGCCATCCGGATCAACCCCAGCCCGGACAGCGCTTTAGTCGGTCGCTGTTTCGCCAAGGACCGGCTGGTGGTGGTGGCCGCGCCTGAACTGCCAATGCCTGCACCCGGGGCCATCCGCTCGGTTCCCGGCATTGTGGCGTCCGGTTTCGAGCCCACCCAATGGACACTCGATGGCGGCCACTTGGTTCTGGAACCGGTCCCCAGGCTGCGGTTCTCTTCGTTCCTGATGATCCGCGATGCGGCCATCGCCGGTGGTGGGGCGGCCCTTATCCCGCAGTCGATGGCATGGAACCAGCTGGCCAGTGGCGAGTTGGTCCAGTGGGGCACGGTATCTGGGAAAGAAGCCGAACTCTGGGTCCTGCACACGTCCCGGCGTCTTGCTGCGCCGAAGGTGCGGGCGTTTGTCGATTTCATGTGTGCCAGGTACCCGGACATGTCACTGATACTCAAAGGTTAGAAGTTCTTTGCAATACGTAGGGAGGTGCGGGCTGAGCCGGTGAATGGTGCGGCGGCGGTGGAGAAGTACAGCTAAGCTCACGGCCATTGAGAGGGCAGAAATAAGTCCCTCTAGGGATGCCAACATCTCTGGCAAAGGAGTCGCGAGCCATGAGTGCCGAACAGAGCCGCTATCCCCATGCCACCATTCTGGTGGTTGACGACACGCCTGATAATTTGATGCTGATGACTGATCTGCTCAAGGATCGTTACCGGGTCAAGGCTGCGAACAGTGGTGAGAAAGCCCTGCGAGTGCTCAAAGGTGACTCGTTACCGGACCTGATCCTGCTGGATGTGATGATGCCCGGACTGTCCGGTCATGAGGTCGCGGACCAACTCAAGCATGATCCGCGTACCTGCGACATTCCTATCATTTTTCTCACCTCCCTGGCGGCGGTCGAGGATGAAGTCCATGGCTTGGAGCTGGGCGCGGTCGACTACATCACCAAGCCGATCAGTCCACCCTTGGTCTTGGCGCGGGTGGATACCCAGCTCAAGCTCAAGGCAGCGGCAGACTTCCTGCGTGATCAGAACGATTACCTGGAGAAAGAGGTGCAGCGGCGTACCCGCGAGGTCATGGCTATCCAGGACGTGACCATCCAGGCCATGGCCTCATTGGCAGAGACTCGCGATAACGAGACTGGCAACCATATCCGCCGGACTCAGCACTACGTGAGGGTCCTGGCCGAGCAGTTGCGCGATCACCCTCGCTTCAACCATTTCCTCAACGATGACACGATCCGTCTGCTGTTCAAGTCGGCACCGTTGCACGATATCGGCAAGATCGGCATTCCTGATCACATCCTCCTCAAGCCGGGGCGCTTCACTGCCGAGGAGTTCGAGATCATGAAGACCCATACCACATTGGGGCGCGATGCCATCCAGCGTGCCGAGGACCAGCTGGGTGTCCAAGTGGACTTCCTCAGCCTGGCCAAGGAGATCGCCTACAGTCACCAGGAGAAATGGGACGGCAGCGGATACCCACAGGCGTTGGCGGGGGACGAGATTCCCATCAGCGCCCGACTGATGGCGGTAGCGGATGTCTACGACGCCTTGATCAGTCGACGGGTATACAAATTGGGCATGCCCCATGAGGAGGCTGTCGAGATCATCCGACAGGGACGTGGCTCACACTTCGATCCAGACATTTGCGATACCTTCCTGGCGAACGTCGAACAGTTCCATGCCATTGCACAGCGTTTCGCCGACAGCGATCAGGACATGGCCAAGCAGGCGGCTGCCCTGGAACGTATTGCCCGCAAACCTTGAGCGAAGTACTACAAAGCGCCTTCGCCAGCCTCTTTGTTGTGGATACTGGGGTATGTCATGGTCAGATTACGAACCCTGCTTGAGCGTCTTTCGCTTCTCCACAAACTGGTCCTCGGCTTTGCCACACTGCTGTTGTTGGTGCTGATCCTGGGCGTACAGAGTCTGCGTAGCCAGGAGTCGCTGAAACAGGACATGCAGAACCTCTATAGCCAGGAACTGGTGGGCATGGAGCACCTGCACGAAGTTCGAGTGCAATTGCCGCATCTGGTACAGACGCTGCAGCGTGCCGTGGGAACGGACAGCGCCGAGGTGCGCATTGAATCGCTGCAACAATTGCGGGATACCCAAGCCCGACTGCACCGCTCCCTGGCCGAAGCCAAATCAACCCTGAGGCGTCCGGAAAACCTGGCGCGCCTCGCCGAGTTCGATGTGCTGCTGCAACAGTTGCAGCGGGAAGGGGAGCGCGCCTTTGCAATGATCGATCTGGGCCGCCAGGGCGAGGCATTGCTGCTGCTCAACAGCAGTCAATTCCAGCACCTTGACCAGCAGGCCGATGCTCTGTTGAACGCCGTCGCTCAGGTAAAAGAGGCTTCGATCCGCGACACAGCCAAGGACATTGCCGAGTTTGCCGAGCGCAGCTCCACCTTGACCTACATCCTGCTGCTCGGCGGATTGTCGCTGGCGCTGCTGCTGTGCTGGCTGGTCAGCCAATCGATCCGCCACCCGCTCAACCGAGTGCGAGTTGCCGTGGATCAGTTGGCGGCAGGGAAACTCGACCAACCGATCCCGCATACTGACTTGAACAACGAGACCGGCGACTTGGCGCGGGCCATCGCCAAACTGCAGATCGAATCCCAGCAACTGGAGCGCCAGCGGTCGGTCAAGGCGCAAATCGCCCAGCTACAAATCGATCTGCAACAGGCGGAGGGTCCTGGCGAACTGGCGCAGGTGTTCTTGCAACACATGGCGAATCTGCTCGGTATTGGTCAGGGCGTTCTCTATGGCGCCCACCAGGACGCCACCCGATTGGTGCTGATGGGCGGCTACGCCACCGATTCCGAGCGGCCTCCGCAAGCGCAGGTCATGTTCGGCGATGGCCTGCTGGGCCAGTGCGCAGTCGATCGCCAGGCACGCCAGATGCAGGCACTACCGGAACAATATTGGCGCCTGCACTCGCAACTGGGCGAAATCCCGGCCACCTGCCTGCTGCTGCAACCGATTCTGCGTGGCGAGCGACTGTTGGGCGTGCTCGAACTTGCTGGATTAAAGACCTTGGATGATGACCAGTCACTGCTGCTTCAGGAAGCCACCCCTCGCTTGGCTGCGGCGATGGCCATCCTGGAGCGTAATCAGGCTGTCCAGGCTCTGTTGGCGGAGACCCGTCGTCAAGCCGATGAAATGGCGGAGCAGGCGCTGCAACTGGAGCGCCAGGCCCAGGAGCTTGAAGCCCAGCAATCGGCACTGCGCGCCACCGAGGCCTGGTACCGCGGAATCATCGAGGCGGCGCCGGACGGCATGCTGGTGGTGGGCACTGACGGGCGTATCCTGCGGACCAACCAGCAACTGGATCGGTTGTTCGGCTACAGCGCCGGCGAGTTGGTGGGCGAGGCGATCGAGCGCCTGGTGCCGGTCTCGAGCCGCGGGCGCCACGTTGAGCTGCGCAATGGCTTCATGGCCCATGGTGATACTCGACAAATGGGTGCCGGCCTGGACGACCTGCAGGGTGTGCGCAAGGACGGCAGTCTGTTTTCCGTGGAAATCGGTTTGTCACGCTTGCCTGCCCTGGAAGGACGCGGAATATGTGTGTGCGCCTCGGTACGCGACGTCAGTGAGCGCCGCCAATTGCAGGCGGCGCTCAAGGTCAGCGAAGCGCAACTACGCGCGGTACTCGACAGCAGTCCGGTGGCGATGCTGATCAGGGACATCGAAGGCCGTCCGACCTACTGCAACCCGCAGTTCGAAAAACTGTTCGGCGTCGATATTGCGCAACTCGAAGGCGTGGACCCGGGACGTTTCTGGGTCGATCAGCAGGCACACCAGCGCTTTGTCGCAGCGGCGGGGCAGGGCGCGGTGCTGAACTTCGAGGCCACCCTGCAGCGTAGTGAGGGGGAGCGCTTCGATGTGCTGGTTTCGGCGGCGACACTGGAGCAGCGCGAGCGGGTCATTCGCGCCAACTGGTATTTCGACATTACCGACCGCAAGGCCGCCGAGGCCGAAGTGCATCTGGCGCGGGAAATTGCCGAGGAAGCAACCCGGGCCAAGAGTGATTTCCTGGCCACCATGAGCCACGAGATCCGCACGCCGATGAACGCCATCATTGGCATGAGCCATCTGGCCCTGCGCACTGACCTGGACCATCGGCAGCGTAACTACATCGAGAAGGTGCACCGCTCGGCGGAGAATCTGCTGGGAATCATCAACGATATCCTCGATTTCTCCAAGATCGAGGCCGGCAGGATGCATCTCGAATACATTCCCTTCCACTTGGAGGACGTGCTCGAAGGCTTCGTCAGCATGATTGGCCTGAAGGTCGAGGATAAAGGCCTGGAGCTGTTATTCAGCACCCCGCCGGGCCTGCCTACCGCACTGATGGGGGATCCGTTGCGCCTGGGCCAGGTGCTGATCAACCTGGGCAACAATGCGGCAAAGTTCACCGAGCAAGGCGAGGTCGTGGTGGGCGTGGAGCAAATGGGCGGTGGC
This sequence comes from Pseudomonas sp. Pdm06, assembly GCF_014851795.1. Classification (NCBI taxonomy): domain Bacteria; kingdom Pseudomonadati; phylum Pseudomonadota; class Gammaproteobacteria; order Pseudomonadales; family Pseudomonadaceae; genus Pseudomonas; species Pseudomonas sp. Pdm06. Next base: position 362,259 of record NZ_JACVAH010000003.1, read on the forward strand.
GAGGAGCAGGCACAGTTGCATTTCTGGGTGCGTGATAGCGGCATCGGCATGACCGCCGAACAATGCAGTCGGCTGTTCCAGCCGTTTAGCCAGGGAGATAGCTCCACCACGCGCAAGTATGGTGGCACCGGCCTGGGCCTGGCGATCTCCAAGCACTTGGTGGAGCTGATGGGCGGACGTATCTGGGTGGAGAGCGAGCCCGGTCGCGGCTCCATCTTCCATTTCGAGGTGAGCCTCGGCGTGCAACGCGACGCTCAGCCGCGGCGAATGTTCACCGCCGACGAACTGTTGGGCGTTCGCGTGCTGGTGGTCGACGACAACGCTAGTGCACGCGAGATTCTCTCCGGCATGGCGCGCAGTTTTGGCGTTGAGGTGGATGTGGCGGAGAGTGGGCGGGTGGCGTTGGGGAGGCTGGTCGATGCGGAGCGCAAGGCATTGGCCTATGACTTGGTGTTGATGGACTGGCGCATGCCGGGCATGGACGGCGTGGAGACGGTGCGGCAGATGCACGCCACCGATCTGGCGCGAACACCTTCGGTCATCATGGTCACCGCATTCGGGCGCGAGGAGGCGCGCGAAGAGGCCAGTCGGCACGGTATCCAGTTGCCGGTGGTGCTGACCAAACCGGTGACGCCGTCCACTCTGCTTGAGGCCATCGGCACCGTGCTCGGCAAGGTCCCCCAGGCCGACACCCGGGCCAGCGAGCGATCCGGGCAGAGCGCCCAGGCGATGGCTAGCCTGCGTGGCGCGCGTCTGCTGCTTGTCGAAGATAACGAACTGAACCGCGAGTTGGCCTGCGAGCTGCTGGAGAGCGCTGGCATCGAGCTGTGCCTGGCTACACACGGCCAAGAGGCGCTTGATCAGTTGGCGCGTGACGCGGATATCGATGGTGTGTTGATGGACTGCCAGATGCCGGTGATGGACGGCTATACCGCAACCCGCATGATTCGCGAGCAGTCGCGTTGGGCCGGGCTGCCCGTGATCGCCATGACGGCCGATGCCATGGCGGGGGACCGCGAGCGGGCCTTGGCTTGCGGTATGAACGACCATATCTCCAAACCGCTGAACATCGAGGGTATGTTCGTTACGCTGGCCAAGTGGATTCATCCCAAGCCCGGTCGTACCGTCCAGGCAACCGAAGTCTCTCCGTTTCCCGGGGCGGTCGCCGTGGGCCTGCCCGCTGAACTTGCCGGTATTGATCTGGCGGCCGGCCTCGCCACCAGCATGGGCAAGGTCGAACTCTACCTGCGCCTGCTGCGCAAGTTCCGCGCCAGCCAGAGCGCTTTTCGAAGCGAGTTCCTGCTCGCCCGAGACGGTGCAGACTCCTCGGCGGCGACACGACTGGCCCATACCCTGCGGGGCACTGCAGGTAGCATTGGGGCCAAGGCCGTCGCGCAGGCTGCCTTCGCCCTGGAGCAGGCTTGCCTGACCGGTGCCCAGGAAGCGGTCGTGACTGAGCGACTGTTGGCGGTGGAGCGTTGCCTGAACCTGGTGTTGGCAGGGCTGGCGGGGGTGGCGGAGCCACAGACATCCAGCGAGTCGCTGCCCGTGTCACTTTCTGATGCCGAGTGGCAGGTGCGGTTGGCCCAAGCCAGGGAGCTGTTGGCCGAGAGTGACACGCAAGCACTGACCGTCCTGCACGAGTTATCGGGGCTGACGTCAGACCCCAGGCTGGCCGAGCAGTTACGTCGGGTCGTCCAGTACGCCGATCGCTTCGATTTCGACCAGGCCCTGAAGCTGCTGGAAAACCTAGCCTGATGGGGACGAAGGGCGCGAGGCGACGGTGTCAGAATCGTTCTGGCATGGGACGATTCTGCTGTCGCTTTACGATTCGCCGTCAACAAGTCTCAATCTGTGGCAATCAAAGGGTCCAAGTTTTTCGCCACGTGCCGAGCGCACTTCCATCGGCATGAGGGCCTGGCCGGTGGCGTTGTCCAACAGCACGGAACGGGTTTCCCCCGGCTCGAACAGGAAACGTTCGCCCCACTGTCGCAGGCTGACCACCACCGGAAAGATCTCCCGGCCTTTCTCTGTCAGGACGTACTCCTTGTAGGCGCTCCCATCCGAGGCGGGTCGAACGTCGAATACGCCGGCCTCGACCAAGGCTTTGAGTCGCGAAGCCAGAATGTTCTTGGCCACGCCCAGGCTCTTTTGAAATTCGCTGAATCGACGGATGTCGTCGAATGCGTCGCGGATGATCATCAGTGACCAGCGATCACCCATCACATCCAGTGTCCTGGCGACCGGGCATTCGTTGTTTTGCGATGAAGCGGTTTCCATTTTATTGACCCTCTGGAAAGCATTGCCAAGTTGGCCGGAATTTTGTGGTTGCAAATTGAAACCTGATCAAGCAACAATTCAGACAGGTTTTTAATTGAAACCAGTTTAGCGCCAAGGAGACGTGCATGACAGCAGAGGCCGACTGTTTCACCCAGCAGCCTTCGGAAAGTCAGGGTGACGAGGGAGCTTGCTCTCGCTGGCCTGTAGGAGCTGACGAGCGAAGCGAGGCTGCGATCTTTCCCTCGACGCTTGAGTCTCAAGCGAAAGATCAAAAGATCGCAGCCTTCGGCAGCTCCTACACGGGGTCATCGGGGCTTTCGCCTTCGCTCACGTTATTGTTTTCCGTGACCTGCGCCCTGGCCGTCGCCAATGTCTACTTTGCCCAACCCTTGCTCGCCTCGATGGCCGAGAGCCTGGGTGTCGCTTCCGGATTGATCGGGGGAGTGGTGACGGCCACCCAGGTGGGGTACGCGCTGGGGTTGCTGTTCATCGTCCCGCTGGGGGACAGGGTCGACCGTAAACGGCTGGTTTTCGCGCAATTGGTGTTGTCAGCCATCGCGCTGGCGGCCGTCGGCGCAGCCCAGCATTGGTTGGCTTTGCTGGGCGCCATGGTCGTGATGGGGTTGCTGGCGGTGGTCGTCCAGGTGCTGGTGGCCTATGCCGCCGTGCTGTCCTCGCCATCCCAACGGGGACAGACCGTGGGCACCGTCACCAGTGGCATTGTCCTGGGGATTCTCCTGGCGCGGTTCACCTCCGGGGTGATCGCCGACCTGGCGGGCTGGCGCGGGGTTTATTTCGTGTCCTCGGGCTTGATGCTGGCCATCGCGGCAGTGTTCTGGGTCGTGGTGCCCGCCGCTGTGTCGCCCCGTCACCGGCAGCCCTACCTGGCGCTCATCCGCTCGCTGTTCGTGCTGTTCGTGACCGAGCCGATGCTACGGACCAGAGGCCTGCTGGCCTTGCTGATCTTTGCCGCTTTTTCGGTGTTGTGGACTGCGATGGTGCTGCCGTTGAGCGCCGCGCCGCTGTCACTTTCACACACGGCCATTGGCCTGTTTGGCCTGGCGGGTGTCGCCGGTGCCCTGGCGGCCAGAAGCGCCGGTCGTTGGGCGGATCAAGGTTTTGGACAACGGGTTACCGGTTTGTCGCTGGGGCTCCTGACGTTCTCCTGGCTGCCCATCGCGTTTACCGAGAGCTCCCTGATCGCACTGGTCTGCGGCGTGGTGCTACTCGACTTCGCGGTACAAGCCGTGCACGTTACCAACCAGAGCCTGATTTTCGCCGCGCGGCCCGACGCCCAGAGTCGCATGGTCGGTGCCTACATGTGTTTCTACTCGGTGGGCAGCGCATTGGGCGCGACCGCCGCGACCCAGGTCTATGCGCTGTGGGGCTGGATGGCGGTCAGCCTGCTGGGCGCCTCGATCAGCCTCGCCGCGCTGGTGGTGTGGAGACGCTCGCTTCATTGCGGCCACTGCTCAAGCAGGATCGAGACGAATTTCTCCGCGGCCGGGGAGAGCGATGCGCCCCGGCGGTAGACCAGGCCCAGGGAGCGGTTTACCACCGGCTCGATCAGCGGCACGCTGACCAGGGTTGGATGATCCCCGGCCGGCATGGCCAGGCTGGGCATCGCCGACACGCCCAGGCCGGCCTCGACCAGTCCCAGCGACGTAGACAAGTGCTGAACTTCGTAGAACCACTGTGGGCGCCAGCTCAGGCCCGACAGCGCGTGGTCCAGCAGCATGCGGTTGCCGCTCAGGCGCCCGACCCCGATCAGCCGATAGTCGCTGAGTTCCGACCAGGTGACCGCACTGCGTTCAGCCAATTCATGGTCGCGTCGGCAGGCCAGCACAAAGGGTTCGTTGACCAGGGGCACGAACTCGATGTCCGGGTGCTGGCCGCTCATCATGTTGATGCCGAAGTCGGCTTCGCCGCGCAGCACGGCTTCGAGCCCTTCGTTGGCGCTGAGGTCGAGCAGGCGGATGCGGATTTTCGGGTAGCGCTCGTTGTAGAGGCGGATCACCGAAGGCAGGAAATAGAACGCCGCCGTGGGGATGCACGCCAAGGTCACCCGGCCGATCTGCCGCTCCGCCAGCTCGCGGATGTTGAGAATCGAGTCGTCGAAATCATCCAGCAGGCGCCGCGCCTTGGGCAGGAAGTCACGGCCGACACTCGTCAGGCTGACCTTGCGGGTCGTGCGATCGAGCAAAGCGGTTCCCAGGCCTTCCTCGAGTTTTTTCATCCGTCGGCTCAGGGCCGGTTGTGACAGATGCAGCGCATCGGCAGCTTCGTGGAAACTGCCCAGTTCGGCGATTTTCACGAAAGATCGTATGTCCTGGAGCTCATATTCCATGTTCTACCTCACCGCAGAGGGGATGCGCAGTGCAAATCATCGTAAAGTAATTCATTTGTGAAACGCAATAATCTCTCTGATCTTTGCATTGGAAACACTTTTCAAACTTTGCCACTCTTGTGTCCAGAGCATCAATTATCCAGATTGATCAACAAGAGTTAGTGATCATGCAGCGAATTCCTTGTGTGCTAATGCGCGGCGGTACGTCCAAAGGCCCGGTGTTTCTCGCCTGGGATCTGCCGGTCGCCATCGCCGAACGTGACGAGCTGCTGCTCAACCTGATGGGCTCCGGCCACGAGCTGGAAATCGACGGCATCGGTGGCGGCAGCCCACAGACCAGCAAAGTGGCGATCGTCAGCCCATCGCTGCACCCTGACGCGGATGTCGATTATCTGTTCGTCCAAGTCATGGTTTCCCAGCGTCGGGTCGATACCGCCCCCAACTGCGGCAACATGCTCTGCGCCGTCGGCCCGTTCGCCATCGAGCAGGGGCTGGTCAAGCCTTCCGGCGACCTGACCCGGGTGCGCATTCGCAACCTCAACACCGGGACTTTCGTGAATGCCGAAGTGCAAACCCCGCAAGGCAAGGTCAGCTATGAAGGCGACACCGCCATCGACGGCGTGCCTGGCACAGCCGCTCCGGTACAACTGACGTTTCTCGATGCGGCGGGCAGCAAGACGGGGAAACTCTTCCCGACCGGGCAACTCCTGGACCTGATCGACGGCATTCCGGTGACCTGCATCGACATGGCGATGCCGATGATGATCGTCGAGGCCAGCCAGCTCGGTAAACGCGGTGACGAAAGCCCTGCCGAACTGGACGCCGATAAAGCCTTCCTGCAGCGGCTGGAGTCCTTGCGGTTGAAAGCCGGCCTGGCGATGGGCCTGGGCGATGTCAGCGACAAGGTCATTCCCAAGCCGGTGCTGGTGTCTCCGGCCAAGTGCGGCGGGACGATCCAGGTGCGCTACTTCATGCCGCACAACTGTCACCGCGCCCTGGCGATCACCGGCTCCATCGGCCTGGCCACGGCGTGCGTAACCGAAGGCAGCGTCGTTGCACAGTTGCTCGGCAACGTCAGTGAACCGCGCTTGCAACAGGTTCGGATCGAACACCCAAGTGGCGGTATTGATGTCGTACTGTCCTACACCGGTGAAAAGGGTGAGACCATTCGGGCTTCGGTAGTACGTACCGCGCGCCGGCTTTTCTCAGGTTACGTCTACGCCACGGCGTCCCAACGGCTGGCCGGGTAGCCCTGGTCGCCAGGGTCTTTTGCATCAGAACAATTCTAAAAATGGGTGATGCCATGAAAGTTGTTAAATCGCTCTACTTCCAGATCATCTGCGCCGTGCTGCTGGGCGTGGTCGTCGGGCACTTCTGGTCGCAACAGGCAATTGCCTTGAAGCCGCTGGGCGATGCCTTCATCAAACTGATCAAGATGATGATTGCGCCAGTGGTGTTCTGCACCATTGTCACTGGCATCGCCGGTATGAGCGACAAGCGCTCGCTGGGGCGTTTGTTGAGCAAGACCATGCTGTTGTTCCTGGCGCTGACGGTGATCAGCCTGATCATCGGCCTGGTGTCGGTCTACCTGTTCAAGCCCGGCGCGGGCATGAACATCGACCCGACGCAGTTGAGTACCCAGGGGCTGTCGCAGTACACCGAATCCGCCGCGAAACTGAGCGTGGTGGACTTCTTCATGCACATCATTCCCGACACCTTCATCGGCGCCTTCAATAAAGGCGAGGTGCTGCCGGTGCTGTTTATCGCGGTGCTCTGCGGTTTTGCCCTATCGTCCCTGGGCGAGCGCGGCAAACCTGTGCTGGAGGTCCTGGAATCGGCTTCGCACATGGTGTTCAAGATTTTCTCCTACCTGATGCGTTTCGCTCCGATTGGCGCTTTCGGGGCCTTGGCCTTCACGGTGGGGCAGTACGGCATCACGTCGCTGGGCTCGCTGGCCAAGTTGATCATGACCTTGTATATCGCCTGCGCCTTCTTCGTCTTCGTGGTGTTGGGCAGCCTTTGCCGCGCCCACGGTTTCAGCCTGTGGAAGCTGTTGCGTTATCTGCGTGAAGAGTTCCTGGTGGTGCTCGGCACGTCCTCGACTGAACCGGTAATGCCGCGGATGTTGGAAAAACTCCAGGCCCTGGGGTGCAAGAAAGGGGTCGTGGGGCTGGTGCTGCCGACCGGCTACTCGTTCAACCTCGACGGCACGGCGATCTATCTGTCGCTGGCGGCGATCTTCATTGCCCAGGCCTGCAACATCGACCTGACGCTGACCCAGGTCATCACCATGCTGGCGATCATGCTGCTGTCGTCAAAGGGTGCCGCGGGTGTGACCGGCAGCGGGTTTGTCGCCCTGGCCTCGACCTTGACGGTCATCCACGACATTCCCCTGGCGGGCCTGGCCCTATTGATCGGGATCGACCGGTTCATGTCCGAAGCGCGGGCGTTGACCAGCCTGGCGAGCAACGCCGTCGCGACCGTGGTGATCTCCCTCTCGGAGAATGCCTGTGACCGCGAAGTGCTGTTGCAGACCCTGGATGGCAAACCCGCCCTGGCACAGACCCCGGCAACGGACTCGAGCTGGGACGGCGCGAAGGTCGCCAAACACATCTAGCCGCTCACGGCTGACTCGACAGCACCGCAAGCTCATTCGATACCTCTGCGCCAGGCACACTTCAGCGTGTTGCCTGGCGGGTGGGAGGGCGTGTGCCTGGGTGTCTGCCAAGCTACTCATAACAACAAGAGATCTGACATATGCTCGCTTTACTTGGCTTGGCCATGGTGGTGGTCTTCACCTTCCTGATAATGACCAAACGGTTGTCCCCGATTGTCGCCCTGACGGTAGTGCCCATCGTCTTTGCCGTGCTCGGCGGCTTTGGCGGGACCACCGGCAAGATGATGCTGGACGGCCTGAAAATGGTCGCGCCCTCGGCGGCACTGCTGTTGTTCGCGATCCTGTTTTTCGGCCTGATGATCGACGCCGGTCTGTTCGACCCGCTGATCCGCAAGATCCTCAAGCGGGTCAATGGCGACCCGATGAAAATCGCCGTGGGCACCGCGCTGCTGTCGCTGTTGGTGGCACTGGACGGTGACGGCACGACGACCTACATGATCACCTGTGCCGCGATGCTGCCGCTGTATAAGCGCATCGGCATGAACCCGATGATCCTGGCGACCATTTCCATGCTCTCCCTGAGCATCATGAGCGGCATGACCCCTTGGGGCGGCCCGGCGACCCGTGCGATCGCAGCGCTGGGCCTGGATGCCGGTGAGTATTTCGTGCCGTTGCTGCCGACCATGATCGGCGGTGCGATGTGGGTGGTGTTCACGGCCTTCCTGCTGGGCCGTGCCGAGCGCAAGCGTATCGGCAACGTCCAGCTGCAAAGCGGTGGCGGTGACTGCTACATCAACGCGATCATCGAGGACACGCCACACAAGCGCCCGAAACTGGCCTACGTCAACCTGCTGCTGGTGGTTGCGGTGATGGTCGCGCTGGTGATGGGGCTCATGCACTCGGCGATTCTGTTCCTGATCGGTTTCGTCCTGGCGCTGATGATCAACTATCCGCAACTGGATATTCAGAAGGAGCGCATTCTCGCCCATTCGGGTAACGCCATGACCGTGGTCCTGCTGGTGTTTGCTGCGGGCATCTTCGCCGGGATCTTCTCCGGAACGAAAATGGTCGATGCGCTGGCACAGACCCTGGTCGATTGGATTCCGCCTTCCTGGGGCCATCTGTTCCCGCTGGTGGTGGCGATTACCAGCATGCCGCTGACCTTCGTATTGTCCAACGATGCCTACTACTTCGGTGTCGTGCCGATCCTGGCCAACGCCGCGGCTGCCTACGGGATCGATCCGGTGGAAATTGCCCGGGCCTCCATTCTCGGCCAGCCGGTGCACCTGATGAGCCCGCTGGTGGCCTCGACCCTGTTGCTGGTGGGCATGGTCGACCGCGACTTGGGCGACTTCCAGAAAGCCACCGTCAAGTGGGCGGTGCTCACGTCCCTGGTGATTACCGCGCTGGCCTTGCTGACCGGGGCGCTGACGCTGTTTTCCTGATTCACCCGACACACACTTTTATCTTTCTGCCCTGACATGCCCTCGCAAGCGGGTGTGCGCCGGCCTGCGTGCCCAATAACAACAACGAGTAGCCAGACATGACCATTTTGCTGACCCGCGGGGCTTTGTTTCCAATCCTTGGCCTGTTGCCCCTGGCCACGGCCAGCGCCGAAGGTTTCATCGATGACAGCAAGCTGAAGCTGCAATTGCGCAACGTCTACTTCAACGAAAATTTCCGCGACGAGCACGGTATGAGCGCCCGGGCGGCGAGGACCGCCAAGAGTGAGCGCACCGAATGGGCCCAGGGCTTCCTGCTGGATTACCAGTCAGGCTTTACGCCGGGCACCCTCGGCTTCGGGGTCGATGCCCTGGGCCTGCTCGGGGTCAAGCTCGATTCCGGGCGTGGTCGCAGTGGCACCGGTCTGCTGCCGGTGCATGACGACGGTCGCGCCGCCGACGAGTTCGCCAGTGCGGGCATGACCGCCAAGGCCCGGCTGGCCAAGACCACGCTCAAATACGGTACCTTGCTGCCCAAGACCCCGGTGCTGGTCTACAACGATGCGCGGCTGTTGCCCCAGACTTACCAAGGCACCCAGATCAGCAGCAACGACATTGACAACCTCACCGTCACCGGCGGACACCTGGAGCGTTTCAAGCTGCGGGATTCGAGTGACAGCATGCCCATCGTGCCGGACGGCTACGGCGGCGATAAGTCCGGTGACTTCAGCTATGCCGGCGCCGACTACAAGCTGGGCAAGCACATCCGCCTGAGCTACTTCTATGGCGAGCTGGAGAATTTCTATCGACAGAACTTCGTTGGCATCCAGCATGATCTGCCCCTGGGCGCCGGGGTATTGACCAGCGACCTGCGCTACTTCAACAGCGTCGATTCGGGGTCGGCCTACGGCGGCAAGATCGACAACGACATGCTCAGCGGGTCGCTGTCCTATGCCGTTGCCGGCCACACACTGAGCGCCGGTTACCAGACCCTCAGCGGCGAGGCGGGCCTGCCTTACGTCAGCGGCGCCACGGTGTACTCCTTCAGCAACGTCGGGATCGGCAAGTTCATCGAGGAAGACGAGAAGACCTGGATGCTCGGTTACGGCTACGACTTCGCGCGCCTCGGTGTGCCCGGCCTGACGTTCTCCACCCGCTACCTGAGCGGCAACGACGGTAAGTCCGACACCACGGTCAAAGAGTGGGAACGTGACGCAGAGATCGCCTATGTGGTGCAGCAGGGTACGTTCAAGGGGCTGGGGGTGAAGTTGCGAAACTACGTTTATCGCTCGGACTTTTCCCGTGGCCGTGACAGCAACCGGGTCTACTTTACCTACGACATCGCTCTTTGGTAGGTCATGCAGTTCACCTAAGAAACAACGATGGACCTGTGGCGAGGGAGCTTGCTCCCGCTCGGCTGCGAAGCAGTCGTGAACCGGCGGGTGCGGTGTGTCTGTGTTACGCGTTCGGCAGGTTTTGGGGTCGCTTCGCGACCCAGCGGGAGCAAGCTCCCTCGCCACGGTTTTCTCAGTGGCCCCGCGCTCATCACGGTGGCCCGGTTCGATTCTTTGCGACATCATTGCGTCAATTTTCTTTGGGGCAATGCCCGTCGAGGCCGCTGTGGATCGAAACCGAGACCGACGCAACAACCTTTCCCTGGATGGCCTGAATTTTTTCCTCGCGGATGTGCGCGATGGTTTGGGTCCTTATCTGGCGATCTACCTGCTGGCGGTGCATCGCTGGGACCCGGCCAGCATCGGCGTGGTGATGACGGTGGCGGCCATGGCCGGGCTCGTCGCCCAGGCGCCCGCCGGCGCGTTGATCGACCGGGTGCGCAGTAAGCGTGCCGTGGTGGCCGTGGCGGCCTTGGCGGTGACGCTGGGGTGCCTGGTGCTTCCGTTCACGTCGTCCTTTGGCCTGGTGGCATTGACTCAGGCCATCGGCGCCGTGGCAGCGTCAGTCTTTGCGCCGGCTATCGCGGCGATTTCCCTGGGCATTACCGGCGCCAAGGCCTTTACACGGCGCACGGGGCGCAACGAAACATTCAATCACGCGGGCAATGCCTGCGCCGCGCTGCTGGCGGGTGGGTTCGCCTGGTTGTTCGGTCCCATCGCGGTGTTCTACCTGATGGCCGCCATGGCATTGGCGAGCATCGTGGCGGTCAGTTGCGTGTCCGCCGAGGCCATCGACCATGACGTGGCACGGGGCCTGGAGGCGGGCCAACTGGTTCACGGCCCTGTACCCTCGACGCTGCGGGTCCTGCTGGATAACCGTACGCTGCTGTTGTTCGCCATTTGCTGCGGGCTGTTCCACCTGGCGAACGCGGCGATGCTCCCGCTGGTCAGCCAGAAGCTCGCCCAGGCCAATGTGCACCTGGCCACGCCGTTGACATCGGCTTGTATCGTTGCGGCGCAACTGGTCATGGTGCCCATGGCGTGGCTGGTGGGCGTCAAGGCCGATGCCTGGGGCCGCAAGCCGTTGCTGCTGGCCGGCTTCCTGATCCTGCCCATCCGCGGCGTGTTGTACGTGCTCTCGGACGACCCCTACTGGTTGGTGGCGGTGCAACTGCTGGACGGTATTGGTGCCGGGCTGTTTGGCGCGCTGTTTCCCCTGGTGGTCAAGGACCTGACCCAGGGCACCGGGCGCTTCAACGTCAGTCTCGGGGTGTTGTCGACGGTGTTCGGGCTCGGCGCCGCGTTGAGCAACAGCCTGGCCGGCTTCGTGGTGCAAGGGGCTGGCTACAGCGCGGCGTTCCTGACCCTGGCGGCGATTGCCGCGCTGGCATTCGGCCTGTTGCTGGCGATGCCCGAGACCTTCAGGCCAAGCCGCGTGTCCCAGGCCGACACCCTTGCGTTGCCCGACGGCGGGGTCGCCTGAGGCCGCGTACCCGGTTCGACCCCGCGCTGTTCAAGCCCGGGCGGGGTCGCTGGCGTGTTCCCGGCGAGACAATTGAAGCAGCAGTCCTGGTTCCGCTCTTGTGGCTGAAAGCGTCCAGCCATGGGCCTGGGCGATTTCCTGGCAGATCGTCAGGCCCAGGCCGGCGCCATGGTCGCGGCGATGGGGCCCGCGCCAGAAGCGCACGAACAGCTGCGGCAGTTGCTCCCGATCAACCCCGGGGCCCCAATCGCGTACGCTCAGGTGATCCTTGCCGATGTCCACTCGCACCTCGGTGCCTCGAGGGGCGTGTTGGAGGGCGTTCTCCAGCAGGTTTTTCAGCAAGGTGAAGAGGGCGCTGCGATCAGCCTGCCAGGGGGCAACGCCCGTGCAATCGTCGGCCAGCACCAGGCGTACGTCGACGGCTTCGGCCATGCGCTGTAGATAGTCGGCGGCTTCTTTCGCGACATCGGCCAGTTCGACCGCGGCAAACCTATAGTTCTGCGCCTCGCTGGCTTCGGTCAACAGCAGCAGTTGCTGGGCTTGGCGGGTCATGTGGGCGACGTCGTTGAGGAGCGCGCTGCGATCGGGACTGTCTGCCATCAATTCGATCTGCGCGCGTATCAGCGCCAGCGGTGTCTTCAACTCGTGCGCCGCTGTCGCCAGAAATTCCTGCTGGATCCGGTAGCCATTTTCCAGGCGCTGGAGGACCCGATTGAAACTGTCCACCAGTGGCAAGACTTCGGAAGGTACGCGGCTGACCTGCAAGCGCGAATGCAGCGAGCGAGGCGAGATGGCCGCGGCCGACTCGGACACTTCGCGCAAGGGCTTGAGCGTATAACCCAGGATGACATAGGCGCAGGCACCAAAGACGAAGAGCAGTACCAGGCTGAACAGGACGATGCCGGCCCCCATGAAGGGCAGCGCGAAGGCGCCGTGAAAGAGGTCCATCAACCGTTCGCTGACGGCAAGCTGCAAGAACCAGGTCTGGCCGTCGTGTTCGACTGGCGCGGTGGCACCGTACATCAAGATGCCCTGGCGCTCGAACTTGAACGGTTCGTGCTCCAAAGGGTGCAGCGAGGCACTCGCTGGCCAGAAGGTCGCATCGGTGGACGCCAGGGCCACGTTTGCCGAGGCGTCCAGCACGCGGTAGCCGATTTCCTGTCCCATGCTGTCATAGGTCCAGATTCGATCCGCCTCGCTGGGGTCGAATCCGACCGGGCGCCCGCCAGCATCGAACTGGAGTTTCTCCGCCAGCTCCTGGGTGCGTTCGGCCATGTTCATGACCGACAGGATGTCGCTCTGTGAGCTGACCAGGGCCAACGCCGCCGACACGATCAACAGAATGCTCAGCGCCACGCCGGCGATATAGGCCAGCAGCACCTTGAACCGGAGGCTACTCAACCACGTCGACCTGGCGGAGCGCATAACCGAGACCTCGCAAGTTGACAATGCGTTGGCGGGAGCCGATGGCAAGCAGCTTGCGGCGGATACGGTGCAGGGCCACGTCCAGGGCGTTCGGCGTGACCGCCTCGCTCAAACCCCAGCCCGCCGCCTCTATGCTGGGGCGGCGGACGATTTCCCCAGGCTTGCGCAACAGCAGCAACATGATCTGCATTTCCGCCGGCGCCAGGGTAATGCTTTCATTCGCACAGCACATAGTGCCGGTCTCGGGTTGCAGGCTCAGGTCACCGTGGCTGGGTGCCAGTGGGCGGCAGTCCACGGGGCGCCGCAGCAAAGCCCGCACCCGGGCAACCATTTCATCCATGGCAAACGGCTTTGGCAGATAGTCATCGGCACCGGCATCGAGCCCCTGTACCCGATCATGCAGGGCATCCCGTGCCGTGAGCACCAGGCACGGCAGGCCAAGCCCGGCGCTGCGCAGGCGCTTCAACAAGACAAGCCCGTCGCCGTCCGGCAAGCCGCGATCGAGGATCAGCGCCTGGTAGGGCACCCGCTGGATGGCTGCCCATGCACCGTCCATGCGGTTGATCACATCGACGGCGATCCCGGCGTTCGTCAATCCCGTGCTGACCAGTTGGGCCAAGCGTTCGTGGTCCTCGACCAACAGAATGCGGCTCATCAGAAGCGGTACAGGTAGCCGAACAGCGCGCTGTTTTCGGTAGAACGATCTACCAGCGGGCTGTCCTTGATCTCGCTGGCGAAGCGGGTCGCCTTGATATCGAGGAACACAGAGTGGTGCTTATCGAACATGTAGTTTCCCCGGACGCCAAACTCGGTATTGAGGGCGGACTTGCCATCATAGGCCGCGCGATCGATGCGGGCTTCACTGTCGCGCACGCCAAAATAATAATCGACGTATTTCTTGTCCTGCCACATCGCCGTCACGTGGGGCGTGAGGGTCATGTGCTCGTCGAGTCGCCAGGTCCGCTCCAGGCCCAGGTTGAAGCGCTGCCCCTTGCTGTTGCCCGATACATCCGCCAGCCACTCGGCGTGGGCGTCCACCCAGTCGGTGTGCCACTGCATTTTTGCTCCGGCCCAGAAGCTGCTTTTACGGTCGCTCATGCCATCGAAAACCCGCGAGTCATCGGCATCATAGCCACTGAAGTCGTACTGGCCCACGAGGCTGAAATCGATGTGCTGGGTGTCGTTGATCTCGAACTGCGACAGCTTGACCTCGGCGTTCGGGCCGAACACCCGCAGGTATTCGTTCTCGAAGTAGATCAGCGGTATCGCCTTGTTGTCACGATCGATGCCGGTATAGGGCTGCTGGCTGCTGATTGCGCCGACCCCCAGCCCCCAGGACGAAGACGGTTTGGCGGTTTCAGGTTCGGCGGCCTGTGCGGCCAGCGCTGAAGGGGGCGCAGTCAGTAGGATCAGGCTCGGGATGGTGGAAACGGCTAAGCGCAGCAAATGCATGGGGTGCTCCAACGGGACAGGATGAAATGCGCGCCTATCGTTGAGCGTCTTCCCTTACCGGATACTTACGGTTATTTGTCGAAAGCTTGACCTCGATCAAGGCAAATACATATTCCCGCTTCATGGCCGTTATATGTGCCAAGCGGTGCAATATCAGGGGTGATGGCTATTTGGTATTGCGCTAAGATCGCACCAAGTCAGCGTGTATAACAGCCTTCTTACAATAAGTTCACGCGTCACTAATTCATTTTTAAATGAGGCTTGAACGGAAATGCTCAGGAATGCACCGCTGCGTCTGAAACTTTTATTGATCCTGCTCCTTCCCTTGTTGGGATTCCTGATTTTGGCCGGCGTCTTTGTCGTGGACAACTACAAGACACTGCGTGATATGGACGCCACGGTCACCGCCAGCGCCACGGCGCAGAAGTTGAGTCAACTGATCACGGTATTGCAGCGTGAACGCGGCGCCAGCGGGGTGTTCCTGGGCAGCGCGGGCAAGTCCATGGGCGAGCGGATGATCCAGGCGCGTCAGGATTCCAATGCTTCTGTCGAGGTGGTGCGCCGGTTGTCTGCGTCGGGGAGCGCGCAATTGGACAACGTCCTCCAGGCCTTGGCGCAACTGCCCGCCATTCGTGGGCAAGTGGATAAGTTGGGTATCAGCAGCACCGAATCGGGTGTTCGTTATACCGAGATCATTCAAGCGCTCGTGGGCTATACCCACTCTTTGGAAGCGACGATCAACAACGCCACCATTGTTCATGCACTCGGTGCGCTCAATCAGTTTATCGAGATGAAAGAGCGGGCTGGACGCGAGCGGGTCGTGCTGGGCCTGGTATTCAGTCAGGACCGTTTCGACGAGACATTGTTGTCGCGCTTTAGCCGTAATCTCGGCGAGTTCTCTGCTTACTCCGACGCATTCCGTCGCCAGGCCCAGCCAGCCTTGCTTCAACAGTTTACCGAGCAGATGCTCAAACCCGCTGCGGTCGAAGTGGGCAAGTTGCAGCGCCTGGCTTTCGAAGTGCCATTGGGGCAGCCGCTGGGCATCAAGCCAGAGGCCTGGTTTGAACTCTCCACTCAGCGCATCGACATGATGGGCCAAGTGGAGGAAGCCCTCGGTCAAAACGTCAGCCGCCTGGCGGTACACGGGCGCGATGAAGCCAGCCGTGCGTTGTGGTTGACCCTCGGTGCGGTCGTCGTGGCGCTGCTGGCGGTGACGGTGCTGTCGTATGTGATCATCCGCATGATCGATTTGGCGGTACGCGATGTGAACCGGGCCCTGAACGGCCTGGCACAGCGTGATCTCACTGCCAGGGCCACGTACGAGGGTCGGGATGAATTCGGCCAGATCTCGCGCAACCTCAATCGCATGGCGCAGGAGATCAGCGAAGTCGTGCAGGAAATCGGCAATGCCACGGCGCAGGTGGCCACCGCCGCGCAAGAGTCTTCCACGGTGACGGTCCAGACCAGTGCGAGTGTCGAGCAACAGCGCCAAGGCACCGAGCAGGTGGCCACCGCGATCAATCAGATGAGCGCCACGGTGCGCGAGGTGGCGCAAAGTACCAACGATGCGGCGCACATGTCGCAACAGGTCAACCTCAGCACGGCGCAAGGGCGCGTGGAAATCGAAAGCACCATCGGGCTGATTCGCCAATTGTCCGGGCAGGCCGAGGAGACCGCGGGGATCATTGGTGATCTCAAGCTGGAAAGCGATGCGATCTCTTCCGTGCTCGACGTGATTCGCGGCATTGCCGAACAGACCAATCTGCTGGCGCTCAATGCGGCGATTGAAGCGGCGCGGGCCGGTGATCATGGGCGCGGGTTTGCGGTGGTCGCCTCCGAGGTGCGCACCCTGGCACAAAAGACGCAGGAGTCCACGGGCAATATTCAACAGATGATCAGCAACCTGCAAGCCGGGTCGGATCGTGCGGCGCTGTCCATGCAGCAGACCCTGGACAAGGCTCAGGACGGGGCGAGCAAAGTCGAGCGCGCGGGGGCGTTGTTGGTGGAGATCGCCGAGGGCGTGGCGACGATCAGCGACCGTAACATCCAGATCGCCTCCGCAGCCGAAGAGCAGAACGCGGTGTCCGAGGACATCAATCGTAACGTGAACGAGATCAATGACCTGGTGATCCAGGTGAGTGCCGGTGCCGAGCAGACGGCCATCACCAGCCAGGAACTGGCGCGCCTGGCCGAGCACCAGCAACAGTTGGTCAATCGCTTCAAGGTCGCCTAGTTCCTGCGGCCCCGGGCCTTTGGCGCAAGGCCCGGCTGTGCGTTCAAACGATATCGTCGATCAGGATGTGGCGCTCGCCGCGGCTGCACTGCTCGATCCGCGCTTCGACCTTGTAGACCTGGCGCAGCATCGACTCGGTAATCACCTCGGCGCTCGGGCCGCTGCCCTGGGCGGTGCTGTCGGCGATGACCAGCACTTGGTCGGCAAAGCGCAGCGCCTGGTTCAGGTCATGGATGGCGATGAACACAATGACCTGGCGTTTGCGCGCCAGGGCCCGCATGAAATTCAGCACCTGGACTTGCCGATGCATGTCCAGGGCGCTGGTCGGCTCATCCATCAACAGGATTTCCGGTTCGCGCACCAGGGTCTGGGCGATCGACACCAGTTGCTGCTGTCCGCCGCTAAGCTCTCCGAGATTACGGAACGACAACTCAGTGATGCCCAGCGCGGCGAGAATGTCGTCCACCAGCTTCAGTTCGTCATCGTGGACGACCCAGCCCGGCGTAAGCTGCTTGCGCGCCAGCAGCACCGACTCGTACACCGTCAACCGGGCACTGGCGTTCAAGCCCTGGGGCATGTAGCTGATGCCCTGCGGTCCCTTTTTCGAGCCCTCCAGGATCACCTGCCCGGGGCCGTCGATCAACCCGGCCATGCGCTTGAACAAGGTGGATTTGCCCGCCGCGTTGGGGCCGACTACCGCCACCACCTGGCCGCCGACAAAAGCTGCCGTGGTCACGCCGTGAATGACCGTGCGCTGGCCATAGCGGGCCCCGAGATTCTCCAGCCGGATCGTTACCATGAGTTTTTCTTCCCGCCGAGAATCAAGGATATGAAGAAGGGCACGCCGATCAGCGACGTCACCACGCCGATGGGGAAAATGGCCCCAGGGATCAGGGTTTTGCTGATCACCGAACTGGCGGACAGAATCAGGGCGCCGGTCAGCAACGACGCCGGCAGGAAGAACCGTTGGTCTTCACCGATCAGCATCCGCGCGATGTGCGGGCCGACCAGGCCGATGAAACCGATCGTGCCGACAAACGCCACCGGGAACGAGGCGAGCAAGCTGACCATGATCAGCGTCTGAAAGCGCAGGCTGCGCACGTTGATGCCGAAACTCGCGGCCTTGTCGTCCCCCAGCCGCAGCGCGGTCAAGGCCCAGGCGCGCCGGGCGAAAATCGGCAGGGTGACCAGGATCACCAGGCAGATCACCCCGAGCTTGGGCCAGGTGGCTTTGGTCAGGCTGCCCATCGTCCAGAACACCACGGCGGCCACGGCTTGCTCGGTGGCGAAGAATTGCACCAGCGCCAGCAACGCGTTGAAGGTGAACACCAGGGCGATGCCGAGCAGCACGATGGTCTCGGCGGTGACACCGCGGCGCAGGCTCAGGAAGTGGATCAGCAATGCCGACAGCATGGCCATGATGAACGCGTTCACCGGCACCATGTACTGCGCCGCCAATGGGAACAAGGCCACGCCAAACGCCAGCCCCATGGCCGCACCGAAACTGGCGGCAGCGGAAATGCCCAGGGTGAACGGGCTGGCCAGCGGGTTGTTGAGGATCGTCTGCATCTGCGCGCCGGCCAGCGACAACGCGGCGCCGACCGCGACAGCCATCAGCGCCACAGGCAGGCGGATGTCCCACATCACCACGCGAACCTGGGGCGAAGCGCTGTCCGGCGAAAACAGTGCGCCGAGCACTTCGTCGAGGCTGTAGCGTGCCGGCCCGAGGGCCAGGTCGAGCAGGACGCTGCAAATCAGCAACAGCGTGAGCCCGCCGAGGATAAGCCGCTTGCGCAACACCAGGCGTCGGTAGGTGTCACGCTGCATCACCAGGGTTTCGTTCAACGACGTCATGGCTTGTCCTCAGTCTGGTCCAGGCTGACGGCGTAACCCGGCTCATACGGGACCGGCAGGAACTGCTCGTGCAATTGGCGGAACGAGGCGTCCGGGTCCAGGTCGGCGAATAACGTCGGGTGGAACCACTTGGCCAATTGCTGGATGGCCACGAACTGATAGGGGCTGTTGTAGAACTGGTGCCAAATGGCGTGGAACGCCTGGTCGTCCTGGGCCTTGATGCCGGCGTAGGCCGGTCGCCGGGTGTACCACGCCAGTTTTTTCCTGGCTTGGGCCATGTCCGCCCCGGGGCCGACGCCGACCCAATGGCCACCGGGTGCAAAGGCTTCCCAGTTGGCGCTGGTGACCACCACCTGCGCCGGGTTGGCGACCACCACTTGCTCGGCATTCAACTGGCCGAACGTGGTGGGGATGATGCCTTTGGCGATGTTGTCGCCACCGGCCATTTCGACGAACAGGCCGAAATTCTCGTTGCCGAAGCTCAGGCAGCAATCATCGGTGTAGCCGCCGATGCGCTCGATGAAGACCTTGGGCCGGGCAGGGTGGCGCGCTTCAATGACGTCGGTGACCCGTCGAATCTGTTGGTTGCGAAAATCGATGAAGGCTTCGGCACGGGCTTGCTTGCCGAACAGTTGGCCGAACAGGCGCATGGTCGGCTCGGTGTTCTGCATCGGGTTGTTGCGAAAGTCCACGTAGACCACCGGGATGCCCAAGGCGTCGAGCTTCTCGATGTAGCGCGCATCCTCGGTGGCGTGCTGGGCTTCGATATTGAGGATGATCACATCCGGACGCTGGGAGATAGCCTGTTCGATGTCAAAGGTGCCGTCCTCGAACCCGCCGAAGGTCGGGATCTTGGCAATCTCGGGAAATTTGCGCAGGTAGGCGCCGTAGGTGTCCGGATCTGACTGGATCAGGTCCTTGCGCCAACCGACGATGCGTTCGATGGGGTTTTGCGTGTCCAGTGCCGCCACCAGGTACAACTGGCGGCCTTCGCCGAGGATCACCCGCCTGACCGGGAGATGGACCTTGACCTGGCGCCCGAGCAGGTCGGTCACGCTGCCCAGGGCAGGGTCCGCCTCGGCGGCCAGGGCGTTGCGGGGCGTCAGCGAAAGAAACGACACACCGAGCAGCCCGGCGAACAGCAGGGCGGCAAGGGTGTGAGGGCGGCGAAAAACGGTAACCATGGTTCATGCCTTTACAAAAGCCGGACCGGACAACGGCGCAAGTCGCCGCCCCGGCCCGCAGGTTTCAGAAATCAACGGTGGCGGATAACAACAGCGTGCGCGGTGCGCCTTGGGAAAACGCGCCATAGGACGCGACCCCCGACCAATAGGCGCGGTCAAAGACGTTCTGCACCGTGGCGCGAAATGTCGTGGGCCGTTCGGCAATGCGCGTGGCATAGCGGGTACCGACATCGAAGCGGGTCCAGGCATCCAGTTCCTGGGTGTTGGCCTGGTCGACGTACTGGCTGGCGGTGTAGATCGCGCCGCTGGTCAGTGTCAGCCCGTCGATGCCCGGGGTGTCCCACTCGGCCCAGAGATTGGCCTGGACCTTGGGCACGCCCACCGGTGTATTGCCGCGGTTGGCGGCCACGCTGGTGCGGGTCAGCTCCCCATCGAGTAGCGTCACACCACCGAGCAGGCGCGTGCCCCGGGCAATCTCGCCGGACAGGTTCAGTTCCACGCCACGGTTGCGTTGCTGGGCCTGGACCGAAAACACCCCGGACGACAATTCACCGCTGGGTTTCTTGATCTGGAACAGCGCCAGCGTGGCCATGAAACGCTCGTAGTCGAGCTTGAGCCCGATCTCCTGCTGGCGGGAAATGTAGGGTGAAAAAACTTCGTCGGCGTTCGTGGCGGCAGCCGGCGCGATGTCGCCCTTGCTCAGGCCTTCGATGTAGTTGTAGTACAGCGCGACATGGTCCCAGGGCTTGGCGACGATACCGAGCAGTGGCGTGGTCTTGCTTTTGTCGTAGGACGGGGTGGCAACGGTGGTGTTGTAGTTGTCCGACTGGATGCTTTGCCGGCGCAACCCGAGGGTGAGTTGCAGGCGCTCATCGAGCACCGACAAGGTGTCGGCCAGGGCAACGCCCGACAGTTCGCTCTCGGAGACTTTTGGCGTGTGAGGTTCGGCGATGTTGGGCCTGGGGCGGTCGACCGGGTGATAGATGTTCGAGAGGATGGCGGGGCCGGAAATAATGCCCCGGGACAATTCATCGCGATAACGGCTGACTTGCAGCACCGCGCGGTGGCTGACCGGCCCGGTGTCGAAGCCCAGGCGCGCGCCGGCATCGACGGTGTAGCGTTGGACGTTGAATTTGTAATAACCGGGAACCGATGACGTGTCGCCGGCGGCGTTGATGATGGTCGGGGTCTGGTCGGACATGCGCTCGACCTCGGATTTTCCGCCACCGGCGTGGGCAAACAGGGTCAGATTGTCGCTGAGGTCGTACTCGCCACTCAGTAACGCCGACTTGTCCCGGGCCCGGGAGCGCCCCCAGTCCTGGCTGACACTGGTGCGGCCGTTGGCGGCGGAGGGGATTTGCACGCCAGAGTCGATCAGGAAAGGGCGGGAGGCGGCGTCGAATTTTTCATCCTGGCTGATCAGGTCCAGGGTCATGCGCAGGCGATCCCCTTGGTAATCCAGGGACATGGCGCCGGTACCGACGTCTCGGGACTGCTTGTCGATGGCCGTGTCACCCTGCTGCAGGCTACCGTTGAGCCTGATCCCGAACCGGCGTTCCTCGCCAAAGCGCCGACTGACGTCGAGGTGGCCGCCCAGTTGCGAGTTCGTGGCGTAGCGGCTGGTGAATCGGGTCAGGTCCTCGTCGAGGGCGCGCTTGGGGACCACGTTGATCACTCCACCCACGGCGCTGTTGGGCGACATGCCATACAGCAGCGCGGCGGGCCCCTTGACCAGTTCGATGCGCTCGGCGTAATCGGTGAACACCCGGTAATTGGACGCCACGCCATACACGCCGTCGAAAGCCAGCTCCCCGAGGTTGCCTTCCCCCAACGGAAAACCGCGGATGAAGAACGAGTCGACGATGCCTCCCGCCTGACCAGTGGAGCGCACTGAAGCGTCGCGTTCCAGCAAGTCACCCACGGTGGTCGCCTGTTGATCCCTGATCATCGTCGAGGTGTAGCTGCTGACGCTGAACGGTGCATCCATCACATCGGCGTTGCCCAGCAGGCCGAGGCGTGCGCCGCGGGCGACCTGGCCGTTGGCGTCGGTAGGTGGCAGGTCGCTGCTGCGTCTGCCGGCGGCGTCGACGCTGATCTGCGGCAGGGACACCTGGCGCAGCACCAGTGTGTAGCTGCCATCGTCGCGGGCAACCATTTCCACGCCGCTGTCGGCCAGCAGATGGGTGAGTGCTTGCGTTGCCGGATAAGTGCCGGAAAGCCCCGGGCTGACCAGGCCCTCAGTGATCGAGGGCTGGAATGACAAGGCAATGTCGGCGGTCACCGCAAAGCTCGACAGGGCAGGGCCGAGCGGCCCCGGGGCGATGTCATAGGCGCGGGGGGCGACGGCTTCCAGTTGTGCGGGCACGGCGGCGAAGGCGAACGGCCCGGTGACCGTGCTCAACGCAAGGCTTAACAGCACACTGCGCATGACGTGCTTGGACGGACGATCCGGACGCAGGGGCCGCGCAACGAGCATGGATGGATGACCCTATGGACGAGATGAAATGGTTATTCCTTTCTTTGCCAGTTGAGATCAAAAAAAGTATCACCCGAGCAGCAAATAATTTTTGTGGGGTCAGGCCGGGGAGAGCGTCACCCAGTAACCGCTCAAATGACCGGTGACCAGGACCGGGTAGGTTTGCACCAGCATGTTGAGCGTGCGCTGGGTATCGCTGATGGGAAACGCGCCGGACACCCGCAGCTCGGCAATGGCCGGGTCGCAACGCACGAAGCCGCGGCGATAGCGCGCCAGTTCGGCGACGAAATCCGCCAGGCGCATCCTGTCGGCCATCAGCATGCCTTGGGTCCAGGCGCTGGCGTTGCGATCTGTCGGGGTCAACGGACCGAAGGCCTGGGACGAGAAGTCGGTGCGCTGTCCGGCGTTGACGATGAGCGGCGCGGCCTGGCGAGCCTCGGTCAATTCAATCCGCACCGCGCCTTCGAGTACCGCCAGATGGGTGCGCGATGGCAGTTGGCGCACGATGAACCGCGTACCCAGGGCCTGCATCCGGCCCTCGCGGGTGCTGACCAGGAACGGTCGGGCCTGTGGTGAGGCATCCGGCGCGGTCTGCACCAGGACTTCCCCTTCGCGCACATGGAGGAGCCGCTGGCGGGTGTCGAACAGCACGTCGATGGCCGTGCCGGTATTGAGGGTGAGGTGAGAGCCGTCGGCCAGGGCCAACTCGCGGCGCTCGCCGATGGCGGTGCGGTAGTCGGCGGACCATTGCTGCGATTGCGCCAGTTTCCAGCTGCCCCAACCGACAGGCACCGCTGCCAGCAGCAACGCCAGTTTGCCGAGGGCCGCGCGTCGTTCGGGGCTGCTTGGGCGATCCAACGCCGACATCGCCAATGCTCGTGGCAAGCCGCCGAGCTTGCTTTGCAGCAATTGCGCACGAGACCAGGCCCGGCCGCGCTCGGGGCTGCTGGCCCTCCAGCATTCCCATTCGGTGCGCTCGGTGTCACTGAGGTCGCTTTCGCTCAAGCGCATCAGCCACTCGGCGGCTTCTTCGAGGGCCTTGGGGTCGAGCGGCGGCTCACGGCGACGAGTGAGCATTCATTCCACCAGCATCAAGCACTGCACGAATGCCTGCTTCATGTAGCGCTTGACCGTGATCAGCGAGACGTTCAGCTGTTGGGCGATGTCGTCGTACTTCAGGCCGCCGATCTGCGACAGCAGGAATGCCCGCTTGACCGGCGCCGGGAGGGTGTCGAGCATGGCGTCGATTTCGTGCAGGGTTTCCAGCACCAGAAAGCGCAATTCAGGGGACGGCACTTCCTGGGCCGGTAAATGCGCGAGCGCCTCCAGGTAGGCACGTTCCAGGGCCTTGCGCTGATACCAATTGATGAGAATGCCCTTGGCCACGCAGCTCAGGTAGGCCCGGGGCTGGTCAATGGCCGTGACTTGGGAGGCGAGAATGCGCGTGAAGGTGTCTTGCGCCAGGTCCGCCGCATCCATGGCGTTTCCCAGCTTCTTCTTCAGCGTGTTGTACAGCCAGCTGTGATGGCCGGCGTACAGGTCTTCGATCACGCGCAGATGATGGTCGTTGTTCGCGGGCAGGGTTTCGCTCATGGCTGCGTTTTTTGCAATTGAGAAGTATTCCCAATGCTAAAGGACAACTTGCTCGCGACGCAAGCGGCATCGACTGGGAGCGAGCTTGCTCGCGATAGCGGTATATCAGTTTGCAGAGATGCTGGATTTACCGACGCCATCGCGAGCAAGCTCGGCTCCCACAGTTTTTTGAGCGTTCACAGATCAGGCGTCCACCATCGATCCTCTGTGGGAGCTGAGCTTGCTCGCGATAGCGGTATGTCAGCTTGCGGGGATGTTGGCTGTGCCGGCGCCATCGCGAGCAAGCTCGCTCCCACCGTTTTCGGGATGATGATGAGATTGAGATACACCCTGAATCCCCTGTGGGAGCTCGGCTCCCACAGTTTTTTTTGAGCGTTCACAGATCAGGCGTCCACCATTGATCCTCTGTGGGAGCTGAGCTTGCTCGCGATAGCGGTATATCAGTTTGCAGAGATGCTGGATTTACCGACGCCATCGCGAGCAAGCTCGGCTCCCACAGTTTTTTGAGCGTTCACAGATCAGGCGTCCACCATCGATCCTCTGTGGGAGCGAGCTTGCTCGCGATAGCGGTGTATCAGCTTGCGGGGATGTTGACGCCGACGCCATCGCGAGCAAGCTCGCTCCCACCGTTTTTGAGCAAAGCCCTGAACCATCCCTCAGGTGCGCGGCAGGTGCGCCAGCGCGGCCGCCAGGGTGTCGATTTCAGCTTCGGTATTGTAGGCGTGTACGGAGGCGCGGCTGACTTCCAGCAAGTCGCGTTGCTGCATGTCGAGCATCGTCGAGCGGAACGTCGATGTGCTGACGTTGATCCGTTTGGCCTGGCCCGCCAGCCATTGCTGGACCTGGGTCGCGCTGCCGTGTCGGTGAGTGAATGTGACGATGCCGGATTGGAGCGTGCCCTGGTCTTGAAGCGTGACCGTCGGAATCGTCGCCAGGCGTTCGCGCAAATGGCTGGCCAGGTGTTGGATGCGCTGCCACATCGGCTCGATGCCTTGGGCCAGAGCATATTCCACCGCCGCGCCGAGCCCCAGCTTGGCCGCTACGTTGCATTCCCAATTCTCGAAACGCTTGGCATCGCCACGCAGGCTGAACGTGTCAGGTGTTTGCAGCGAGGCGGCATGCAGGTCGAGAAAAACCGGCTCAAGGTTCTGGCACAGGGCCTTTTCGACATAGAGAAAACCCATGCCCCTGGGGCCGCGCAGGTACTTGCGGCTGGTCGCGGCGAGCATGTGGCAGCCGATGCGTTTCACATCGATCGGCATTTGCCCGACCCCTTGGCAGGCATCGAGCAGAAACAGCACCCCGGCGGCCCGTGCCAGGGCGCCGATCTGTTCGACGGGTTGGACCGGTCCGCCGTTGGTGGCAATCACCGGCAAAGACACCAAGGCGACGCGATCATCCTCCAGCAGCGTCTTGAGGGCCGGCAGCGACACCTGGCCGTGCTCATCGTTGGGAATGATCCGCAGCTCGATACCGCGGAGTTTCTTCAGTTGCAGGTAGGGGATGTAGTTGCCGGCGTATTCAGTGGTGGACGTCAGCACCACATCGCCGGGCCGCAGCGGCAATGAATAGAAGGCCATGTCCCAGGCACGGGTGGCATTTTCGATCACCGCGATTTCATCGGGCTGGGCGTTGATCAGGCGGCCAATGGCGTTGTAGACATTGGCCAGCGCCGCGGCCTGTTGCCCGGCGGCCTCGTAACCACCGAGGCGCGCCTCCCATTGCAGGTGGTTGGTCACGGCCTCGATCACCGGTTCAGGCATCAGTGCCGCACCGGCGTTGTTGAAATGGACCAGGTGCGCGACACCGGGCGTATCGGCGCGCAGTTGTTCAACGTTCAAAGGGAAACTCCTTGATCAGTCCCCGGGCGGGGCGGGGCTGGCTTGCAGGCTCGCGGGCCAGTACCGCAAGGCAACGATGGGAATCAGGGCCAACACATAGGCCAGGCAAACGAACAGGTAGGTGTACTGCAAACCGTAGACTTGGCTGAGCAACCCACCGGCCGAGATGCCCGCGATCGAGGCGAACTGCGCGGTGCCCTGGGCAATGCCCAGCACCTGGCCTTGGCGCGCGCTGTCGGCGGATTTCGAGATCAGCGCCATCAGCACCGGCGTGGTAGCCCCCAGCAGCACGCCCCAGATGAAGTAGACGACGACAAAGACGATGGCATTGCGCGTGACCCCCGCCAGGGCGGTCAGGGCGATGCAACCGAGCACGACGTAGATGATGCGGTGCAAGGTGTCCTGCTGGGTACGGTGTTCGAAGTAGCGCGACCAGGCGGTGGCCGAGAGGATGAAACCCAGCGCCAGCAAGCCGTAGCATAGGCCGACCACTGAGTTGCTGACGTCGAATACCGAGCTCACATACAAGGAGAAGGAGGTCTGTGGCAGCATCCGGGCCAACAGCAGGATGCCCATGACCCACAGCAATGACAGCAATGGCGATCCTTGCCAGACGCTGTCGGTACGGCTCGCTGTCGTCGGGGCCTGGCTGGTCGCGGCTTTTTTCACCGGTGGCACGTCCGGCAAGGTCACGGCGGCCACCACCGTGCACACCGCGCACAAGGCCGAGGCAATGATGTTGATCCAGAAGAAGGTGGCGTAGTCGAGGATCAGGCCCCCGACCACCGCGCCGAGTAATGAGCCGACGTTGGTGGATATTTGCAGGATCGCGAACAGCCGCGCCCGTCGCGAGGGGGCCTCGATGCTGACGCCATAGGCCTGGGCCGGGGCGATGTACCCGGCAAAGGCGCCCTGCAGGAAGCGCAGCACTAGGATGACCCAGATATCGCTGCACAGCGCCAGCCCGAGCTGCGTCAATGACAGGCCCGCCAGGGCGCGGATCATCATCAACTTGTGACCGTAGCGATCACCGATACGGCCCCAGAAGGCGCTGGTCAGAATGATGCCCAGCATTGGCCCGACATACACGGCGATGCTGGCGAAGCTGAAGACCGACTCCGAGGACGTCAGCCCGCGCAGGTGGACCGGCCAGAACGGCCCGCTCATTTCCATCGCGCCCATGGAGATGAGCTGGATCGCGAATAGAAGATAAATCAGGATTCTGACGTTCGAACCCTGGATGGCACCTGCGTGGGACATGACTCAGCCTCGGTGGTTAAACGCTCGCAAGCGGGTTGGTCAGCGTGTGCTGTAAACGATAGTTGGAGTACTGCAACAGGTGCATGCGCAACAACGATCGGGTCGGCCACGGGTCCTGGATGAACGCCTGGCGTTCGGTTTCCCACAATGGCGCGGCGACACGCTCGCGTACGGCTTCGAACGCCGCCTCGGTTTCCTCGCGCAACACGCGCCACAGTCGTGTGTCGTCCAACCCGTATTCCCGTGTCAGCCACAAGGCGATCTCGTGCAGGTGGGTGAGGAACGCCGCGTCGAGCACGAACATTCGCACCGGCTCGATATCTTCCACGAACACGGTCGGCAAGATGCCCGGCTGCACATGAGGTTGCAAGGTGTACCCGCGTTCCTCCAGCAGGGGCGCGTAGGTTCTGCCGTCGCCGAAATCGCGG
Organism: Pseudomonas sp. Pdm06; assembly: GCF_014851795.1. Taxonomy (NCBI): domain Bacteria; kingdom Pseudomonadati; phylum Pseudomonadota; class Gammaproteobacteria; order Pseudomonadales; family Pseudomonadaceae; genus Pseudomonas; species Pseudomonas sp. Pdm06. The sequence continues at coordinate 389,568 of NZ_JACVAH010000003.1, forward strand.
ATCAGCAGGCTACGCGCTTTGCCATCGGGGGCAAAGAGCACCATGGTGTTTTGCTGATGGGCTTCGAGCCCGATGCCGTACATCAGGTAGATCGCGATCACTGGGCGGGTGACCACGGCGGAGTACTGCCGGAACCAGTCTTCAACGCCCTGGGCCTCGGCCCGAACCCCATCGCGCTCGATCAGGTCGGTAAACAGCGGGCGGCCGCCGGGCAGGCGGGTGAACAACGAGGCCACGGTGATGGGCAGGCAATCGTCGCTGCGTTCGAACGCCGCTCGGCTGGCGCGATAGACCACTGAAAGGTGTCGTCCGGGGGCGTCGTCCTGGGTGATCGCGTTGCGGTATCGCACGCCGATTTCTTCCGGGAAGATCTCGAGGCGCTGGTCGAAGCCGTTTTCGGCGGCGAGGATTTTCGTGATCACCGTGCTGATCCGCGGGCCCATGTGGATCGACTTGGCTTGCAGGCTGCGCAGCTCGCTGGTCATCCACACGGCGATGGGCAACTTGATCAGCGGCGCGGTCTCGTCCAGCACCGGCATCATGGTCCGATAGGACATGGTCGGCAGGGTCTGGAGGTCGGGGCCCTCGGTGATCAGGATGCCTGCTTCGATTTCCGCGGCAAAGGTCTTGAGTACGTAGGCCTGCAGATGCCAGGCATGGATGGGCAGCGGCAGCCATTGGTTTTCGTCCAGGCCCTTGGCATTGAGGGCGGCGGTCCACTGCGCCCATTGCGCCGGGAAGTTGCTGGCGAACCAACGGTGGTAGCTGGTGACGTGGGGCATGCTTTCACTTTTGGCCATGTCGGCGCGCAATGCGGCGATGCGCAGGGGGACCTGGGCGTTGAACTCGGGGGACAGTTGTTCGACTTCCGCATCGCTGAGACCTGGACGGGATTTCCAGGTCGGATAATACGGATGGCCTTCCAGCGACCCCCATTGGTCCAACAGGATCGCGGCGTCCTTGGTGCTGGTGTGTTGGCGCAGGTAGTCGGTCAGGCTGGCGAGCCCGTGGCTTTCGGCGGCCTGGGCCAGGCGCGCGTTCCATTGCTGGCGATGCTGGCGGGCGTGGGCATCGTTCATCAGGCTGTTTTCCATGTCCGACTTGAGGCCGGCCACGCCTTCGTCGCTGGGTTCGAAGTCGAAGCTGTCGCGCAGCACGTCCAGCAAGTCCTGATGGCTGTGAATGACTTGGCGTACGCCTTCGTCGGTCAGCAGGACCACGTCACCGTCACTGATCAAGGTGTCGGCGGGGACCAGGGTAATCTGCGAGAAAAACAGCTGGGCCCGTGCATTTTTCAACGGGTAGGTCGCCTCGCTGCCGTCCGCGGAAAAGCTCAGGGCCGAACGGTCCAGGATGTTCTCGGCAAACAGGCAGCGAACCAAGCGTCGCATGGCGTTTTTGCGTGAATAAGTGACCAGTGTCTTGAAGTCATCCATATCGGTATCTGCTCGTCGATGAATAAGGAAGAGGGTGAAGCCCGGTTCAGGCCGAACGCGGCCAGTGGGTCGGGAAGTAGTCCAGCGCCGAGTCGCGCAAGCCTTCCATGTAGGCGATGCTCCACTGCAGGACTTCCTCGATGTAGGGGACTTTCAGTTCGAAACGCTTGGCCATTTCCACCAGCAGGACCAGGCCATAGGCGACGTCTTCATTGAAGGCTCGGCTCTGGCGCTCGATCACATAGCCGGGGCGGTTGCCGTCGGCCGGTACCATGGGCGCCAGGATGTCGTTGTAGGCCCGGTTGGTGCGCAGGATCGAAAGCATGCTGCTGCGGTCGCGGATCTGCTCGCCGTAGGCCTCGACGATCTCCTGTTTCAAGGACTTGACCGAGGACAGGTCCACGCCCATGCGCTGGCTGATGACCGCGCACAGGTTCTGGCTTTCTTCATCCATGCGTTCGAGGAAATAGGCGCCCAGTTCCGGACACTCGGTCCACCAGCACAGGCGTTGCGGGAAGATCTTGCGGTGCCACTGGCCGTAAGGGCCGATCAAGCCGTAGATCACCGAGCTGTGCATGATCGGATTGCCCGGGGTCAGGGTGATCTCCAGGTAATGGTCGAGCAGGGTCACGCAAGGGCCGTACAGCCTGCTGAGCATTTGCTGGAGCTGCTGGCGCGACGCCTGGGTTTCCCGGGCGTGGGTGGCGACATACAACTGGCTTTTGCCGCCGCCCATCTTCACCGAGCGTCCGGGTTTCAGGTCGAACGCCGTGTGCGGGACGTCCTTCATGCCCCAGATCACCAGGTTCGGTTTATCCGCCAGTGTGGCTTGGGCCAGCCAGTCGAAACCGCAGAAGCCTGGAATGGCACCGACGTACACCGGCTTGGTCGTGCTCAGGTACGGTGCGATGTCCTGCAGGACCTGCGGCCGGGCATGGGCCGGCACCGTGATGATGACGATGTCGGCGTCTTCGACGGCGACTTTTGCCTCGGTGGTCACCCGGTCCGGCCGCGCGCTCAGCGTCGAACCATCGGGCATCAACGCCTGCATGGGGGTTTGGCGGGCGTGGAGGTCGACGATGTCCTGATTGCTGGTGAGCAGCGACACCTGGACATCAGGCAATTGCTTGAACAGGATGGCATTGAGATGGCCGGTTCTGCCACCGCCGCAAATGGCGACTTTCAGCACGTTCATGAAGAGGCGTTCCTGTGTGGGTGGAGGGTCATGCGACGCTCAATTGCAGCGGCGCAGAACTGGATTCCAGCCATTGGGTCTTGCCCAGCCAGCCGTCCAGTTGCACGGCGACGCCTGGGTCGAGCAAGTCGCGCTCTTGCAGCCATTGATCGTCGAACACGGTGTGCAGGTACTTCTCGCCGCCGTCGGCGATCGGGACCACGACATTGCCGGTCAGCACACCTTTGTGAATGAATTCCAGGGCCTTGAAAATCGCCCCGCCGGTAGAGCCGCCCACCAGCAGCCCCAGGTTGCGAGCGATATAACGGGCGGTTTCGAAGGCTTGGGAATCGGTGACCTGGACGCCCAGGTCGATGCAGCTGTAGTCGAGCACCAGGCCCACGGTGTCGCCGGCCGGGGTACCGGTGCCGGATTGATAGTACGGGTAGCCGGGATGACCGAAGACAATGGAGCCGGCGGGTTCCACGGCGACGGTCACGGTGTCGGGGTTGTGCAGTTTCAGCCCGCGGGCGATGCCGGTCATCGAGCCGCCGGTGCCGACACAACCGACGTAGGCACCGACCTTGCCTTCCACCTGGGCAATGGTTTCGCGGACGAAGTCGCTGTAGCCGCCGGCATTGGCGGCGTTGTCCGACTGGTTCATGAACACCGCTCCCGGGATCTGTTGCGCGAGTTCGGCGGCCATCCGTTGGCGCTCGACTACCGCGACTTCATCCTCGCGATAATGGCCGGCGACAAATCGAACGTCGGCGCCCAACGCTTTCATGACGGCGATCTTGTCCTGGGCGGCATGGTGGTCGACCACGGCGATAAAATGCAGGCCGAATTCGACAGCGGCCATGGCCAGGCCGATGCCGGTGTTGCCGGAAGAGGACTCCACGACCACGCCGCCGGGTTTCAAGCGTCCGGACTTGAGTGCGGCCAGTACCATGTTCCGCGCCATGCGGTCCTTGATGCTGCCGCCGGGGTTGTTCTTTTCAATCTTGAGCAACAGCCTGGCATTAGTGTCGGGTATATCAATGCCCAGCATGGGGGTATTACCGATCAGGTCGGAAACTTTATTAAGTATCATGTGAAGTACTCCCTTTAGCAGTCAGGTGAAAACGCGTAGTGGCCTTGTGTACAACAAGTCGCCATTAATCGTCGGGGTAGGGGGTGACGATGGAATTCGTTTTCCAGCAAATCCATCTGATAGCCGGCGGTATTGGCGTAGATCAATAAGTCGCCGGGCTGGGGTAAATATTCGAAGTTGATAAGGCGATAACTGATGACGTCATCATCCAGGCAACTATGGCCGGCGATGTATGCTTGAGTCGGGCTATGAGGTGATTGCGTTGCGCTTATCAAGATGGGATCGACCAGATATTCAGACGCGAACCAGGTTTCACACGCGCTGAAACTACTGCCCTCGACGAAGATCACGGTTTTATTGTCGGCCAGCTTTTTGGTGCGGGTCACTCGAAATACCGAGATGGCGGCTTGATCCACCAGGCTTCGACCGGGTTGCAACGACAAGGTGATATTGCGTGACTTTAAGTAATTCGCTATCGAACGGCCGGGTGAATGATCGGATTCCAGGAAAAGTTCCAACCACTGGCTGGCTGTCAAACTGCCGCCATAGGGATAAAACGACTCGGGCACTGAATGGTTGTAGTAATGACCGGGTTTATTGTCGTTCTGCAGAAAACTGTTATAGATCTCGGGATCGACATAACGAATAGGCAGCCCTCCACCCATGTCGATCATGCTCGGAGTCAAGCCCATCTCGTGCGCCGCCTCGACAAAGGCGGTCACCTCTCGGAAGGCCTGTACCCGGGTTTCGTACCCGTAGCCGCCCAGATGGAAATGGAAGCCTTCGAAGTGAAAATGTTCGCCTTCTTCGGTCAATTGTCGCAGGCACTCCAGCAAGTCATCGGTGCCCATTCCGAAACGGCTCGCCAGGCAGCTCTGCGGCCGGTAACGCAGTAAAACCCTGGCCTGTAAGGGAGGGCGCGTGGCTTTTACCAGCGCTTTGAGATGAGCGAATTCTTCCAGCGAATCCACACAGATCAGTGAGCCAGCCTCTACCAGTGTCCGGTGGAAAACAGCCGTTTTGGCCGGCCCCGTTGCGCACAAAAGCGCGCCCGGCGTGCCGGCGCGCCGGGCCGCATTCAGTTCGTGAATGCTCGATACATCGACGCCGATACCCAAATCTTCTGCCGCGCGAAGCAGACATTGGGACTTGTTGGCTTTGGCGCCATAGAAGATGACGTGATTCACGTCGTATTTCTTCAACATGCTCTTCAGCGCCGTTGTATTGGCTTTAAATGCATGGGGCCACATCAGGTTCAGGGGTGATCCATGTTGTGAAACAAGTTCTATAAGTCTTTGTGAATGATCATGAATAAATTGTCCGATCGCCGGGTCGAGTAGGGGTGTCAACAGTGTGGGTTGATGCACTTTGGTTCGGTTGTTGGATGTTGGCGTGGAAACATTAGGCATAGTTAACCCCTGGCGTCGAACATGCCATTTTTCATAGTTCGACAACCGCTGTTGTCGAGGCGGATATAAAGCGTCCGTTTTCAGGCTTAAGAAATTTCCGTGTTTGGCGGTGTAAGCCAAACGAAGCCTGAAGATAAAATAATCAGGCCGGACGTAATAAATATTTCACAAAACACGGCATAAGAAACCCATTCCCTAAGGTTTATCCGAAGAGCGGAGCAGCCGCCATCGACGGATGGCGCGTCCGTGTTAAATAGCCAATGAATGGCATTCAAATGACATCACCGCTATGCACTTCCTGTGATGACAAAAACTTCCTTTGATGATTGGCTTGCATCAGTTCGATGGCGAGAACCATATTGCTAACGCGAACGATTATCAAGTAAGGTTTTCAAAAATTTTAAATAATTACTCGCTGAACGAGCGTGCATAAGCGCTTGTTCGCAGGTGCTTGTAAGCGTTCTTGCGCAGTTGAAGAAGTACCTTAATGCCTTGATGGAAAAGGAATTAAGGAGCGCTGGAACAGGCCGCAGCCGAGACCGGGATTTCCCTGCCTGAGGTACATGAAATTTTCGCTGATCACCACTGACGCATACCCAGGAGAGCTCCATGACAACTGAACGCCCCCATACCGTCGCCACGCTTCCCATCAGCTACCTGTTCGTTCCCGGCAACCGCCCCGAACGGTTCGCCAAGGCGGTCGACGCGACGCCGGATGCGATCATTCTCGACCTCGAGGATGCCGTTCATCCCGACAGCAAAGCCGCGGCTCGAGCGGCCATTTGGGCTTGGCAGGAAAGCGTGCCGAGTGTTGCTTGCCAGCGCTACATCCGCCTGAACAGCGTTGACAGCACCTTCCTGCGCCAAGACCTGACATGGCTGGGAGACATGCGCTATCCCGAGCGTTGCGCGGGGATTTTCTTGCCCAAGGCGCAGTACGGCGAGGCCTTGTGCCAAGTGGTCGAGCAGTTGCTGGCGTGGCAGCCCGAGTTGCAGATCGTCGCCATCATCGAGACGGCCAAGGGCTTGCAGCAGGTCGAGGCGATTGCCGGCATTGCCGGGCTGTCGCGCCTGGCGTTCGGTTCGTTGGATTTTTCCCTCGACATCAACTGCAGCCAGGTGCCCGAGGCGTTTTTGTTCGCCCGCAATCGGATCGTGCTGGCATCGCGCACGGCCGGTTTGCCTGCGCCGATCGATGGTGTGACACCGGCCATCAGCGACCTGGCGATGGTCAATCACGATGCGCATTACGCAAGGTCCCTGGGCTTTGGCGCCAAGCTGTGTATCCATCCCGCGCAATTGAACACGGTCCAGCGGGCCTTCCTGCCCAATGCGGGTCAACTGGCCTGGGCCGATCGCGTGATGCGTGCCGTGGCCAGCGGCTCCCATGCGGTGCAGGTGGACGGCGAGATGGTGGATCTGCCGCTCATCGAACATGCCCAGCGCCTGCTGGACGTGGCCAGCCTCTACGCGGTGCCCGCCAAGGCGGACGCCTGCTGAACCCGCTGCCGACCAGGAGATTCGCCATGGAACACCAGGGTTATCAGATTGCGCTGCGACCGCTGTGCGAAGTGCTGCAATCGGAGCACGTCGATCCGGCCAATGTGCAATGGCTGCGGGAGTCGATTATCCGTGCCGGGCATTGGCTGGAACCGATCATCGTCGAGCGTTCGCGAGGCATCGTGATGGACGGCAATCATCGCTTCAACGCGGCGTTGCAATTGGGCTTGAAGCGGGTCCCGTGCATCCAGCTCGACTACGCGGATCCGCGGGTGTGTGTGCGGCATTGGCAGACCGGCAAGGCGTTCGAGGTGGCGCGGATTTTCAGCACCATCGCCCGGGGCGAGCTGTTCCCCTACAAGACCACGCGGCACGCGTTCGACCCGGCCCTGCCCGTCGTCGCGATACCGCTGGAGCGCCTGTACGCCTGAGGGATCCGGCGCAGTCTGAAAAATAATCCCCAAGAGGTGATACTTTTCCGCAGGTCGACTGGCAATAGGAGTGATTACCATTTTCTCTCGTTGGAAAGGATCCTTAAGCCATGTCTGTTGCACGTCGACCTTGTGGTGAGTCTGCGTTATCCCTCGCGATTCGTAACGCCACGCTGAGTTTCATTCTGGTCGCAGGAAGCGCCACCGCCTGGGCGGCAACCCCCGGACAGGCGCCTGCCGCCGATACAACCCAGGACGCCTCCAAGGGCAACGGGCAAGGCTTGACCCTTGACGCCACCACCATCAGCGGCACCCACAACGACCCAGGCGCACTACCGCCCGTGCTGGCCGGCGGTCAGGTGGCGCGCGGTGCTCGCTTGGGGATGATGGGCAACAAGGACGTGATGGACACGCCGTTCAGCGTGACCAGCTACACCGAAAAGACCCTGGCCGATCTGCAAACCGTGACCGTGGCCGACGCCCTGCAACGAGACCCTTCGGTGCGTTCGACGGGTCAGGTGGGCGGCATCGTCGATTCGTTTTTCATCCGTGGTTTTCCCATCGGCGAGGGCAACCTCGGCGAGTTGGCCTACGACGGCGTATACGGCGTGGCGCCCAACTACCGGGTGTTCACCGACTACGCCGAACGGGTCGAAGTGCTCAAGGGGCCGGGTGCACTGATGTACGGCATTTCTCCGAACAGCGGGGTGGGCGGGGTGATCAATATCGTTCCCAAGCGTCCGTTGGACGAAGACCTGACGCGCTTTACCGGCAGCTATGCGTCCGATTCACAAGTGGGCGGGCACCTGGATGTCAGCCGTCGATTCGGCTCGGAAAACCAGTTCGGCGTGCGCTTCAACGGCAGCCTCCAGGGTGGCGACACGGCCATCGACGACCAGGAACGCGAGCTCAACATCGGTGCTATCGCCCTGGATTATCGGGGCGAGCGTTTGCGCTTGAACCTCGACTTCATCAGCCAGAAAGAAAGCTTTGACGGCGCCTCGCGGCCCTTCACCGTCGTGCCTGGCGTTGAAATTCCATCGGCCCCCAACGGTCGTACCAATGCGTCACAGAAATGGGGTTGGTCGGACACCAAGGAGCAGTCGGCCTTGCTGGGTGGCGAATACGACCTGACGGACGCGGTCACGGTGTTTGCCCACGCCGGCGGTGGTCGCTCGGACGTCAAGCGGATGTCCGACCAGGTACCAAGAATCCTCAACAACGCCGGCGATATCAGCAACACGCCGGGGTATTACAAATTCAACGTAGACCGTTCGACAGCCGATGTGGGGGTTCGTGGGGTGTTCGACACCGGCCCTGTCAGCCACACGACCACGCTGATGGCGACCACTTACCAGGATGAACTGTCCCGGGGGATCAACAATGGGCCGGAGGTCCGCTCGAACATCTATCACCTGGTGGACGTGCCCAAGCCGGCCATCAATGCGCCCAAGGTGCTGCGGGTTTCCGAGTCGCAGCTGTCCGGCTTCGCCTTGACCGACACCTTGTCGGTACTGGATGACCGTCTGCAACTGACCCTGGGGCTGCGTCGGCAAAATATCGAGTCGCGCAACTACAATGCCAGCGGCTCGGTCAGTTCCCGTTATGACGACAGCGCAACGACCCCGCTGGTCGGCGTGGTGGTCAAGCCCTGGGAGGACGTGTCGCTCTACTACAACTATGTCGAGGGGCTGAGTAAAGGTGACGTTGCGCCAGCCAACGCGAACAATCCTCTAGAAACATTCGCACCTTATGAATCCAAGCAGCACGAGATGGGCGTCAAGTACGAGCACGGCACGTTCATGACCACCCTGGCGCTGTTCCAGATCGAGAAGCCCAGTGGCGAACTCGGTGCGAACAATGTTTTCTCGGTGCAGGCCGAACAGCGCAACCGTGGCCTGGAGTTGAGCGTGTTCGGCGAAGTGGCCCCCGGCACACGCTTGATGGGTGGCGTGACATTGCTCGACGGTGAGCTGACGGATTCCGCCACCGCGGCCAACCGTGGTAATAAGCCGGTGGGTGTGCCAGACGTGCAAGCCAACCTGTGGGCCGAATGGGACACCCCGTGGGTGGAAGGCTTTACCCTCACCAGTGGCGCGATCTACACCAGCAGCCAATACGTGAACCAGGCCAACACCCAGGAGCTGGATGCCTGGACCCGCTTTGATGCGGGCGCTCGCTACGCCACCAAGATCGAAGGTCGACCGACGACTTTCCGAGCCACGGTTCAGAACGTCTTTGATCGCGAGTACTGGTCGGGGGTCGCCTCGTATGGTGCCTTCTCCCCAGGCTCGCCGCGCACATTGCAGTTGTCGGCCACGGTGGATTTCTGAGGCTTGGCGAGGGGTGGCTCTAGCACAGGGTCACCCCTCTCACTTTTCTTTCCCGATCTCTTCTATATAAGGTAATGCTGTTCACTTAGGAAAAACGATGAACCTGTGGCCAGACAAACCTTAAGCGAACAGCATTATTGGCCTTTGGCAGGCAGCCCCATCTTCGCCAGCGTCAGCGTTTCATCGGCGCGCCCCCAGCCACCGTCTGCCACCTCTTCGACCAGGACCATGGTGAATGGACGGACCCCTTCGCCGAAGTATTCGACGAACATTTCCGTAGTGCGATGGATGATCTCTTCCTTGCGGGCGTGGTCCAGGATTCCTTCGGGAAATTTGTAGTTGGCAAATGGCATGGATCGACTCCGTAGGTGTGAAAGATTCGCCAGGGGCGATGGCCCCTGGCGCGCATCTTTCTCCTTTATGCCCGTGGAATAAATCCTTCTGGATTGGCATCTGAATTCAACGTACGTGAACAATCGGCCGCTTGGACTCAGTGCGAATGACGCGGCTCGCCACTGCGGGCGATCACGCGTAGATGCAGCGTGGCAGGCTCCAGGCAGCCCCCGGTGGACAATTGCCCGACCAGTTGCCGGTACAGTTCCTGCCAAGGCGTTTGCGACGGTGGGATGTTCGGTGTCCATTCAAGTCGGCGCCGGGCCATCTCTTCGTCGTCGATCAGCAGGTTCACGGTGCGTGTATTCAGGTCCACTTTCAGCCGGTCGTTGGTTTGCAGCAACGCCAGGCCGCCGCCCACGGCTGCTTCAGGGGACATGTTGAGGATCGATGGGCTCGCCGAGGTGCCGCTCTGGCGACCGTCGCCCAGGCAGGGCAGGGAGTCGATGCCCTGTTTGATCAGCGCGGCCGGTGGGGCCATGTTCACCACCTCGGCACTGCCGGGGTAGCCCACGGTGCCGACACCGCGAATCACGAGGATGCAGCGCTCGTCGATGTCCAGCGCCGGATCGTCGATGCGGGCGTGGTAATCCTCCGGTCCTTCGAACACGATGGCCCGGGCTTCGAAACTGTTCTCGGCACCGGGCTCGGAGAGGTAGGTCTTGCGAAACGCTTCGCCCACCACCGACATCTTCATGATCGCGCTGTCGAAGAAATTGCCGCTAAGTACGATGAAGCCGGCACGGTGCTTGAGCGGGGTGTCGAAGGGATGGATCACATCGGCGTTGCTGGTCAGGCTGCTGCTGACGATTTCGCCGATGGTCCTGCCGCTGACCGTGGCGCAGTCTTCGTGCAGGCGTCCGGCTTTTTGCAGTTCATGCATGACCGAGGGCACACCGCCGGCCCGATGGAAACCTTCACCCAGGTACTTGCCCGCGGGCATGCAATTGACCAGCAGCGGCACGTCCTCGCCAATCCGTTGCCAGTCATCCAGGCTCAGTTCGACGCCCATGTGCCGGGCGATGGCGATCAGGTGCGGCGGGCAGTTACTCGAAGCACCCAGGGCCGAGGCGACGGCGATGGCGTTCTCGAAGGCCTGGCGGGTCATGATCTGTGACGGACGAATGTCTTGCAGCACCAGCTCGCAGATGCGCTTGCCGGTGGCATAGGCCATTTGCCCGCGCTCGCGATAGGGCGCCGGAATGCTCGCGCAACCGGGCAGCGACATGCCCAGGGCTTCGGCCAGGGCGTTCATCGACAAGGCGGTGCCCATGGTGTTGCAGTGACCCACCGATGGCGATGCCGCAGTGGTCATTTCCATGAAACCTTCGTAATCGATCTCGCCGGCGGCCATCAGGTTGCGCGCATGCCAAAGCACGGTGCCCGAGCCGATCAACTCGCCCTTGTGATGGCCGTCGAGCATCGGCCCGCCGGACAAGACAATGGCGGGCAAGTCGGTGGTCGCCGCCGCCATCAGGCAGGCGGGCGTGGTCTTGTCGCAACCGGTGGTGAGCACCACGCCGTCCAACGGGTAGCCGTGGAGGATTTCCACCAGCCCCAGGTAGGCCAGGTTGCGGTCCAGGGCAGCGGTGGGGCGCCGTGACTGTTCGGCGATCGGGTGCACCGGGAACTCCATGGGGATACCACCGGCGTCACGGATGCCGGCCTTGACCCGTTGGGCCAGTTCCAGGTGATGACGGTTGCAGGGCGTCAGGTCGCTGCCGGTCTGGGCGATGCCGATGATCGGGCGTCCCGATTGCAGCTCTTCGCGGGTCATGCCGTAGTTCATGTAGCGTTCGACATACAGGGCGGTCATGTCCGCGTGAGCCGGGTCATTGAACCATTGCTCGCTGCGCAGGCGGCGTTCAGGCGTGTCAGTCATGATTCATGTCTCTCTTGTAATTGGATGAATCGGTCACGGTTGTAGCGTCAGCGGCCCAGCAGTCCGCGGGCGGCGAGGTTGCGCAACAAGGCGCTGACGCCAAAGGTCCAGGGGGCGGCGTCGCAGCTGTGGGTCACCTGGTTATGCAAGCTACCGAGCAAGGGGCTGCTGATGCTGACCCGGTCCCCGCGTTTGTGGGTGAAACCGCTGCCGGGATGGTCGCGGTCTTCGGTGGGGGCGAACAGGGTACCGAGAAACAGCACAAAACCATCCGGATATTGGTGGTTGGCGTTGAGTGTCTGGCTTGCCAGGTCCTGCGGGTCACGGCTGATCTGGCTCATGGAACTCGAACCGTGCAGGCGGTAGCCATCTTCGCCTTGTACCTGGAGGTCGACCACGCAGGCGCGTACGTCATCCAGGCTGAAGTGTTCGTCGAACAGGCGAATGAACGGCCCGATAGAGCAGGACGCATTGTTGTCCTTGGCCTTGCTCAGCAACAGCGCGCTGCGACCTTCGATATCTCGCAGGTTGACGTCGTTGCCCAGGGTGGCGCCGTGGATCTGGCCACGGCTGTTTACCGCCAGCACCACTTCCGGTTCCGGGTTGTTCCATTGCGATACCGGATGAATGCCAATTTGGCTGCCGCTGCCCACGGCGGACAGGATCGGTGCCTTGGTGAAGATCTCCGCATCCGGGCCGATGCCGACTTCCAGGTACTGCGACCACATGCCCTGTTCGATGAGCAAGGCTTTCAGGCGCATGGCTTGCTCGGAACCCGGCACGATCGCCCGCAGGTTATCGCCGATCACGCTGTGCACGGTGGCGCGTACCGCCTCGGCCCTTGCCGCGTCGCCGCCTGCCTGTTCCTCGATCACCCGCTCGATCATGCTGGCGGCGAAGGTCACGCCGGCGGCCTTGATCACTTGCAAGTCCAGCGGCGGCAACAGAAATGGCTTGGCCGGGTCGGCATGAACGCCGGTGTTGGCCAGCAGCGCTTCGACGCTGGCGATGAAAGTGCCGGGCGTTTGCCTGACCGCCGCCAACGGTGAGGACGTTTCCAGCAAATCGCTCAAGGTCGCGAAACGATCCGACAGGTCGAACACCCCATCGCTGCGCAGCACGACGGGTGAAGGCCCGGCGACACGGCCAGGCACCCAGGCACGACCGATCAGGGTGCCGGCGACGCCATCGACGGGCAGGGTGTTCTCGGGAGTAAGCATCAGCGACATGGGCAGTCTTCCTGGTTCGTAAAGCTTTCAAGCTAGGGCCCGCGGTTGATGAACTCCAATGAGATATATTCAGTATCTGATAACGTCCGGTTATTACATCGTCGAGGATTGCCCATGTCCGATCTGTCTTTCTCCAGCTTCTGCGGCTGGCTCAAATTCCGCCATCTGCTGTTGATCGATACCTTGGGGCGAACCTGCAACATGCATCTGGCGGCCGAGCAGATGAACCTCAGCCAGCCCGCCGTGAGCAAGATGCTCAAGGAAATCGAAAGCCTGCTCGGCTTCGCCCTGTTCGAGCGACGACCCCGGAGCATGCCGCCCACCGCATTGGGCGAACATGTGCTGCGTTACGCGCAGATCGCCTTGAACGATGCACGTTCGTTCGTCGAGCAAATCAGCAGCCTGCGCGAAGGTGGCCATGGCTACCTCAAGGTCGGCGGTATTTTTGCCGCGACGGCGGTGGCCTTGCCTGAGGCGATCCTGCAGATCAAGCAACGCTGGCCCTTGCTGTCCATCGAGGTGGTGGAGCAGACCAGCAACCATCTGATGAAGATGCTTGAAGAGAAAAAACTCGATCTGGCGGTAGCCAGGTTTACCGAGCAAAGCCAGCAACAGCGCTACGACTTCCAGCCCCTGGCCCCGGAACCGTTCTGCATCGTGGTCAATGACCGCCATCCCCTGGCGAACGCCGGGCCGACCTCCCTGCAGCAACTGGTGGACCTGCCGTGGATTCTCTACCCGGTCGGCACGCCGATCCGTGCACGCATGGAACTGGCCTTCGCCGAGGCCGGGGTGGGAATGCCGCGCAATACCATCGACACCATTTCCATGCAGACCTTCCTCCAGGTGCTGCAACGCGGGCCCATGATCGGCATGCTGCCCAATGCCATGGTCGATCCGCTGCTCGACAGCGGCCAGCTCAAGACCCTCGATACCCCGTTGCACCTGGTGCCCCAGGACTACGGCATCCTCACGCGAAAGGACGAACCGCTGGTAGGCGCGGCGCTGGAGTTCGCCGAGATTCTCAAGGACAACGCCCGTCTGGCCGCCATGTTGCCTGTTTAAAGAAAAAGATGAGTCTGTGGGAGCAAGGCTTGCCCGCGATGCAGGCGCCTCTTTTCCCACAGATCGCGTCGTCCTCATCGCGGGCAAGCCTTGCTCCCACAGCTAACATCGGATGACCCTGAGGATGATTTCGATAACTTCTTGTTATCGACTAATCCAAAAATGCCATTGGGAAAGAATCGATTCCCGACAGTAGAGTCCTCGTTCAACCGCCGGATGAGTCACTCATTCGACGTGACCCAATAAAAACAATCAGGGGTTACCTCATGCAAACCATCTCCGAGCCGTTGCCCGCCCAGGCACAAGCCGGCCAGCTGGATTTCGAAGACCGGACCTACCGCAAGGTGATCTGGCGGATCCTGCCCGTGTTGCTGTTGTGCTACATGGCGGCGTACCTCGATCGGGTGAACATCGGGTTCGCCAAGCTCGACATGCTCAACGAGCTGCAATTCAGCAATACGGTGTATGCCTTGGGCGCCAGTATGTTTTTCTGGGGCTATTTCCTCTTCGAAGTGCCCAGCAACCTGTTGCTGCATCGCTTTGGCGCACGGTTCTGGATCGCCCGGATCATGCTCAGTTGGGCGGTGATCTCCATGGCCGTGGCCTACACCGTACCCCTGGCGGCTTTCTTCCACATCGAATCGAGCACGATGTTCTATGTGCTGCGCTTCCTGTTGGGCATCTGCGAAGCGGGCTTTTTCCCTGGCGTGATCCTCTACCTCAACTACTGGTTTCCGACCCACCGGCAGAGCCGGGTGATGTCCGGATTCCTGCTGGCGCTGCCCGTCAGCCTGACCCTGGGCGGCATACTTTCCGGCTGGCTGATGAACAGCATGCAAGGGGTGCATGGCCTGTCCGGCTGGCAATGGATGCTGCTCATCGAAGGCATTCCGTCGATCATCATGGCGTTCGTGGTGATCGTCTGCCTGGCCGACAACATCGACAAAGCCAAATGGCTGACGGTCGCGGAAAAAGCCCTGCTCAAGGCCAATCTGCAAACCGACAACCAGGGCAAGGCCACGCGCTTGAGCGAAGTGTTCTTCAACCCTCGGGTGTGGTTGCTGGTATTGATCCTGCTGACCTTCAACACCGGTTTCTATGGCCTGGCGTTCTGGATGCCTTCGATCATCAAGAGCACCGGCATCACCAACAGCTTGCACATCGGTTTGCTCACCGCCATTCCTTATTCGGTGGCGGTGGTGGCGATGCTGCTCAACGCCCGGCACTCCAACCGCACTGGTGAGCGGCGCTTGCATGCGGCGATCCCGGCGTTCATTGGCGGCGTCGGCCTGATCCTCAGTGCCTTCTTCGCTGACAACCTGGTGTTGTCCGTGCTCTTTCTCAGCGTCTCCGCTTCGGGGATCCTCAGCCTGATGCCGATTTTCTGGACCCTGCCGGGCACCGTGCTGTCGGGGGTCGCCGCCGCAGCCGGTATTGGCATGATCAACGCCATCGGCAACTTGTCGGGCTTCACCGGCTCGATGATCACTGCCGTGGCCGAAACCCTCACGGGCAACATCAACAACGGCA
Source organism: Pseudomonas sp. Pdm06 (assembly GCF_014851795.1). Classification (NCBI taxonomy): domain Bacteria; kingdom Pseudomonadati; phylum Pseudomonadota; class Gammaproteobacteria; order Pseudomonadales; family Pseudomonadaceae; genus Pseudomonas; species Pseudomonas sp. Pdm06. Next base: position 405,043 of record NZ_JACVAH010000003.1, read on the forward strand.
CTTATGTACTGGCCTTGTGTCTTTTGGTCAGCGGCGGGCTGATCCTGGCCATCCCCGCTTCGATGCTCGGCAGGGTCCCCAAGCACGCCGCCACGGCAGCGCAACTGGAGGCCGCATGAACCTGCAGAACAAGCGCGTGCTGGTGACGGCAGCGGGGCAGGGCATTGGCTTGGCCAGCGCCATTGCCTTCGCCCGGGCCGGGGCCGAGGTGATCGCCACGGACATCGATATCCATGCACTGGCGGGGATCGAAGAGGTCACCGCCATGTCCCTGGATGTCACCTCGACCGCTGCCATTAGCGCCGCCTGCGAGCGCATCGGCGGGCTCGATGTGCTGTTCAACTGCGCAGGCTACGTGCACAGCGGCAACATACTGCAATGCGACGAAGCAGCCTGGGCGCGTTCGATGGACCTTAATGTCACGGCCATGTATCGGATGATCCACGCGTTTCTGCCGGGCATGCTGGCCCGTGGCGGCGGCTCGATCATCAACATGTCGTCGGTGGCCTCCAGCGTCAAGGGCGTGGCCAATCGCTTCGCCTATGCCACCAGCAAGGCGGCGGTGGTGGGCCTGACCAAGGCTGTCGCCATCGACTTCGTCAGCCAGGGCATCCGTTGCAACGCGATCTGCCCGGGCACCGTGGACTCGCCTTCGCTGCGCCAGCGCATCGCCGCCCAGGCCGTGCAACAGGGCGTCGATGAGGCGCAGGTCTATCGGCAATTCCTCGACCGCCAGCCCATGGGACGCATCGGCAGCACTGAAGAGATCGCCCAGTTGGCGGTGTACCTGGGCAGCGATGCATCGGCCTACACCACGGGTGCCATTCACGTCATCGACGGTGGCATGAGCATCTGAACCCGGTCTTCACTTGAGCAGGAGCACGACATGAAACTATTGCGCTACGGCGAAAAAGGTTCGGAAAAACCCGGGCTGTTGGATACCGACAATCAGCTGCGCGATCTCTCCGGCCATGTGCCGGACATCGCCGGGCAGGTCCTGGGCGCGGACAGCCTGGCAGCGCTCGCCGCCCTCGACCCGCGCAGCCTGCCGCTCGTTGCCGGCCAGCCGCGCATCGGTGCCTGCGTCGGCCAGGTCGGCAAATTCATCTGCATCGGCCTGAACTACGCCGACCATGCGGCCGAGTCGAACATGGAGGTGCCGAAAGAGCCGATCATCTTCAACAAATGGACCAGTGCCATCTGCGGGCCGAACGACGATATCCAGATCCCGCGCGGCTCCCTCAAGACTGATTGGGAAGTCGAGCTGGGCGTGGTCATCGGTAAAGGCGGGCGCTACATCGACGAAGCCAATGCCATGGAGCATGTCGCCGGCTACTGCGTCATCAACGATGTGTCCGAGCGCGAGTGGCAACTGGAGCGCGGCGGCACCTGGGACAAGGGCAAGGGCTTCGACACCTTCGGCCCTCTTGGCCCCTGGCTGGTGACCCGGGATGAAATCGCCGACCCGCATACGCTGGATCTGTGGCTGGAGGTTGACGGACACCGCTATCAGAACGGCAATACCCGAACGCTGATCTTCAGCGTGCCGCAACTGATTGCCTACCTGAGCCGCTGCATGAGCCTGCAACCGGGGGATGTGATCTCCACTGGCACGCCACCCGGCGTCGGCTTGGGCATCAAGCCCGCCCCGGTGTTCCTGCGGCCGGGCCAGACCATTCGCCTGGGGATCGAGGGTTTGGGCGAACAGCGTCAGGTCACGGTGCAGGCGGACTGATCGCAGGGCTCGCTGCCCCCTCAGGCCCCTGTGGGAGCGGGCTTGCTCGCGAAGGCGGCGTCACAGTCAATGAAGAGGTTGACTGTGCTGGCCTTTTCGCGAGCAAGCCCGCTCCCACAGAAGGATTCCGGATGCACGCGGATATTGTGTTCGCTGAAGACCCAATGTGGGAGCGAGCTTGCTCGCGATAGCGGTGGCCCGGCCTGGCCTCACTTCGGATCAACACGCCTGACACGCTTCATCACCACTACGAAAAACACCGGCACGAACACCACCGCCAGCGTGGCGGTGATCATCCCGCCGATCACCCCGGTGCCGATGGCCTGCTGGCTCGCCGAGCTGGCACCGGTGGCAATCGCCAGCGGTACCACCCCGAGGATGAATGCCAGCGAGGTCATGATGATCGGTCGCAGGCGCAGGCGTGCGGCCTGGAGCGTGGCGTCGATCAGGTCGTGGCCTTCGTCGTACAGGCTCTTGGCGAACTCGATGATCAGGATCGCGTTCTTCGCCGACAGGCCGATGATGGTGATCAACCCGATCTTGAAGAACACGTCGTTGGGCATGCCGCGCAACGACACGGCCAGTACCGCGCCAAGCACACCCAGTGGCACCACCAGCAACACCGAGGTCGGGATCGACCAACTCTCGTACAGCGCCGCCAGGCACAGGAACACCACGAGCAACGACAGGCCCAACAGGATCGGTGCCTGGCTGCCGGACAAGCGTTCCTGCAAGGACAACCCGGTCCATTCCTGGCCCAGGCCCGTCGGCCCCAGGGCCACCAGACGCTCGATTTCGGCCATGGCTTGCCCGGTGCTGTAGCCCGGTGCCGGTTCGCCGGAAATGCTCACCGCCGGATAACCGTTATAGCGGGTCAATTGCGCCGGCCCCTGGGTCCAGCGGGCCTGGACGAATGCCGACAACGGGACCATTTTCCCGCTGTTGTTGCGCACGTGGATCTTCAGCAGATCCTCGACCTGGCTGCGCTGGTCGCCCTCGGCCTGGACCACCACCCGCTGCATCCGCCCCTGGTTGGGGAAGTCGTTGATGTAGGCCGAACCCACCGCCGTGGACAACACGCTGCCGACATCGGCAAAGGAAATGCCCAGGGCATTGGCCTGCTTGCGGTCGACCTCCAGTTGCACCTGCGGCGCCTCCGCCAGGGCGCTTTCGCGCACATTTATCAGCATCGGGCTTTTTTCGGCGGCGGCGAGCAATTCGCTGCGGGCCTGCATCAAGGTGGCATGGCCGAGTCCGCCACGGTCCTGCAAACGGAACTCGAAACCGCTGGAGGTGCCCAGGCCATCCACGGGCGGCGGCAGCACCGAGAACGCCATGGCATCCTTGATTTGACCCAGGGCCAGGTTGGCGCGGTCGGCAATCGACGCCGCCGAATTCTCGGCGCCGCGTTGCGACCAGTCCTTGAGGGTGGTGAAGGCCAGGGCTGCGTTCTGCCCGCTGCCGGAAAAGCTGAAACCGAGAATGATCGTGCTGTCGCCAACCCCCGGCTCGCCGGCGTTGTGGGCTTCGATCTGCTCCACCACCTGCACCGTCCGGTTTTTGCTCGCACCCGGTGGCAGCTGGATGTCGGTAATGGTGTAGCCCTGGTCTTCCACCGGCAGGAACGAGGAGGGCAGGCGACTGAACAACAGGCCCATGCCCACCAGCAGCACGCCGTAGATCAGCAGATAACGGCCGCTGCGTTTCACCGCATAGGCCACCCACCCCTGATAGTGGTCGCCGAAGCGGTCGAAGCCACGGTTGAACCAGCCGAAGAAGCCGCTTTTGGCGTGGTGATCACCTTGGGCGATCGGTTTGAGCAAGGTCGCGCAAAGCGCCGGGGTCAAGGTCAGGGCGAGAAAGGCCGAGAACAGGATCGAGGTTGCCATCGACAGTGAGAATTGCTGGTAGATCACCCCCACCGAGCCCTGCATGAACGCCATCGGAATGAACACCGCCACCAGCACCAGCGTGATGCCGATGATCGCACCGGTGATCTGCCCCATGGCCTTGCGCGTGGCCTCTTTGGGCGACAAGCCTTCCTGGGCCATGATCCGCTCGACGTTCTCCACCACGACGATGGCATCGTCCACCAGGATACCGATGGCCAGCACCATGCCGAACATGGTCAGCACGTTGATCGAGAACCCCAGCGCGAGCATCGTCGCGAAGGTACCCATCAATGCCACCGGCACCACCAGGGTCGGGATCAGGGTGTAGCGGATGTTCTGCAGGAACAGGAACATCACCGCGAACACCAGCAACATCGCCTCGCCGAGGGTGTAGATCACCTTGGTGATCGAGACCTTGACGAACGGCGACGTGTCGTAGGGGATCTTGTACGCCACGCCGGCCGGGAAGTAGCGCGACAGCTCGTCCATCTTGTTGCGTACCAGGGTCGCGGTGTTCAAGGCATTGGCGCCCGGCGACAGTTGCACCGCCACCGCGGTGGACGGCTTGCCGTTCAGGCGCGTGGAAAACTGGTATTCCTGGCTGCCGATCTCCACCCGTGCCACGTCGGCGATGCGCACCGTCGAGCCATCGGGATTGGCCTTGAGCACAATGTCGGCGAACTCTTGCGGCGTGTTGAGCTGGCCTTTGACGACGATGGTCGCGGTGATTTCCTGGGTGCTGCGGCTCGGCAATTCCCCCAGGCTGCCTGCCGACACCTGGGCGTTCTGCGCCACGATGGCAGCATTGACATCGGCCGGGGTCAGGTTGAAGCCGACGAGTTTCTGCGGGTCGATCCAGATCCGCATGGCGCGCTCGGCCCCGTACAGCTGGGCCTTGCCGACACCGTCCAGGCGCTTGATCTCGTTCATCACGTTGCGCGCCAGGTAATCGCTGAGGGCCACGTCGTCGAGCTTGCCGTCGCTGGAGGTAAGGGTGATCAGCAGCAGGAAGCCGGCGGAGACTTTGTCCACTTGCAAGCCCTGCTGCGTGACCGCTTGCGGCAGGCGCGACTCCACCGCCTTGAGGCGGTTCTGCACGTCGACCTGGGCCAGTTCCGAGTTGGTACCGGGTTGGAAGGTCGCGGTGATGGTGGCGCTGCCCAGGCTGCTTTGGGATTCGAAATACAGCAGGTTGTCGGCGCCGTTGAGTTCTGCCTCGATCAGGCTGACCACGCTTTCGTCCACGGTTTGCGCCGAGGCGCCCGGGTAGACGGTGTAGATCTCGATTTGTGGCGGGGCCACCACCGGGTATTGCGCCACCGGCAGTTGGGGGATGGCCAGGACACCGGACAACAAGATGAACAAGGCGACGACCCAGGCGAATACCGGACGGTCGATGAAAAATTGCGGCATGGCTTAGTGTCCTGCCTGTGGCCCGGGAACCTGGGCGAAGGGGAGTGGAGCATCGTCTATCCGGACATGCTCGCCGGGACGGGCGTGTTGCAGGCCTTCGATGACGATGCGGTCGCCGGGTTTCAAACCGTGGGTGACGACCCAGCGATCGTTTTGCGCGGCGCCCAGTTGCACCGGTTGCTGGCTGACCTTCTGCTCGGCGTCCAGCAGCAACACCTGGGCAATGCCGGCGCTGTCGCGCAAGATGGCCCGTTGCGGCACGGTGATGCCCTGGCTGTTGACCGCCTGTTCCAGGCGCACGCGGATGAAACTACCCGGCAGCAGGTCCAGGTCGGGGTTGGGGAACTCGCTGCGCAGGGTGATCTGGCCGGTGCTCGGGTCGACGCTGAGGTCGGTGAACAGCAACTTGCCGGGCAGCGGATAAGGGCTGCCGTCGTCCTGGATCAAGGTGGCCTTGGCCTGGCCCTGGCCGACCGCTTGCAGTTGCCCTGCGCGAAAGGCGCGGCGCAGGTCATTGAGTTCGCGGGTCGATTGCGTGAGGTCGGCGTGGATCGGGTCCAGTTGCTGGATCAACGCCAACGGCGTGCTTTCGTTCTGCCCCACCAAGGCACCTTCCGTCACCAGGGCGCGGCCGATGCGCCCGGATATCGGCGCGGTCACCGTGGCATACCCGAGGTTCAGTTTCGCCCGTTCCACCGCGGCTTTGTTGGCGGCGACGTCCGCGGCCGTCTGGCGCACGTTGGCCCTGGCGTTGTCGTAGTCCTGGCCACTGATCGCCTTGTCATCGATCAATTGGGCGTAACGCTGTGCCTGCAAGCGGGCCTGGAACGCATTGGCCTCGGCCTTGCGCAACGCCGCCTCGGCACTGTCCAGGTCGGCCTTGAACGGCGCCGGATCGATGCGAAACAGCACCTCGCCTTGTTTGACGTCGCGGCCTTCGTGAAACACCCGCTGCAAGACCACGCCGGCTACCCGCGCACGGACTTCGGCGACCCGTGGCGCGGCGATCCGACCGCTCAGCTCGTTGCTGATCGACAGTGGCCGGGCCTGGACCGTTTCGACACGCACGCTTGCCAGCGGGGCGGAGGCTTGCGGGTTCGAGGCATTATCACAGCCACTGAGCAGCAGCGCGCCGACCAACAGGCCCAGTGTGACGAAAGGAATCTTGGACATGGTGCTTCCCCAATATTGAGCCGCCCATGGTAGGGGTCGAGGCCAATGCCAGGGGTGAAGCTTTGTAGGCGCTCTGTGAAATTGTGTAAGCGCACAGGCCACTAGATCCGGAAATGCCCCACCAACTGCTGTTGATGGTTGGCCATGGCATGCAACGAGTGGCTTGCCTGCGACGCTTCTTCCATCCGGCTGGTCAAGGTTTCGCTGATTGCGCGAATGTCGCTGACGCGATGGCTGATGTCTTCCACTACAGTGCTTTGCTCCAGGGCGGCGCTGGCGATCTGTTGGTTCATGTGTTCGATCACTTCCACGGCGTCGGTGATGTGTTGCAACGCCACATGGGTCTTTTCGACTTGGGCGACGCTGTCCTTGGCCTGTTCGCGGCTCAGTTGGGTGCTGTGCACGACCTCCTGGCTCAACTGTTGCAACGCTTCGATCACTGTGCGTATCTGCTCGACCGAGTTCTGGGTGTTGCTGGCCAGATGGCGAACTTCGTCGGCCACCACGGCGAAGCCGCGCCCCTGTTCACCGGCCCTGGCCGCTTCGATGGCGGCATTCAAGGCCAGCAGGTTGGTCTGTTGGGCAATAGCACAAATCACGTCCAGCACCTGGCCAATGTGTTGGCTGTTGCCGGCCAGCGCCTGCACTTGCTCGAGCGTGGTTTCCAGGCGCCGGTCGAGACTGTCGATGCTGGTGACTGCGTTGGCGAACAATTCCCGCCCCGATCGGCTTGCGTTTTCGGCGACGGTGGCGGCATCGGCCGCCTGGTGGGAATGGCGAGCCACTTCCTGGGCGCTGGTGCTCATTTCATGCAAGGCGGTCGCTGCCAGCTCGACTTCCCGGTACTGCGTGTGCATGCCGGCGCTGACTTCCCGGGCCACCCGTGCCGACGTATCGGCGGTGTTGCGGGTGTCCAGGGAGGCTTGCTGGATATCGCGGATAATGGGCTGCAACTTGTCGAGAAAACGGTTGAAGCCCCTGGCCAGATGGCCCAATTCATCGTGGCGGTCGTTGGGCAGGCGCTGGGTGAGATCGCCGTCGCCTTCGACAATCGCATCGAGCATATGCGCCACCCTCAGCAGTGGCCGGGTCACGCCGTAAGCGGTGAGCCAGATGAGCAACAGTCCCAAGCCGGCAGCCAGCAGGCCCAGGCTGAGGTTGAGCCAGTTGGCCTGGCGATACTTGTCGTCCAACTGCGCCTGCATGTGCAGGGCTGGCGCTTGCACAAGCGCTTCAGGCACGCGTATCTGCAATTGCCAGGGGCTATTGTCGGGAACGGTTTGCACGGCTTGCCGAACGTCGACCGAGGTGCCGTCAACCGTGCCGCTATGGCCGGCAACTTGCCCTGACGGGGAAAGAATGTTGATCTCGCTGTGGCCGGGATACAGGTCGTTGGCCAGGCTGGCGGCCAGTTGCTGGAGGGTATCGAGGCTGATGTCCATGCCCACCACGCCGATGACGTTGCCCTGGTCCAGCAGCGGTATGGAGATGCTGCTCATCAACGTCTTCTGGCCTTCGACCTCGATCGCGTAGGGCTCTGTCACGCAGGTGCGCCCCAGGGTCTGCGGGCAGACGTACCAGGCGTTGGCCGGCTCGCTGCCCGGTGGTGCGGTGTTGGCGCTGATCTGGGCTTCGCTGAGCACCTCCTGCACCAAGTGGCCGGGTTGGCTTTGCGACCAGTACAAGGCGAAGCGACCCTTTTCGTTGCCGGCCAGATCGCGCTGGCCAATGAAACCGGCATCTTCACCGACCAGCGCGTCGGGAAGCAGCACCACGTAGAAGCCGAGGACTTTTTCGCGGTTCTGGAGGGCTTGGCGGGTCGCGGCGATCAGGTCGCGGCGCAGTTGCCCCGGCGTCAATCGCCCGTTCCACGCCTGGGCGCGCAGTTGCAGGACCTGTTGGGCAAAACCTTCCCCATAGATCGCGGTTTCGCTGAAAAAGCGCTCCACCCGCTGACCGTGTGCCAGGCCCTGTGCCTGCAGGCCTTCCAGGGCCGAGCGCCCGAGCAGTTGACTGCTTTGCTGCTTGAGCAGCGTTGCGCCTTGCTGGTTCTGATACAGGGAGGTACCGGTCAATGCCCCGACGACGGCCAGCAGGCACAGCCCACTCAGGAGCGTGATCCGCCATTGGATAGAGAGACGAGCGAAGAACATGCTGAGATTTTCCTGCGCTTAGGGATTTTTATTGTTCTGTGCCCCGCACTGTTTGAACGGCGGGCGAGGCTATCTTGCGGCAGGAAGCGCTTGCCGGTTATCCCGAATCGGCAGCCGTTGTGCCCTGGCGTTGGGCAATGCGAGTCACTTAGGGCGACGACGTCCCTGTGGCGAGGGGATTTATCCCCGTTGGGCTGCGCAGCAGCCCCCCATACAAGCCAACTCAATCTATCTGAAACACCGAGTTGTTCAGCTTTTAGGACTGCTGCGCAGCCCAGCGGGGATAAATCCCCTCGCCACAGGGACTGACCTGTTTTGGGGCAGCGCTTTGGATGCTGCCGTTTTGGGATAGCGAAGGGTTTTGGCAAGGGCCTAGCATCGAATCCAGCGTGCAAGCAGAACAATAAGCTTTTGGACGTCGGCGAAACTGGCCGTCTCCGATCCAGCAACAACTGCCTCATACAATAAGGTCAAGAACAATGAGTGTATCTTTCCCGATCAGCAGCTCGACGGAGCTGAAGCGCGGCGCCCTGGGCGTCGGCTTCATCATCTTCTTTGTGATTTCGGCGGCGAGCCCCTTGAGCGTCATCGCCGGCGGCTTCCCCATCGGCATCATGCTGGGCAACGGCGCGGGTACGCCGGCGTTGCTGCTCCTGGCGCTGCTGGTGTTGCTGGCCTTCTCGGCGGGCTACACGGCCATGTCCCGGCACGTGACCAACGCCGGTGGTTTCTATGCCTTCACCTCCCGCGGCCTGGGTGGCCTGGCCGGTGGCGCGGCGGGGGTGCTGGCGATGTTCGCCTACAACATTCTCCAGGTCGGGCTGTACGGCATGTTCGGCGGCGTGGTCAGCGGCACGATGGCCAGTGTCTTTGGCCTGGATTTGCCGTGGTGGACGTATTCGCTCCTGGCGATGGCAAGCATCGCGATTCTCGGTTATCGCAAGATCGACCTGTCGGCCCGGGTGCTGTCGGTGGTGGTCATTGCCGAGTACCTGGCGATCCTGACGCTGGATTTCGCCATCCTCAAGACCGGTGGCGACAGTGGCATCAATCTCGATTCGTTCGATCGCAGCCATGTATTCAGCGGCACGCCGTCCATCGGCTTGCTGTTCTGCTTCGCGGCGTTCATCGGCTTCGAAGCCACCACCATCTACGGCGAGGAGGCGAGGAACCCGCACCGTACGATTCCCATCGCCACCTACAGCTCGGTGCTGTTGATCGGTGGTTTCTATGCCCTGTCGGTCTGGGCGATGGTGATTGGCGTAGGCGCGGACAAGATCGTACCGACCTTGCAGGCGCTCCAGGATCCCACCACGTTCATCTACGGCATGTCCGATCACTTTGTCGGCCCGCAGCTGACCCAGATCATCCGAGTGCTGTTCATGGTCAGCATCTACGCCGGACTGCTGGCGTTCCACAACGCCGCGGCGCGTTATTTCTATGCCATCGGGCGTGACGGTTTGCTGCACAGCCGGTTGGGCACCACCCATCGCGTGCACCAGAGTCCGCACATGGGCTCGGTCCTGCAAAGCCTGATCGCAGCGGTGGTGGTGCTGATCTTCGCCGCGCTGGACGCCGATCCGATCCTGCAATTGTTCGCCTGGTTCTCCAACCTGGCCACGTTGTGCGTGATCCTGCTCATGGCCCTGACCTCGGCGGCGGTATGGGTCTATTTCCGCTCGCACCCGGAGTTGAAGCTGGGGCTCTGGCGCGGACAGATTCTTCCGGGTTTTTCGTGCCTGGCATTGCTGGCGGTCCTGGCCCTTGCGGTGATGCATTTCGACGTGCTGACCGGCGCCAGCCAACTGTTGTCCTACGGCCTTTGCGCCGTCATTCCCGTCGCGCTGATTGTCGGGGTGTTCCTCGCCGCCCGATTGCGCAAGTGCTCGCCCGAGCGGTTCATGGCGTTGGGCAGCCACAAGCTCTAGGGCGCCACGCGACCACGTCAAACCACACAAAAAACTGCGCTGTCGTTCGGGACGGTCCGGCAGCGCGTGAAAGGAAGATGCTATGCACGATTATCAAATGCTCATCAATGGGGTTCGGATCGACGGCGAAAACGGCCACTTCGATGTGGTCAATCCGGCGACCGGCAGCGTGTTCGCCCGTTGCGCGGCCGGTTCCCTGGCCCAGCTGGACCTCGCCGTCGAAGCGGCGCAGTCGGCCTTTATCGAATGGCGATACAGCAGCCATGAAGATCGGCGCCAGCGCCTGCTGAGCATCGCGGCGGACATCGAACAGGACGCCGAGTCGTTGGCCCGGCTGATTGTCCTGGAGCAGGGCAAGCCGCTGGAACTGGCGTTTTCCGAGGTGATGGGCGCGGTGGCCTGGACGCGTTACGCCGCCGAACAACAGATCCCCGTGGAGTTGGTGGAGGAGACCCCGAGCCAGCGCATTGAACTGCACCGCAAGCCGTTGGGCGTCGTCGCATCGATCACGCCCTGGAACTGGCCATTCATGATCGCCGTCTGGCACATCATGCCGGCGTTGCGGGCCGGCAATTGCGTAATCAGCAAACCGTCGAGCCTGACCCCGCTGAGCACTTTGCGCCTGGTGGAGATCATTGCGCGCCATGTCCCTCGGGGCGTGATTAATAGCGTGACCGGCGAACAGGGTTTCGGCAGCGCGATGACTGCCCACGCCGGCATCCAGAAGATCGTCTTCACTGGCTCGACCGCCACCGGCCAAAGCGTGATGCGCGGCGCCGCGGGCAACCTCAAGCGCCTGACCCTGGAACTGGGCGGTAACGATGCCGCCATCGTGCTGCCCGGCACGCCTGTCGAGGCGGTGGCCGAAGACATTTTCCAGGCGGCCTTCCTGAACATGGGACAGACCTGCGCCGCCCTCAAGCGTTTGTACATCCACCAATCCCAGTACGAGGCCTTTGCCGAGGCCCTGACCGTTATCGCCAGGCGTCAGTTGGTGGGTGACGGCCTGGCGCCTGGGGTCACGTTTGGCCCGGTGCAGAACCTCGAACAGCTGATATTGGTTGAGGAACTGGTGGCGGACGCCCGTGCCCAGGGCGCGCGGGTGTTGTGCGGCGGTGCCCGCCTGGACCGCCCGGGCTTTTTCTATCCGCCGACGCTGGTCGCCGATGTGACCGACGGACAGCGCCTGGTGGACGAGGAACAGTTCGGTCCGGTGTTGCCCCTGATCGCCTATCAGGATGTCGAGGATGTCCTGCGCCGCGCCAATGCCGGCGACATGGGCCTGGGAGGGTCGGTCTGGGGCCGCGACAGCGAGCAGGCACAGGCATTGGCCAGTCGCCTGGAATGTGGCATGGCCTGGGTCAATTGCCATGCGCAGATCCAGCCGAATACGCCGTTTGGCGGCAGCAAGATGTCCGGGTTCGGCGTCGAGTTCGGCCTTGAAGGGCTGCTGGAGTTTACCGGCCAGCAACTGCTGTACGTACGCAAGCGTGAAACTGAGTGAGGACTGCAACCATGTACGAGCACTACAAGACAGCGCAGAAGAAGTTCTGGCACCCGATGAGTTCTTCGGCGCCAGCCAACCGCTCCAAGACGTTGATCATCGCCCGTGGCGACGGCAACTACATCACCGATATCGAGGGCCATCGCATGCTCGATGGTGTGGGCGGCCTCTGGAACGTGAACGTGGGCCATAACCGGCCCTCGGTGAAGGCGGCCATCGCCGCGCAACTGGACGAATTGGCCTATTACCAGACCTTCGACGGCATCGCCCATCCGCGGGTGTTCGACCTGGCCGAGCGGCTGACGTCGATGTTCGCCCAGGAAAACATGGCGCGGGTGCTATTCAGTTCCGGCGGTTCCGATGCGGTCGAGACGGCCCTGAAAATGGCCCGTCAATACTGGATCGCCAGCGGCGAGCCAGGGCGCACGCGTTTCCTGTCGTTGCGCAATGGCTACCATGGCGTGCACGTGGGCGGCACCTCCGTGGGCGGCAACGGGGTCTATCACTACAACCACGGGCCGCTGTTGGCCGGTTGTCATCTGCTCGATACGCCGTGGCTGTACCGCAATCCCTGGGACTGCCGCGATCCGGAGGAATTGACCGCTCACTGCATTCGCCAGTTGGAAGACCAGATCGCGCTGCTGGGGCCGCAGACCATTGCCGCGTTGATCGCCGAGCCGGTGCAAGGTGCCGGTGGTGTGATCGTGCCGCCGAGGTATGACTGGAAAAGGCTGCGTGAAGTCTGTGATCGCCACGGCATCTTGTTGATCGCCGATGAAGTGGTCACGGGGTTCGGCCGCACCGGCTGCATGCTCGGCAGTCGGGGCTGGGGCGTCGCGCCCGACGTGCTGTGCCTGGCCAAGGGTATCACCGCCGGCTACATCCCCATGGGCGCGACGGTATTCAACCAGCGTATCGCCGATGCCATCGAGAACGGTCCGGGTTTCAGCAGTGTGATCATGCACGGTTACACCTACAGCGGCCACCCGACGGCATGTGCGGCGGCCCTGGCGGTGCTGGACATCGTCGAAGCCGAGGACTTGCCGGGCAATGCCGGGAAAGTCGGTGCCCAATTGCTGGAGCAACTGCAGCCGCTGACCGAACGTTATGCGGTGGTGGGCGAAGTGCGCGGCAAGGGCTTGATGATTGCCGTGGACCTGGTGGCGGACAAGGTCACCCGCGAGCCGCTGGACCCGGCCAACGGCCTGGCCTCGCGTATCGCCGAGCAAGCGCGCCGCGCCGGCGTACTGGTGCGCCCGATAGGCAACAAAATCGTGATGTCGCCACCGCTGACCCTCACCTCCGATGAGGCCGCCATGATGGTTGGTGCGTTGGACGGCGCGCTCGCCGACTGCCGCTAGCCCGACCCGCCGGCGCAGCGTGCTGCGCCGGCTCCTGAATATAAAGACAGCCTTTGAAGGCGCACCACAAGGAGCTCCCGCCATGCGGAACCTATCGCGTATGGAATTTTTCGGCAGTGGCCTTGCCTGTACGCTGGCGCTCTGCGCCGCGAGTCAGGTCCAGGCCTATGAGTTGTATGCCGATGACGACACTCACTTCAACGCCGACATGCTGGCGGTGTTCGGCCATTTCAACAGCCGCAAGAACTACGACGGCAGGGCCGGCGGTTCAACCTGGCGCGAAGGCTTTATCAAGTATGGCGTCAGCGGCGACCAGGGCCTGGCCGGCCGTGGCACCGCCTACGGTGCGTTCAGCCTGGTCAGTTCCGCCACCTGGGGCGATGGCGACGCGGCCGGCAATACACTGGGCAGCGAGCGTACGACGAAGATCGAAGACGCTTACCTGGGCTGGCGCTCCGCCGATCTGTTCCCTGTGTTGGGGCAGGACGGTGTCGATATCTCCGGCGGTCGCCAGGTGGTCAAGCTGGGCAGGGGATTCTTGATCAACGATGATGGGCCGAACCTGGGTAAAGGGCCTGCCGATGGGCGCTTGAATCGCGGGGGTGCCTATTACCTGGCCGCCCGGCATGCGTTCGATCAGACCGCTGTATTGCGTCTGGGCGGGCAGGAGGGGCTGCATGGCAGTGCGGTCTGGCTCAAGTCCGACAACCGTGCCCAGGCCGAAACCGAACTGGCCGCTGGCACGCTGGACTACACCGCCAAGGCCGGGACCTTGGGCTTGACCTGGATCCATGGCCTTGATGTGAGCGACCAGTGGGCCAGCGCTTTCCAGAAGCAACGCAAGGGCATGGACGTCTACAGCATTCGTGGTGAAGGCGACGCGGGCATCGAGAACGTCAGCCTGGCATTCGAATACGCCTGGCAGGACAAGGACGCCGGCCCGCAGAACGCCTGGTACGCCGAGGCCGGCTATAGATTTGCCGATCTCGCCTGGGCGCCCAAGCTGACGTACCGCTACAGCCGCTATTCGCAGAAGTGGGATTCGCTGTTCACCGGGCAGAGCACGGGTTATGGCACGTGGTTCCAGGGTGAAGTCGCGGGCAATTATGCCGGGCCCTTCAACAGCAATACGGGCATTCATCATGTCGGCCTGACAGCCACACCGCTGGAGAACCTGACCCTCGGTGCGTTGTACTTCGATTACAACACCGTACGTAAAGACAACGCCCTGAACCTGGATGCCCGTGAGCTGGATGTGTATGCCGAGTGGGCCGTCAACGAGCATTTGATCGTCACCCCACTGATCGGCCTCTACAAGCCGGATCGGGATGCGACGACGGGGGGCAATCAAGTGACGGGCAATGGCACCAACGTGTACAGCCAGGTGACGGTGGCCGTGCCGTTCTGAGGCAGGAGTTGTTCGATAAAACCTTGTGGCGAGGGAGCTTGCTCCCGCTGGGTCGCGCAGCGGCCCCTCTCTTTGGGCCTGCTGCGCAGTCCAGCGGGAGCAAGCTCCCTCGCCACAGGGGGATCGTTTTTCTTGAGTGAGCAGTGTCTCTGTTGTTTAGCTGACCGCAGGCGGATGCTGCATCCGCTCGGCAATCCGCCGGGTCGTATCCATCACCATTTCAACCACGGTTTCCTGGCGCAGCAGTTTGAAGCTGTGGGTGCTGCCCACGGCCGAAAGGCTGCCCACCACCTCGTCGAGCTCCGGGTTGACGATCGGCGCCGCGATACCGGTGAGGCCCAGGTTGAGTTCGTCGTGGGTCATGCAATAGCCATCCTTGCGGATTTTTTTCGTGGCCTTGGAAAAGCTTGCCCAGTCATGGCCGCTGTCGGGGTCGTTGGCCAGGTGTTCTTCGAACAGGCGTTGCAGGCGCCGACCCTTTTGGAAGGCGATCAATACCTTGGATTGCGCACCACGAAAAAACGGCAGTGGTTGGCCGCGGCCGAATGAGAACTGGTAGGTGTCACTGGGTTCGGCGATGTAGGTGTTGATGATGCGGCCGTCGTAGAAAACGCTGGCGAACACCGCCAGGCCAGTGGCGTCGGACAGCTCGTGCATCAACTCGCGGCC
This sequence comes from Pseudomonas sp. Pdm06, assembly GCF_014851795.1. NCBI lineage: Bacteria > Pseudomonadati > Pseudomonadota > Gammaproteobacteria > Pseudomonadales > Pseudomonadaceae > Pseudomonas > Pseudomonas sp. Pdm06. Next base: position 420,279 of record NZ_JACVAH010000003.1, read on the forward strand.
TGCCACGAGGATCGGGTCGTACTGCCGCATCATCCAGTCCAGCTCAATGATGCGTGGCCCCAGGCCGTAGCTGCCGGCATCCACCCGCACCAGCAGGCCGGCATCGCACAAGTCCTTGACGTAGCGGTACACGGTCGCCCGTGAGAGGCCCATGCGCTCGGCGATGGTCTCGGGGTCGATCTTCAATGTGGCCGGGCCGAAAAGGTCCAGCACACTCAGCATTTTGCTCAGACTGCTCATTTCGCTCCTAAAGGGGGAATGGCGCGTAGGGGGTCGTTGGGTGAGCACTATAGGTAGCCGCGGCGCTGATGAAAAGCCCGCGCGCTCGCTCAGGAGCGCGTTATCACGGTAACTCAATGCTTGAGAAATACAAGCGGATTTCCAGTCGTTTACTCTCATAAAATATGCATTAATCTCAAAATATGATTTTAATGCATAAAAATAGCTTGTTTTGTCGATTGTGCTGTGTGATAAATCTCAGCCACTGCAAACGCTCGATGAAGAGGGCTGGAAATGAATGGTGCGCAACTGATAGTGAAGGCGGCGGTGGCAAGCGGTATCGAATACTGCTTCGCCAATCCCGGAACGACTGAAATTCCCCTGGTGGCAGCCATGGCCAGCGCGCCAGCCCTCAAGCCGGTGTTGTCCTTGTTCGAAGGGGTATGCACCGGTGCGGCGGACGGCTACGGCCGGATTGCCGGCAAGCCGGCGATGACCCTGACTCACCTCGGCCCAGGCTTTGCCAATGGCATTGCCAACCTGCACAACGCCCGTCGCGCCAACACCCCGATCGTCAACGTCATCGGCGATCATGCGTCCTGGCACGTCAATTACGATCCACCGCTGGCCAGTGACATCCAGGCCTTGGCCGGCAGCGTTTCCAAGTGGGTACGGACCTCGCGCACGGCGTCGGGCGTCGGTGAAGATTTCCAGGAGGCGGTGCGTGCCGCCTGGCAAGCCAACGGCCAGATCGCCAGCCTGATTCTGCCGATGGACCTGCAAGCCAACACCGTGCAGCACGAGAAAGCCTTCACGGCATTGCAGGCTCCGGTCCGGCGTTTTGCCGGTGACCGGGTCGAGGCGGTCGCCCAGGCATTGCGCGATGGTCGGCGCCTGGTGTTTATCGTCGGCGACCAAGGCTTGTCCGTCGCCGGCCTGGAAGCGGCGGGGCGCCTGGCGCAACTGCCGGGCGTGCGCCTGTTCGCCGAAACCTTTCCGCGCCTGAGTTATCGCGGCGGTGGCCTGCCAGACCTGGATCGCCTGCCTTACTTCCCCGAAGTGGCCATCGAGATCCTTGACCAATACGACGCGGTGGTCTGTGCCGGCGTCCCCGAGCCCATCAGTTACTTCGGCTACGAAGGCATTGCCTCCCGGCTGGCAGAGCGTGAACGCCTGCTGTGTCTGGCCGAGGTGGGGGACGACGTTGCCGGGGCGCTCACTGCGCTGGCCGATGCGCTTGAGGCGCCGGCTTACGTGCTTACGCCAACCGGTATCGAACTGCCGCCCGGCGAAGCCACGTTGACACCGCAATCGGTGGGCCAGGTGCTGGCCGCATCGTTGCCGGACGACTGCATCGTTTCGGTGGAAGGCGGCACGTGCGGCTATCCGTTCTTCACCGCTTCGGCCCATGCCGCACGGCATCGGGTCTTGACCAACACCGGTGGGGCCATCGGCCAGGGCATCCCGGTGGGCTTTGGCGCCGCCATGGCCGAGCGTGGCAACAAGGTGTTCTGCCTGCAATCGGACGGCAGTGCCCAGTACACCATCCAGACCTTATGGAGCATCGCCCGCGAGCAACTGCCGGTGGTGATCCTGATCGCGGCCAACCACCGCTACGCCATCCTGCAGAACGAGCTGCGCCGCTTCGGCATGACCGAGCTGGGCCCCGAGGCCCTGAGCCTGACGGTGCTGGACCGTCCACGCATCGATTGGAAGGCCCTGGCCAAGGGCTACGGCTTGCCGGCCAGCACTGTGCACACCAACGGTGAGTTGCAACGCGCCTTGGCCAACGCCAAGGCCGACGGTGGTCCTTGCCTGATCGAAATGGCGCTGTGAAGGAGCGGATATGAACCCGATTCAATTGTTACCTGCGGTCGAGAAGTTCCTGTCGCAACCGGGGCGTCTGTTTATTGGCGGCACTTGGCAGGACGCCGCCAATGGTCGCCGGTTTGCCGTGGAAAACCCGGCCACTGAACACACCCTGGCTGAAGTCGCCGAAGGTGGCGAACGTGACGTGGATGCCGCCGTCGCTGCCGCCCGCGCGGCCTTCACGGGGACCTGGGCACAGCAGTCCCCGGCCCAGCGCGGGTTGCTGCTGTTTCGCCTGGCGGAACTGCTCGACCAGCATCGCGAAGAGCTGGCGCAACTGATCACCCTGGAAAACGGCAAGCCGATCGGTGCGGCCCGGGGCGAAGCGGCCAGTGCGGCCAATATCATTCGTTACTTCGCCGGTTGGCCGACCAAGATCGAAGGCAGCACGCTGCCGGTGTCGCCCTCCAGTGGCGCGCCGATGCTCAATTACACCTTGCGCGAGCCGGTGGGCGTCTGCGCGTTGATCGTACCGTGGAACTTCCCGCTGACCATGTGCGTGTGGAAACTCGGCCCGGTGCTGGCGACCGGTTGTGTCGCGGTGCTCAAGCCCGCCGAGCAGACGCCCCTGGTTGCCATTCGCCTGGTGCAGTTGATCGAGGCCGCCGGTTTCCCGGCCGGGGTGGTCAACCTGCTCACTGGCCTGGGTGCGCAGACCGGTGCACCGCTGGCCCAGCACCCGGACGTGGACAAGATCGCCTTCACCGGCTCGACCCAGGTGGGACGACTGATCGCCCAGGCGGCCACTGGCAACATGAAGAAGGTCTCCCTGGAACTGGGGGGCAAGTCCCCCAACATCATCCTGCCGGACGCCGACATTGTCCGGGCCGCCAAAGGCGCCGCCGATGGCATTTTCTACAACCAGGGCCAGGTTTGCACCGCCGGATCGCGTCTGTATGTGCACGCCAGCGTTCTCGACCAGGTGCTTGAAGAACTCCAGCACCACGCGGCCGCCCATGTATTGGGGCCAGGCCTGGATCCGGACAGCAGCATGGGCCCGCTGGTTTCGGCCCGGCAATTGGGCACGGTGCGTGGCTACCTGCAACGGGGCCAGGAAGAGGGCGCCGAACTGATCTGCGGCGGTGATCGGCCGGCCCACCTGGAGCGCGGTCATTTCATCCGCCCCAGCGTGTTTCTCGACCGCGCCGAGCGCGCCTGTGTCGCCCGGGAAGAAATCTTCGGCCCGGTACTGACCGTCATGAGCTGGACCGAAATCGATGAACTGGTGCTGCGTGCCAACGACTCGCCTTACGGCCTGGCGGCGGGTCTCTGGACCCGTGACTTGCGCTCCGCCCATCGCGTGGCGGCGCAGTTGAAGGCCGGTTCGGTGTGGATCAACTGCTGGAACGTCGTCGACCCGGCCTCGCCATTTGGCGGCTACAAGCAATCCGGCTGGGGTCGGGAAATGGGTAAGAACGTGATCGATGCCTACACCGAAACCAAAAGTGTCTTCGTCGATCTGGCCTGAACCGAATAATCACAAGAGGAACTGCTATGGATCTGGAATTGCAAGGCCGCGTGGCGATCGTCACCGGCGGCGGTATGGGCATCGGCAAGGAAGTCGCGCGCTTTTTGTCCCAGGAAGGTTGCAAGGTAGTGATCTGTGCGCGACGCATGGAGTTTCTCCAGCAAGCCGCCGAGGAAATCACCGCCGAGACCGGCAACGAAGTGCTGCCGCTGTACTGTGACACCAACCAGATGTCGGCGGTGTCCGACATGGTCGAGGCAGCCCACAAGCACTTTGGCCGCATCGACATCCTGGTCAACGGCGCTGCGGCACCGTCCGGCGTGGTGCGCAATGACATCGAACATGCCGGCGACGACGAGTTGCTCTCGGACCTCAACACCAAGGTGATCGGCTATTTCCGTTGCGCCAAGGCGGTGACCCCGCACATGAAGGCCGGTGGCTTCGGTCGCATCATCAACATCGGTGGCTTGACCGGGCGTGGCAGCAAGGTGCTCTCGGGCATGCGCAACCTGGCCATCGCCCACATGACCAAGACGCTCTCCGACCAACTGGGCCCTTCCGGCATCACCGTCAACCTGATCCACCCCGGTGTGGTCGACACCCCGCACATCCAGGAGCTGTACGAGCGCGAAGGGGTCAAGCAGGGCAAGACGCCTGAGCAGGTGGAGCAGGGCTACATCGACGCGACGCCGATCCGGCGCACCCTGGCGCCCATCGAAATGGGCTGGCTGATCGGTTTCCTCGCATCCCCCAAGGCGGGCGCCGTGACCGGGGAATCCATTGGCATCGACGGCGGCTTGACCCGTGGCATCTTCATTTGAGGAGCAGCAGTGATGAGTAACGGAACCCTTTTGGTTGCCACCGTAGGGCAAGCGGTGATCCGCAGCGCCGACGATGGCCGTACCTGGCATCGCCTGGGCCTGGGCCAGGACCTGGAATTCGATGCGATCACCCGATCCCTGAGTTTCCATCCGGCTACGCCCGAGGTGATCTATGCCGGCACCGACGTCGGCCTGTGCATCAGCCGTGATACCGGCGGCTATTGGCAGCGGGTGGATTCGCCGTTCAACGGGCAGACCGTCTGGAAGGTGGCGGTGGATCCCCAGGATGCACAGCGTATTTTCGTGGGCACCGGTGCGCCTTCGCGCGCCGTGCTGTGGCGCACCCTCGACGGTGGCCAGCACTGGGATCGCGCCCCCGTGGAGATCCCGGAGTTCTGCGACGGCGTCAGTCGTCCACGCCTGCTGGCTTTCGCCTACGATCCGACGGACCGCAACCAGCTCTGGTTCGGCCTGGAAGAGGGCGGGTTGTTCCACAGTCGCGACGGGGGCGATAGCTGGACCCGTGTCGATGATCGCTTGTTGTGGGACTTCAACTCGGACGTGCACAACATCGTGGTCCTGCCCAACCATGGGCAAAAGGTCATCGTCGTGGTGTGCGTCAACGCCGTTTACCGCAGCCTCGACGAGGGGCAGACCTGGACCGGCATCGTCGCCCGGGAAGCCTTCGGTCTGTATTACGTGCGCGCCATGAATGCACCGTTGGGCGGCGAGGATACGCTCTACCTGAGCATCTCCGACGGCACCCCAGGCACGACCAGCAAGGTCCTGGTTTCCCGGGATGCCGCCCTCAGTTGGGAAGTGCTGCCGCTGCCGCAACAACCCAACTCCTGTGTCTGGGCGATTGCCTTGAACCCTGCCGACCCTCGCCAGATCGTCGCCGGCACCAAGTACGGGCATCTGTTCACTTCCGAGAACGGCGGTGACGGCTGGCAGAAGCAGTGGCGTGAGTTCAGTGAAATCGCTGATGTGCTCTGGACGCCCGCCGTGGCGCAAATCAAGTCCGGGCATCAATCCATCATCAAGAAAAACTGAGGTATCGCGCGATGAAAGTCGAAGTCGTTCGTACTCACCTGTCGTTGTTCGTGAGCGACCCGGAAGTGTCGGCCCGTTGGTACGCCGATGTGCTGGGCATGCATGAAAGCGCCCGGGGTGAAAGCTGGATCATGATGGCGTTTGGTGCCAAGCATCACGACATCGCGTTGCTCCGCGCAGAGCCCGGGGCTCACCAGGGCGGCCTGGGTTTGCAGCACTACGGGCTGGAGATCGCGGGCGACATGACCACCCTGCGCAAGCTCTACGGCATGTTGCTGAACAAGGGCGTCGAGGTGGTGAAGATCACTGACCACGAGATCGGCAACGGCGTGTACTTCAACGACCCCGATGGCAATCGCATGGAGTTTTTCCTCGAGTCCGAACACGACGACGAGCGCGGCAAGGCCCGCTTCAAGGCCGCTGGGGCCCCCAGCCGGCATTTCGATCTCGACCCACTTTAAAGAGGCAAGTCTGATGAAAACCGCAAATTTCGCCAGTTACCACATCCGCAAATGGTACAGCTTCGTCGAGGAAACCCTGGCCAACGAAACCGGCCAGTTGGCCGATGGCGAGCCGCTGTTCAAGTACGCCATTGGGGCGGTGATCGCCAACCCTTATGCCGGACGTTTCAGCGAAAGCCTGGCCGAGTTGATAGAGCCGTCACCCTTGCTGGGCCAGGAGTTTGGTCGGCGTATCCAGGCCCTGGCCGGCGAGCGTGAGATTGTCAGTTACGGCAAGGCGTGCCTGGTGGGCAGCCAGGGCGAGTACGAGCACGGCAATGCGTTGCTGACCAATCCGGCGGCGGATCCGATCCGTGTCGCATTGGGCGGTGGCAAGTCCTGGGTGCCCTCCACCGGCAAGCGTGGCGGGCCTGGCGTGACCATCGACGTACCGCTGGCCCACAAGGACGCGCTGTATGTACGCTCCCATTACGACAGCATTTCCCTGTCGTTCGGCGATGGTCCCTCGGCCGACGAGTTGATCATCATCTGGGCCTTCGCCACGCGCGGGCGTTTGCATGCACGTCTGGGTGGTCTGCAGGCCGCTGACGTCAAGGGCAATGACGGCCTGTATTGAGGTGCGCTGACGTGGGAAGCCAACGAATGTCTGCAAACAGCCAGTTCTTCACCAATCGTTCGGGGATGCGCCTGCACTACTTGTCGTGGGGCAATGCGTCAGGCATTCCCGTGCTGTTGCTGCATGGGCTGCGGGCCTATGCCCAGACCTGGGCGTCCCTGGCCAATGCTTTGGGCGAGCAATTCTGTTGCCATGCCCTGGACCAGCGCGGCCGTGGCGACAGCGATTGGGCAGAGGCTTCCAGCTACCGGACCGAAGCCTATGTCAGCGATCTGGAAGATTGGGTCACGCACCTGGGGCTGGAGCGTTTCGTCCTGGTCGGGCATTCCCTCGGCGGCACCAATGCGCTGGAGTATGCCCGGCTCAATCCTGGACGTCTGCAAGCCCTGGTGATCGAAGACATCGGCCCCGGCTCGTCGATCAGCGGCGAAGGTGCCGAGCGCATCCGTCGCGAAATGAACCAGACGCCCCTGTCGTTTCCCGACTGGGAAAGTGCCGCGCAATTCTGGCGCCGCTCACGTCCCGGTCTGTCCGCCCAGGGGCTGGCGTCCAGGTTGACCCATTCGATGAAGGAAACCCCGACAGGCATCGGCTGGCGTCATGATCAGGCCGGAATTGCCCAGGCGCGCCTGAGCATCACCCCGACCGATCTGTGGCCGGCGGTCCGGGCACTGGATTGCCCGACGCTGTTCATCCGTGGCGCGCGTTCCGATTTTCTGCCCGAGGCGACCCTGGAGGCCATGAAGGAGGCCAATCCACGCGTGCATACAGCGCAAATCGCCGACGCCAGCCATTATGTCCATGACGACCAGGAGGACACGTTCAACCGTGTCGTCATGGATTACTTGCACGACCAATGCCTAAAACCACAACAACAAAGCGGTGAATAACGATGAAGCAGGAGAAGACCCAGGTTGTCATCGTGGGCGGCGGCCCGAACGGGATCACGGCCGCTCATTACATGGGGCTGTACGGTATCGACTGCATCGTCCTGGAATTGGCTGACGGCGTCCTGCCGTATCCCCGCGCGGTGGGCATGGATGACGAGGCGCTGCGGGTGTTGCAGGGCATCGGCATCGCCGAGCTGGCCGCGCGCGACATGATCTGCAACGTGCCCCTGCGTTACTACAATGCGCGAGGCGTCTGTTTTGCCGAGGTCAAGCCGAGCACGGCGAACTATGGCTGGCCGATGCGCAACATCTTCATGCAACAGTTGCTTGAAACGACATTGCGCGAGCAGTTGGGCAAACACGCCAGTGTCGAGTTGCGCCAGGGCCATGAAATGCTCGACCTGGAGCAGGATGCCGAGGGCGTGACCTTGCAGGTGCGCGATGCCCGGGGCGAGCTCTATCAACTGCAGGCGCAGTACGTGATCGGTGCCGATGGCGGACGCTCCAGCGTGCGCAAGAAACTCGGCATCGAACTGCTGGGGCTGACCCATCCGCGCAAATGGGTGGTGATCGATACGGCCAACGACAGCCTGGATGCACCTTATACGGCGTTGCATGCCGACCCCCAGCGACCTTTCGTCTGTATCTACCTGCCGTATCAGCAGCGGCGCTGGGAGTTCATGCTCCTTGAGGGCGAAGACGAAACCCGGATGTGCGAAGAAGCGACGATCCGGGACTTGATCCGTGGGCATATCGGCGACGCGGTCGACCAACTGGAAATCATCCGGATCCGCGCCTACACCCACAACTCCCGGGTCGCGGCGCGCTTTGTCCAGGGCCGTGTGGCATTGGTGGGGGACGCGGCGCATATTTCCCCGCCCTGGGCCGGGCAGGGGCTCAATTCGGGCTTGCGTGATGTGGCCAACGTCAGCTGGAAGCTCGCCGCGATTCTCCAAGGGCGGGCGTCGCCGACGATCCTGGCCAGCTACGACCAGGAGCGCCGTGGGCATGCGACCGATCTCATCGCGTTGGCCGACAACATGGGCGCCGTCCTGGGGCTGACCAACCCGTTGATGGCGGGTGTACGGGACTGGTTGTTCCAGGCCGTCAACAGCGTCGACAACCTGCGTTCGCATTTGCTGGAATTCAAGTTCAAACCCAAGGCGACCATCACCAAGGGCCTGGTGTATCACGAGCGCGCCGAGCTGCATGAGGATGATCTGGTCGGGCAGTTGTTCATCCAACCGTCCATCGAAGATGCCCAGGGCCAGCGCCGACGCCTGGACGAGGTGCTGGGGCATTCCTATGCAGTGCTGGGGTATCGGGTCAACCCGAACGAACAGCTCAGCGAAGAAACCGCCGCCTGGTGGGCGCGCTGGGAGACGCGCTTCATCCAGATCAATCGCTCGCGCAGTGGCGTGGGGCGCAACCAACCCTTGTCGGCCAGCGGGGCCATTTGTGTCGAGGACGTCGACAACCGCCTCGGCGAATGGTTTTCCAAAGTGCGTGATTGTGTCGTGGTGGTGCGGCCGGATCGGTTCGTTGCCGCGATCACCACACCCGAGCGGCTCGAGGGCGTGTTGCGCAAACTGGCGGAGCAACTCTCATGAGGCGCGAAGATCATCTGTTGGTCCGGCTTCACGATGCCGCGCAGACCGTGCACGCCTTGCCTTCGTTGGAACCACAGGCCGTAGACCTGCCGACGGGCTACACCTTGCAGCGCGAGGCGCTGCGTCGGCGCCAGGCCGGGGGTGAGCGGTTGAGCGGATGGAAAGTGGCCTTCGCCGGCCGCGCCGCCCAGGACCGTTTCGGTATTGATGAGCCGGTATTGGGCGCACTGACCGATGCCATGGTCGTGGAACCCGGCCATGGGGTGTCGCTTGCGCGGCTGATCCAGCCGAAGTTGGAAATCGAGCTGGCGTTTGTCCTGGGGCGTACGCTGGTGCCCGGTTTCTACAGCGACGAGGACATCCTCGCCGCCATCTCCGAAGTCGCGCCGGCATTCGAAATTGCCGATTGTCGCTGGCAGGGCTGGCGTTTCGGCGTCGGCGCGTTTCTTGCCGACAATGCCGCCGCGGGGCTGTATTGCCTGGGGCCGCGGGTCAGGTTCCATCCCGAGCAATTGGCCCACCTGAACTATCGCTTGGCGTGCGATGGGGTGCCCTGTGGCGAGGGCAATGCCCAGGCGCGCGAAGACACGCCCCAGGCCAACCTGTGCTGGCTGGTCCGGCGCTTGCTGGCCGACGGGCAGTGCGTTGAAGCGGGCCAGGTGGTGCTGTCCGGCGCTTTGTTGGCACCGTTGGAGATCAAGGCCTCCGAGTACCGGTTGTACATGCTTGGCATGGAACTGGCTTTGGTTTTCCGGTAGGAGCTGCCGAAGGCTGCGATCTTTTGATCTTTTGATCTTTTTTTCTTTCGCTTGGGATTCAAGTGTCTGGGGGAAGATCGCAGCCTCGTTGCACTCGACAGCTCCTACACAGCTCCTATGCAGTTTCTATGCAGCTTTACGCATCAGGGTTAAGTACAGCGCCACCGAGGAACAATGATCATGTTCGCCGAAGTCCGTACCTTCAATGATCCTCAGCAACACGCCGGTTCGATCCTGGGCTGGCAACAAGTCTATGACCAGCTCGGGCGTGGATGTCTTTCCAGCGAGCTGCGCCAGGTGTGCGCCGAACGTTTCCAGATCTTCCAGGAGGTGCTGGATAAACGCGTGGTGCAGCACGGTTGCGCGCCAAAAGGGCGCTTGTGCATTGCCATGTCGCTGGGCGGTACGCCGGTGGTCCAGGGGCACCAGGTGGGCGCCCACAGCGTCGTGTTGTTGCGCGATGGCGAGGACTTCGTCTTGCACGCCCCGGAGGGCATGCATTTCTTCGCGGCCAATGTCGACACGGTGCGGTTCGCCAAGCTGGCGGCCTACGAACTGTCGAGCGAACAGCTCAAGCGTTTGAAAAACGTGTCCCAGGTCAGCGTGGATGAGGTGGTACTGCGCCGCGTGCAACAACGCATCCACCCACTGTTTCGTCGTCTTTTGGAACAGGCGGACGCCGTCAATCCCGCCTCGGAAAAGATCCTCGAAGACGTTCTGCTCAATGCCTTTCTCGACCTGTTCAGCCACGCCTCGGACGAGGTGCGTGGCCGACGCGGCAATTTTGCCGTCAGTGCCTACCTGGTCAAGCGTTGCCAGGAGCTGGTCGTCGCCAGTGCCGAGGTGCCCTTGAGCATTCTCGACTTGTGCGAGCAATTGCGGGTCAGCCGCAGGACCCTGCAGAACAGTTTCCAGGCGGTGACCGGGATGCGCCCGGTGGAGTACCTGCGCAACCTGCGGCTCAATGCCGTGCGCCGCCGTTTGATCACGACCCATGCGGCGGCGCAGAACGTCAGTGAGATCGCCGTGGAGATGGGGTTTTTCCACCTGAGCCATTTTGCGTTCCATTATCGGGCGCTGTTTGGCGAGTCACCTTCGGATACGCTCAGGGCGCCGGCATGATGAGCCGCCGTTTAGGGTGTTACCGAAGCGCCATCCTTCACCTATAAAGCGCAGTCGCTGAGCTGTTTGGTAGCAAACGGCTGCAGCCTGGCCTGTGGCAGGGCTCACGGCAGCCAGTCACTTTTCCTCGGTAAATTCCTTCAAATCAAACGCTTGCACGATTGCGTGAGAAGTTGGCACGCATTCTGCCTTTTTGAATCCATGGATAATTGGATACAAAAATGCAGAAGGTGCTGCCATGCAATTTGCTCCGACATACGCTGAACGCCCGCCCATGACCGCCGAGGAGGAGGCCTACAACTTCCTGCTCGATGCCATTTGTGGCGGTCGGTTACGCAAGGGCGACCGGCTGATCGCCGAGGACATTGCCAACGAGATCGGCATGAGCCGGATGCCGGTGCGCGAGGCCTTTCGCCGTCTGGATGCTCAGGGCCTGGTGACCCTGCGGCCCAATCGCGGGGCGATTGTCAGCGGCCTGGACATCGATGAGCTGCACGAAGTCTTCGAAATGCGCAGCGCCCTGGAAGGCCTGGCGGTCCGTGTCGCGACAGCGCGAATTGGCGAGCGCCAGTTGGTCGCCTTGGAGCGCTTGCTGGACGAGATGGACGACTACCGCGAGGAAAGTGCCGAGTGGATCAGCCGCCATCGCGCCTTCCATGAGTACCTGTGCAGCCTTAGCGGTCGCCCGCGACTGCTCAAGCAGATCAGCGCGCTTTATTCCCTGATCGAAGCGCCCATGCGCCTATGGCTGCAGCATGTGGAAAAGCCCCTGAGTGCGCGTCAGGAGCACATGTTGATCCTCGATGCCCTGCGTGCGGGCGATGCCGAGAAGGCCGAGGCGGTGGTGCGTGGGCACATCGAAGGCACCGTTCCTGAATTGATCGAGTTCCTGCAATCGAAAAAATAACGAGAGCAGGCCCCGAACCTGCCCGTGTTCTGACTTTGAGTACTGCCCGTTACCTACTGAACTGGAGTGTCTGGTCATGCATAAGCCTCGCCTGTTGGTTGCCGCTTTATCCTTGGGTTTCTGTGCGCAGTGGGCGGTTGCCGCGCCCGTTGTCCCGGAGCGTTTGCTCAAGGTCGACAAACTCGTCTACTGCTCAGGCATGGATTCGCCGCCGCTGGTGTCTTTTGACGAGGCGCAGAAACCCAAGGGATTGACCGTTGACCTGGGGCTGGAAATCGCCAAGCGCCTGGGTGACAAGAAGGTGGAGTGGCGGGTCATTCCCTTTTCCGGATTGCTCCCCGCGTTGCTGGCCCGCCAGTGCGACATGATCGTCGATCAGCTGTTTGACAAGCCCGAGCGCCGCGAGGTGATCGACATCGTCAACTACATGTATTCCAGCCAGGCGGTGGTGGTGCCCAAGGGCAATCCGAAGGGCCTCAAGACACTGCCGGATCTCTCCGGGCACAAGGTCGCGGTGCTCAACGGTTCCACCATCAAGACCCTGCTCGACGCCGAGAACGAAACCCTGGCCAAGGCCGGCAAGCCGGCGATGAAGCTGGTGGTCTACAACACCGACACCGATGCCTTCCAGGCCCTGCGCATCAGCCAGGTCGACGCCTACGGTACCACCGTGGAAACCGCCGGTTACTACGCGGCCATGGCGCCCGACCTGTTCGAGGAAGGCGTGCCGGCCTTCAGCCGGATCCTCACCGGCCTGGGCATTCGCAAGGACGATCCGCAACTGACCGCCGCCGTGCAGCAGGTGATCGGCGATATGCGCAGCGATGGCAGCTACAGCCAACTGCTTGGCAAATGGCATGTCGCCAGTGACACACTTGATTGAGGTGAACCATCGATGAATTTCAATTGGGATGTGTTCTGGCAGTACCTGCTGCAGCCCAGTGGGGTGTACCTCACCGGGCTTTGGCTGACCTGCCTGATCAGTGTGCTGGCGATGCTGCTGGGCTGTGCCCTGGGGCTGGCCGCCGCGTTGCTGCGGTTGTCGAGCAACCCCTTGCTGCATTTGCCGGTGCGTTTTTACGTGTGGCTGATGCGCGGCACGCCGTTGCTGGTGCAGATCGTCTTTCTCTACACCGCGCTGGCCGCCGGCGGGATTTTCCGCTTCGAAGACATCGACCTGTTCGGCCTGGTGATCCCCGGCAATATCCAGGCGGCGATCATTGCCCTGGGCCTCAACGAGGGGGCCTACATGGCCGAGATCATCCGCGCCGGCATCGGCGCGGTGGACAAGGGCCAATACGAGGCCGGACGTTCCCTGGGCATGACCTTCGCCAAACTGATGCGCCGCATTGTCCTGCCTCAGGCGTTCCGGGTCATCGTTCCGCCGCTGGGCAACGAGTTCAATGTGATGCTCAAGAACACCACGCTGGTCAGCGTGATCGGCGTCCAGGAACTGTTGCTCAGTACCCAGATGGTCACGTCGGCGACGTTCCGGGTGTTCGAGCTGTACCTGGTGGTGGCGATCTACTTCCTGTTGCTGACCACGTTGTGGGGCTTTTTCCAGCGCTGGCTGGAGACCCGTTTCGGCCAATCGGATCGGCCTTCGTCGCCACCGCCGGCGTCGACGCGAATGTTCGGTCGCAGCACCTTGAACCTGCTGAGGGCACGTTAACCATGGCGCATAAAAGCGAAGAGCTGATCATCGAGGCGCTGGACGTTCACAAGTCCTTCGGCGAGCTGCAGATTCTCAAGGGCATTTCCCTGCAAGTGCGGCGTGGCGAAGTGGTGGTGCTGATCGGTGCGTCGGGCTCCGGCAAGACCACTTTCATTCGTTGCATCAATCTGTTGGAAGACATCCAGGGCGGACGCATCCGCGTCAATGGCCGGGCCATGGGGTACCGCGAGCGGGCCGACGGCAGCCTGGTGCGTGAGTCGGAGCGCAACATCGCCCGGCAGCGGCGGGACATTGGCATGGTGTTCCAACGCTTCAACCTGTTCCCCCACATGACCGCCCTGGAGAACATCATCGAGGCGCCCATCCAGGTGCTCGGGGTGTCGCGTGCCGCTGCGTTGGAACAGGCCCGCGGGTTGCTGGAGCGGGTCGGCCTGGCGGACAAGGCCGATCACTACCCGTCGATGCTCTCCGGCGGCCAGCAACAGCGGGTGGCGATTGCCCGGGCCCTGGCCATGAAACCCCAGGCCATGCTGTTCGACGAGCCCACCAGTGCCCTCGACCCGGAGACCGTCGGCGAGGTGCTGCAAGTGATGAAGGAGTTGGCCGAGGAGGGGATGACCATGGTCGTGGTGACTCACGAGATGGGCTTCGCCCGGGAAGTGGCCGACCGTGTGGTGGTCCTGGACCAGGGCGAGCTTATCGAGCAAGGTCCGCCGGAGCAGATCTTCTGTCACCCCATTCACCCGCGGACCCGGGCTTTCCTCAGCCGGGTGCTATGACCCCTGCAAGATTGTCTAGCCCCCTGAGTCCGGTCAATCAATTCCCGTATTGAAGAGTCTTCGCCATGCTGACATTTTCTGCCCACGAATACCCTTATCCATCCCAGCGCCAGAGCGTTTTCGCCCGTCGGGGCATGGTCGCCGCGTCCCAGCCCCTGGCGGCCCAAGCGGGCATCGAGATCATGCAAAAAGGCGGCAATGCCATCGACGCCGCCATCGCCACGGCAGCAGCGCTGACGGTGGTGGAGCCCACTGGCTGCGGCATCGGCGGTGATGCCTTCGCCCTGGTCTGGTGCAAGGGCCAGCTACACGGCCTCAACGGCAACGGGCATGCGCCGGCGGCCTTGAGCATCGAGGCGGTCAAGGCCGCCGGTCATGGGCAGATGCCGATCCATGGCTGGACACCGGTAACCGTCCCGGGCTGCCCATCGGCTTGGGCGCAGTTGTCGCAGCGCTTTGGCAAGCTGCCCTTTGCCGAGCTGCTGCAACCGGCCATCAGCCTGGCCCGGGACGGCTTTGCGTTGTCGCCGGTGGTTGCCCATCAATGGCAGATCGCGCTGAACGAGTTCACGCCCCATCGCGATGCCGCCCTGGAGGCATGGTTCGAGACTTTCCTGATCGAAGGCCGGGCGCCACGGGCCGGGGAGATTTTTCGCAACCCGGCCCAGGCGCGCACGCTCCAGGAATTGGCCGACACCGGCTGCGAAAGCCTCTATCGCGGTGCGTTGGCCGAGCGCCTGGATGCCCACTCCCGGGCCAGCGGCGGCTACCTGCGCGCCTCGGACCTCAGGGATTATCGCGCCCAGTGGGTCGACCCGATCCACGTCAATTACCGAGGCGTGGATGTCTGGGAAATCCCGCCGAGCGGGCAGGGCCTGGTGGCCTTGATGGCGCTGAAGATTCTGGAAGGTTTCGACTTCGATCAGCGTGACAGCCAGCAGACCTGGCATCGTCAACTGGAAGCGATGAAGTTGGCCTACAGCGACGGCCTGCACTACATCACCGACCCCCTGCACATGCGTGTGGCGGTGGCTGACCTGCTCAGCGATGACTACAGCGCCCACCGGCGCGGACAGATCGGCGAACAGGCCCAACCGCCCAAGCCCGGCGACCCCCACGCCAGCGGCACGGTGTACCTGGCCACCGCGGATGGGGAGGGCAACATGGTCTCGTTCATCCAGAGCAACTACCACGGGTTCGGCTCCGGCGTGGTGCTGCCCGACAGCGGAATCGCCCTGCAGAATCGCGGGCAGGAGTTCAGCCTCGATCCGAGCCACGCCAACTGCCTGGCCCCGGGCAAGAAAACCTTCCACACCATCATTCCCGGGTTCCTTACCCGTAATGGCGAGGCCCTCGGCCCCTTCGGCGTGATGGGCGGCTACATGCAGCCCCAGGGGCATGTGCAGATGGTCATGAACCTGGTGGATTTCGGCCTCAACCCGCAAGCGGCCTTGGACGCACCGCGTTGGCAATGGCTGGGAGACATGAAGGTCGGGATCGAACACGGGGCTTCACGGGACCTGGCCAATGCCCTGGCGCGACGGGGGCATGAGGTGCAGATCGCCAGCGACCTGACCGACTATGGGCGTGGCCAGATCATCCTGCGTGACCCGGTCAGTGGTGTGCTGTGCGGCGGGACCGAACCCCGGGCGGATTCGCATATTGCTGTGTGGTGATGAGCGCAGGCAAACGGGTTTCACTCATCGGCTATTCCTGAGTGGATCTTGATGACGACCTTGCCCTTGGACCGTCCTTGCTCGACATAATCCAGGGCATCGGCCGTCGCGTCGAAGGCGAAGGATCGGTCAACCACCGGCTTGATGCTGCCGGACTCGACGAGGGTGGCGATCTCGCGCAGTTGAGGACCACTGGCGCGCATGAACACGAAGGCGTAGCTCACACCCGTTCGGCGCGCCTTGCGGCGTATGCCACTGCTCAGCAGGCCCATGATCAGCCGCAGCGGCCAGGAAAATCCCTGGGCCTGGGCGAACTGTGGGGTGGGTGGTCCCGAGATGGAAATGAGTTGGCCACCGGGTTTGAGGATCTTCAGCGACTTCTCCAGTTCATCGGCGCCCAAGCTGTTCAACACGACGTCATAGTCCTGCAGCACGCTTGAGAAATCCTGCTGTTTGTAATCGATGACAACGTCCGCTCCCAGCGCCTTGACCCAAGGCACATTGGCGGTGCTGGTGGTGGTCGCAACGAAGGCGCCGAGGTGTTTGGCCAGTTGGATAGCGAGGGTGCCGACGCCACCTGAACCGGCGTGGATGAACACCTTTTGGCCTTTCTTTACCTGGGCGGTTTCAACCAGCACCTGCCAGGCCGTCAGGGCGACCAAGGGCAGGGCGGCGGCTTCCTCCTGGCTGACGTTCGTGGGTTTCAGGGCCAGGGCATTTTCGTTCACTGCAATCTGCTCGGCGAAGGTGCCGATGTGCCCGTCCGGGACGCGGGCATAGACTTCATCCCCCGGTTTGAAATGCTCGACACGGGATCCCACCCGCATCACGACCCCGGCCACGTCATGCCCCAATACCAAGGGAAACGAGTAGGGCAGGATCAGCTTGAATTCGCCTTTGCGGATCTTTGAGTCCAGGAGGTTGACGCTGGCGGCATGCACGCGGACCAGAACATCGTGGTCAGCCACTGCTGGGGCCGGTATGTCGCCCATACGGCCACTGTGCTTGGCGTAGCGGTCGATTAAAAATGCCTTCATGGTGCTTTGCTCTCATAAGGGATGCTGCGGACGGGTCACCCGGCCAGGCATCCAGGAATGCCAGCGCTGTCCTTCGCGCTGGCGCCCGCTGAACGATGATTACGCCAGGTCTTGATAGCGCTCGGCAACATGGGACTGCTTGATTTGCCCGAGCAGGCCTTGGCGCGCCGCCTGCAAGGCATCCCAGCGTGCCTCTTCCTGCAGCGGCGGGATGGTCACCGGCTCGCGACGGTCAAAACCGACCAGCGCGGCGTCGACCAGGTCACCGACTTCCATGACTTCATTCAAGGTGTTGATATCGATGCCCGCGCGCTCCCAGATCTCGGTACGGGTAGCGGCCGGCAGGACGGCTTGCACGTAGACGCCTTTAGGCGACAGTTCCAGGCTGAGTCCTTGGGAGAGAAACAGCACGAACGCCTTGGTCGCGCCGTAGACCGACATGCCGAATTCCGGTGCCAGGCCGACCACGGAGCCGATGTTGATGATCGCACCGTCACCCGCCTTGACCAGGCGTGGGGCGATGGCGCTGGCCAATCGAACCAGCGCGGTGGTATTGAGCGACACGAGGTTCGCGACGCTGTCGGTCGACTGCTCGATGAAGGTGCCGGACTGGGCGGCGCCGGCGTTGTTGACCAGGATACCGATGCTGGCGTCGTCCCGCAGCCGGGCTTCGACGGTCGTCAGGTCGCTGATCTGGGTCAGGTCGGCCTGGAGAATGTCGACGGCAACAGTGTGTTCGCTGCGCAGCTTGGCGGCCAGGGCTTGCAGGCGCGCGCCGTCGCGGGCCACCAGGACGAGATTGTGGCCGCGTTGCGCAAAGCGCTGGGCATAGACTGCGCCGATGCCGGTGGAGGCGCCAGTGATGAGAACGGTTGTGCGAGTGTCCATGGGTGATTCTCTTCTTCAGGGATTGATGAGTGAATCGCGCGCTGTTGTCCAGGCGCTCAGTTGGGGTCGGGGCAGTGTTACCGCGCGCTGGATTGCGCGAGCGTTGGGTAGTCGATGTAGCCCGCCGCACCGCCGCCGTAGAGGGTGGCGGGATTGAACGCCGACAGCGGCGAGCCGGTTCTGAGTCGCTCCACCAGGTCTGGGTTGCCAATGAACGGCCGGCCAAAGGCGATCAGGTCAGCCTGGTCTTCGGCGAGTCGCGAAGTGGCCAGGTTCAGGTCGTAGCCGTTGTTGGCGATGTAGGTGTTATTGAAGCGCTGGCGCAACGCGGCGAAGTCGAAGGGCGCAACGTCGCGCGGCCCGCCCGTCGCGCCTTCGACCACGTGCAGGTAAACGATGTCCAGGGCGTTGAGCTGGTCGACCAGGTAGTCGAACTGGGCTTGTGGCGCGCTGCTGGACACGCCATTGGCCGGCGACACAGGCGAAATGCGCAGGCCGGTGCGTTCGGCGCCGACTTCTTTCACGACGGCCGCGGTCACTTCCAGCAGCAGGCGAGCACGGTTTTCAATCGAGCCACCGTAGGCATCGGTGCGCACGTTGGCACCGTCCTTGAGGAACTGGTCCAGCAGATAGCCGTTCGCGCCGTGGATCTCTACGCCGTCAAATCCTGCCGCGATGGCGTTCGCTGCCGCCTGGCGAAAATCGTTGACGATTCCGGGCAATTCGCTGATGTCCAGCGCTCGCGGTTCGGAAACGTCCTGGAAACTGTTGTTGACGAACACCTTGGTCGCCGCACGCAAGGCGGAGGGGGCCACGGGCGCCGCGCCGTTCGCTTGCAGGTCGACGTGGGAAACCCGCCCGACATGCCACAGTTGCTGGAAGATCCGCCCGCCTTTGGCATGCACGGCATCGGTCACCTTGCGCCAGCCGTCGATCTGCGC
Organism: Pseudomonas sp. Pdm06; assembly: GCF_014851795.1. Lineage (NCBI taxonomy): Bacteria > Pseudomonadati > Pseudomonadota > Gammaproteobacteria > Pseudomonadales > Pseudomonadaceae > Pseudomonas > Pseudomonas sp. Pdm06. The sequence continues at coordinate 439,069 of NZ_JACVAH010000003.1, forward strand.
CGGTGTGTAGATCCCGGGGGTGTCCTGGTAACCCTGCCCCTGCTGGGAAATCTGTGAGGCCTCGGAGATCAGCAGGCCGGCGGACGCTCGCTGGCTGTAGTAAGTGGCCGCGAACTCGCTCGGTACAAAACCTTGCCCCGCACGGTTACGTGTCAGCGGTGCCAGGACCACTCGGTTGGAAAGCGTGAGACTACCCAGCTTGTGAGATGTGAACAGATTCTGATCGGTCATGGCGTCTTGTTTCCGTGGGTTGGATAAGAATTGCGTGCAACCTGCCGAGGTGAGCGCGGCTTTTCATTAGGATGATGATCGAAATCTAAGCTGTCAATGAATTTGATTATGTTCGACATCTATGTATGATGTGAACGTGATTTTCGAGCAGCACGAGGAGTTAAAAAATGCGGGTAACCAAGGCCCAGGCCCAGGCAAATCGGGAGCACATCGTCGAGACGGCGTCTGTCTTGTTCCGCGAGCGAGGCTTTGACGGCGTGGGTGTTGCGGATCTGATGGCGGCCGCCGGGTTCACCCATGGCGGTTTCTACAAGCATTTCGGCTCCAAGGCCGACCTGATGGCCGAAGCGGCCGCGCGCAGCCTTGCGCAATCGCTGACCAACAACGCGGGTCTCGATGTGCCTGGGTTCGTCAATCTCTACGTGTCCCGGGATCACCGTGACGCCCCGGGCGGTGGTTGCACCATGGCGGCACTGTGCGGGGACGCTGCCCGTCAATCGCCCGAGCTGAAGGCGACTTTTTCCAGCGGCATCGAAAATATGCTGGCGGCGCTCGCGAGTCGGTACGAGACCGGGCAAGACGCGCCGCAGGCAGAGGTCAGGGCGAAAATGCTCGACATGTTGGCCCATGTCGTCGGCGCGATCATGTTGTCGCGGGCCTGCCCGGACGATTCCGCCCTGGCTGATGAAATCCTCGAGATCTGCCGCGCCCGGATCATTGCATCACTGCCGCCATCGCCCGCGCAGCAGCCTTGACGGATACCGATTGGCCTTACAGCGACGCCCTGACCACCAGTGGGCAATCCACCGGCTGGGCGCCCGTCAGTTCGAGGGTCTCGATCAGGTGCCGGGCCGCCTGGCGACCGATCTCGTAGTAGGGCAGTTGGACCGTGGTCAGCGGCGGCATGAACAGTTCGGCGATGCCGATCATGTTGTCATAGCCCAGCACTGCGACATCATCAGGGATTTTCAAGCCGCGGCCCAACAGCAGTTGATAGGCGCAGAAGGCGATGCGGTCGTTGCCGCAGACCAGGATGTCGAATTGCGGACGGCCGTCGACGATATGCCGGTCGAGAATGGCGGCGGTCTCACCGTAGGCATCGTGATCGGAAAGGTCGTATTGCAGGAGTGCTTCAGGCGCCAGCCCGAATGCCTGGCAGGCGCGTTGCAGACCTTGTTGGCGCAGATTCCAGGCAACACTCTTCCTGGGCAAGTTGATACACAGCGGGCGCCGATAGCCTTGGCTCAAGGCATGATGCACGGCGCGGTACTGCCCGGCTTCATCATCCGGCACGTAGCTGACCAGTTGGCTGTCATCGGCCAGGCAATTGGCGAGTACCAGCGGCTTGCTCTTGAGTCGCTCGGGGATGCTCACCTGGCGCAACCCCATGGCACTGAAGATCAATCCGTCGGGGCGATGCGACAGCATCAGGTCGATGTTCTGGTCGGTGGGCGGGTTGCTCAGCAGGTTGAGGATGAAGACGTTCCAGCCAGCCTGCTGCGCGGTCTGTTCGATGGACAGCAGCAACTCGACGGCGAACGGCGTGGTCGCGGTGTCCAGGGCGAACACACCGATGGTGCGCGCCTGCAAGTTGTCGCCGCGCATCCTGCGCGCCGACAGGCTCGGTACGAATTGCAGTTCATCGATGGCGCGGCGTACCCGCTGAAGGGTCTCGGGGCTCAGTTTTTCCGGCGTGTTGAGCGCGCGCGAAACCGTCATCAGGGATACGCCGGCCAGCTGTGCAACGTCTTTCACGGAAGTCATGCGAAGTGCGGCCAGTCAGGTTGACGCAGAATCATGACACAGCGCCCGGGCTTCTCGCGACTCGAATGACGCGACTCACAGCCAACCCGAGGCCAGTGGCCAGGCGTTGGAAATGGCGACGCGCCCGCCAGTCCCGCTCGCCAACAGCTTCACCCCGAGGCTGTCGGGCCGCGGATAGAGGCGACTGCTGAGGCTGAAGCGGCCGCTTTGCTCAAACACCTCGATGGAGGAACGATCGAGAAACACCCGCAGATGCAGTTGCGTTTGCGCCGGCTCTATCGGCACGCTGCGCTGGCCGCTCACTTGCGCACCCGAGCGGCTGCGATCGAGCACCAGGCGTCGCAGTGACGCGTCGTAGTACAGCAGGGTCTGTTCCTGCTCATCGGCACTGCAGCGCAAGGCGATGCCCAACTGACCTTCGGTGCAATCGAGCAGGTCCAGATGCACATGGATCTCCAGTCGGTCGCCACTCACTTGCGGTACCCAGCGGCAGCCCGACTCGCCCCACGGCGCAATGCTCGGCAACGGCGCCTGGCGCAGCGCAACCAGTTCCCGCGCCGGAAACACGCCGAGGCGATCGCCCTGCAGTTCCAGCTCCCGCGGCAAACCGAGCATGCCGCACCAATGATGGGCCTGGCTCGGCATCGGGCTTTCCCACATGTCCAGCCAGGCCCACACCAGGCGCCGGCCATCAGCGGCCACCAAGGTTTGCGCGGCATAGAAATCATGGCCGTTATCCAGCTCGATGAACGGCCCGCCGCTGAAGTGCCATTCGCTGTCGAGGTGGCCAATGCGATATCCGGTCTGATACTTGTTCAGCCGTTCGTAACCCGCCGGTTGCATGCCTTGGGGGGAGTACAGCAGTACGTCGCGCCCGTCGAGGCGAAACAGGTCCGGGCATTCCCACATGTAGCCGTCGCCGTCAGTACCACTGGACACGTAATCGAGAAACTCCCAGGCGCGCAGGTCCGTGGAGCGATACAGCGGTAGCAGCGGCGTGTCGCCCAGGCGCGCCCCGGCAATCAGGTACCAGTAACCATCCTCCTGCCAGACCTTGGGGTCGCGAAAGTGCATGATCGCCGCTTGCGGCGCGTCCTCGATGACGGCGCCATGCTTGACGAAGCGGACGCCGTCGACACTGGTGGCCAGGCACTGGACCTGGCGGATCAGGCGTTCGTCACCCACCTCTCCCAGCCAAGTGTGTCCGGTGTAGATCAGCGCCAGGGTGTCGCCACATACCACCGCGCTACCGGAAAAACAGCCGTCGCGGTCGAAGTCGTCACCCGGTGCCAGGGCAATGGGCAGATGTTGCCAATGAACCAGGTCGGCGCTCTTGGCATGGCCCCAGTACATCGGGCCCCATTTGGCGTCGAAGGGGTGGTGTTGGTAGAACACGTGGTACTCGCCCCGAAAAAACACCACCCCGTTAGGGTCGTTCATCCAACCTGTTGGTGGGGCCAGATGATAGTCGGGTCGATAGTCGTGGATCAGGCGAGACAGGCCATCACGCAGGGCCTGCTGCGCATGTTCGAGAGAGGCGGGCATCGGATTGCTCAGGCTATTCAAGGATAAAGTCATAGGGCGCCCGCATGGGCCGGGCGCAGGGCGACGTCCTCGGGCAGGCTGTCGATGGCATGGCGTTTCAACGCCGTGCCGTGTGTGTCGAACACATGCAGATGGTTGATATCCAGTTGCAGTTCGACCCGATCGCCCACTCGCCATCCGGCGTTGACCTCACAGCGACAGACCATGGGGTCGTCCTGGCCGGTGTCGAGGTGCACATAGGTTTCACTCCCCAGGTATTCGACCCCGCTCACCGCGATGCCGGCCGTTCCCTGGGCCGCCTTGAGGGTGATATGTTCCGGACGAATCCCCAGGCTCAGTTGCGTATTCGCAGCCAGCCCCGAGCTGTCGAAGGGCAGGGACGTCATGCCCAGCACCAGGCTTTCAACCTGGCTGGTTTCGCCTGGCGCATGCAGGAACGCGGCAAGGAAATTCATCCTGGGTGAGCCCAGGAAACCGGCGACAAAGCGGCTGGCCGGACGCTCATAGAGTTCCCGTGGCGAACCGACCTGCTCGATGCGGCCGCCATTGAGCACGACAATCTTGTCGGCCAGGGTCATCGCTTCAACCTGGTCGTGGGTCACGTAGATCATGGTCGAGCCCAAGCGCCCATGCAGCCGGGCGATTTCGTTGCGCATCTGCACGCGCAGGGACGCGTCGAGGTTGGACAGTGGCTCGTCGAACAACAGGATGTCCGGCTCCCGTGCCATGGCCCGGCCCATGGCCACGCGCTGGCGCTGGCCGCCCGACAGTTCCCGTGGCTTGCGTTGCAGCAGTTTGTCCAATTGCAGGATCTGCGCGGTTTTCAGCACCCGCTCGCGCAGGCTGGTCTTTTCGGTCTTGGCCAGCTTGAGGCCAAAGCTGATGTTGTCGTAGACGCTCATGTGCGGGTACAGCGCATAGGACTGGAACACCATGCCGACGCCACGCTCGCGCGGCTCCAGGTCGTTGACCCGGCGCCCGTCGATCAGCAGGTCGCCGCCACAGATCGAATCCAGCCCGGCGATCAGCCGCAGCAGGGTTGATTTTCCACAGCCCGAAGGGCCGACGAAGACCACGAATTCGCCTGCCGAGATTTCCAGGCTGACGTCGCGAAGAATGCGTGCGCCGCCCAATTGTTTGTTCACGTTGTCCAGCTTCAACTTGATCACGATGCTGTTCCTTTTTTTGTCTGTGTTGGGCCTCAACCCTTTAACGCACCGGCAGTGAGGCCGGAAACAATGCGGCGCTGGAAGATCAGCACCAGAATCACCAAGGGCACCGTGACCAGCACCGACGCCGCCATCAACAGGCCCCAAGGCAGCTCATGGGGACTGCCGCCGGAAATCAGCGCGATGGCGACTGGGACCGTGCGTTGCGAGTCGGTCAAGGTGAAGGTCAGGGCAAAGAGGAACTCATTCCATGCGGCGATGAAGGCCAGAAGGCCGGTGGTGACCAGTGCCGGCCAGAGCAGCGGCAACAGCACGCGGGTCAGCGTGACCCAAGGTGACGCACCGTCCATGATGGCGGCCTCTTCCAGCTCATGAGGCAGTTGCCCCATGAAGGTGGTCAGCACCCAGACGGTGAAGGGCAGGGTGAAAATCGTGTAGCTCAGGATCAACGCCCAGGAGGTGTTGTAGAGGCCCAGGGCACGGATCACCTCGAACAGCCCCGACAGCACCGTGACTTGGGGAAACATCGAGACGCCCAGGACCATCATTAACACCGGACCGCGCCCGCGAAATTTCACCCGGCCCAAGGCATAGGCGGCGGTCAGGCTGAGGAACAGCGCCAGCGCGACCACGCACAGCGCAACCACCAGCGAGTTGCCGATAGCCCGCAGGAACGAGGCCTGGTTGAGCACGGCGGCGTAGTTGGAGAAGTCGGGCTGGTCGATCCAGTAGCTCACCTGGAACAAGGCGCTGGACGGTTTCAGCGACGTTACGATGGCGTAGTAGAAAGGGAAGACCGCATACACCAGCAAGATTGCGATCAGGCACCAGAACCCGAGGCGCAACAGGGCTTTTTTCAGTAGGCGCGGGCTCATGAGCGGACCTCCAGCTGACGGCGTCCGAGGTACAGATAAACCATGGCGATCACCGCGACGACCAGGAACAGCAAGGTCGAGGCGGCGCTGCCATAACCCACGTCCTGGAATTCCACCAAGTGCTGGCGGGCATAGACCGACATGCTCATGGTGCTCGACGAGTTCGAGGTCAACACATAGATCACGTCGAAGACCCGCAGGGAATCGAGGATCCGGAAGATCGCCGCCACCAGCAAGGCCGGCATCAGCAGCGGCAGGGTGACCCGCCAGAACACTTTCACTGGGTGAATGCCATCGACCCTGGCGGCTTCGTAGCAATCGCTGGGCAGCATCTGCAAGGCTGCCAGCATCAGCAGGGTGACGAAAGGCACGGTCTTCCAGACGTCGACGATGATCACCGCCCACATCGACAGGTCCGCGTCGGCGGTCCAGGCCAGGGGCGCGTCGATCAGACCGAGGCCGAGCATCAGGTGATTGATGATGCCGAACTGGTCGTTGAGCATCCATGACCAGATTTTCGCCGAGACGATGGTCGGGATCGCCCAGGGAATCAGGATCAACGCCCGCACCAGGGCGCGTCCGCTGAACCGGACGTTGAGCAGCAACGCCACCAGCAGCCCCAGGACGATTTCCAGCCCCACCGACACTACGGTGAAATGCAAGGTGTTGCGCACCGCATTCCACCACTGTGGATCGACGAGCAGGCCTGACCAACCGGCACTGCTGTGGAACAGATAATTGCTCAAGCCGACAAAGGTTGCATCCCCCGTATCGGCGAGGCTGGCGTCGGTCAGGCTGAACCAGAATGTACGCAACAGCGGCCAGGCCGCCACCAGCGCCAGACACAGCAGCATCGGGGTCAGGAACAGCCAGGCGGCGCGAACGCGACGGCGTTGTACCGGCGTTTCCCGGGCGGGCAGGTACTCGTCGTCGGGGACGAGTGTGGTGGAGACAGACATGGTGATTTCCTTCCTTGTGGCTTACCAGTTCCGGCGTTTGATCCGCGTGAGTTCGCTTTCCAGCTCGGCCAGGGCCTGATCCACCGGTCGCTCGCCCGCCAGCACGCCGTGCACTTGATCGAAGAAGGCATTGGAGACCCGTGGATAGCGGTCGGCAGTGATCGAGGCGGGGCGCATGACCCCATCGTTGAGAATGCTGTGCAGTTGGCTGTAGTAAGGCATGGCCGCGAGCAACTCGGGATCCTGGTAGAGCGATTCGATCACCGGGTTGTAGGCGCCGACCAGGGCCCGATGTTTCTGTTGTTGGGCGCTGCTCAAGTAGCTCACCAGTTCCGCGGCAAGCTTGGGGTTGGCGCTGTAGCGCGACACCGCCAGGCCCCAGCCGCCGAGGGTGGACGCATGAGTGCCCATCGCGCCGCCGCGTGGCAGGGGCGCGACGCCGACCTTGTCTTTGACGGCGCTGTCCTGGCTTTGCACCAGGGCCCAGACATAGGGCCAGTTACGCATGAACAGCGCATTGCCCGACTGGAAGACACCGCGTCCTTCTTCCTCGGTGTAATTGAGCACGCCACGGGGGGCGATGTCTCCGACCCAGCTTTTGGCCAGGGTCAACGCCGCCCGTGAAGCCTGGCTGTTGACCACGATATCGCCCTGGGCGTTGACCAGCCCGCCTTGCGGTTGGCTGCTGATCCACTCCAGGGCATTGCATGTCAGGCCTTCGTAGGCGCGTCCCTGGAATATATAACCCCAGGCATTGGCGTTCCCGGCAGCGCGCTCCGCCTGCTGGACAGTCCTGGCGGTGGTCGTCATTTCTTCCCAGGTCTGGGGCACGGGCTTGTTGTATTTCTCGAGCAAGTCCTTGCGGTAATACAGCAACCCCGAATCGGTGAACCACGGCATGGTCACCAGGCGCCCGTTCACCGTGGCGTTATCCACCTGGGCCTGGAAATACCCCTGGGTGGCGTCGGCCGCAAGCACCTGGCGCAAGTCCAGCAAGTGTTTGGCCAACATTCCCGGCCACACCATGTCGATCTGGATGATGTCGATGTCGCTGGATTGCGCGCTGAGGATCTGTTGGTAGAACGACAACCGCTCGGTCGCCGAGTTAGGTGTGGAAACCACTTCGACACTGTTGCCGGTCTGCTTCGACCACGCCTCGACAGCCTCTTTGCACAGTTGCAATTCGGCACCCACGGCACCACAGGAAATCGTCAGGTTGGCGGCAGTCGACAGGGCTGGAAACCCGACGCAAAGGCCGAGCAGCGCCGCTGGAAGGAGCGATTTGAGCTGTTTCATAAAGCCCTCTTTATTTTTGTTTTTAGAAAAGTTAACGTTAACATCGCCAAATGTAGCAGCGTATTTGCGATGAGGCATCCTTTTTTTCCTCTGCTTTGACAATTCAGAACCTGGGCGGAAAAGGCTGGTCGCGGCAACAGAACAATAAAAACAAAACAGGGAAAACCCACATGCAGAAAGCATCAAGCTGGCTACTCGCAAGCGTGCTCGGCGCCTCGGCGGCCACCTCTCAGGCCGCGACTCTGGAAGAGCGTATGGCGGCGTTCGAAGCCCGTGCCAGCGCAGCGGAAAAGCGTGCAGCCGCCGCCGAACAACAAACCCAGGCACTCGCCAGGGAACTGCAGCAAATCAAACTCGCCACCCCCGCCGCGCAACCGACCGTGCCCGCCGTTGCGACACCCACGCTCGATGCCCGCCTGGCAAAACTCGAAGCCCGCCAGCAAAGCACGGAAAAGCAGGGCGGTAGCGCTCACCTCACTGATGGCTTCAGCTTCAAGGGCTACGCCCGCTCCGGGTTGCTGATCAATGATGGGTTGGGTGGCGGACGCGGCGGTCCGTACACCACCCCGGCCGGTTCTGTCGGCGGCGCCGTGGGGCGACTCGGCAACGAGGACGACACCTACATGCGCATCGACCTGTCGAAAGAGCTGTACGCGCAGAACGGCACCCGCTCCAAGTTCACGGTGTCCATCGCCGATGGCGTAGAGAGCTCCAACGACTGGACTGCCGAGGAAAGCAATCTGAACGTGCGCCAGGTGTTCACCGAACTCGATCACCTCGCGGCATTCAAGGGCAACTCGATGTTCGAACATTCCACCTTGTGGGCTGGCAAGCGCTTCGACAGGGACAATTTCGACATCCACTGGCTGGATTCCGACGTGGTCTATCTGGCCGGCACCGGGGGTGGCATCTACGACGTGCAGATGACCAAGGACTGGCGCTCGAACTATTCGTTGATCGGGCGTAACTACGGGGATTTCAGTGAGGGCGGGGTCAATGCCGATGTGGAAAGCTACATCCTGACGTCCAACCAGTTTTTCGACGGCGGGCAGTGGCAGTGGATGTTCAACGCCATAGGCTCGAAGAAAAACGACTTCGGCACTCGCACCAATGAAGCGGGACTGGCGCCGGCCGATTCCGGTTTGCACAGCATGGTCGCCAATCACCAGAAAACCTTTTTCGGTCGCGAAGGCTTCTTCAAGACAGCGCTGCTTTATGGGCAGGGGTTGGGGGCTGAGGTCAAGAACGTCGGCGCCGATGGCGAATTGATCGACGATGCCCGGGCTCTGCGTGTGGCGCTGTACGGCGAAACGCCCCTGGCCTCCGACTGGCGCATCGGCCCGAGCCTGCTGGCCGAGCGAAGCAAGGATCGCTACGTCAAGGGCGACGACTACCGTTGGATGACCCTGAACGTGCGCTTGGCCAACGAAATCAACAGCAATTTCGAGATGGCCTACGAGATGAGTTGGCAAACCATGCAGCTCGACCCCAAGGGCTACCTGCAACGCAATGCGGTCGACGGTAACTTCTGGAAGTTCACGGTGGCCCCGACCTTCAAGCCCGACTTGGGCGATCTGCTTACGCGCCCTGAGCTGCGTCTGTTCGCCAGCGTCATGAATTGGTCGTCGGACCTGGACAGGTACAGCTCCACAGACGCCTTCGGCAAGACGGACTTCAACGCCGGTGGCACCTGGCAGTATGGCCTCCAGATGGAAACCTGGTTCTGACACCAGCCGGTCGAGACCTGTGGGAGCGAGCTTGCTCGCGATAGCGGAGGATCAGCCTGGACAGGTGTTGGATGTGCCGCCGTCATCGCGAGCCAGCTCGCTCCCACAGTTTTGCCCACGGCTTTTGCGATTAGCGTGTATGCCAGCCCAACTGGCTTGAGATCTGTTGGGTGGCTTGCATCAGTTGCTTGACGTAGTCCTGCTTCAATTCTTCCCTGAAGCGAAAGCACGGGAATGAAACACTCATCCCGCCGATCACATGGCCAAAACGGTCGCGGATCGGTGCCGCCAGGCAACGCATGTTGTCTTCGAACTCTTCATGGTCCTCGGCATAGCCTTGCTGGCGAACGGTCTCCAGTTCCTGCAGATACGCCTCGGCGCTGGTCAGGGTATTGGCCGTGCGACGCTCGAAGCTTTCCTGTGCCAGGTGGGCGAGCAACTCGTCTTCTTCGAGCCAGGCCATCAGCACCTTGCCGATGCCGGTGCAGTACAACGGCGCCCGTCGACCGATCCGCGAGTACATGCGCAGGTTGTACTTGGAGTCGATCTTGTGCACGTAGACGATGCTGCCTTCGTCGAGAATCCCCAGGTGGACGGTCTCGCCGGTCAGCTCGTTGATCCTGCGCATCCCGGGCTCCGCTTCCCGGACGATGTCCAGGTGGGGCAGGGCCTGGGCGCCCAGTTCGAACAGCCGGACGCTGAGGCGATAGCGATCCTCGGCATCCTGCACCACATACCCACGGGCCTTGAGCGACTGCAGGAAGCGATAGACCGTGGCCTTGGACATGTCCAGTTTGGTGGCGATTTCCGACACGCCGCTTTCTTCCGGATGTTCGGCCAGTGCCTCGAGCACGGCCATGGTCCGGCCCACCGCCGACACCAGATCGTTGTTGGGAATGACGCTGTTGTCCATGAAGGCTCCAACGTGAAAGTAAAACCCAAGGATATACGCAAGCAGAACAAAACGCTGTTTCATTTTTGCTTGACGAGGCCGGAAATCTGACTAGACTCGGGCCTTGAGATAAAAATGAAACGCCGTTTTAAAAACAAGAAAGGCGCGTTGATTATGGATTTAACGCTTGACCATGGCCCGCAGGCCCGCTTCGCCCGCCCGCTGAAAGTGGCGCTGGTGGGGGAGTGCATGATCGAGATGCGCGGTGAGCCGGGTACCGCGATCACGCAGACCTTCGGTGGCGATACGCTCAACACCGCGGTCTACCTGGCCCGATTGAATCCCCATGGCGCAGTGGCCGTGGACTACATGACGGCCGTGGGTAGCGATGCGTTCAGCGTCGCCATGCGCCGGTCCTGGCTGGACGAGGGGATCGGTGATGCTCATGTCCGCGTGATCGCAGACGCGCTGCCGGGGTTGTATTTCATCCAGACCGATCCACACGGCGAGCGGCGTTTCCTCTACTGGCGCGGGGAAGCGGCGGCGCGGCGCATGTTCGAGGGCCCCGAGGCCGACGCCATGCTCGATGCACTGGCCGATTACGACTACGTCTACCTGAGCGGCATCAGCCTGGCGATCCTCACACCGGAAGGGCGCCAACGCTTGATCCAGGCCCTGCCCAGGGCGCGTCGAGCGGGCACGCGCATCGTCTTCGACAACAACTACCGCCCCCACCTCTGGCCCGATCCTGAATCGGCCCGGCAGGCCTACCGCGACCTGTTGCACCTGACCGACCTGGCCCTGGTCACCTGGGAAGATGACGCGGCCCTGTTCAGCTATCGCGACCCGGAAGCCTTGTTCAGTGCCTACGCCCAGGTGGGAGTACGCGAAGTCGCCCTCAAGCGTGGCGCCGCCAGCTGCTTGATCCAGTGCCCGACAGGGCGTTTCGAGGTGCCCGCGCAAACCGTTTCCCATGTCGTCGACACCACTGCTGCCGGTGATTCGTTCAGCGCCGCCTACCTGGCCTGTCGCCTGCGCGGTGGCGATCCAGAGCAGGCCGCCCGCTGGGGGCATCGCCTGGCGGCCCAGGTCGTCCAATACCGGGGCGCGCTGATTCCCCAGGCGGCCATGCCGAACATGGGCACGTCCTCACTTCCTTCTGTTGCACAGGTCTGATTTTATGAAAATCGTTGAAGCGCGCGTCATCGTCACCTGCCCGGGTCGCAACCTGGTCACGTTGAAAATCGTCACCGATGAAGGCCTCTACGGCATTGGCGATGCAACCTTGAATGGCCGCGAACTGGCGGTCGTCGCCTACCTGGAGGAACACGTCCTGCCCGCGCTGATCGGCCGCGATGCCCACCGCATCGAGGACATCTGGCAGTACCTGTATCGCGGCGCGTACTGGCGCCGGGGCCCGGTGACCATGACGGCCATCGCCGCCGTCGACGTGGCGTTGTGGGACATCAAGGCCAAGGCCGCGAACATGCCCTTGTACCAATTACTTGGCGGCAAGAGCCGCGAGCGGGTGATGGTCTATGGGCATGCCACCGGCAAGGACATCGAAGGGTGCCTGGACGAAGTCGCCCGTCACGTCGAGCTGGGCTATAAAGCCGTGCGTGTGCAATGCGGCGTGCCCGGCATTGCCACCACCTACGGTGTCGCCAAGCGCAGCGGCGAGCGTTATGAACCGGCCGACAGCGACCTGCCCGCCGAACACGTCTGGGACACCGCCAAATACCTCAACTACGTCCCCAAGCTGTTCGCCGCCGTGCGCGAACGCTTTGGTGATGACCTGCATATCCTCCACGACGTGCACCATCGCCTGACGCCCATCGAAGCCGGGCGCCTGGGCAAGGCCGTGGAACCGTACAACCTGTTCTGGCTGGAAGACTGCACACCGGCGGAAAACCAGCAGAGCTTCCGCCTGATTCGTCAGCACACCACCACGCCGTTGGCCGTGGGCGAGGTGTTCAACTCCATCCATGACTGCCGCGAGTTGATCCAGGAACAGTTGATCGACTACATCCGCACGACGCTGGTGCATGCCGGCGGCATTACCCATGTGCGGCGCATTGCCGATTTCGCCGCGCTGTTCCAGGTGCGCACGGGCTTTCACGGCGCCACCGACCTGTCGCCGGTGTGCATGGGCGCGGCCCTGCATTTCGATACGTGGGTGCCCAACTTCGGCATCCAGGAACACATGCCTCACGAAGACCGCATCGATGAAGTCTTCCCCCATGCCTATCGCTTCGAGGACGGCCACTTCACGCCGGGCGAAACCCCGGGGCATGGCGTCGACATCGATGAAGACCTTGCCCGCCAATACCCCTACAAGCGCGCCAGCCTGCCGGTCAACCGTCTTGAAGACGGCACGCTCTGGCATTGGTGAAGCAGTTTCAACCCTTTGAGGAAACGGGGCGAGTGCCCCGTCAGGAGTGACTGATGAAAGCGTTCCAGGTAAGAGCACCCTTCGAGTTCGGGCTGGCCCAGGTCGACCAACCCCAGGTCGCCCACGGCGAGGTCCAGGTCGATGTGGCGTATGCCGGCATCTGTGGCTCGGACATGCACATCATTCATGGGCAGAACGCATTCGTGCGGTTCCCCCGTGTCACCGGCCATGAGTTTTCCGGGGTGATCCGGCAAGTCGGTGAAGGCGTCGAGCACCTGCAGGTGGGCGACCGGGTGTGCATCGATCCGGTGATCAGTTGCGGCACCTGTTATCCCTGCCGCATTGGCCGGCCCAATGTCTGCACGCGGCTGCAAGTGATCGGTGTGCACCGCGACGGTGGCTTCAGCGAGCAGGTCTGCGTACCGGCCGAAAACGCCCACCGCCTGCCCGACGCGATGTCCCTCAGCCACGGCGCTCTGGTCGAGCCTTATTCCATTGCCCTGAACGTGCTCGATCGCATGCAGCCGCACCCTGGCGACAGCGTGTTGATCTATGGCGCCGGGGTAATCGGCCTGACCCTGGTGCAAATGGCCCGGGCGTTGGGATTGACCGACATTACCGTCACCGATGTCATCGACAGCCGCCTGGAGACGGCCCGGGCGCTGGGTGCCAGCCGGACCCTCAACGGCCAGCAAGTCGATGTCGAAGCCGTCATGCGTGAGCTGACTCAAGGCGAGGGCGTGCCGTTGATTGTCGATGCAGCCTGCATTCCGGCACTGATGCCGCAGATGGTGCGCCTGGCCTCGCCGGCCGGGCGTATCGGGTTGTTGGGCTTCAATGCCACGCCCAGTGATCTGGTGCAGCTGGAAATGATCAAGAAGGAACTGACCCTGGTGGGATCGCGGCTCAACAACCGCAAGTTCCCCCAGGTGATCGAATTGATCGCCAGCGGCAAGTTGCAAGTCCAGGACCTGATCAGTCATCGCGTCACCTTCGACGAAATGCCCGGCGCCATCGACCTGATCGAAAAGCACCCCGAGCAAACCCGAAAAGTGCTGGTGGAGCTGACGAACGCCCATCACTGAGCCGTCGGTACCACCGGTTTCACCGTGCCTGTCATGGGCACCCTCACCGAATAAACACAACAAGCGGGAGGTTCCACCATGTTTGGTCAAGGACGTAGCTTAATCATCATCATGCTGTTCCTGGCTGGGGTCATCAATTACCTCGACCGGTCGGCATTGTCTGTTGCGGCACCTTTCATCCAGAAGGACTACGGTCTGAGTACGGGTGAGATGGGCATGATCTTCAGCAGTTTTTTCGTCGGCTATGCGGCCTTCAACTTCATCGGTGGCTGGGCCGCCGACCGTTACGGCGCCAAGACCACCTTGCTGCTGGCCATGGTCTTGTGGTCATTGTTCAGCGGCCTCACGGTGCTGACAGTGGGCTTCGCTTCACTGGTGCTCATCCGGATCCTGTTCGGCATGGGCGAAGGACCGCTGAGCGTCACCACCAGCAAGATGGTGAACAACTGGTACACCCCCAAGCGCAGGGCGCGGGCGCTTGGCGCATCAATGTCCGGCACGCCGCTGGGTGGGGCGATTTCCGGTCCGGTGGTGGGCTTTATCGCCGTCACCTACGGCTGGAAGATCTCGTTCATTATCATCATGCTGATCGGCCTGGTCTGGGCGGCGGTGTGGTTCAAGTTCGTCAAGGAACGGCCCGAAGGCGAGGGCGCCGAGGATATTCTCCGAGCCGAGGGGCAGGGCGAGCTGGCGGCACAACCGGTGTTCCCTTTGCGGTTCTACCTCAAGCAGCCGACGGTGCTGTTCACCTCCCTGGCGTTCTTTTCCTATAACTACACCTTGTTCTTCTTCCTGACCTGGTTCCCCAGCTACCTGACCATGGCCCACGGCTTGAACGTCAAGGACATGAGCATCGCCACGGTCATTCCCTGGGTCCTGGGATTCCTCGGCCTGGCCCTTGGCGGCTTCATCTCCGACTTCGTGTTCAAGAAAACCGGGCGGATGATGTTCTCCCGTAAAGTGGTGCTGGTGACGTGCCTGCTGGCCTGCGCTGCCTGCATCGCCTGTGCCGGGATGGTGACTACCTTGTATCCAGCGGTGATTCTCGTCGCCTTGGCGGTGTTCTTCCTTTACCTCACCGGTGCCATCTATTGGGCGATCATCCAGGACACCGTTCCGGCGGCGCGGGTGGGCGGCGTCAGTGGTTTCATGCACTTTCTGGCGAACACCTCGGGCATTGTCGGCCCGACCCTGACGGGCTTTTTGGTGCAGTTCACCGGTTCGTTCACCAGTGCTTTCCTGCTGGCGGGGCTGTTGACCGTGATCGGTGCCGTGTGCGTGGCGCGCTACGTTAAACCGCTGTCGGTGGCGGATACCGGCAACGCGGCGGCACAAAGCCCGCAGCCGGTTTCGGCCCTGGGCCGTTCCTGAACAGAAGGAGTGAGTCGATGCCTGTTGTGAAACGTGTACCTTGCACCGGCACTGCAGCGCAGATCGGTATCGTGCACCTGGGCCTGGGCGCGTTCCATCGCGCGCACCAGGCGGTCTACCTGCAACGCCATCTCAATCGCCACGGTGAAAGCGACTGGGGCGTGTGCAGCGCCAACCTGCGTTCCAATCACACTCTGGTCGAGCAATTGCGCGAGCAGGACGGTCGCTACCATGTGGCCGAATACCGCGACCGTGAGCAAGTGACGCTGCGCGAGATCGGGGTGCTGCGCCAGGCTTTGTATGTGGGCGAGGGCGGCCATGAACTGGAGCAGTTGCTGCAACGCATGGCGGCGCCGCAGACGCGGATCGTCACGCTGACCGTCACCGAAAAGGGCTACTGCCTGAGCCCTTCGTCCGGGCAGCTGCGCCGCGAAGATCCGAGCATTGCCCATGACATCGCTCAGCCACACAAGCCGCGCTCAGCCCCCGGTATTGTCCTGGAAGCCCTGCGCCGGCGCCGCGCCGCGGGTGTCCCGGCCTTCACTGTGTTGTGCTGTGACAACATGCCCGACAACGGCCAGCGCACCCGCCAGGCAGTCAGCGCGCTGGCGGCGTTGCAGGATGAGGCGCTGGCACAGTGGGTCGAGCAACAGGTGGCGTTTCCCAGCTGCATGGTCGACCGCATTGTGCCTGCGATGGACGGCGAGTCCTTCCGCCGGCTGGAGCAACTGGACTGTCACGACCCGGCGGCAGTGGTCTGTGAAAGTTTCAGCCAGTGGGTGATCGAGGATCACTTTCCCCTTGGCCGCCCGGACTGGGAAGTGGAGGGGGTGCAGATGGTGGACGACGTGGGCCCGTTCGAAACGATGAAGTTGCGCATGCTCAATGGCAGCCATTCGTTGCTGGCCTATGTGGGGCTGCTGGTCGGTCACGAAACGGTGTTCGAGGCCGTCAGTGACGCGAACCTGCTGCACCTGATCGGACGCTACATGGCCGACGAGGCGGCGCCCACGCTGGACATGCCAGCGGGTATCGATCTTTCGGTCTATGCCCACGATCTAAAGGCGCGGTTTGCCAATGACAGCCTGCAACATCGGCTGCGCCAGATCGCCATGGACGGTTCGCAGAAACTGCCGCAACGCTGGTTGCTGGGTGCGCAGCAGTTACTCGACCAGGGAGGTGGCATCGCCTGTACCGCATTGGGCATCGCGGCCTGGATTCGCTACTGCACGCAGTCGTTGCCCGGCGGTTCGGCTCAGGTGATTGACGATCCTTTGAACGCCACCTTTGCCGATCTTGCGGGGCGATTCGAAGGCCCGTCATTGGTGGATGCTTTTCTTGATCTGGATGAAGTCTTCCCGGCTGAGTTGTCGGCTCGCGCGGCGTTTCGCGATGCAGTGCAAGGCGCCTATGACGCCCTGGTCCGCGATGGCATCGGCAGCTTTTTACCCACGTTTACCGCACCCAACTGATCACAAGGAGAAGAACATGGAACAGACATGGCGTTGGTTTGGCCCCAAAGACCCGATCTCCCTGGCGGACATCCGCCAGACCGGTGCGACCGGCATCGTCACCGCGCTGCACGAGATTCCCAATGGCGAAGTATGGCCGGTAGACGCCATCGCGGCGCGCAAACAGCTGATCGAAGCGGCCGGCCTGAGCTGGTCGGTGGTGGAGAGCATTCCGGTGCACGAAGACATCAAGCGCGGCTGCGGGCGGCGCGACGAGTACATCGCCAACTACCAGCAAAGTGTGCGCAACCTGGCGAGCTGCGGCATCGATATCGTCTGCTACAACTTCATGCCGGTGCTGGACTGGACCCGAACCGATTTGTCTTTCGAACTGGCGGATGGCGGCTGGGCCTTGCGTTTCGATCAAACCGCGTTCGCCGCCTTCGACCTGTTCATCCTCCAGCGCCCGGGAGCGCAGGCCGAATACAGCGCCGAGGACATCCAGCAGGCCAAGGCCTACTTCGAACAACTGACGCCGGCCCGGCGCGAAACCCTGGTCAATACCCTGATTGCTGGCTTGCCCGGCGCCGAGGAACACTACAGCCTGGACAACTTCCGTGACTTGCTGCGCACCTACGCCGACATCGACGAGGCCAAGTTGCGCGAACACCTGGGGTACTTCCTGCGTGCGGTGATCCCGGTTGCCGAGGCGGTGGGTGTGCGCATGGCAATCCACCCGGACGACCCGCCCCGGGCACTGCTCGGCTTGCCACGTATCCTGTCCACCGCCGAAGACGCCCAATGGCTGCTGGATGCCGCGCCAAGCCCGGCCAATGGCCTGACGTTCTGCACCGGTTCCTATGGCGTGCGCGAAGACAACGATTTGGTGGCGATGGCCAAGCACTTTGCGCCGTTCATCTACTTCACTCACCTGCGTTCAACCCGCCGGGAAACCGACCCTCGCAGCTTCCATGAAGCCCATCACCTGGACGGCGACGTCGACATGGTCGGGGTCATCGGCGCCTTGGTGGCTGAAGAACGTCGACGTGAACGCGAAGGCGGCCCGCGCTTGCCGCTGCGTCCAGACCATGGGCATCAACTGCTTGACGATCAGCACCGCAAGAGCAATCCCGGCTACTCACTGATCGGCCGCCTCAAGGGCCTGGCGGAAATCCGCGGCGTGGAACTGGCCGTGCGCCGACAACTGGGCTAGATAAGCCCTGTTTGGGTGGGGGCGGTTAACACCTGTGGCGAGGGAGCTTGCTCCCGCTGGGCTGCGCAGCAGCCCTAAAACCCGGCACCTCGGTGCATCAGATCGATCCCATTCAATCAGCTTGGGGTCGCTACGCAACCCAGCGGGAGCAAGCTCCCTCGCCACGGGAGGTAAACGCCTGAGAAATTCTCGGGCTAACGCCATTCCCCTGTGGGAGCGAGCTTGCTCGCGAAGCGGTATGTCAGCCTGCAAAGATATTGACTGTGCCACCGCCATCGCGAGCAAGCTCGCTCCCACAATGGCTCAGCCTTCGAGCCCGCGCCGCTCGATCACGCCGAACACATCCGCCACATCCTGCACCAGGATCCGAGCGACATTGGTGATGGTGTTGATGTCGTTCGTTGCCGAATCACGCAGGCTGCTGCACGCCACCAAGGTCAGGTAGTCGAGCGTGGCGTGCAGGCGTTCGCTGGCACAGGCATGGAGTTCGCTGACTCAGCACCCACAACCGGCCTGTAGGACGCCCCGCCCCCCGTGGCGAGGGAGCTTGCTCCCGCTCGGCTGCGCAGCAGTCGCAAAACCGGCGCCTGCGCAGTACCTGGAGAAAAGAGGCGCCTGTTTTGGGGCCGCTTCGCGCCCCAGCGGGAGCAAGCTCCCTCGCCACAGGGTGTAAATTCCTACGAGATTTTCGGACCGCCTCTTGCCGCTAGCACTGATGTGCGCGGATTTCTGTGGGAGCAAAGCTTGCTCGCGATGCAGGCGCCTCGTTTCCCCGGAAGACCGCGTCATCTTCATCGCGGGCAAGCCTTGCTCCCACAGGAGGCTTGCGGTGAGTTTTTTCGGACTTTTCTAGCGACAGTCCCGGAAAAACGCCCTGATATCCTCCGCCAACAACGCCGGCTGTTCCAACGCAGCAAAATGACCACCCCGAGGCATCTCGGTCCAGCGCTTCACCTCGCAGCAACGCTCCACCCAGCTCCTTGGTGGCATGGGCAGTTCCCTAGGAAACAGCGCCACTCCAACCGGCGGCTTCAAACGTTCGCCGCTGTTGAACTGCAACGGCCGCTTGCTGCCCTCCACGTATTGGCGAAACGACGAGCCGATACAGTGCGTCAGCCAGTACAGCGTCACGTTGGTCAGCAACCATTCTCGGTCAATAGCGGGGCTGTCATCACACCAGGACAGGAGCTTTTCCCCCATCCACGCCAATAGACCTGCAGGCGAGTCATTCAGGCCCACCGCCAGGCTCTGGGGTTTGGTTCGCTGAATGTGCCCGTAGGCGCCTTCGGCATCGGCAAATGCCGCCGCGCGTTGCAGGAAGGCCGTTTCTGCCTCGGTCAGCGCTGGCTCGTTTTCGCCCAGGGGAGGGCGATAGGAACCCGGAATATAGTTGAGGTGAATGCCTGTCACCCGCTCGGGATAACGCACGCCCAACCACATCGAAACGCCCGCGCCAATGTCCCCGCCCTGGGCGCCGAACCGTTCATAACCCAGCCCGCTCATCAACTCACTCCACAAGCCCGCCACTTCAGAGGGCCCCATGCCGGATTGCTGGAACGGTGCGGAAAAGGTGTAGCCGGGCAGCGACGGCACCACCACATCGAAGGCGTCCGCGGGATCACCGCCATGGCGGGCCGGGTCCGTCAGCAGCGGGATGATGCGCTGCATTTCGATGAACGAGCCGGGCCAGCCGTGGGTAAGGACCAACGGTCTCGGACTCGGCCCGACGCCACGTTGATGAATGAAGTGCACCCTTTGCCCACCGATGTCGGCGACAAATTGCGGCAAGCGATTCAACGCTGCTTCCTGAGCGCGCCAATCGAGCGCGGTCGACCAATGTGCGAGAAGCGCCCGAAGCACATCCAGGTCCATGCCTTCGCTCCAGCCTTGGTCGTCGGCCAAGGGCTCAGGCAGCCTTGTGTTCAACAGGCGGTGCCGAAGGTCTTCAAGGGCACTTTCAGGGATATCGATGGCGAACGGTTCGATGATCATGCTTGCCTCCTGATTATCAACGCCGCCCCGTCCGCGTACTCACATCCACCCACACCGCCAGCACCAGGATGCTGCCTTTGACGATCATCTGCCAGTAACTGTCGACATCGAGCATCGACATGCCGTTGTCCAGGCTGGTGATCACCAGCGCGCCGAGGAGGGCGCCGTAGACCGTGCCGGAACCGCCGCGCATGGAGGTGCCGCCGATGAAGCAGGCGGCGATGGCGTCGAGTTCGCCCATGTTGCCGGCCGAGGGTGAGCCGGCGGCCAGGCGTGCGGTGTTGACCACGCCGGCGAGGGCGCACATCACGCCCATGATGCCGAAGATCCATAGCTTCACCGCTTGCACGTTGATGCCGGACAGGCGCGTGGCTTCCATGTTGCTGCCCACCGAGTAGACCCGTCGGCCGAACACGGTCTGGCTGGTGACGTAGCTGAACACGCCCAGCAGGATCAGCAGGAGCAGCACCGGTACCGGGATGCCGTCGTAGCTGTTGAGGGTATAGACGAACCCGGCCAGCACCGCGCCGATCACCACCACGCGCAACACGTCACGCACCAGGGAGTGAGCCGCCAGGCCATGGAGGGCGCGGTTGCGCCGCTGTTTCCAAGTCAGGAACAAGGTCAGGGCGAACAGCAGGATGCCTAGCCCGGTCCCGACCGTGTGCGGCAAATAACCTTGGCCGATGTAGACCAGTTCCGGTGACACCGGGGCAATGGTGGTGCCGCCGGTCACCCCCAGCAGGACGCCGCGAAACGCGAGCATGCCCCCCAGCCCGACAATGAACGATGGAATACGCAGGTAGGCGGTCATGTAGCCGTTGCCCAAGCCGATCACCAGACCGCACAAGGCCACCAGGCTCAGGTTCGCCAGCAGCGGGATGTGATAAACCACATCGAGGATCGCCGCCAGGCCCCCCAGCAGCCCAAGCAGCGAGCCCACCGACAGGTCGATCTCACCGCTGATGATCACCAGCACCATGCCACAGGCGAGAATCCCGGTGATGGACATCTGCCGCAGCAGGTTGGAGAGGTTGCGCGGGGTCACGAACCCACCCTCGGTCTGCCAACTGAAGAACAGCCAGATCAGCGCCACGGCGATCACCAGCGCGAGCATTTTGTAGCGGGAAAACAGCTGTTTGACCTGATTCATCTACGCGGACTTCCGATCATTATTGTTATGGCCATCGGGATGGCTGAGCGCGGCGGCGAGCACCTGTTCCTGGGTGAGTTCGTGGTTGATGAAGTCGCCGCGCAACTGGCCGTCGCCAATCACCAGGACGCGGTCGGAGACCCCCAGCACCTCGGCCAGCTCCGAGGACACCATGATGATCGACACGCCTTCGGCCGCCAGGGCGCCCATCAACTTGTAGATCTCATACTTGGCGCCGACGTCCACACCGCGGGTCGGTTCGTCGAGAATCAGCACGCGGGGCTTGGTCAGGAGCATTTTCGCCAACACGGCTTTTTGCTGGTTGCCGCCGGAGAGGCTGGTGATCGGCAGGAACGGACTCGCGGTCTTGAGGTGCATGCGCGCGATTTCCTTGTCGATGCTGCCCAGTTCGGCTTCGGCGTCGATGCGGGTCAGTTTCGAGTAGTTGTCCAGCACCGCCAGGGTGATGTTCTGGCCCACCCCCAGGTCCGGGATGATGCCTTGGCGCTTGCGGTCTTCGGGGACCATGCACAGGCCGGCGCGGATCGACTTGAGCGGCGTGCGCGTGTCGATTTGCTGGCCGTTGAGCCAGACTTCGCCTTCGTAGCGGCCGGGGTAGGCGCCGAACAGCGCCGAGACCAGTTCCGTACGCCCGGCGCCGACCAGTCCGGCGATGCCAAGGATTTCCCCGCGCTTGAGGACGAAGGAAATATCGTCGACCCGTTTGCGCCTGGGGTTGTCGACGTCGTAGCAGGTGACGTGGCGCGCCTCGAAAATCACCTCGCCGATGTCATGGGGTTCGGTAGGGTAAAGGTTGCTCATTTCCCGTCCGACCATCTGGGTGATGATCTTCGGAATGTCCATGTCGGTCATGGCGGTGGTGGCGATGTGTTTGCCGTCGCGGATCACCGAAATGGTGTCGCACACGGCGGCCACTTCATCGAGCTTGTGGGAGATGTACACGCAGGCAACGCCCTTGGCCTTGAGGTCGCGGATGATGTCCAGCAGCACCTCGATTTCCGAGCGGGTCAGGGCCGAGGAGGGCTCGTCGAGAATCAGCAGCCGTGCCTGCTTGTTCAGTGCCTTGGCGATCTCCACCAATTGCTGGTAGCCACCGCCGTACTGGGAAACCGGCAGCGACACGTTCATGTCCGGAACCTTGAGATCACGCATCAGGGCCTCGGCACGGTGGATCATCGCCGGGTAGTTCATGCGTCCGCCGGGCAGCGTCAGCTCGTGGCCCATGAAGATGTTTTCCGCCACCGACAGGTCGGGGACGAGGGTCAGTTCCTGGTGAATGATGACGATCCCGGCGGCTTCGGTTTCGCTGATGGACTGCGCCTTGAGCGGCTGGCCGTCCCAAATGATCTCGCCTTCCCAGGTGCCGTAGGGATAGACCGCCGACAACACTTTCATCAGCGTGGATTTGCCCGCGCCGTTCTCACCGCACAGGCCGACGCATTCCCCGGGCCTGACCTTGATATCGATGCCGTTCAGGGCTTTGACACCACCAAAGGTTTTGACGATGCCGTTCATTTGCAGCAGGTAGTCGGACATGGCAGGACTCATGAGAATGGGCTCACACACACGCAGGAACCCTGAAGTCAATCAGCCCCCTGTGGGAGCGAGCTTGCTCGCGATAGCGGTGTTTCAGCTTGCCCCCATATTGGATGGGCTGCCGCCATCGCGAGCAAGCTCGCTCCCACAGGGACTTTGCTTAACCCAGGATTTGCACCCAGGTCACTGCCCGGCGATCTGCGCCTTGGTATAGAACCCGTCCTTTTCCAGCAGGTCGATGTTGTCCTTGGTCAACGGCGTGGGGGTGAGCAGGATGGTGTCGACTTTCTTGCTGCCATTGTCGTATTGCGAGCTGAAGGTCGGTTTCTCGTTACGCGCCAGTTGCACCGAGAGCTTGGCGGCTTCGGAGGCAATCAGTTTCAGTGGCTTGTAGACGGTCATGGTCTGGGTGCCATCGATCACGCGCTTGACCGCCGCGAGGTCGGCGTCCTGGCCCGAGATCGGCACCTTGCCGGCCATTTTCTGTGCGGCCAGGGCCTGGATGGCGCCGCCGGCGGTGGCGTCGTTGGAGGCGACGATGCCATCGATCTTGTTGTTGTTCCGGGTCAGGGCGTTCTCCACGATGCTCAAGGCTTCGGTGGGGTTCCATTCCTTCACCCACTGTTGGCCGACAATCTTGATGTCACCCTTGTCGATGGCCGGTTGCAGCACTTTCATCTGGCCTTCGCGCAGGACCTTGGCGTTGTTGTCCGTGGGCGCGCCACCGAGCAGGAAGTAATTGCCCTTGGGCGCGGCTTTCAGCACGCCACTGGCCTGCATCTCGCCGACCTTTTCGTTATCGAAGGAAATGTAGGCATCGATATCGGCATTGAGGATCAGTCGATCGTAGGACACGACCTTGATCCCGGCCTTCTTGGCTTCGGCGACTGCGTTGGTCAGCACGGTGGCGTTGAACGGCACGATGACGATCACATCGACGCCACGGGAGATCAGGTTTTCGATCTGCGAGATCTGCTTCTGCTCGTTGGCATCGGCAGACTGGACGAAGACCTTGGCGTCGAGTTTTTCCGCCGCCGCGACGAAGTAGTCACGGTCCCGCGACCAGCGCTCCAGGCGCAGGTCATCGATGGAGAAACCGATTTTCGGATGGGCCGCATCGGCCATGACCGGAAGCGAGAGCAGGGCGAGGGCGCCGGCGAGCAGGGTACGTTTGAATGTTTTCATGTAGTGCGTCCTTTTATTGTTGTTTGAAAGACACTGCCTGACGATGAGCGTGATACCGGGTAGAACTGTAGAGCGTTGCAGGACGCCGTGGGCACAGATTTGTCGCGAGAATGTAACAACCCCCGTGCCCCGAACGGCGCCGTTGTCAGGGGTAGATAAACCGATTGACCACGTTCTCGAGCATTTCCTGGCGACCGCTGACAGCCTGGGGATTCAGCTCGTTGGTAAAGGCGTGCTCGGCCAACGATTCAAGACTGAAGTCGCCGGCCAGCACTGCCTTGCCAAACGGTTTGTGCCAGCCTGCGTAGCGCTGGTCCTTGAACTGTTGCAACTGATCGTTCTGTACCATGGCTGCCGCGCGCTCCAGGGCGAGGGCGAGGACGTCCATGGCGGCGACATGGCCGTGGAACAGGTCGATATCGTCCACGCTCTGGCGCCGGACCTTGGAATCGAAGTTGAACCCACCATTGCCGAACCCGCCAGCCTTGAGGATTTCGTAGGTGGCCAGGGTCATTTCTTCGACGCTGTTGGGGAACTGGTCAGTGTCCCAGCCGTTTTGCGGGTCGCCGCGGTTGGCGTCGATGCTGCCGAAGATCCCCAGGGAGACGGCTGTGGCGATCTCGTGCTGGAAGCTGTGCCCGGCGAGGGTGGCGTGGTTGGCTTCGATGTTGACCTTGATCTCGTTTTCCAGGCCGAACTGCTGCAGGAAGCCGAACACCGTGGCACTGTCGTAATCGTACTGGTGCTTGGTCGGCTCCTGGGGCTTGGGTTCGATCAGCAGGTCGCCTTTGAAGCCGATCTTGTGCTTGTGCTCGACCACCATGCGCATAAACCGGCCCAGTTGCTCGCGCTCGTGTTTCAAATCGGTATTGAGGAGGGTTTCGTAGCCTTCGCGACCGCCCCACAATACGTAGTTGGAGCCTTTGAGGCGTTGGGTGGCGTTCATGGCGCTGAACACCTGGGCGGCTGCGCAGGCGAACACTTCGGGATCGGGGTTGCTGGCGGCGCCTGCGGCAAAGCGCGGGTTGCTGAAGCAGTTGGCGGTGCCCCACAGCAGCTTGATCCCGGTCTGCTCCTGATGGCGTTCAAGGTGGTCGATCATCTGGGCGAAGTGGTTGCGGTACTCCTTGAGCGAGCTACCCTCCGGGGCGACATCGGTGTCGTGGAAGCAGTAGTAGTCGATGCCCAGCTTGGAAAAGAACTCGAAGGCCGCTTCGGCCTTGCCAATGGCCACTTCCATCGGATCCCCGGCGTGCTGCCACGGGCGCTTGAACGTGCCGGAACCGAACACATCCGACCCCGGCCAGACGAAGGTATGCCAATAGCAGACCGCCATGCGCAGGTGTTCGCGCATGGGTTTGCCGAGCACCAGTTTGTTGGCGTCGTAGTGACGGAAGGCAAGCGGCGAATCGCTGGCGGGGCCCTCGTAGCGAATCTTGTCGACACCGGGGAAGTACGGCATGTGCGGGTTTCCTTTTTATTCTTGGCGGTGTCTCGATACTAACGCCGGCCCCGTGGCTGCTGATTATGAAAATCACCAACGGGCAGTTCGATTTTGAGTATTGAGATTCGTCGGCCGGGCGCCTAGTCTGTGTCCACCGGCACAGGGTTAAGCCAATGAAAACCGTCCCGCCCGTTCACCGCATCGCGCTGTTGTTCAACGGCAGCAAAATCTACGACCGCGGCATCATCAGCGGTATCGGCAACTATTTGAGCAGCACGCGTGCGTCCTGGGACTTGTTTCTCGAGGAGGATTTTCTCTGCCGCTTGAAAGGCATCGAGCGCTGGCAGGGTGACGGGATCATTGCCGACTTCGACGACCCGCTGATCGGCGAGGCGCTGGCCGGGATCAAACTGCCGGTGGTGGCGGTGGGCGGTTCCTATCAGGATGAACGCGCCTACCCGAAGGGCATCCCCTATGTCGCCACCGACAATGACGCGTTGATGAGGTTGGCCTACGAGCACCTGATCGAGGCCGGGCTGACCCGCTTCGCCTGTTTCAGCCTGCCTGAAGCACAAGCCAATCGCTGGGCCCAGGAACGGGAGAAAGCCTTTCGCCGGCTGGTGCAGCGCGACGGCCTGCAGGCCGAGGTCTATCGCGGCATGGGCACCAGCGCACCGCTCTGGGACAGCGCCGTCGAACAGCAGATCGCCTGGTTGCAAAGCCTGCCCAAACCCATCGGCATCATCGCCGTCAGCGACGCCCGCGCCCGGCAACTGCTGCAAGCCTGCCTGACCGCCGGGATCGCCGTGCCGGAGCAAGTGGCGTTGATCGGTATCGACAACGACCCGCTGACCCGCAGCCTGACGCGGGTGCCGTTGAGCTCGGTGATCCAGGGCACCGAGACCATGGGGCGGACCGCCGCACGCCTGCTCCACCAAATGCTGCACGGCATGCCGTCCACGGGCACACAGATTCTGATCCCACCGGATGCGATCAATGTGCAGGTGTCGAGCCTGCATCAACCGTTGGGCAACCCTTATGTCATGCAGGCACTGCTCTTCATCCGCCAATACGCCTGCCAGGGCATCAAGACGGCCCAGGTGGCGGCTTATGTAGGGATATCGCGCTCATCGCTGGAAGCGCATTTTCGCAAGGAGCGGGGCTGCAGCGTCCACGATGAAATCCTGCGCTTCAAACTGACCGCCGCCGCCAACGGGCTGGAAAACACCGACGCACCGATTGCCGACATCGCCCAGAATTGCGGCTTCAAATCGGCGCAATACCTGCACACGGTGTTTCGCCGCGAATTCGGCTGCACGCCCCGGGAGTATCAGCAGGGGGCAAGTGTGGGAACTCAATGACCTGCCACAAGGGCTACACCACCGCCTCGTCCTTGTGGCAAGGTTGCGGGCTTCATCGAATATTTAGGGACGGATGGAATGACGCTCAGGGTCATGGTGGTCGGTGGGTATGGAAATTTCGGCAGTATCGTTTCCAGGCACCTGGTGGTGATGCCAGGCGTACAGTTGGTGATTTCGGGGCGCGACGCCCAAAAACTGCAGCGCAAAGTCGATGAGTTGAACGCCCGATCGGGCACGGCATGTGAAAGCTGGTGCGGCGACGCCATGGGCCCAGGCTTCAAATCTGTCCTTGGCTTGATGAACATCCAATGGGTCATTCATACCGGCGGCCCCTTTCAAGGGCAATCCTATGCCGTCGCCGAGAGCTGCATCGACGCCGGCGTGAATTACTGCGACCTGTCGGACAGCAGAGCCTTCGTCACCGGCATTAGCGCACTCGACACCCGGGCAAAACAGGCAGGTGTGGCGATCCTCAGTGGTTGCAGCTCAGTGCCAACGCTCTCGGCCGCCCTCATTGATCAGCAGCGGCATCGGTTTAAACGCATCGACACGATCGAGCATGGTATTTCTTCTTCGGCCAAAATGCCGGGCTTGTCCACCGTCGAAGGCGTTCTCGCCTATGCGGGTAAGCCGATCAAGCAACTCAGGAATGGCCGGGTGCATGAGGTTCTGGGATGGCAGGATCTGACGCTTCGCAGAATGCGCTACATGGGCACCCGGGTACTGGCTAATGTCGACGTGCCGGACATGGATATCTTCGCCAGCCGCTATGGTGCCCTGAACCTGAGCTTCAAGGCCGGCGCAGGCCTGAAGCTCGGCGGCATTGCCAACTACCTGCTGGCCCAGGCAATGAGGATGGGGCTGGTGCGCGACCATCTCCCTTGGGCGGCCAGGCTTCATCGGTGTGGGCTCTGGTTCGAACGACTTGGCGATGGCAAAAGCGCAATGTACATCGATGTCCATGGCATCGGTGCCGACGGCGAGCCGCTGTCGTTGAACGTGCAGCTCACCGCCATGAACGACAAAGGGCCGGAAATTCCCAGCTGTGCAGCCGTTGCCTTGGCGGCGAAAATCGCCCAAGGGTATCTGCCCGAACCCGGAGCTCGGGCCTGTGTGGGTGAAATCACCGTCGACGAATACATGGCCGCCATCAACGATCCGCAAAACCTCAGCCTGTCTGTGCATTTCTCTGACGGGCAGGGTTGACCATGCTCTATCTGTGCTTGAAGTACATCCATGTGATCGCTGCCATTTTCCTGTTCGGCTTCGGCATGGGATCCTACCTCTACCTGATCGCCGCCAGCCGCACCGCCAACCCGCAGGTCATTGCCCATGTGGCCAGGACGGTTGTCCGGTTCGATACCTGGATTACCACGCCGGCGGGTTTCATTCAGATAGTGACGGGTTACCTGCTAACGAGACTGGCCGGACTTCCCCTGACTACGGAATGGATCATGACGTCGTTGATCATTTTCCTGTGCGTGGGGGCGTTGTGGCTGCCTGTGCTGGTGTTCCAGAAGCGGTTATACGTGATGGCGTCGAGCGCGCTGGGGGATGGGCGCACGCTCGATGATCGATACTCAACCGTGTATCAGAAGTGGTTCTGGATGGGGGTTCTGGGCTTTTTGGGGATGTTTGTCATTGTGTCGATCATGGTGACGAAGATGACGCCACAGCAGTGGATCGAGCGACTACTGGTCTAAATATCGATCCGTTCCGCCGGGTTGTTCCCGGGCGTGGATATCTTCAAGAAACGTCGTTCGTGATCCGGATGCTCGAACAGGACCACTGTCTAGCCTGGCTTGAGCAAGGGGGCGGGTGAAGCGAGTTTGGGCGATGGGCATGAATGTGTGAACACGATGACTTCAAGGACAAGATCCGATCCATGAGCGATGACACCTACACCCTGTACATGCGTTTCCAGACGCCCGATCCTGACATCGGCCCTCGGGAGCGGGCGCCGATGCTTGCTCAGGAGCTGGCCTGGGCGCGTGAGCGGGCGACCATGCATCGCTTCAGCTGGATCATGGTGCTGGTGCCGCCGTTGTGCCTGGGCCCGGTGTTGCCGGGCATCGCGTTTTTGCTGGGGCTGTTGGTCTATCAGGGGTTATCCGCCCCAGGCGTCGACCTTGACCGAATCGTGGGAGATTCCCTTGGCTGGCTTGTGCTCGTCACCTTGCTGTTCATGGCTGCCTGGGTCCTGCATAACTACTTGCGCGATAAGCGCGACCCGACCAAGCGATATTGGCAATCGATGCCCGATCAAGGGCTGGTCGAGCTCGAACACCACACCCTGATCCGCGGCATCAGCCTGTGGTCCAACGACTATGACCCGGACTGCAACACCCTCATGCAATGGATCGACGGCAAGCTGAAATGCGTGCAAGACAGCGGTGTGTCGCAATGGATTCTGGCCAAGACCGCGGCGGGGCATTGGCTGGTGCTCAAGGAGCAGTTCTCAGGGGACTTCAGCTACGGGCGAGTAGGGCAAATGCCTGCACCGGACAAGCTGCTGCAACCCCAGCAGCAACTGGCGATTGCTTTCGCCCCCGGCACGAACCTGCAGTTGGGCCGGCGTTTCGACGGTGCGCCGATGCCATTGGTGGATACGCCGTACTGGATGTCTGCCGATGAACTCAAGCGTCTGGAGGAGGCCGCCCATCACTGGAAGTTTTTACCGCCGAACCGCTATGGGGTGGTCAATGACCAGGACGCCGCCTGGGTGCAACGGCTGGTGGACAGGGCCCAAGCCAGTGTCGGGCCGCAGCCGGCAATAGATCGCAGCCCAGCCCAGCGGGAGCAATCGCCCTCGCCACCATGAATCGAACACATCCCGCAAGTCCGGCTTGTCACTGAAGCCACGTGTCCACCACCCGCCGATCCAGCTCCTCCCAATCCGCCATACCCAATACCCGAGTGGTATTCAATCCGCGCAGATAACCGCGCAGCTGATTGGCCGTGGCCCGCTTGAGCTCCGGGTCGGGTTCTGTGTCGCTCAACAGCACGCTTTCGTACTGGATCAGGTAGTCAGCCACCCGCTCACGGAAGTCGGGCAATACCGAGTCGCGAATCAGATCAAACGTTCTCATGGATAGTCCTCATCAATCTTTCTCGGCTTGCAACTATTGCTAGGAGTAATAGTGACCATTACGAAATGCAAGTTCTGCTTTGCCGGCAATCATTGGAAAATCAGCGCCATCGAACACGCAGCCCCGTATTTTTATTTTCAGGACCCATGACCCATGCGCCGTTTATTTTTGCTTCCCCTGGCGTTTTCCCCATTGTTGCTGGCCGGTTGTGCCTCGGCACCGAACGATCCGACCCTGACCTTGCAGACCAGCAAGACGCCGGCCCAATACGCCGAATGCGTCGTACCGAAATTGCAGGGCAATGCCTTGAACCCGATGGTCTCGCAGACCCAGCGCAGCTACCGCATCGTGGTGCCGAGCAAAGTCTCGGCGGACAACGTGCTGGAAGCCTACAAGGCCGGCAACGGCGGCAAGGTATTCATCTACGAGCGGCACTTGCTGGCCTCCAACCTCCTGCCTTCGAGTTTCGAACGCGCCGCACAGGAATGCATCTGACCGGCCCGTAAACGCTTTTCACCGTGCTCCTTTGGTTGGCCGCAACCAACCAATTCCCTTGCCCCGCACCGTCCTCGGTCGCGGGGCTTTTTTTTTCTGCCGGTTTCAGGCTGGCCAATCGTCCGCCCGGATGAACTCGATGAGCGCTCTCAGGGCCGGTGGCACATGGCGTCGGCTGGGGTAATAGAGGAAAAACCGGCTTGGTGGCGCTTTCCATTGCGCGAGCAGTTCCGTGAGATGCCCATTGCGGATGTCGTCACGCGCCAGCTCCTCGTAGACGTAGGCAATCCCGGCGCCATCTTTCGCCGCCTGGATCATCAGCGCATCGTCTTCAAGAGTGAGCGGGCCGGTGACGGACAACCGGATCGGTTGCCCCTCTGCCTGATACTCCCAGGCGTAGAGTTTGCCGCTGGGAAAACGCCGGGCGATGCAGGCATGGTCGAGCAAGTCCCGTGGAGCCTGGGCGATTCCCTTCGTGGCCAGGTAGGTTGGCGCGGCTACGGTCACGAACGATTGAGGGGGGCCGACAGGGACGGCGATCATGTCGCCGGCCAGGCTTTCGCCAAAGCGCACGCCGGCGTCAAAGCCGCCGTTGACGATATCGGTCAAGCCATCATCGCTGACCAGGTCCAGTTGAATGCGGGGATACCTGGCCACGAACGGCGCGAGCACCTTCGCAAATACTGCACGCGCCGCCGGACGCGCCACGTTGAGGCGAAGCTTACCGGCGGGCACATCCTGCAACGAGGTCAATTGGGCCAAGGCTTCGGCAACCTGCTGCAGGGTAGGGGCCAGCGTTGCCAATAGCTGGTGGCCGGCCTCGGTCGGGGTAACGCTGCGCGTGGTGCGGTTGAGCAGCCTGACACCCAGGCGTGCTTCCAGGGCTCGCATGGCGTGGCTCAGTGCCGAGGCCGAAACGCCACGCTCGTCGGCGGCCTTGCGAAAGCTGCGATGGCGAGCGACGGCGGCAAAGGCATCCAGTTCGGAAAGATCGGGGTGCTGACTCATGAATGCAATTCAGTAGTTCAAATACGATTACCCATCTTATCGTCATGAGATCCCTCGCGGATACTGCCCACATCATCTGTGGAGAACTCGCTATGCAAAAGAATCGTCTTGGATCATCGGACTTGCTGATTTCGCCCATTGGCCTGGGAACCTGGGCCATTGCTGGCACTGGCTGGGAATACAGCTGGGGGGCGCAGGACGACGAGGACAGCCTCGGTGCTCTTGAATATGCCGTTGAATGCGGGGTGAACTGGATCGATACGGCGGCGGTTTATGGATTGGGCCATGCCGAGCAACTGGTCGGGCAGCTGTTGCGGCGGCTGCCGGCTTCGCAGCGTCCATTGGTGTTCACCAAGGGCAGTCTGGTCTGGGACCCGGTCACCAAGGCGATCTCACACTCGCTGGCGCCTCGATCGTTGCTCGCCGAGGTCGAGGCAAGCTTGCGCCGACTGCAAGTCGAAACCATCGACCTTTATCAGATTCACTGGCCGGCCTTTCCTGCCGACGGTAGCAGTGAAGGGCTCGAGAAGGCGCTTTCGGCGTTGGCCACAGCCCGCGAACAGGGAAAAATTCGCGCCATCGGCGTCTCCAATTTCGATGTCGCGCAACTCAAACGGGCCCAGGCGGTAACCGAGATCGTTTCACTTCAGCCGCCTTATTCCGCCTTGATGCGGGACATCGAGCAAGACGTCCTGCCATTTTGCGAGCAGGCGGGAATGGGTGTCTTGGCCTATTCCACTCTTCAATCGGGGCTGCTTTCCGGCAGCATGACGCGCGAACGCATCGCCCAATTGCCCGACGACGATTGGCGCAAGGCGCGAAGCGCCGACTTCCAGGAGCCTCGCTTGAGCGCGAACCTGGCGCTGGTCGAGGTCTTGGCTGGTATCGGCGAACGGCACGGGGTCAGTGCGGCGGCAGTCGCCATCGCCTGGGTGCTGCGCAAGCCGGTGGTGACCGGCGCCATCGTCGGAGCCCGTCGCCGCGGGCAGGTCGATGGGCTGATTGCCGGCGCGCAGCTGTGCCTCAGCGCCGAGGAGATCGAAGAAATTCGACCCTTCCTGCCAGTGGGCATGGGCACGAATGTCCCAGGGAGCGCTTGACCGTTTATCGTGCAGGCGCTCCCTGGAATGAGCGGGTTTGACGCTTCGCTGCATAACCGGCACTATCTGCTCGTTGATGATCATTAGTGCTCGTTTATGCAGGTTGTATCTCATGACTTCTCCCCACGAAGCGTTCCCCGGCGAACGCCAGCAATTGATCAGCCAGCGTCTCGCCCGGTATGGCCGGGTGATCGCGGCGGACCTGGCCAGCGAATTCAATGTGTCCGAACACTCGATCCGGCGTGACCTGGGGGTGTTGGCAGCGGCGGGGTTATGCAAGCGCGTTTATGGCGGCGCGATACTTGTGCCGGCTGCCGAAGGGTCGCTGGATGTACGCGTGCGTAAAGACCCGGTACGCAAGGGCAGCCTCGGCCAAGCGGCCGCTGCATTGCTGCGCGCGGGCCAGCACGTGTTCATCGATGCCGGATCGACCAACCTGGCGATTGCTGGCGCCATCGATCCAAGCCTTCAGGTGACCCTCTCCACCAATTCGCCGTTGATTGCGGTGCAGTTGATGAAACTGCCCCGTGCCGAAGTCATCCTCCTGGGGGGGCGCTTGAATCCAATCGCCGGTGGTGTGATCGGGCTGACGGCGGTGGAGCAATTGCGCCAGTTCAGTTATGACGTGTGTTTTCTGGGTGCCTGTGCCATCGATCCAGACAATGGGGTCACGGCATTCGGCTTGGAGGACGCAGAGTTCAAGCGCGCAGTGGTGGCGGCGAGTGGGCAAGTGATTACCGCGGTGACCAACGAAAAGCTGTCCAGCGTTGCTCATTATCAGGTGGTTTCTTGTGAGGAGGTCGCCGCCCTGGTGGTGGAGCACGATGCGCCACGTGAGCGGCTGGAGCCCTTCTACGGCCGGGTGACCAACGTCGTGACGAGCGTCCTTGAGCAGCGGCGTAGCTGATGCCTTTGCGGCGCCGGGCTGGGCAATCAGGTAGATACTGCTCGGCCCCCATTGTCCGCCAGGCGATTTGCGTCTAGTTTGCTGGCCGATCACAAGTACAAAAAATCAGGAGTCATCGATGCAACCGATTCGTCTCGGCCTGGTGGGCTACGGCAAGATTGCCCAGGATCAACACGTTCCAGCCATCCTCGCCAACCCCGCGTTCCAACTGGTGGCGGTCGCCACGCAAGGGCAGCCCTGCGCCGGGGTGGAGAACTTCCGATCCCTGGGCGAACTGCTCGAAAACGGCCCGCACGTCGATGCGATTGCGTTTTGCACACCGCCGCAAGGTCGATTCGCCCTGGTGCAACAGGCGCTGGCGGCCGGTAAGCACGTTCTGGTGGAAAAGCCGCCGTGCGCCACGTTGGGTGAAGCCATGGCCTTGGTGGATCAGGTTCGCGAGCAAGGCGTCAGCGGTCTGTTCGCCTGGCATTCCCGTTATGCCCCAGGCATCGCAGCCGCCCGTGACTGGCTGGCCAGCCGCACCTTGCACAGCGTGCAGATCGATTGGAAAGAAGACGTGCGCAAGTGGCATCCCGGCCAGGCGTGGATCTGGCAACCCGGCGGCCTGGGGGTCTTCGATCCCGGCATCAACGCGTTGTCGATTGCGACTCATCTGTTGGCGCTGCCGTTGTTCGTGGAGTCCGCCGAGTTGCGTGTGCCGGACAACTGCCAGTCGCCGATTGCCGCCAGCATCAAGATGGCCGACGCGCGCCACCTCGATATTCGTGCGGAATTCGATTTCGACCATGGCCATGACGAGCTCTGGAGCATCGAGATTCGCTGCACCGAAGGCGTCCTGCGCCTGGACAACGGCGGCGCGCTGTTGAGCATCGACGGCGTGCGCCAGGCCGTCTCCGCGCAAGGCGAGTACGCCGCGGTGTATCGACATTTTCAGCAACTGATCAACGACAAGGCCAGCGACATGGACCTGCAGCCACTGCGGTTGGTCGCGGACAGCTTCTTTGTCGGCAGTCGGACGGCGGTCGAGCCGTTTTACGATTAACCCAGGGAACTGCAGTTGAACGAACAGACATTATCCATGCGCCTGGAGCGTGTGGCGGCGCATATGCCGGCAGGTGCGCACCTGGCCGATATCGGCTCGGATCACGCTTACCTGCCGGTGGCCTTGTTGCGCCGTGGCGTCATTGCGACGGCGGTGGCCGGCGAGGTGGCGTTGACACCCTTGCGCGCCGCCGAACGCACCGTGGGCGAGAATGGCCTGGAGCAGCGGATCAGTGTGCGTCTGGCCAACGGCCTGGCGGCAATCGAGCCGGAAGACGGGATCACCGCGATCAGCCTCTGCGGCATGGGCGGCGAGACGATCCGCGACATCCTCGACAGCGGCAAGGCACGGCTGAGCGGGCACGAGCGGCTGATTCTGCAACCCAACGGCGGCGAACAACCGCTGCGCCAATGGCTGATGGAAAACGGCTACCGCATCCTTTGCGAGGAAGTGCTGCGGGAA
The DNA here is from genome assembly GCF_014851795.1 of Pseudomonas sp. Pdm06. Lineage (NCBI taxonomy): Bacteria > Pseudomonadati > Pseudomonadota > Gammaproteobacteria > Pseudomonadales > Pseudomonadaceae > Pseudomonas > Pseudomonas sp. Pdm06. The sequence continues at coordinate 473,837 of NZ_JACVAH010000003.1, forward strand.
AACCGCTTCTACTACGAGATCATCGTCGCCGAGCGCGCCGGGCCAGTGACGTACACCGCCGAGGAGCTGTACTTCGGCCCGCTGCAGATGCAAGCGCGAACCCCGACCTTCCTGGCCAAGTGGCAGCGCCTGCTGCGCCAGAAACAAAAGACCCTCGCCAGCTTCGCCAAGGCGCGGCAAGCGGTGCCCGAAGAGAAGCTGCAAGACATTGCCCGGCAGGTCCGGTGGATCAGTGCGCTGTTGGCTTGAGTTGCATTGAGGTTGGATGTGCGGACGTCATCGCGAGCAAGCTCGCTCCCACAGGGAGTTGTGCAAGTCCCTTTTGTGGGAGCGAGCTTGCTCGCGATGAGGCCATCAGTGACTTCACTGATTCGAGAGCTGCCGCCTTCTCCGGCTGCCCGACTATCGACCCATCATGGGGTAGTGCTTGATACGGCACGGATGCGAATTACCGTCGCCTTTACAGATGCCATCCAGGTAGCGGTAGTCCACCCGTACCGACTGCCCTTTGCCGGGCCATTGTCGGCGGGGGAGCGTGGCTTGGTAGTCCGGGGTTTCCGGGGTGAAGGTCAACAGTGAGCCTTGCGCGGGACACTCCACCGAGGCGGATTTCGGCATGGCTTTCACGATCTGCGCCTGAAGTTGCGGGTAGGGTTGTTTCAGTACCTCGACGATACGCAACTCCATCTGGCAGATCTGCCACGTCGAGGCCTGGACGGGCTCGCACAGGAAGGGGAGCGTCAAGGCAAGCAGTCCGAGGCATGCGGTGTGAGTGTTCATTGCTGACCTTGTTTGGGGTGCTGACGTTTGCCAATCATAGCTTGGCATTGTAGCCATCAGCAGAGTAGTGGCACTATGCCTACGGTCTTTTGGCCAATACAAGGAAGTAACCCATGCCCGGCATCCCAAACGTCGCTTCAGCATTCTGTGCATTCATGCAATCGTGGGAAGAGGATCGCAAATACCTGCCGTCATCCATCAGTGCCCTGGCCAACGGTTTCGAGGGCTGGTTGAAGTTCGAGTTTTATTTCTGGCTGATCCACGCCCGTGGACTTCGTGGCCCCGACCGCGAACTGGCGGATGTTGGCGTCGAGTACAAGGTGAAGCTCGATCAGCGTTGGTCGCTGATGGACATTGTTTCCAAGCAATGCGATTTGTGGATTCGCGACCAGGATGAAAAGCGCTTTCACTTCATTGAACTCAAGACACCTTTCGCCAATGCCAACCAGGGCAAGATGTTTGAAAGCGCGGCCAAGGACTATTGGTACATGACCCGCTTGAAAGCCCAGGCGGAAAAGGTGGCGACGGGCAGTGTCATCATCTTTGGCGTGAACTTTGATCAGGCGCGCTGGGAAAAGCATCTCCGCTACATCGAAGAATATGCCGGCTACGTCGAGCATTCATCCAAGGCATCCGGCACCGTGCCAGGCGTGGAGGGGCTGAGGTGGGCGGTCCTGACCATGCACTACCTGCAGATGGGCGAGATTCTTCTGCCACCCGTCGAGGTTCAGGCGCCGTGAAGCTGTGGAGGGCCGCTGCCTGGCACCGCTGGCTCAACCGTAAAGCCCCATCAGCGAGAAAGACTGGTCAGCGCTCAGTGCGACAATCTCGGTCAGCGAATGCAGGAGCACCGGCACCAGCAGGCTACCGCTGACCACCCTGGCGATGGCGAACACGCCTCCACAGGCGAAGATCAGCACGATCGTCATCCAATTCCCGTATTGGATGTGCATGCCGGCGAAGACGGCCGACGTCACGATGATCGCGATCCATGTCCAGGCACGGCTGTTCTCGTAGGGAAACAGCCGGAACATGTAATGGCGGAAGAACAGCTCTTCGGCGATGGGCGGCAGCACGATCAGCGAGGCAATCTTGATCGCGGCCTGCCAACGGTTGAGCCCGTCCAGAAGCTCGGCCATGAACACCTCACGGGGCAACCCGAGCACGAAGACGGCGACTCCGAAAAGCAGGTAGGTCCCGACAATGCCGACCGCCCCCCACCGCAGGGGGTTGCCAATGGCATGACCGCGCCACTGCGGGCGCGAATCGGCACGGTATTGCAGGGCGAAGAGGCCGAGGAGGACGAGCGCGGTGAGCCCCGAGGTGGTCGTGAACATCAGATAGGCCTGCATGTCCGCGGGTACGAAAAGGACCTCGGGTATCGCGGCCAGGAAGACGACCACAGTGGCCAGCACAAACATCCCGAGCCGGGGAAAGAAGCGGTAGGGCGATAAAGTGGAGGCGGGTGCAAACTCAGGGGCGGCACTTAGATTCGTCACAGTCACTCCATGAGTGCAAGGAAAAAGGCATGATGCCAGTGTTTTGATCGTCTGGGATGAGTTCCTATCGGCTTTGTGCAGAGGTAGGCAGTTTGCCTTGCGACTCGGTACTTGCCCGGGGGGCTTTACCAGTGGCGACAAAAATGATTCAGGGTCATCGACGGCCGCAATGGAATATCTCGACTAGAGGACGCGACATTCATGGAAACTCCCTTTTCTCCAATCAGCGATCGTTTGCACAATCGCCGGTTTACGGTGGCGGATAATGCCCAAGGACTCTCTGGCGCTGGCACGGTATTTCATTACCACGTCGAGGACGGTGCCATTTCGAGCACTTACCAAGGCGGCCGGATTCGCCTGGGCAATCAAGTCGGACGTGTAACGGGTCCCGATACCATTGAGCTTCTCTTCCAATGCTTGACTACGGAGGGTGAGATTCTTTCCGGCTGGTCCCGTGGGACGGTGAGTGTCGATCAAGCAGGGCGTACGACGTTGAGCTTCGTATGGGGTTGGTTGTCGGGTGCGACTGGAGGTGGGGAATCCCACTACGTCGAACGTGTGGCGTAAGGAGCAGGCATCCATGCAGCTGAACCACCGCTATCGCGAGCCAGCCCGACATCCATACAGCTGAACTACCGCTATCGCGAGCAAGCTCGCTCCCACACTCGATCTCCAGTGGACACGAAACCCATGTCTAACCCAGAACCCCTGTGGGAGCGGGCTTGCTCGCGAAGGCGGCGTCACAGTCAATGAAGATGTTGAATGTGCAGGCCTCTTCGCGAGCAAGCCCGCTCCCACAGAAGGATTCCGGGTGCACGCGGATATTGTGTCCGCTGAAGATCCAATGTGGGCGAGCCTGCTCGCGATGAGGCCACCAGCCAGCCCAACATCTATGTAGCTGAACCACCGCTACCGCGAGCAAGCCTGCTCAAAGCTGCTTCGAGCCCCCGCCAATCTGCCAGACATACGGCGGTTCCGTACCGTTGATTTCCCAATCACCGATGATGCGCTCCTTGTAGATCAGCGGATTGTGCGAGGCCGCGGTGCGGGCATTGCGCCAGTGACGGTCGAGGGCCTTGCTGGTGCTGGTGGCCGAAGCACCGAGGGCATTGAACAGGTCGCTGGTGGCGCGCAGCACCAGGTCGGAAATCACCACCTGGGCCTGGGCCGACTCCAGTTCGGCGGCGATGTTGGCGGTGTGCTCGGCCTCGGCGTCCTGGCTGAAGCGACTTTCGTAAGCGCGCTGGGAGGCGCTCGCGGCGCGCAGGGTGGTGGCTTCGGCGGCATAGACCTGGGCCGATGCCCTGCCGACCACTTGCTGCACTTGCACGTCCTGGCTCACTTCGCTGGCATTGCCGGTGCTAAAGACCCGCGTGCGTTTGCGCACTTGCTCGGTGATGTCATGAACCGCCGCGCGACCGGCGCCGGTCAGCACGGCCAGCAACACCAGTTGATAAAACGCGGTCTGGTATTTGAAGCGGGTAGAGAAGTCGATGAGGTTTTCTGCCTCGACCAGTGCATTCTCGAACAGCGATGTCCCGCTGCCGGTGGTGCGTTGGCCAAAACCGTCCCAGTCATCGCTTTGCTTGACGCCCGGCTGGTGTACGCGGACGGCGGCAATCACGTCGGCGCCGTTGTCGTCGCGTTGGGCATACACGTCGATCCAGTCGGCGAAGATACTGCCGGTGCTGTAGTACTTGGTGCCGTTGACGACCCACTGATCACCCTGGCGGGAAACTCGGGTGACGACTTCGCCGATTTTCACCGCGCCGACTTCCGTCCAGGCATTGCCCACCAACTCACCCTCGACAAAGCGCTTGAACCAGGTGTCCTGTGGGCTACTGGCGTGGGCGTTGAGGCGGTCCTCGACGAATGCGAAGTGCCCGCGCAAGGCCTGGGGCAGGTTGGAGTCGGCTTCAGCCAGTTCGATCAGCAATTGCAACAGCTGCGGCAGCGAGGCCCCGGCGCCGCCATATTCGACCGGTACGCGGACGGCGCCAAAGCCGGCTTCCTTCAGCCATTTCACCTGTTCAAAGGGCAGGCTGCGTGTTTGCTCACGCTCCAGGGCGCCGGCCTGGATGCGTGCAAAGATCGGCCGGAAGCGTTCGGCCAGGGGCTCATAGTCAGTGCCCGTGGAAAGGATCGGCGGCAGGTGGTGTTGCTGTGCGGTCATGTTGATATTCCTTCTTGGTGGCGAGTCGGCGGGCAGGGGAAAAATCTGCCGGTGCCAAAAGCCATTGCACAGTCCATGCCCGAGACCCAACGCCCGTAAATGCGGGGTCCATACGGCGTTCATCAGCGAAAGGGCTGTCCTGGCCGCGGACAATCTGTTGCGCAACTGTGTGCCGGGCAACAGTTGCCGCGACGGACATCGACGGGCCAGGTGTTCGCCAGGCAACAGTGGAACAACAGCTTGTCCGTCGGGCGACAGTGCAGTGATTGGGAGTGTCATGTAATTCATTGATTAGTAAGGAAATATTTAACTGGCACGGTTGCTGCTCTACACCTTGTGCAGACGCTGAGGTGGCGTCTCCAGGCATGGGGTAAGCGATGAGCAAGCAATTCAAAGTGGTGGCGGTGTCAGGCAGCGTGCAGCACCCGTCACGCACCCTGGCACTGCTCCAGGCGTTGGTGGACCGGCTCGGGCAGCAACTGCCGATCGAGGTGCGCTTGATCGAATTGGCCAAGGTCGGTCCACAGTTCGCCGGAGTGTTGCGTCGCGAGGCGTTGCCGGCTGCCGTGCAGGAGGATCTGCATGCCATTGAATCGGCCGATCTGTTGATCGCCGCCAGCCCGGTGTATCGAGCCTCGTACACCGGTCTGTTCAAGCACCTGTTCGATTTCGTTCATCACGAAGCCCTCAAGAACGTACCGGTGCTACTGGCCGCGACAGGTGGCTCGGATCGCCATGCCTTGATGATCGACCACCAGTTGCGACCCCTGTTCGGCTTCTTCCAGGCCCTCAGCCTGCCAGTGGGGGTCTATGCCAGCGAAACCGATTTCAGCCAATACCGGATCTCCAGTGCACAGGTGCTGGAGCGTATCGAGCGCGCCGTCGAGTCGGCGTTGCTGAGCCTGGTCCCGGGCGCCCGGCGTGACGCCAGTGCTGCCTGATCCATTTTTCCTTTCAAAACGAGCCGTGGAGTACATGCAATGAGCCAGGACACGATCAAATTTGCCTACTGGGTGCCCAACGTCAGTGGCGGTCTGGTGGTCAGCAAAATCGAACAACGCACCGACTGGGGCATCGACTACAACCGCAAGCTGGCCCAGATCGCTGAAGCGGCCGGCTTCGACTACGCCCTGTCCCAAGTGCGCTTTACCGCCGGCTACGGTGCTGAATACCAGCACGAGTCCGTCGCGTTCAGTCATGCCTTGCTGGCCGCCACCACGCGCCTGAAAGTCATCGCCGCGGTACTGCCGGGGCCGTGGACGCCGTCGGTGTTGGCCAAGCAGATCGCAACCATCGATCACCTGACCGGCGGCCGTGTGGCGGTCAACATCGTGTCGGGCTGGTTCAAGGGCGAGTTCACCGCCATTGGCGAGCCGTGGCTGGAGCACGATGAGCGCTATCGCCGTTCCGAAGAATTCATCACCGCGCTCAAGGGTATCTGGACCACCGACAACTTCACCTTGCGCGGTGATTTCTACCGCTTCCACGACTACACCCTCAAGCCAAAACCACTGCAGCAGCACCCGGAGATCTTCCAGGGCGGCAGTTCACGTGCGGCTCGGGACATGGCCGCCCGGGTATCGGACTGGTACTTCACCAACGGCAATACCGTGGAAGGCGTCAAGGCGCAGATCGATGACCTCCAGGCGAAAGCCGCGGCCAACAACCACAAGGTCAAGGTCGGTGTTAACGCCTTTGTTATTGCCCGCGACACGGAAGAAGAGGCGCGTGCGGTCCTCGCCCAGATCATCGACCAGGCCGATCCCGAGGCCGTCAATGCCTTCGGCGATGCGGCGAAGCAGGCCGGCAAGTCCAGCCCGGAAGGCGAGGGCAACTGGGCCAAGTCCAGCTTCGAGGACCTGGTGCAATACAACGATGGCTTCAAGACCAACTTGATCGGCACGCCGCAGCAGATCGCCGAACGCATCGTCGCGCTCAAGGCGGTAGGCGTGGATCTGGTGCTCGCCGGTTTCCTGCACTTCCAGGAAGAAGTCGAGTATTTCGGTCGTAAGGTCCTGCCGCTGGTGCGTGAGCTTGAGCAACGCAAAGCGGCAGCCCAAACGGCGGCGGTCGCTTAGGCGCGGGAGGCAGCATGGGCACGTTCACCGACACCCTCGACCCGGCCCCGGCCAGCTTGCCCCAGTGGTTGCAGCGCCAGGCGCTGGAGCATGGCACGGACGTCGCGCTGCGTCACAAGCACCTGGGTGTCTGGCAGGAGCGGACCTGGGTGCACGTAGCCGACGAGGTGCGCCATTTCGCCAGTGCCCTGCAAGCCCGCGGTTTTGCGGCGGGCGCGACCCTGACGATCATCAGTCGACCCAGGCCGCAGGCGCTGCTTGCCGCCTTGGCCGCGCAATGGCTGGGCGGCGTGGCGAGTCTGTTCGACCCGCTGGAGACGGCGGCCGAACAGGTGCAACGACTCGCCACGCTGCAGCCGGATTTCGTCCTGGTCGAAGGCGTGGAAGAAATGCTGCGTCTGCGTGCGGCGCAGGTGGCCGTGGGGGTGTGGGTCTACCTCGACAAGCGTGGCCTGTCGGATTCGGCGCCATTTGCGCAAGCGCTGGATTACGCCGCGTTGGCTGCCGAGCGGCCAATCGTTGACCTGGCCCCGCAAGGGCAAGTGCTGCAGACGGCCTTTGTTTTTTATCGCGGAAGTGGACGGGCGATGGAGGAACAACGCGTCAGCCACGCCGAACTGTTGCAGGAGGGGCAGCGGCTGTTGGCGCGCGAAGGGCTGGGCCGGCAGGAAGAGGCATTGGCCGCCCGGGCGTTCGCCTCGGGCGGGCAAGCTCGCTATCTGCTGGCGCCCTGGTTGATGGCCGGTTTTCGCCTGAACTTTCCTGAGAACCTGGCGACCCGTGATCGCGATCGTCGCGAGCTGGGTCCGACGCTGGTGGCCGGGACACGGGAAACCTACGAGCGTTTGCACCGCTATGCGCTGGAACGTTTGCCGGAGCCGGGCAGTTGGTCGCGCGGGCTGGTGGACTGGGCGTTGGCAGCGCAGCCGGGGCTGCTGCAACGGCATCTGGGGAACTGGCTGGTTCGCCGGCCGTTGCGCGACGTGCTGGGGTTTTCCCGGACCCGCGCGCCGCTGCTGGTGGGCGATGCCTTGCCGCCCGAAACCCAGGCATTTTTCCAGGCATTGGGTATCAAGGTTCGCCAGTGGGACGACGGGGCTCGCTGGCAAGCGCCGCCGAACCTGGTGCAGCACTCCACCGATGACTGGACGGGTCTCCAGTCGCAACTGGCCTGAGAGGAGACGCCCCATGACCCAGACGGCCATCACGCATTTGCTGGAACTGGACCATATTTCGCTGTCATTCAAAGGCGTGAAAGCAGTCACGGACATCAGCTTTCGCGTCGCTGCCGGTGAGATCTGCGCCTTGATCGGCCCCAACGGCGCCGGCAAGAGTTCGCTGCTGAATGTCATCAGCGGCGTGTACCAGGCCCAGGACGGGCACATCCGTTTTGATCGACAGGAGCGGCGCCGGATGCGCCCTCACGATGTGGCGGTCCGCGGCATTGCCCGGACATTCCAGAACATCGCGTTGTTCAAGGGCATGAGCGTGCTCGACAACGTGCTCACCGGACGCAACCTCAAGCGCCGCAGCACCTGGATCGAACAGGCACTGCGCATCGGTCGTGCCCGGGCCGAGGATGACCGTCAGCGCGAAGCGGCCGAGCGCGTCATCGCGTTCCTGCATTTGCAGCCTTGGCGCGACGTCCTGGTGGGTACGCTGCCCTATGGCTTGCAGAAACGGGTGGAGTTGGCCCGCGCGCTGGCGGCGGAGCCTCGGCTGTTGCTGCTGGACGAGCCCATGGCCGGGATGAACGCCGACGAGAAGCAGCAGATGAGCCGCTTCATCGTCGACATCAACCGTGAGCTGGGCACGACGGTGGTGTTGATCGAGCACGATATCGGCGTGGTCATGGACATCAGCGACCACGTGGTGGTGCTCGATTACGGTCGCAAGATCGGCGACGGCTCGCCTGAAGACGTACGGCAGAACCCCGAGGTCATTTCGGCCTACCTGGGCACTCGCCACTGATACCGGATATTCGACACCTTCCCACCAGGGAGGGCAGGCAAGTTGCGTCCGCAGAATAGGAGCGGCGATGGAATTTTTCTTTGAAGTATTGATTGGCGGGTTGTTGGCGGGGGTGATGTACGCCTTGGTGGCCATCGGTTTCGTGCTGATCTACAAGGCCTCCGGGGTGTTCAATTTTGCCCAGGGTGCGATGGTGCTGTTCTCGGCGCTGACCTTCGTCAGCCTGCTGGAGCGCGGTGTGCCGTTCTGGCTGGCGTTCGTCATCAGCCTGGCGGCCATGGTGCTGATCGCGGTGGCGGTGGAGCGGGTAGTGCTGCGGCCCTTGGTCAACCGTTCGCCGATTACGCTGTTCATGGCCACCCTCGGGCTGTCCTACGTCATCGAAGGTTTCGCCCAGGCACTGTGGGGCGCCCAGGTGCATGGCCTGGAGCTGGGGATCAGCGATGAGCCGCTGGAGTTGGGCGGGATGTTGTTGTCGCAGTTCGACATTTTTGCCGCATTGACCGCGGCGTTCCTGGTGCTGCTGTTGTCCTGGCTGTTCAACAACACCCGGCTCGGATTGTCGTTGCGGGCGGTGGCCGATGATCCACTGGCGGCGTTGGCCGTGGGCATTCGTTTGCAGCGGGTCTGGGTGGTGGTGTGGGCGGTGGCGGGGTTTGTCGGGCTGGTCGCCGGCCTGCTCTGGGGTGCTCGCCTGGGCGTGCAGTTCTCGCTCTCGCTGGTGGTGCTCAAGGCCTTGCCGGTGCTGATCATCGGTGGGTTTACCTCCATCAGCGGGGCGATTGTCGGTGGCCTGATCATCGGGGCTTCGGAGAAGCTGGCGGAGGTTTACCTCGGGCCCTTCATCGGCAGTGGCATCGAGAACTGGTTTCCCTACGTGCTGGCGCTGTTGTTTCTGCTGGTGCGTCCGGCGGGGTTGTTTGGCGAACGGGCCATCGAACGGGTTTAGGGAGAACACTCATGTTTTATCGAGAAGCAGGCCAGTTCAACACCCGCTATGCCCAGGACCGCCGAGTCTTTGCCCTGCGCCAGGACCGTCACGGGCTGGCCGCATTGTTGCTGTTTGCCTTCGTCGTGGTGCCCTGGCTGGGCAATGACTACTGGTTCAGCGCGATCCTGATTCCGTTCCTGGTGCTGTCCCTGGCCGGGTTGGGGCTCAATTTGCTCACCGGTTATGCTGGGCAACTGTCCCTCGGTTCGGCGGCGTTCATGGCGGTGGGAGCCTTCGCCACCTACAACCTTGAAATACGGGTCGCCGGCTTGCCGTTGTTGGTCAGTATCGCCCTGGGTGGGTTGACGGCAGCGCTGGTGGCGGTGCTGTTCGGCCTGCCGAGCCTGCGCATCAAAGGCTTCTACCTGCTGGTCTCGACCCTGGCGGCGCAGTTCTTCGTGACCTGGGCGTTGACCCGGTTCAGCTGGTTTTCCAACAACAGCGCCTCGGGCGTGATCAGTGCGCCGCGCCTGGACGTATTCGGGGTGAACCTCGACGCGCCGGCCGGCCGCTATCTGTTGACCCTGAGCGTGGTGGTAGCGCTGTTCTGGCTGGGCAAGAACCTGGTGCGCAGTGAGCTGGGACGCAACTGGATGGCGGTGCGCGACATGGACACCGCCGCTGCGGTCATCGGCATTGCGTTGGCGAAAACCAAGCTGCTGGCGTTCGCCATCAGCGGTTTTTTCCTCGGGGTGGCCGGCGCGCTCTGGGCCTTCGCTTACCTGGGGACGGTGGAGCCCCATGGGTTCGACCTCAATCGGTCGTTCCAGATCCTGTTCATCATCATTATCGGCGGCCTCGGCAGCCTGCTGGGCAACTTCCTCGGTGCGGCTTTCATCGTGCTGTTTCCGGTGTTGCTTTCGAACCTGGTGTCGCTGCTGCCCGGCGGGCTGGTGGACGCCGGCCAGGTGGAGAACCTGCAGAAGATGATATTCGGCGCCCTGATCATCCTGTTCCTGATCAAGGAGCCAGAGGGCCTTGCGCGCCTCTGGCAGAGATTTCGCCAGCGCGCACGGCTGTGGCCGTTGCGCTACTGAGCGAACCGCACAACGCGGGTTTGCAGTTCCATTTTGTTGGCTTATCCATGGCTTCATACAAGGAAAATTCGATGTTCAAACGATCATTCGCCAGCAGCCTGGCACTGGCCCTGAGCCTCACCGCCGCGGCGTTCACTGTCCAGGCGGACAACGAGCAATACTTCCCGCTGCAAAGCTATCGCGTCGGCCCTTATGCCGCCGGCGGCACCGGTTTTTTCGGCGGCTTCATCGACTACCTCAAGTACGTCAACGCCAATGGCGGCGTGAACGGCGTCAAGCTGACCTGGAGTGAATGCGAGACCGAGTACGTGGTCGAAAAAGGCGTGGAGTGCTACGAACGCCTGAAGAAAGGCTTGAACGGCGCGCCGGCGGCTGCCACCAACCCGCTGTCGGTGGGCATCGCCTACGCCACGCTGGAGCGCTCGACGGCCGACAAACTGCCGCTGATCACCATCAACCACGGGCGCACGGATTCCACCGATGGCAGCGTGTTCCCCTACGTTTTCCCGTTGCAGTTGAACCCGTATTCCGAGGTCTCGGCGATCATCAATTACATCGGCCAGCGCGCCGGCGGGTTGGACAAGCTCAAGGGCTTGAAGATCGTTACCCTGTATCACGGTTCGCCCTATGGCAAGGAAACCAATGAGGTCCTGCAAACCCTGGCCGACAAATACGGTTTTGCGCTGACCTTGCTGGAGGTGCCGCACCCAGGCAACGAGCAGCAGTCGCAGTGGCTGAATATCCGCCGGGAAAAACCCGACTGGGTAATCCTGCGCGGTTGGGGGGTGATGAACCCGGTGGCGCTGAAAACCGCGCAGAAAGTCGGTTTTCCGGCCGACCACATCATCGGCAACATCTGGAGCAACTCCGAAGATGACGCCGCGCCGGCCGGTGCCGCGGCCAAGGGCTTCATCGCCATCACCACGCACCCTTCAGGTACTGATTTCCCGGTGCTGCAGGGCATCAAGCAGCAAGTGGTCGACGCCGGCCATGGCGACCTGGCCGATCCCAAGCGGTTCGGCACCGTGTACTACAACCTCGGCGTGGTCAACGGCATCCTCAACGTAGAAGCGCTGCGCATTGCCCAGCAGAAATTCGGCAAGCAACCCCTGACGGGTGAGCAGGTGCGTTGGGGCTTCGAGAACCTCAAGCTCGACGACGTCCGGCTCAAGGAACTGGGGGCGTTGGGCCTGGTGCAGCCGTTGCAGTTGTCGTGCTCGGACCATGAAGGCGGCGGTGCGGTGCGTTTCCAGCAATGGGACGGTACCCAGTGGAAGCTGATCAGTGACTGGGTGCAGGCCGACCGCGCCCTGTTGCGGCCGATCATCGAAGCGTCTTCACACCAGTACGCCCGGGAAAAAGGCATTACCCCGCGTGATTGCAGCAAGGAATCCTGAGGCATCGCGGCAACCGGGCGTACGCGTCCGGTCGCTGTCTGAAAAGGCGAAACAGCATGGCGACGAACGTGCCGATCCTGCAGATCGACGATATTGAAGTGCTCTACGAACAGACCATCCTGGCGGTGCGCAGTGTGTCGCTGGAGGTGAAAAAAGGGCAGGTCGTGGTGCTGCTGGGCGCCAACGGCGCGGGTAAAAGCACCACGCTGAAGGCGGCCTCCAACCTGGTGCGCGCCGAACGGGGCGAGGTGGTGCGGGGGCGGATTGTCTACCAGGGGCGCGACGTGACCCGCAGCGCGCCTCACACCTTGGCGGCGAGCGGCCTGGTGCAAGTGCTGGAAGGTCGGCATTGCTTTGCCCAGTTGACTGTGGAGGAAAACCTTCTGGCCGGTGCCCTGGCGCGCCAGGTGCCGCGACGCCAGTTGCTGGCTGACCTGGAATTGGTCTATGGCCATTTCCCCCGACTGAAACTGCGGCGCAAAAGCCTGGCCGGCTACACCTCGGGCGGCGAGCAACAGATGATCGCGATAGGCCGCGCGCTGATGGCCAGGCCGCAACTGGTCTTGCTGGACGAACCTTCGATGGGGTTGGCGCCGCAGATCGTCGAGGAAATCTTCGAGATCGTCCGGCAACTCAATCAGCGTGATGGTGTGAGCTTCTTGATCGCCGAGCAGAACATCAATGTCGCCCTGCGTTACGCCCACCATGGCTACGTGTTGGAAAGCGGTCGGGTGGTCAGCGAAGGCAGCGCCGAACAACTGGCGGCCCGCAGCGATCTCCAGGACTTCTACCTGGGCGCGCGGGCCGGGGCGAGGGCTGAGGAACCCTTGGGCGTCGGGGCACGATCAAGTTGAAAGATTGACCACCTGGCCGTCCCGCGTACTGAGCGTGGGACGGCGTTTGTTGACCACCAGTTCGCCAATCCTGATCAGCAACGTGCGGGTGACATTGCGACTCAGGCCCAGCAGGCTGGCGGTATGGACCTGATTGCAATTGGCGTATCGGTAGGCGGTGCGTAACAACTCGGCCTCGACCTTTTCATACACATCGCCATGCTCCTGCTCGAGCAGCTTCTCGAAGGCTTTCTGCAAGAGCTCCTCTGCACTTTGAGGGGCTGCTTGCGGTGGGTTGTCCTGGCGCTCGATACGAAAGTTCGACAGGTGCAGGTCCTGCACACCAATCACTTTGCTGCGGCAAATCAGCAGCGTGTGGTGAATGACGTTTTCCAGTTCGCGGATATTCCCCGGCCAGGAATAGTCGAGCAACTTGCGCTGCGCCTGGGCATCCAGCGTCACCTCGCCGTGACCGAGCCTGTGGCTGTACTGCGCGATGAAGTGGCGTATCAACGGCAGGATGTCGCCGGGACGTTCGCGCAGCGGCTTGAGCGCCAGGCTGACCACGTTCAGGCGGTAATAGAGGTCTTCGCGAAAGTGCCCGGCATTGATGGCTTTTTCCAGCTGTACGTTGGTGGCCGCCAATACACGCACATCGATCTTGATGCTCTTGCGCGAACCCAGTCGAACCACTTCGCGCTCCTGCAATACCCGGAGCAACTTGACCTGGATCGGCAGCGGCAAATCACCGATTTCATCGAGGAACAGGGTGCCGCCATCCGCTTCCTCGAACCAGCCGGCCTTGGCCGTCAACGCGCCGGTAAAGGCGCCTTTTTCATGGCCGAACAGCTCGGCCTCCACCAGGGTCTCGGAAAACGCCCCGCAGTTCACCGCAACGAACGGCTTGTGGCGACGGGCGCTGAGGTTGTGCACGTGGCGCGCCACCAGTTCCTTGCCGGTGCCGGTCTGGCCGATGATCAACACGCTGGCATCACTGGGCGCCACTTGTTGCAGGTGTTCCAGCAAGGCGCGGGAGGTAGGGTCTTCGAAGACCTGGGCCGTGGCACGAATCGAGGTGGCCAGGCCGGGGGAGGGAGGTAGCGTTAGAAGCTGCATGACGGTGGCCCGTTAATGAGATTGCCGTGACGGAAGGTGGGTGAGTGCCAACGTTCCTTGATGGCATCACCGCGGGAAGCCTTTGGGCTTAAGGCTTAATCTAAATGATCTAAAAAAATGATAATAAATAACTTTAAGTTATTTGCTTAGGACTGGGCCGACGGTGAGAGCGAAGCTTGCCCCCACGAGCAGGGTGGTCATGGGACCCAGATTGGCAAGCAATGTCGATAAAAAGTTTTATTGACTAAAAAATTACATCGGGTAATTATTCTCCTGCATCTGCTTTCACGCAGAGTCATTTCGCAGGGGCAACCCAATGAATCAGAACACCGTGCCTTCACTGGCCAGTCTCTACGTCGAGACTCACGAATCGCCTTCTGACGCACGCCTGGCGCCTTCGCTCATGCAAGGCTTTCCCGCCGAACCCCACCGCCGCGTCACCTGGCACAACTGGATGAGCCCGCCCTACAGCCAATGGGGCTTCCGCAACCTGGCGCGCTTGCGTCCTTCCATCGATGTGCGGGCCGGCACCGGGCCGGTCAGCGCGTTCAAGCAGGCGCTCCAGCCGCTGGATGAACTGCACTTCGCCAGCGAGTGTGGCTTGAGCATCAGCGTGATCGACCACCTGATCGCCAGCCAGACCGATGGGTTCCTGGTCCTCAAGGGCGACACCGTGCTGTTCGAGCGCTACTTCAATGGCCAGTGCCCCCAGGACCGGCACATCATGTTTTCGGTGACCAAGTCGCTGATCGGTGCCCTGGGCGAGCAACTGGTCTGCGAAGGCCTGTTGGACCCGACGCTGACGGCTACCCATTACGTACCGGAACTGACGGGCAGCGCGTTCGGCGATGCGACCGTGCGCCAGCTGTTCGACATGGCCGTGGCCGTCGATTACAGCGAGGTCTATGAGGACCCGGATTCAGAGAGTTCCCAATACGGCTACGCCTGCGGTTTCCAGCCGGCGCCAGCGCAGTACACGACGTTCGAATCCCTGTACCAGTACTTGCCGTCATTGAGAAAACGCGGCAATCACGGCGGTTTTTTCCATTACGTGACGGCCACCACCGAGGCATTGGCCTGGGTCATGGAGCGGGCGTCTGGCAAGGCCTGTCATCAGTTGCTGCAGGAGGTCTGGAGCCAGTTGGGCTGTGAACGTGACGGCTACTTTCTGGCGGATCCCTGGGGTCGCAGCGTGGCCGGTGCCGGGTTCAGCGCGACCTTGCGTGACATGGCGCGCTTCGGCCGCCTGCTGGCCAACGATGGCCGCCAGCAGGGGCGACAACTGCTCTCGGCCGAGGCGCTCGCCGGTATCGCCGCTGGAGCCGACCCCGCCATCTATGCCGCCTGCGCCGACTTTTCGAGCTGGACCCCTGGCGCGTCCTACCGCAGCCAGTGGTATGTCTTCAACGACCACAGTCAGGCGCTCATGGCCGGTGGCATCCATGGCCAATACCTGTTCATCGACAAACCGTCCGGCGTGGTGATCGTCAAGCAGTCGTCCCTGGGCGACGCCGTCAGCCCCTTCGACGGCGATAGCATGCGCATGCTGCGTGCCATCGCGGCGCAACTGACGCCCTGAGTTCATCCGATAAACACAAGAGTTTCGTTCCGCTCACCCGGCCCAGCCAGGTGTTGGCGCGGGTTTGCGCCGCCATTCACTGCCCTGTAACAACAATAATCAACAGGAGCTCCATATGGTTTCCATGATGCGTTTGTCCCGAACGTTCCTCGTGCTCGGGTTACCCTTGACCGCCCAAGCTGCCTGGGCGGGCTACACCTTCGAGGAGGGCAACCTCAAGGGCGAGGTCAACTTAACGGCCGGTGGCGCGGTCCTGTCCACCCGCAACGTCAACTTTGGCGGCGGCGTGGTGGACATGCGCAGCGGCAAGAATGGCGGCACGAAAATCGACTGGCAGGAGTTCTACGTCAAGCCGGGCGTCAAGTTGGAGTATGCCGTGCAGCCGGATTTCAGCCTGCTGGCCGGCGGCTCCCTGGTGGGGGCGACCACCTTCGGGGATGGCGATGCCGGTGGCTTCACCCGCAGTTCCGACGGCAAGGTGTCGACCGAAGAGTTCTATGGCGGTTTCTGCGCCGGGGAGTGGACGGTTACGGGCGGTCGCCAGAATTACATGATCGGCAACGGTTTCATCGTGATGGATGGCAACCTCGACCAGTTGAACGACGGCGCCTATTGGCTCGCCCCACGCACCGCCTTCAAGGATTCGGCGGTAGTCGCCTGGGACCATGGCGCATTGAAGGTCCAGGGTTTCAGTCTGGGGACCGACAGCGACCTGGGGGACTTTCGCATGAGCGGCGTGAACCTGGACTACAACCTCGACGACCAGGTGACGCTGGGCGCCACCGCGTTGAAGGTCAAGGCCATGGGGCCCAAGGGCAGTACCTTGCCGCGTCGCCGAGATGGCATGCTGGTGTACAACGTCAGGGCCTTGAACGCCAGGCTCCCGGGTATCCCGGACCTGACCCTCAACGCCGAATATGCCCTGGAGCGGGGCAGCGGCGAAGGCGTGGACTACGACGCCAAGGCCTGGTACGGCCAGGCGGATTACACCTTCAGCACGCTGCCGTTGACCCCGGTGATCGGCTACCGCTACGCGAGTTTTTCCGGCGACGACAACCTCACGGACAACCGACAGAAAGCCTGGGATCCTTTGAGCAAGGGCTTCGTCGACTGGAGCACCTGGCTGATCGGCGATGTCGTCGGCAACTACCTGATGTTCAACAGCAACGAAAACGTCCAGCAGTTCTCACTCAAGACCCACCTCAACGAAACCCTCACCCTCGGTGCGATCCACTACCAGTTCTGGCTCGACGAAAAAAACTACATGGGCACCGCCGTCAGCGACCGGCGCTTTGCCGACGAGAGTGTAGTCTTCCTGGATTGGGCGCCGTCGAAGTCGTTGTCCACCTCGCTGTCGTATAACTGGGTCAAACCCATGGCGGCGGCCAAACAGGTCTTTGGCGACGACCGGAAATTCAGCGCGCTGGAACTCTACTTCACCTACCGCTATTAAGTGCCGCGAGCCTTCGCGGCCGCGCTGGAGTGTTTGATAATGAATATGCTTTTGCGCAACACCTTGCTGGGCGCTGTCGTTTCGATGCTGGTCAGTGGCGCGAGCCTGGCCGAAGAGCGGACGGTGCGGATCTACAATTGGATCGAGTACCTGCCGCCTGAAATCCTCAAGAGTTTCGAAGAGGAAACCGGCATCCGTCCCATCTACGACGTCTTCGACAGTGTCGAGACATTGGAGTCCAAGCTCCTGACCGGCAACTCCGGATATGACGTGGTCTACCCGAGCAGCTCCAACGTCAGTCACCTGATTGCCGCCGGCGCCGTCCAGCCCCTGGACCGCAGCCAGTTGCCGAACTGGCAGCATCTGGACCCCGAGTTCATGAAGTCCCTGGAGGCGGTGGGCGATCCGGGCAACCGCTATGCAGCGCCGTACCTGTGGGGCACGACCCTGATCGGCTACAACGTCGACAAGGTACGCCAGGTATTGGGTGCCGATGTGCAAATGAACACCTGGGACATCCTTTTCAAGGAAGAGAACATGGCCAAGCTGGCCAGTTGTGGCGTCGGTCTGCTGGACGCCGCCAACGAGATCGTACCCATTGCCTTGCACTACGAAGGGCTGGACCCCAACAGCCAGAAACGTGAGGACTACGCAAAGGCGCAGGCGGCCATGCTCAAGGTCCGGCCCTACATCACCTACTTCAACTCGTCGCGCTATGGCATGGACCTGGCCAACGGCGAGATCTGCGTAGGGGTGGGTTGGTCCGGTGGGGTGGCCCTGGCCAAGCGACTGGCCGAAGACGCAGGGAAGGGGGTCAAGGTAGAGATGGCGCTGCCCAAGGAAGGTGCGCCGATGTGGTCGGACGTCATGATGGTCCCCACCAACGCGCCTCATGCCAAGGAGGCCTACGCGTTCATCAATTACATCTTGCGTCCCGATGTCATCGCGCGGATCAGCAACAAGATCGGTTACCCCAACCCGAACAAGGAAGCCACGGCGTTGGTCAATGCCGACATTCGCAACAACCCCGCCATGTATGTGCCGGACGAGGCGCGCAAGACCCTGTTCGCCCTGGAGCCAGTGCCGGCCGCCGTGGAGCGGATTCGCACCCGCACCTGGATCGGCATCAAGACCCATCGCTGATCAGCGTGACCCGGCGTTGCGGCGCCGGGTCCGTATTGGTGGGTGACGCCCTCAGGCGCGCATGCCCAGGAAGAGCAATTCGGTGATCCGCCGGACCTGGGTGGAGTGTGCCTCGATATCCGGTTGTTCCTGGTTGACCAGCCTGAACAGCTGTAAGTGCGAATAGTCGTTCAACAGGAACGCGGCGAGGTCGACGTCCAGGTCGGCGCGTAATTTGCCGGCCTGTTGTAATTCCCTGATCAGACCACTGATCTCGGCCCTGAGCGCATCGTTCATGGCGCGATACCCCTCGGGCAACCCGTTATCGCCACCAAACAGGATCAGCGGCAGCAACTCGCGCCACAGGCTCGGGTGCATGACCTCCATTGCGTAACCGGTCAACAGCCGCTCCAGATAACACAGCGCTTCAACCGGGTCCTCGATTTCAGGCATCTGGCTGCGGGTGTCCGTGAGCGCACGCTGGTCGGCGTCGTGCAGGATTTCCAGGATGATTTCCTGCTTGTTGCCGAAGTACTTGAACACCGTGGGAGCCGATACGCCGGCCTGGCTGGCGATCTGTTCGATGGTGGTGTTCTGGAAACCCTGGCGCTCGAACAGTTCGACCGCCGCCTTGCTGATGGCTTGCCGGCGTTCGGCTTTTTGACGTTCACGCAGTCCGCTCACGGGAGGTCCTTGTCGAAAAGAAAAGGTAAAGGCCATGGCACTCCTGTGGGAGCGAGCTTGCTCGCGATAGCGCTGGATCAGCCGCATTCAAGTCGACTGAAACACCGCCATCGCGAGCAAGCTCGCTCCCACAGGGTTTGCGGTTAGCAACAGGCCGGGCATAGGCATGCAAAATACTTAACCCAGTAAAGTTTTTAAAGGGTTTATTTCGTTACCGCCCCTCGACGACGTAGCTGGATGCCGCGGTCCAGACGCCTGGCAAGAGGCAAAACGCCATGCCCCACGTGGCGAAATCAGGCACAGAGATGGCGCGTTCAGGTAACTGACGCGAGAGGGAAGGCAGGTAACGTGGCGCGACTTTTCACCGCAAGTGCGCACGTTCGCCCAGGGTGGATCAACACAACCAAACGGTGCCGCTTCCAGGAGGGGCGGGAAAACCAGCAACACCGACTGTCCCTGCGCGCGTCTCAATGTTCGATCACAAGAGAATAAAAAAAATGACCAGCCCCAGCTTCAAGGACTCGAACGGCCATCTGGCACAGGGCTTCAAGCCTCGTCACGTCACCATGCTGTCCATCGCCGGAATCATCGGTGCGGGTCTGTTCGTGGGATCGGGCCATGCCATTGCCGCCGCCGGCCCGGCCGTCATGCTGGCCTATCTGTTTTCCGGGCTGTTGGTGGTCCTGGTCATGCGCATGCTGGGCGAGATGGCCGTCGCCAACCCGGACACCGGCTCCTTCTCCACCTATGCCGACCAGGCCATCGGACGCTGGGCAGGCTTCACCATCGGTTGGCTCTACTGGTGGTTCTGGGTGCTGGTGATTCCCATCGAAGCGTTGGCCGCCGGTCATGTGCTCAATCAATGGTTTCCCGCCGTCGATGCCTGGCTGTTCGCCTCGGTGTCGATCGTGCTGCTGGCCGTGACGAATCTGTTCAGCGTGTCGAAGTACGGTGAGTTCGAGTTCTGGTTCGCCATGGCCAAGGTCGTGGCGATCATCGGCTTCATCTCCCTGGGTTTCGCGGTGCTGATGGGCTGGATTCCCGAGCGCGAGGCCAGCGGCCTGAGTCGGTTGATGGAGGAGCATGGCGGGTTCGCCCCCAATGGCCTGTCGGCGGTGGTGGGCGCGTTCATCACCATCATGTTCAGCTTCATCGGTACAGAGGCGGTGACGATCGCCGCCGCCGAATCCGATAACCCTGCGCAGAACATTGCCAAGGCCACTCGTTCGGTGATCTGGCGTATCGGCGTGTTCTACCTGCTGTCGATCTTCGTGGTCATTTCCGTGGTGCCCTGGAACGATCCGCTCCTGGCTTCAGTCGGTTCCTACCAGCGGGCCCTGGAGCTGATGAACATTCCCCACGCCAAATTCCTGGTGGATATGGTGGTGCTGATCGCCGTGGCCAGTTGCATGAACTCTTCGATCTATATCGCCTCGCGGATGTTGTACTCCCTGGGGCGCCGGGGCGATGCGCCAAAGGCCTTGAAGGTCACGTCCTCGGCCGGCGTACCACGGTCCGCGGTGATTGCCAGTACCGTGTTGGGCGCGGGTGTCACGTTGTTCAGCTACTTCATGCCCGCCGGCCTGTTCCAGTTCCTGCTCGCCAGCTCCGGCGCCATCGCCTTGCTGGTGTATCTGGTGATCGCCATCTCGCAACTGCGCATGCGCCGAATGATGCAACGGCAGAACATCGAGCTGCCTTTTCGCATGTGGCTGTTCCCTTGGCTGACCTGGTTGGTCATCGTGTTCATCTCGGCGGCTCTGGCGGTCATGATGATCACCCCCGAGCACCGCAGCGAGGTCAGTACCACCCTGGGCCTGGCGCTGATCATTTCCTTTATCGGCCTGGCGACGTCGCGGCATTCGCCCCAGCCTGAGCGTGTCGCTTCCCTCGGTTAGCCCCGTATTTTTGCCCTGTTGACGCCACGTTACTGGCGTCAACAAAACCGCCTTTCAAGCCCATTCAAGACGCAAAAACCTCAGTCTTGAAGCGCGGCCCTTCCGCCTGTCACCCACTTGCAAACCCAGCCTTGCGAACCGGCACTAACCCGCAGCCGCGTTGTCAGTAATTGGCGCCTGTAGGGATGAGGAGCGTCCCTGGTATCGGCACGTCAGCTGGATAGTTTTTTCTCGAGCTCCCTCGGTGAAAAGAGCCTCGCGATGGATTGCGTCCTGGACCGACAATTTCTTTTGCAGGCGATTTCCCATGGGGTTTCTACTCGATCCGCGTCATGACATCGATGCTGCCTTATTGAGCTACCGCCGGGTATTCTGGGCCCTGGCGTTGTTCAGTGGCGTGATCAATCTGCTGGTACTGGTACCATCGCTGTACATGATGCAGGTCTACGACCGGGTCCTGACCAGCCGCAACGAAACCACCTTGTTCATGCTCACCTTGATGGCCCTGGGACTGTTCATGTTCAGTGCCCTGATCGAGTGGGTGCGCGGTGAGGTGATGATCCGTATGAGCGCGGGGCTGGACGATGCCTTGGGCGAGCGGGTCTTCGACGCGGCTTTCGCCCGCAGCCTGCGCGAACACAACGCCAACCCGGCGCAGGTGCTCAGCGACCTGGCGACGTTGCGCCAGTTGATCACTGGGCAGGGCTTGATCGCATTGCTCGACGCCCCCTGGCTGCCGATCTTCCTGCTGGTGGCGTTCATCTTTCATCCCTGGTTCGGCGTGCTGACGCTGGTGCTCGCCCTGGTGCTGATCGGCTTGGCGCTGTGGGGCGAACTGGCGACGCGCGCGCGCCTGGGCGAAGCCAATCGCTTGGGGGTTCAGTCGTCGATTTACGTCAACAGCACGCTGCACAATGCTGAAGTCATCCAGGCCCTGGGCATGCTCGGGCCGTTGCGTCAGCGCTGGAGCCTGCTGCAGCAACGCATCATTGCCGCCCAGGCCCATGCCAGCGACCGCGGCGCGCGCATCACTTCGGCGACGCGTTTCGTGCGGATCTCCGGGCAGTCCCTGGCCTTGGGGCTGGGGGCCTTGCTGGTGCTCGAAGGGCAACTGTCGGCGGGCATGATGATTGCGATGTCGCTGTTGCTCGGGCGAGCCCTGGCGCCCGTGGAAATCGCCATCGGCTCGTGGAAGCAATTCAACGCCGGGCGCCAGAGCTACCAGCGTCTGAGCCAATTGCTGGCCCAGCACCCGCGTGAGCGCCTGCGCATGCCGTTGCCACCGCCCACCGGCGCGGTGCGCCTGGAACAGTTGTATGTCGGCCCGCCGGGTGCTTCGCAGCCGATCCTGCGCGGGATCAATTTCAGCCTCGCCAAGGGCGACGTGCTGGCCGTGGTCGGGCCCAGTGCCAGCGGCAAATCGACGCTGGCCCGGGCTCTGGTCGGGGTCTGGCCGGCCATGGGCGGGTCGGTGCGCCTGGACGATGCCGAGATCAGCCAGTGGTCCCACGACGCCCTGGGGCCGCACCTTGGATACTTGCCGCAGGACATCGAGTTGTTCGACGGCACGGTCGCCGACAACATCGCCCGTTTCGGTGAGCAGGACGCCGACAAAATCATCGCCGCCGGACGGCATGCCGGTATCCACGAAATGATCCTGAGGTTTCCCAAGGGCTACGACACGCCGCTGGGCCCCGGCGGACTTGGCTTGTCCGGTGGGCAAAAACAACGCCTAGGCCTGGCTCGCGCACTCTATGGGCGGCCGTCACTGATCGTGCTCGATGAGCCCAACTCCAATCTCGATGACGCCGGCGAGCTGGCGTTGGTCCAGGCGATCAGTGCGCTCAAGGCGGCCGGCAGCACCGTGGTGTTGATCACTCACCGGCCCAGTGTGCTGGCGGTGGTCGATCACATCCTGGTGCTCAAGGACGGTACTCAACAGGCGTTCGGCCCTCGGGACCGGGTGCTCAAGGCATTGATGCCCGGGCCGCGACCGGCCACGGTCAGGGAGGCTGGCAAAGATGCGTGATCTGATCCCAGAGGCACACGCTTACAGCGAGCAGGGGCTGAGCGTGCGCAACACCCTGGCGCTGCCCAGTGCCAGGACCGATGCCGGGCGTGCAGCGCGGTATGGTGTGGGGTTCCTGGTCCTGACGCTGGGTGGTTTCCTGCTTTGGGCCTGCCTGGCGCCACTCGATCAGGGCGTGGTAGGCAGCGGCACCGTGGTGGTGGCGGGGGAGCGCAAGGCGGTGCAGTCGCTGGTCGGCGGGGTGGTGGAAAAGCTGCTGGTCAGCGATGGCGACCGCGTCACCCAGGGGCAATTGCTCGTGCAACTCAACACGGTGCAGGCGCAGTCGCAACTGGACGTGACCCTGGGCAAGCTGCTCAATGATCGCAGCGTCGAGGCGCGCTTGATTGCCGAGCGCCTGGGCAGCGCCGAGATCCAATGGCCCGCGGAACTGCTGGCCCACGCCGACGAGCCACGGGTCAAGGCGGCCATGGCGTTGCAGAGCCAGTTGTTCATCACCCGTCGTGCGGAGCTGGGCAGCCGCTTGCAGATCATCGAGCACGAAGCCGCGGCATTGCAGCAACAACTGCTTGGCTACGAAGGCGTCAAGCGCAACTACGACGCGCAGATGCGCTTCCAGCAGCAAGAGCTTGAAGGCCTGCGTGACCTGGCCCGGGAAGGCTACGTTCCGCGCAACAAACTGTTCGAGGCCGAGCGTAACGCGGCCCAGTTGGCGGGGCAGATCGCTTCTGGGGTGGGCGATGTCGGCAGGACCCGGCAGGCGATCAACGAAAGCCGGCTCAAGGCCTTGCAGGCGCAGCAGGAGTTCCGCCGCGATGCCGAAACCCAGCTCAGCGAAGTCTCGGCCGAGGCGGCCGGTTATGCCGATCAGATCCGGGCCTTGCAGTTTGAAGTCGACAACGGTGCGATCCGCGCGCCAGTGGCCGGGCAGGTCATGGACGTGAGCATTCATACGGTCGGTGGCGTTGCGCAGGCCGGCCAGACCCTGATGCAGGTGGTGCCGCTGGATGCGCCGATGGCGATCACCGCCCGCTTCGAGCCGCTGATGGCCAACAAACTGCGCCCGGGCCTGCCGGTGCATGTGCATTTCACCGCGCTGCAACGGGTGGATACACCCACGGTGACCGGCACGGTGACGACGGTGTCGGCTGATCAGTTGATCAATGAGCAGACGCACCAACCGTACTTCTCCGCCAAGGTCGAGATTCCCGCCGACACTGTGGTCGCGTTGCAGAGCGCCGGCCTGCAGGTGCGCCCCGGCATGCTCGCCGATGTCACGGTGGTGACGGGCGAACGCACCTTGATGAATTACCTGATGAAGCCTTTGCGTGAACGCTTGCTGGCAGCCTTCAAGGAGGAATGAGCATGGTCGACCGTTGCCGCTACCGTTGGCGTGTGTTGCTGGGCCTGTACACCGGTTGGGCGTTGATCGATCCGCTGTGGGCCGCCGAGGGTGGCCTGAGCCTCACTGCCGCCTACGACGCTTCGCGCCTCAACGATCCGACCGTGCAATCGGCGGCTCACGCTTTTGAAGCTTCGCGGCATGAAGAGGACATCGGCCGTGGAGGCCTCTACCCGCAAGTGTCGCTGACCTCGCGCTACGGCTACGGCGGACGTACCGACGGCGGTGACGACAGCACTTACGTCAACAGCAATGATTACCAGGCGAACAACGTCACCCTGGCGGCGCAGCAGCCGCTCTACGACAAGGCCCGCTGGGCGGCGTACCAGGAAGGCAAGGCGCGAGGGCAACTGGGTACCCAGGTGTTCGACGTGGCCGGTCAGACCTTGTATGACCGGGTGGCAAAGGGGTATTTCGACGTTGCCCGGGCCGAGAACGAGATCAAGCTGATCCAGCAGCAAAAGGCGGCCATCCAAGGCTTGGTCATCCAGAGCAAAAAACTGTACGAGGGCGGCCAGGGCGCGATCACCGATATCGATGAGGCCCAGGCGCGGCTCGACCTGGTGCAGGCCCAGGAGGCTGAAGCCCAGGCGCGCCGCGTGGCCGCCTTGCGAGCTTTGTCCGGGCGGGCCAGCGTGCCCATCGATGACATCCAACCGATGCGCGAAGAACTGGCCGCCGGTAGCCCGATCCCGCCGGAGCAGGACTTGCCGTACTGGACGGCGATTGCCCGCCAGGCCAGCCCCGAGTTGGCCGCCCGGCTGGCAGCGGTGAAAGTCGCCGAAGCCCAGGCCGACAGTCAGCGCGCCGGGCATTATCCGACCCTGTCGTTGACCACTCAATTGACCCGCCGGGAAACCCGTCAATACCAGGAACTCGATCCGCGCCAGGACACCTATTACGTGGGCGTGCAGCTGGACATTCCGCTGTATCGCGGCGGGGCGGTACGGGCCTCGGTGGCCAAGGCCGAAGCACAACTGGCTGGTGCCCAGTCCGACTACGATGTGCAGCGCCAACAACTGGCCGAGGACATCGAGGCTGATTACCTGGGCGTCGTCGCCGGGTTCACCAAGAGCAAGGCCATGCAGCGGGCGGTAGAGTCCAACCAGCGAGCACTGACGTCGACGGAAAAAGGTTTCCAGGGTGGCGTGCGTTCCACGGTGGATATTCTTGATGCGCAGCAGCGGTTGTTCCAGGCCCGCCGGGACCTGCTCAATACCAAGCTCGACATGCTGCAAAGCTATGTGAGCCTGCACACCCACACTGGCCAGATGAACCGCGCGGTGCTCGAACAGGTGCAAAGCTTGTTCTAGACAATCCAGGGTTCAAGTTCGCCACAAAAACTGTCCAGGCGCTGTGCTTGCCTTCAATCTTTCAGGCACAGCACGACCCCCTGTGGGAGCGAGCTTGCTCGCGATAGCGGTGGGGCAGTGAGCATCCATGCTGGATGTGCTGCCGTCATCGCGAGCAAGCTCGCTCCCACAGTTTGATCTCCCACAGTCTAATCTGGGGGCCAAGCCCCCTTGTGGGGGCTTGCTTCAGGCGGTGAAGTCGCTGGCGTGCAGCTCCTTGACGCCCACCAGTTCGAATTCGAACTCGGGGGTGGCGTCGGCGTTGGTACTGCCGGAGAGGATGCCATCGACGAAGCGCAACTGGCCGGTGGCGTTGGTGGCATCGAAGGCATTGCTGCCGATGAACGTGAAGGCATCGACGGTGGCGGTCAGCGGGTTGGCGTCCAGGCCGGTGAGGTCCAACTTGTCGAACTCCGCGCTCTTGAAACCGCTGATCACATCGCGCAAAGCCCCGACGCCCATGTCCGACAGCGCACCAAACGCGTAGGTGTCCGCGCCCGTGCCACCGGTGAGGTTGTCGGTGCCCGCGCCACCGATCAAGCGGTCATCGCCCGAACCGCCCACCAGCGTATCGTTGCCTGCACCGCCATTCAGGATGTTCCCCGCGCTGTTACCGGACAGACTGTCGGCATAGGCGCTTCCCGTCAGGTTCTCGATGAATTTCAAGGTATCGAGCCCGGAACCCACGGTGTTTTGTTGCGCAGACGTCGAGAGGTTCACCGTAACACCGGACAGGGCTCGTTCGAACGACACCGTATCGTTGCCATCGCGCCCGTCCAGGATGTTGTTGCCGGCGCCGGCGAACAGCGTGTTGTCCAGCGCGTTGCCCGTGCCATTGGCGGCGCCGGTGCTGTCGATGTACAGGTTTTCGACATTGTTACCCAAGGTATAGGCGGCCAGGCTGCTGTGCACACTGTCGATGCCCCCCGTCACCGCATTGCTGCTGGTCTCGATCACGCTGTCGTCGGCATTGTCGACAAAGTAACTGTCGTTGCCGTCACCACCACTCATGCTGTCGGCCCCGGCGGCGCCATCGAGCACGTTATGGGCGGCGTTGCCGGTGATGAAGTTGCGCCGCTCGTTACCGGTGCCGTCGATCTCCGATATGCCGGTGAGTACCAGGTTTTCGAGGTTGGCGCCCAGGGTCCAACTGACCGAAGCCTGTACGGTGTCGATCTGCGAGGCCGAGGTGTTGGTTTCGACCACACTGTCGAACGCGTTGTCGACCACGTAGATGTCGTTGCCATCGCCGCCGGTCATGGTGTCGGCGCCCAGGTCGCCATCAATTGTGTCGTTGCCCGAGCTGCCCACCAGGGTGTCATCCTGGTCGGTGCCGGAGATCATCCCGCCCTGGTTCTGGGCGTTGTCGAAAATGTCCTGCACGCTGTTGTTATCGTTAGGATTGCCCTGGAAGCCCAGGTCATCGGCAATGTAATCCGCCAAGCGCTGGCCGACGATTTCCGCCGATTCCTCGTGCAGGTGCCAGACGTCGTCGGGATACACCAGCGGATCGACTTCGTAGCGCAAGGGCAGGTCGGTGTAGTCCACCGCCAGCTTGACGTCGGCGCGTTCAGCGGCCATGGCCTCCTGGGCGGCGCGGACATAACCGACGCCTTCGACGATGGAGGCAATCTTCTCTTCCGAATAACCCCGGGCCCGCGCCGCATCCTGCTCGTAGTGACCGGTTTCCATCAGGTACACACTGAAATTGCCAAACTGGGCGTGCAGGTAATCGAACACCTTCAAGGTTGCAGCCTTGTAGGCCGCTGCCGCCGCGACCTTGTCCGTGGCGCGGGCGATTTCCTGGGCGGCTTCCTCGCCCTGGCCCCAGATAATGCCCATGGTGACGTTGTCGATCGACTGCAGTTCGGTGCGCTGGTCGCGCAGCAACGTCACCGCCCGCAACAGTGCCGGCCCGGGTTGGTTGGTGTCTGTCAACCACCAGCACAGCTGGAGTTCCTCGGGGCTGAGTGTGGACAGGCCGTTGACGGTGCTGCCGCCGACCGCGATGTCGATACCGTTGCCATCGGCATCGGTGAACTGGCTGCGCACGTCGTAGGTGGTGTAGCGGTTCAGGTCATTGACCAGCATCGAGGTGCCGGATTGGTCGTCGTCCTCGGTCATGCGCAGCAGGCGCGCATTGGATTGGCCGAGGGTGGGCAGGTAGAGAATGTCCTGCTGGGCACGCTCGCCGAAGACGAAGTCGTTGGCGGTGAGGGTGTTGAGGTAGTTGCCGTTGAGGGCGATCTCGAAGCGATTGCCATCGGCGTCGGCTTCGGCGGACTTGATGTAGGTCTTGTCGCCGGCCGCGTTCAGGGTCATGTACAACGTGCCGTTGCTGCCATCGCCGAGGCCGAGAAAGCCCAGCCCGGAAACGTCGATTTTGTCGGTGCCAACGGTGAAGTCATAAATCGTGTCGGTGGCGGTGACACCACCGGTGTCGTAGTCGCGGTAGCTGTCGGACAGGTTGCTGTAGCGAAACGTGTCGGCGCCATCGCCACCGTACAACGAGTCCCGTCCGGCACCGCCGTCGACGATGTCCGCGCCGGTGCCAGCCTTGATCGTATCGTTACCGCCGAGGCCGAGGATCAGGTCCGCGCCTGTCGTGCCGTTGAGGGTTTCGCCGTTGTTGGTGCCGGTAATGGTGTTGGCGGGCGCATCGGCCACCACCAGGCTGAAGTTGTCGCTGACCGAGGCGCCTGAAGGATCGGTGGCCTTAACCAGTACGTCATAGTTGCCCGCAGCGGTGCTGGTTGGCGTGCCGCTGAAGGTCAGGCTGGTGGCATTGAAACTCAGCCAGGTGGGCAGGGCGGTGCCGTTGGCGAGGGTCGCGGTGTAGGTCAGCACATCCTGGTTGGCGTCGGTGAAGCTGTTGCTCGCCACGGTGTATTTGAATGGCGTGCTTTCACTGGCGTTCTGGTCCAGGAGTGGGGTGGCCACGACCGGGGCCACGTTGGTGGGGGTGGTCTGGTCGGCGAAGACGAAGTGATTGGCCGTCAGGCTGCTGACGAAGTTGCCCGCCATCGAGATCTCGAACCGGTTGCCGTTGGCGTCGACCGTGAGGTCCTTGAGGTAGGTGCGGTTGCTCGACGAACTGTAAGTGACCTGCAGAGTACCGTTGAGTCCGTTGCCCAGGCCGGTATAGCCGAGGGCCGACACGTCGATCTTGTCGGCGGCCACGTCGAAGTCGAGGATCTGGTCACTGGCGCTGGTGGAACTGGTGCGGTAGCTATCGAGTTTCGAGGTGTAGCGGAACACATCGGCGCCGGTGCCACCGGTGAGTTTGTCGACCCCGGTGCCGCCGACCAGGATGTCGTTGCCGGCGCCGCCATTGAGGGTGTCGTTGCCCGCGCCACCGAACAGTTGTTCATTGGCCGCGGTGCCGGTCAGTGTGTCGTTGTTCGGCGTACCATTGATCACAATGACGGCGGGGACGTCCTGCACGGCGAGCGTAAAACTGTCACTGACGGTGGCGTTGCTGCCATCGGTGGCCGTGACCTGGATCGAGTAGGTGCCCGACGCGGTGTCGGGAGGCGTGCCGTTGAAGGTGCGAGTGGCGGCATCGAAGGTCAGCCAGCTGGGCAGGGCGCTGCCATTGGCGAGTTTGGCGGTGTAGCTCAGGCTGTCGTTATCCGGATCGGTGAAGCTGGTGGCCGGCACCACGTAGCTGAACGGGGTGTTTTCGGTGGCGTTCTGATCCACCAGCGGCGTAGCCAGCACGGGCGCCTGGTTGGTCGGCGACGTGGTGGCGAAGACGAAGTTGGCGCTGGTCAGGGTGTTGAGGTAATTACCGTCCAGCGCCACTTCGAAGCGGTTGCCATTGGCGTCGGCCTCCAGGGATTTGATGTAGGTCTTGGTGCCGGCGCTGTTGAGCACCAGGTACACGGTGTTGTTCTTGCCATCCCCCAGGCCGGTGAAACCCATGGCCGAGAGGTCGATCTTGTCGGCGCTGACGTTGAAGTCGGTGATCAGGTCGCCCAGGTTGGCGCCACCGGTGTTGTAGTTGCGGTAGCTGTCCAGGCGATTGGCAAACACAAAGGTATCCGCCCCAGCGCCACCGGTGAGGGTGTCCATGCCGGCACCGCCGTCGAGCTTGTCGTCGCCGGCGCCGCCACTGAGGCTGTCATTGCCCGCCAGGCCGAGCAAGGTGTCGGCTGCATCGCTACCCAGCAGTGAGTCGCTGCCACTGGTGCCCGTGATCACGCGATTGAAAATGAAATTGCTCGCCGTCAGGGTGCTGGCCAGGTTCCCCGAGAGGATCAGCTCGAAGCGATTGCCACTGGCATCGGCGTCGAAGTCCTTGATGTAGGTGCGGTTGTTGCTGGCGCTGTAGCTGACCTGCAGGGTGCCGCCACGGCCATTGCCCAGCCCGGTGAAGCCGAGGCCGGCGAGGTCGATCTTGTCCTGGGTGACATCGAAGTCGGTGATGGTGTCATCGAAGCTGGTGGTCGCGTTGCGGTAACTGTCCGACTGAGCGACGAACCGGAACGTATCGGCGCCGGTGCCGCCGGTGAGTTTGTCGACGCCTGCGCCCCCGACGAGGATGTCGCCACCGGCCGCGCCATTGATGGTGTCGTTGCCCGCGCCACCATAGAAAATCTCGCTGGCGGCGCTGCCGAGCAGGGTGTCGTTGCCCGGAGTGCCTTGTACGGTGGTCATCGGTACCGTGGCGCTGACGTAGCTGCCGTCGCCATAGACCAGCGTGGCGCCCTTGCTGGTGTGGCTGATGGTGTTGGCGATGATGGCGTTGCGGTCGGTGCCGTCTTCATTGCGCTCTGCAACACCGTAGGTCGACAGGTCGCTGCCGCTGATGATGTTGCCCTGGATGAGGTTATCGCTGCCGTTGAAGTACTTGCCAGACACGCCCAGGGTGTCGTCGTAGGACTGGATGATGATTTCCGGTACGGCACTGCCCAGGGAGTTGTTGTTGAGGGTGTTGTCGATGACCTCGACGTGGTTGCTGCCGTAGATGCGGATCCCGGCACTGGTGTTGTCATGGATGTCGACGCCCGTGACGGTCACTTCGCTGGAGAGTTTGATCAGCACCCCTTCGGCGCCGTTGCCGTATACCTCGCCGCCGGTGATGGTGATGTTGCTGGGCGAGGGAATGTCCTCGCTGCCGCGCTGGACCACGATGCCATTGCCGCCGTTGTCGTAGGCGACGTTATTGGTCAGGGTGAAATCGTGGGTGCTGGTGACGACGTTGAAACCGTGGCGGTCGTTGTTGTAGGCGACGTTGTTTTCGAAGGTGCTGTCGCTGAGGAAGTCGGCGACGAAACCGTCCAGGCCGTTGCCGTGGGACACGCTGTTCTTGATGACCATGTTGACGGTTTGCTCGTGGGGGTCGAAACCGTACCCGGAGCAATCCTTGATCTCGACGCTGTCGAGGGTGACGTTGGAGTCGTAGCCTTCTTCGCCGGGAATGTAGCCGTTGAACCAGCCGTCGACCTTGCCGGTGGTGCTGTCGCGGTTGCCGTCGATGGTGAGGTTGCTCACGCCGAAATCGTGGGTTTCCTCGCCATAGGCCGAGCGAATGATGCCGGTGATCTTGGTGTCGGAGCCATCGGCCAGCTTGACCGTGGTGTCGCCCATGCCGTCGCCGTACAGATAGACGTTGCTCTTGAGCATCAGGCAGCCGTCGGAAGGTTCCTCACCCCCCGAAACGATGTAGGTGCCGGTGGGCATGTACACCTGCCCACCGCCGGCCGCGGCCGCTGCATCGATCGCACTCTGGATGGCTGCTGTGTCGTCTGTGATGCCATCTCCTTTGGCGCCAAAATTTTGTACGTTGAAAATCATGAGCTTATCTCCGTATCAGGCTTAAACCTAGGTAGACGTCAACATTCCATCGACGACCTTCGTGTTATGACCCAACGGAGCGCAAAAGTTGTGACCGCATATCGGGGAAAGTGTCAAAAAGCCGGACTAACTGATCAGCGGTTGTGTGGAATGTGCGCAAGAGCAACGTTCTGTTGACGCTTTCCCGCGCCTGACGACGCCGACTGTGGGAGCGAGCTTGCTCGCGATAGCGTCGGATCAGCTGCATCGATGTGGACTGACACACCGCTATCGCGAGCAAGCTCGCTCCCACAGGGTTCGTTGATATGGCTGGCATGCGGTTTCCTTGATTGGCATCAACCCCACTTCCGGGCCCGCGGGATAACCTCGAATAAACCAGCGCCCCTGCTGAAAGGGGCGACCGAGGCCCCCAATGAGTTATCCGCTGTTCCTGACCTTGCACCTGTTTGCCGCGCTGGTGTTCATCGGCACGGTGTTCTTCGAGGTCCTGTTCCTGGAAAGCATCCGCAAGCAATTGCCCGCCAAGGTCATGGTGTTGCTGGAGCAGGGCATCAGCCGGCGCGCCCGACAGTTGATGCCATGGGTGCTGCTGGTGCTGTTCGGCGCCGGCGGCGGCATGGTCTGGCTGCGCTATTGGCCGGCATTGTCGTCGCCGTTGCAGTCGCCCTTCGGTGTACTGCTGGGGCTGAAGATCCTGTTGGCGGGCAGTGTGCTGGGACATTTCCTCTGGGCCATGTGGCTGTTCAAGCGCGCCCGCATGAACGCCCGCTACGTGCACATCATCCATGTCAGCGTGTTCCTGCACATGGTGGCGATCGTGCTGCTGGCCAAGGGCATGTTCTACATCACCTGGTAAGCGCTGGCGGCGGGGGCCAAGGCGCTTGATACAGGTCAAGGTGGCCCGGCGGGTTAGCGCGCAAACTGCCCCTGCACAGTCACTCGGAGATTGTCATGTTCGACCCGTTCCATACCCTCGTTGAGCGCCCCTCGGGACGTGCCCCACGGGTGGCTGATTTCGATTGCCCAGTCGGTACGCGTAGATTCCACGCCGGCATCGGGTCCCTCGACCTGCTTCGGGGGTTGCGCACCAGCCGCCAGAAACGACGGCCCCTATCCGTGGCGGTGCACCTGCCTTCGCGCTTGCGGCTGGCGTCGTGTTCGCCCCTTGCCAGCGACTGCCGATGCGGCGAGATCGAGGGCTATCTGCAGCGCCTGGCGTATGAAATGGGTTTGGTCGGTTGCCACCTGGGGGCAGGGCGGCGCGTCGAGCAGTTTTGCCTGACCGGTGGTACACCGGTGATCGCTCATTTGCAGAAGCTGATGAGCGATCTGCGCAAGCGCTTCGACTTCAGCGAGTACGACGGTGCCGATCACAGCATCGAAGTGGACCTGCATCACACCGACTGGTCGACCATGGGCCTGATCCGTGACCAGGGTTTCACCCATGTCAGCATCGGCGTGCCCGACATTGGCGTCGACAGCGAGCTGTCGGTCGATTGCTACCAGAACCCGGCGCCGATCCATTCGCTGATCGATGCGGCGCGCACGTTTGGTTTTCGCTCCATCAACATTGACTTGGGCTACGGCCACGCCTGGCAGACGCCCAACAGTTTCGCCCTGAAACTGGCGACGCTGATCGAACTGGAACCGGACCGGCTGCACGTTTTCGACTATGCCCGCGCGCCTTATCGTTATCGCTCGAAGAATGCCGGAGTGGCTGGCGCCTTTTGCAGCACGGCCGACAAGGACGCCATGCGGCGCATCTGTTGCGAACAGTTGATCGGCGCCGGTTATCACTACATCGGCCTGGGCCAGTTCGTCAGGGCCGACGATGACCTGGCGGTAGCCCAGGAGCACGGACGCCTGCATCGCAATTGCCAGGGTTTTACCCGTCACGGTTGCTGTGACCACGTGGGCTTCGGTTTGTCGGCCATCACTCAGATCGAGCACCTGTACGTACAGAACACCGACGACCTGCTTCGCTATTGCCAGCAACTGGATGCCGGGCAGTTGCCGGTGTGTAGTGGCTGGCGTTGTGAAGCCCAGGACCTGGTCAGCGCGAGCGTGACCGAGCAGCTTTCCTGTGACCTGGAGCTGGACATACCGGCCATCGAAGCGCGTTTCGGCCTGGTGTTTCGCGAGCACTTCGCGTCCGTCTGGCCGTTGCTGGAAGCGTTGCATGATCAGGGATTGATCGAACTGACGAGCCGGTTTATCGGCATCTTGCCCGCCGGGCGCTTGAACGTGGATGCGATCTGCAACCTGTTCGACCCGGCACCGGATGAGGCAAGCCCACACGCTTTTGAAAAGTTGAACCCTTCATGACGACTGCCTCCGGTTTCAATCGTGCCCTGGTGGAGAAATACGACCGCCCGGGCCCGCGCTACACCTCCTATCCGACGGCCCCGCAGTTCCACCAGGCCTTTGCCATGGACGAGTACCGCCAGGCCGCCCAGCGCAGTCACGAGGCTGCGCAGCCCAAGTCGTTGTCGGTGTACATCCATATCCCGTTCTGCCAGAGCCTTTGCTATTACTGCGCGTGCAACAAGATCATCACCCGCAAGACCCATCGCGCCGCCGAATACCTGACCTACCTCAAGCGCGAAATAGCCCTGCAAGCGGCCTTGTTCGACCGCTCGCGCAAACTGACCCAGTTGCATTTGGGCGGGGGCACGCCGACTTACCTGACCCATGGGCAACTGGCCGACCTGATGGATTGCCTGCACCAGTCGTTCGACATGGATGACAGCGACGCCCATGAGTTTTCCATCGAGGTCGATCCGCGGACCATCGATGCACAACAGATCCAAGGCCTGCGCCAACTGGGATTCAATCGCCTGAGCTTTGGCGTCCAGGATTTCGATGCCCAGGTGCAGATTGCCGTCAACCGGGTGCAAAGCGAGGCCCAGGTCGTCGAGCTGGTGGAGGCCGCGCGCCGGGCGCGCTTCAAATCCGTCAGCGTCGATCTGATCTATGGCCTGCCGTTGCAGACCATCGCCAGTTTCGATGTCACCTTGAGCAAGATCATCGCCCTGCGTCCGGACCGGATCGCGGCCTACAGCTACGCCCACCTGCCGCAACGGGTGCGGGCGCAACGGATGATCCGCCCCGAAGACATGCCGCCGCCCGAGCGCAAGCTGGAGTTGCTGGAACTGACCATCAATCGCCTGACCGAAGCCGGCTACGTCTACATCGGTATGGACCATTTCGCTTTGCCAGATGACGAACTGGTGCGCGCCCGCGCCCAGGGCACCTTGCAGCGCAATTTCCAAGGCTATTCCACCCACGCCGATTGCGACCTGATTGGCCTGGGGGTGTCGTCGATCGGCAAGGTGGGTGACAGCTACAACCAGAACGTCAAGGAGCTTTCCCAGTATTACGCCTGGCTGGATCAAGGCCTGCTACCGGTGCAGCGCGGCTATCGGCTGAGCGACGATGACCGCCTGCGGCGTGAGGTCATCAGCGAGCTGATGTGCCATGGGCGCATCGACTTCGACCGGATAGACAACGCCTTCGGCATTCGATTTGGCGAATACTTCGCCGATGCCCTGGAACGACTCCAGGAGCTGGTGCGCGACGGGTTGCTGGACATTCGCGACGATGAGCTGGTGCTGTTGCCCCAGGGCCAATTGATGATGCGCAACGTGGCCATGGCGTTCGATGCATACCTGGAGGCAGGCCAGACAGTCCAGTATTCGCGTACGGTCTGATGACGCTCAAGGCGCATCGGACTGCTTTTGTGGCGAGGGAGCAAGCTCTCTCGCCACAAAGGCCGGCTGATCGGGGTTGCTATGAACGTTCAGTGCCCGGGTTTCCGGAAGCCGGGATCAGGTCGCGTATCGCATAGAAACCCTGCACCAGGCGATTCTTGGCCCGGTACTCACACAGGAGCAGCAAGGTATCCGGCATTTGGGAGATGGACGAGGCATGTTTGACTACCATCGTCTTGCCTCCCGAGCGTAAGCGCACCAGTGTCCCGGGTTCGAATGTGCCCATTTGCAGTCACCTCACAGTCACGTTGCTTGTGCGTTCTACCCAACCCCCGCCCAGTGCCTTGTACAGATTGACTTCGGCGAGCAACTGCGACAGCCGGTCGACGATCAGGGTTTGCTGGGCGTTGAACAGCGAGCGTTGGGCATCGAGGAACGTCAGGCTGCTATCCACGCCGATGCGATAACGTCGCTCCGCCAGGCGGTAGTAATCCTGGTTGGCTTGCACCAGATCGCGCTGGGCGATCAATTGGTCTTTATAGGTCTTGCGTGCCGCCAGGCCATCGGACACTTCCTGGAAGGCGGTCTGGATGGCTTTCTCGTATTGCGACACGCGGATGTCTTTCTGGATTTTCGAGTAGTTCAGGCTCGCCCGAAGGCTGCCAGCGTTGAAAATCGGCAGGTTGATCTGCGGTTGAAATGTCCAGCTGCCCGACCCGCCCTTGAACAGCCCGGACAGTTCCGTACTGGAACTGCCGGCGTTGGCGGTCAGGCTGATGCTCGGGAAAAAGGCGGCACGGGCCGCGCCGATGTTGGCGTTGGCCGATTGCAGCAGGTACTCGGCCTCCAGGATGTCCGGCCGGCGTTGCAGCAAGTCCGAAGGCAGGCCGGCCGGTACTTCGCTGAGCAGGTCCGATGCCAGTGGACGGCCTGGCAGGTCATCGGCGACCGACGTGCCCACCAGCAACGTGAGGTTGTTGAGGTCCTGGGCGACTTGGCGCTGGAACTTCGCCAGGCTGGCCCTGGCGCTTTCCACCGAGGTTCGCGATTGGCTCAGGTTCAAGGCCGAGGCGGTGCCGACCTGGTTACTGCGTTCGGTCAGGCGCAGGCTTTGCTCATAGGACTGGAGCGTGTCCTGGGTCAGCGCCAGCAGTTCCTGGTCGGCCCGCCAGGTCAGGTAGGCACTGGCCACGCTGGCCACCAGGCTCAATTGGCTGCTGCGGCGGGCCTCTTCGCTGGACAGATAGATCAGCGACGCCTGGTCGCTGAGGCTGCGTATGCGCCCGAACAGGTCCAGTTCATAAGCGCTGATCCCCAGGGTTGCCGAATACGAACTGCTGATGGCGGCGTTACCGGTTCCGGTGAGGCTGGCCGGCAGGCGCTGGCGCGAACCGGTGCCGTTGGCGCTGATCGCCGGGAAGAGGTCCGCCCGCTGGATCCGATACTGCGCCTGGTAAGCCTCGACGTTCAGCGCCGCTACCCGCAAGTCGCGGTTGTTGGCCAGCGCGCTTTCGATCAGTTGCGCCAGCACCGGATCCTGGAACAGATCACGCCAACCCTGTTCGGCCGCCAGGGGCCCCGACAAGGCCGGGGCATAGGCCGAGGTTTGCGGATACTGCCCGGCGACCGGTGCGTCGGGCCGTTGGTAGTCCGGGATCAGCGAACAACCGCCCAGCATGAATGCCGCGGCCGCCAGGGGGCTCAAGAGTTTATGCATCGACCTGTTATCTCATTGTGGTGCCTGCCCAGACCCCGCGGGCGCAGGCAGGCGGGTTCTGGCGGGCCGTGCGCGGCGAGCCGTCATGATCCGATCATCCATTTCGCCAGCCCATGCCGCCCACTCACGCCCAGCTTGGCGGCGGCACGCTTGAGGTAGGTTTCGATGGAGCTGTTCTTGACCTGTAGCTTTTCCGCAATCTCCGGCACGGTGCCCCCGGCCAGCAGGCCCAGGCAGACTTCTTTTTCCCGCACGGAAAGGGTGACGTCGCAGGGGCTCAATCGATCATTGAAATCCCGTTGCAACTGGGTCTGTTCGGCGGCATCGAGTGGATGGCCCGTAGCGCTGCCAGAGGCTTTGAAAGATTGGCGATTGAGGTGCGCATGACGCTCGGCCAGGGGCAACAGCGTTTCGGAAAGGTATTTCAGAAAGGACAGTTCCTGAAGGGAAAAGTCGCGCTGTACCTGAGGGCGTTGCAATGAGATCACACAGCGGCGGTTGGCCTTGCGTGAAATCAGAATGCACTGGTGGGAAGTGCCGAGGCAGTCATTGCCTCTTTCATCTTTCATTCGTGCGTTCAGATGGATCAGCAGGGCGTCATCCACTTCCAGCACTCTTTTCACCAAGGGGTGATCGTTGCGCTGTATCGCCGTGGTGGGGCAGGGGGACTGCATGTGCACGTTTTTTTCCGCACCCGCATACCCCAACAGCTGTACATCGAGGACGTTCGACTGGGTGTCGTCGGCTGTCCATTCACTCAATTCGAGTCGACTGACAGGCACCGTTGTTTCGATCATCTGGTGCACGTTGGTCAAGAAACTCTCGTGTCCGACACTTGAAATCAGCTTTCCTAGCTCTACGTAGAGGTGCGATTTTTCTGCACCCTCAATACACGCATGTCGATTCATAGTCCTTATTCCTGCTTACTCGAAAAAACTCCGCATCCGTGATGTTGACGGAAGAAAATCCGACCGCTTCCAAAATGCTTGAGCCTCTTCTGGAGTTGATACTTGGAGTCAATAACGTCTTGTGGACCTATTGACTTAAACGGTTTAGCCGGTAGGGCTATTAGGCGTTTCCATGTGGGAAAAGTCTGTAAGGGAAAACAGGGACATTCCGGGTCAGTCAGTGGGGTTTGGGTTCTTGGATACCTCCGGGTAAAAAACACGTTGGGTCACAGGTTTTTCCCTCGCGATGATCGCTGTGGGGGACAGCTTTCAGCGCGGTTTCAGGAAAATATTCAGCTAAATTAACAGGTTGTGTTCGGGGCTCGATTCTTGAAAATCTGTTTTTTCATGATCGTCAATGTGGGAATTGTCTGGCAGTAGTGTCCCAATTCTGGATTCCCAGTATGGTGAGGAATTCTCATTTATCGATTTTCATCCCGGTGCATGTCGTTTTTTGTCTATGTAGGAGTCGCTTTTTGTCATTGACGCTTTAATGTCGTCGGTCAAGTGGCGGGGTTCACCGCCGTGCCGCCCAGGTCCCTCGGTGACCGTTTCGCGAGGTTATGCGCAGGGCTTGAACGAGAGGAGGTCGATGTTCTTTTTCCGCAAGCTGCTCTGTGGCGTCAGGCGCATATACCATTCTCGCAGCCAGCAGGCGAGGCTCGATTCGCTTTGCTCGATACCGCTCATGAAGCGCGCGGCATTGACGATCCCGTTGGCCCGCGGGTGACGGTGGGCCTGGTAGTGCAGTAGCGCGGTGCGCAGGTCCGGCGTTTGCGTCAGTCGATCGGCCAGTACCACGGCATCCTCGATCGCCTGTGCGGCACCTTGGCCCAGGCTGGGCAGCATGGGATGAGCCGCATCGCCCAAGAGCACCACGTGTCCATCGCAGAATTGCTCGACGGGATGGCGGTCCCGGGCATGCATTTTCAGTATGACGCTCTCAGGGGTGGCCTCGATGGCGGCCACGACTTCCGGCGCCCAGTCGGCGTAGGCTGCGAGCACTTCCTGCTTGCTGATGTTCAAGGCGGCATCCGCCGCGTTTTCGTGATTGCAGGTGCCCCACCAATACGCCTGGCCGTCCCCGACATCGCAGAGCCCGAAGCGCTTGCCGCGTCCCCAGTAATGCGCCACGTAGCCTTCGGTCATGACCGGATGGCTGAAGGGCGCCACCGCCAGCCAGGCGACATAACCGGATGGGCGGGTTGGGGTTTCGCCGAGCATCTGCTGGCGAATCACCGAGTTCAGGCCATCGGCGCCAATCAACAGATCCGCTTCCTGGAGGCTGCCGTCCTCGAACCGCACCACCACACCATCGGGGCGAGGGTCATACCCCGTGCAGCGCAGCCCGGTCGTCAAGGTGTCGGGGTCGAGCTGCTGCGCCAACGCGCGCAGCAACAGCGGGCGCTGGATATTCACACTGGGATGACCCAACTGTTCGCCGATCTCGTGGATCGGCATGCGGGTGATGGCATCGCCCTGGTGTTTCTTGAAGAAGAAGTCGCGGATCACCTGGCCGGCCTGTTCCACCGGAACATGGGCGTCAATCGAGTGCAACGCCGCCATGGCATTGGCCATGACGGACAAGCCGGTGCCACCGGTGCGCAGTGTCTGGGCCGCTTCGAAGACCTTGACCTGCCAGCCCGCGCGCTGCAGCGCGATGGCGGCGGTCAGCCCGCCGATCCCGGCGCCGGCGACAATGGCTTTTTTGGGTGCTGTCATGCTGTTTCACCTGTATCGGGCCCGGAACGACCGGGCGATGGAGTCAAGCGGGGCCGTCAATCCGGCCCCGTGATCGGCGGTCATGGTCAAGCCAGTGCGCTCATGGATTCGGCGGTCCTGGCCCGGGCCAGGTCCATCCGCGACCGGATGCATTGGCCCACTCGCTCGATGTGCGGCTCGCGCATCATGGTCAGATGGTCACCCTCCACGGCGACTCGCTGCACTTGGGGCGCAATCGAGCGCCAGCCGCGGTACGGGTCGCGAAAGGCGGTGCCCACCAGTTCATGGGGGGCTTGCAGCACATCGGGCAGCTCGACGTCCGCGGCGAACAGCGTGATGGG
Organism: Pseudomonas sp. Pdm06; assembly: GCF_014851795.1. NCBI lineage: Bacteria > Pseudomonadati > Pseudomonadota > Gammaproteobacteria > Pseudomonadales > Pseudomonadaceae > Pseudomonas > Pseudomonas sp. Pdm06. The sequence goes on from NZ_JACVAH010000003.1 coordinate 513,467, forward strand.
CAGGTCCAGTGGCGGGAAGCGATAGTCCAGCAGCCCTTGCCAGTTGGCATGGAACACCCGGAACAGCTGATCGAGTGTCGCCAGGGTGATGGTCTCGTCGAAAATGCCCTGGTCGATGCCGTGCTGTCGGATCGCCGCGAAGGCCTGCGGGTCGTCCAGGGAGGAGAAGTCGAGGGCGTGGTAGGCGTATTCCTTCTGGCCGTCGCCGCTGAGCAGTTCCCACATGAACCAGTTCATGAACTCGCTGCGTTCTATCCGCACCTCGCCCTGCCTGACACGCACGATGGTGTCCAGCAGGAACACGTTGTGCAGGCGCCGTCCGCGCCGCTGCAACTCGCTGGCCAGTTCATACGCCACGACGCCGCCATAGGACCAGCCGCCTATATTCAGGGGGCCTTCAGGGGCGACCTGCTCGATGGCGTCCGCGTAGTACACCGCTTGGGCCTGCACCGATTGCAACGGTTCACGGCCATCCCATGTGCCTGGCGCTTGCAGGGCATACAGGTGGACCTGGTCCTTGAGCACCCGCGCCAGTGCCGCATAGCACAACACATGTCCGCCGATGGGGTGGACCAGGAACAACGTCGGCTTGCGCGTGGCATTCTTGAAGTCCACCAGCGCGCCGGCGCCGGGGTGTCCGGTTTCGGTCTGTTGCAGCACCTGGGCGAATTCGGCGATGGTCGGCGCCTGGATAAAGTCGGACAGCGAAGGTTCCAGGCCTTGATGTCTGGCGAGCATGGCCACCAGTCGCACCGCCTTGAGCGAATTGCCCCCCAGCTCGAAGAAGTTGTCGTGGACGCTGATGTTGTCCAGGTCCAAGGTTTCCTGCCAGTAGGCTTGCAGCAGATCCTCCATGGCATTGCGCGGGCCAATGAAGGACCGCTGCAAGGTGGTCTGGACTTCTATCCTTTGCAAGCGCTGCCGGTCGATCTTGCCCGTGGGCCCGAGCGGTAGCTGCGCGATCCTGACCAGCGTGTTCGGCACCATGTAGTCGGGCAGCGTCAGGCGCATTTCCGCCTTGAATTGGTCCAGGTCCGGCTCGCGGCCCGGTAGGGCCTGGACGAAGCCCACCAGATAACGGCTGCCGTCGGTTGCCGTCTTGTCGATGACCGCCACCTGCTCGATGTCGGCCCTGAACCGGGCGGAGCCGAGCATGGCCACTTCGATCTCGCCGAGCTCTACGCGGTAACCGCGAATCTTGACTTGAGCGTCGCTGCGGCCCTGGTACACGAGATCGCCGCCAGGCAAGTAGAAGCCAATATCGCCGGTTTCATACAAGCGTCGGGTCTGCCCCTCGAGCTGGCGATAAATGAAGCGCTCGTCGGTCAGGTCGGGGCGATTCCAATAGCCATTGGCGAGACAGGCCCCTTCGATGAACAGGTCGCCCGTCACGCCGACCGGGCAGGGGTTGCCGGCCGCGTCCAGGACATGCAGGCGTACCCCGTCGATGGGCGTGCCGATCGGCGGCATGCTCGGCCAGGTCACTGTCGCGCCTTCAAGTCGCAGGCTCGTGACCACATGGGCCTCGGTCGGGCCATAGTGGTTCTCCACCCGGCAGTCGCCGAGGTGATCGATCAGGTCGCGGATTTCGGCAGTGATTTTCAACTGCTCGCCGGCGACGTTGATCTGGCGCAGCGAGGAGGGGTAAATACCCAGTTGTGTGGCGACTTCGGCCAAGCCCTGGAACGCGACGTAGGGCAGGAACAGGCGATTCACCGCTTGCGCGCCAATAAACTTCAGCAAGCGGATGAAGTCATAGCGCAACCCTTCGTCAATCATCACCAGTTCATGACCGCTGGACAGGGTCGAGAAAATTTCCTGGAACGAAACGTCGAACGAAATGGGCGCGTATTGCAGTGTCTTCAGCGCTTGTGTCCCATGGCCGTCCTGCGCCTGCTGGCGGTTTTGCCAGAGGATCATATTGGTCAAGGCCTGGTGCGGCATGGCCACGCCCTTGGGGCGGCCGGTCGAGCCCGAGGTGTAGAGCAAGTAGGCGTTGTCTTCACTCATGATGCCAGCGGCAATGGCGGCCACCCGTTGGTGACTGCCGGCCAGGTTGTCGTCGAAGCCGGCGACCACGCTGTCCCAGTGGCGCGTATCGGCCTGGCCTGCCAGGGCCATCGCCAGGCTCGCAGAGGCATCGGCGAACAGCACCAGGCGTGGCTGCGAGTCTTCGAGAATCAGCTGGATACGCTCCTGCGGATAGCTCAGGTCGATTGGAACGTAGGCGGCGCCGGCCTGTACGACACCGAGCAAGGCGACGATCAGGTCGGGCGAGCGGGGCATCATGATCGCGACCCGATCCCCCTGGCCGATACCGTGCCGGTGCAGCCAGCTCACCAGTTGGGCGCAAGTATCGTGCAGTTGGCGGTAGGAAAGACGAGCCTGGCCAAAGCTCACGGCGGTCTGCTCGCCATGGCGCGCGAAACTGTCCAGTAACACGCTCGACAGGTTGTCGTGGGGCAAGGCCCTGGCGGCCCCCGGCGCAGTTCGGTCGATGGGCGGCAGCCAGGCCGGAATGGCCGGCTTGGCCTCAGGCGCGGCGATCATCAGTTCCAGCGTGCGCAGCAGGTAATCGGCATAGGCTTCGGCCTGGCTCGTGGCGACACGCGCGGTGCGGTAGTCCATCTTCAACATCAGCGAACCGTTGGCAGGGTGGCGGCCGAGGGTGGTCAGCAAGTCGTAGTTGCTCGCTTCCGTGGTTTCCCAGTCGGTGAGGATCTCTTCGCCTTGGGCCAGCAGGTCCTTGAGCACGTAGAAATCGACGTAATTGAACACCACGTTCAAGGCGACATCGGTCTCGCGATGAATCAATGCGAACGGATAGCGCCGATGGGCGAATACCTGTTGTTCCTGGGCAATTGTTGCCCGGATCAGCTCCAGCCAGCTCTGGCCCTGGCTGCTGAAGCGTATCGGCAGGGTGTTGAGGAACAGACCCAGGACCGAGGCGGCATCTTCGAACGCCGGTCGGCCATGGCTGATCACGCCGCACAGCACGTCCTTTTGATTGGACATGATCGCCTGGGCGAAACCGTGGGCCGTCAGCAGGACCGCGCGCAGGGGCAGGTCATGGGCCTGGCAGAAGGCTTCGAGCCGGGCCAGGTCCGCGGCGGGCAGTTCACGGTAGGCCGAGCGGTGCGGCGTCGGGTCCGGTGCCACTCCATGGATCCAGCTGGTCATGGCCGCGGCGGGCGCCTCGTGCAGGTATTCGCGCCAGAAACGGCGGTGGGTCTGCGTCGCCATGGCTTGTTGCTCCAGGGCCACGAAATCGGCTGGTGTGGTGGTCAGGGCCGGCAGGGCGTCGGTGCCAGGTGCCGAGGTGTAGAGCGTGATCAGGTCGCGCATCAAGGTGGCGACACTCCAGCCGTCGAGGATCGCATGGTGGAAGCTGAAGACCAGGTCGATTTCAGTCTCCGCGACGAACACGCAGAACTGATACAACGGCGCCCGATGCCAGTCTTCGCGGTAACGCTTGCGTTCCTCCACGTAGGCGGCAATGGCCTGGGCCCGGGTGTCGGGGCCCGTTGAGCAGACATCGATGATTTGCACGGGGGGTTCGACGCTCGAGTGCACCCGGGCCATGGGCACCTCGGCGTGCCCGATATCGAACGACATGCGCAAGGCCGGATGACGCCGGATCAATGCGGCACAGGCCCGCTCCCACGCCGGCGCATCCCAGTGCAGGCGCAAGCGGTAGCGGAAGATGTCGTGATAGATCGCCGAATCCGGGTGCATCATCGAGTGATAAATCATCCCGACCTGCAGTTGCGAAGCGGCAAACACGTCATCGAACACGCCTTCGCTGGCCAGGCGGATCGCCGACGGAACCTGGGCGAAAGGCGCCACGTGGGTCAAGGGTTCGAGCTCGGTGGCCGGGGGTTGCCCGGACTCCAGGGCCTCGGCCAACTGGGCGATGGTGGGGGACTGGTAGACCTGCGCCAGGGTCAGCGCAATCCCCTGTTCACGGGCATGGATCTGCAAGTGGATGACTTTCAGGGAGTCGCCACCGAGCATGAAGTAGTTGTCATGGATGCCCGGCGTCGAGCGCTTGAGGTTGTCCCGCCACAGCTCGGCGAGGGCCTGTTCCAACGCCGTGCGTGGGGCTGTCACATTGTTACCCAGGTTGGCCGTCGGCTCGGGCAGGGCCTTGCGGTCCAACTTGCCGTTGACACTCAACGGGAACTGATCGAGCTCGACCAGGTGCCTGGGGACCATGTAGTCAGGCACCTGCTGGCGCAAGGTTTCCTGCAGCGCCTGCGGGGATGGCGAGCAGCCGGGCTCGCTCACCCAATAGGCGTTGAGGTACGCATCACCGGCTTCCTGGCGGGCGATCACGACCACGTCCTTGACACCTTCACAAGCGAGCAGGTGGGCTTCGATCTCGCCCAGTTCGATGCGCAGGCCGCGGATTTTCACCTGGAAATCGTTGCGTCCCAGGTATTCGAGGCTGCCATCGGGCAGCCAACGCCCAAGGTCGCCGGTCTTGTACAGCCGCGCCTGGGGCTCGCTGCCCAAGGGGTCGTGGATAAACCGTTCGGCCGTCAGCTCGGGACGGTTCAGGTAACCCCGCGCGACCCCGATGCCACCGATGTGCAGCTCGCCGGCCACACCCGGTGGCAGCAGTTGCAGGTTCGCGTCGAGGACATGCATTTGGATATTCGCGATCGGTCGACCGATCGGTACGATGCCGTCGTGCGCGTCGGGCCGGCAATGCCAGGCCGTCACGTCGACGGCCGCTTCGGTGGGGCCGTAAAGGTTGTGCAACTGCACCGTTGGCAAGCATTCGAAAAAACGCTTCTGCAAGGCATGGGGCAAGGCTTCGCCGCTGCACAAGACCTGCTGGAGCGCGGGCAGGCGCTGTGGCTCCACCTGGTCGAGAAAGACCTGCAACATCGATGGGACGAAATGCAGCAGCGTGATGCCGGCGCTCGCCATGATGTCCATCAGGTAGCGCGGGTCCTTGTGCCCGTCGGGGGCGGCGACGATCAGTTGCGCGCCACTGAGTAACGGCAGGAAAAATTCCCAGACCGACACATCGAAACTGAACGGTGTCTTTTGCAGGATCCGGCTGTGTTCATCGACCCCATAGGCATCGCGCGCCCAGAGCAAACGATTGACGACCCCGTCATGCTGGTTCATCACGCCCTTGGGCAAGCCGGTGGAACCGGAGGTGTAGATCACGTAGGCCAGGTGTCGCGGCGTCAGCCCGAGCACGGCGGGGTCCGGGTTGTGCGTCGGTTGTCGGGACAGTGCTTCAGAGCCGGCATCCAGGCACAGCACGGGCATCGTCACGGCGGGCAGGTTCGCCAATAACCCTTGGGTTGTGATCAGGGCACTGGGGGCGCTGTCGCTGAGCATATGGCTCAAGCGGTCGGCCGGATAACCCGGGTCCAGCGGTACGTAGGCGGCACCTGCTTTGAGAATGCCCAACAGGCCGACCACCATCTCCAGGCTGCGGTCCAGGCAGATGGCGACGCGATCGTCGCGGCCAAGCCCGGTTTCCAGCAGGGCATGGGCCAGGCGGTTGGCCTGACGGTTCAGCGCGTCGTAAGTCAGCGCCTGGTCTGCGAAGCGCACCGCGATGGCGTCGGGGCGAGCGGCGACCTGGACTTCGATCAATTGATGGAGCAGCACATCCCTGGGGTAGTCGACGTCGGTGCGATTCCAGTCCCGCAGCAGTTGGCGCTCGGAGGGCGCCAACGGGTCGAGGGCCGCGACCGACACGTCGAAATCAGCGGCCACGCACGCCAGGATGTTCATGAAGCGCTGTTGCAAGGCCTCGATCTGCGGCGCGTCGAAATAGGCCTCGTTGTAGATGAAGTGCATCCACACATCGTCTTGCGGCGCGGACTCACGAACGTGCATTGCCAGTGGCATTTGTTCGTAGCCATTGCTGAGCTTGACCGGCTGTGCCGGCGCAGGCCCGTACCAGGTGTCCTGGTCCTGTTCGTAGGACACCACCACGTCGAACAACTGCCGCCGGCCCAGGTTCTGCAAGCCGAGTTCGCGGTTCAATTCGCTCAGCGGGAAGCGCTGGTAGCGATAATCCTGCTTGAGCGTCAGGGCAATCTTGCCGACCAGGTCGCTGAAACTCAGGTCGGTGCCCAGGCTCAGGCGTACCGGGCTCATGCCGACGAACAAGCCCATCGTGGCCTTGTGTGCGGCATTGGCGCGGTTGAGGATGGGCAGGCCGATGACGATTTCATCCCGTTGCTCGGTGCGCGCAAAGTAGCTGTACAGCACCCCGAGCATGACGTGGAAGACCGTCGCCTGGCCCGCGGCCTTCGCGTTTTCGCCAAGACGGTTGTAAAGCGCCCGGGGCAAGCGCCAGGCATGGTTCTGGCTGGGCGCCAGGCGCTGGTCGAGTCGACCCAGGTGGCGGGGCGCGAGCAGGGGCTCGGGCAGTGTGCGGTACTTCTCCAGCCAGTACTGGCGCTGGCGCTGGAACGAAACCGAGTCTTTGCTGGCGACTTGCTGCTCGACATACGCTTGATAGGTCGGTGCCGTCGCCGTGTTTTGCGCCTGGTCATGCAGGGCGGTATAGGCCTGGCTGAGTGTTCGGCCAATCATGGCGAAGGACCAGCCATCGATGATCAGGTGATGGCAATTGACGAAGCAGTAGTGGAGGTCTTCCCGGACCTTGACCAGGTCCGCGCGCACCAGCAGCCCATCGTCAAAGGAAAACGGGGTTTGCAGCTTGGCCTGCAGCAAGGCCAATGCGCTGGCCTCTGGATCGGCATGGCCCGACACGTCGTGCACCGCCAGCGGGGCGTCGACCGGCCCCAGGAAGCGTTGGCGCGGCAGCGGGTGCTCGCTGGAGCCGGGCACCAGTTGGATCCGCAGGGCATCGTGGCCGTTGACGATCTGGTTGAAGGCCGCCTGCAGCAGCGTGGCGTCGACCGCGCCGTTGATGCGGGCATAGCCGCCGATGTTGTACAACGGACTGTCAGCGTGCAGCACCTGGTCCAGCCAGATGTCCAGTTGCGGGGTGGTGAGGGGATAAAGCACGCACTCTGCGCTCGATGCGGGCAGGGTCTGGGTCATGGTGTTCTCCGTGGGCCGATCCGCTGGCCCGATGAAACGAATGAAAAGAGTGATGCCTTCTGGCCGGGCCAATGGCAGCGCTGTGTCAGTCGCCAATCAATCCGTGATTACGCAACGCGATACGTCGCGGCTCTGTGGGCGATGGCCTCGATTTGCAGCGCTGCCGCTTCGCGGGCGCTGTCACCGCTGGCCATCGCCTTGCTGTAGCGCTCACAACTGGCGCGCACGTCAGCGCTGTTCAGCACCGTGTCCAGGGCCGTGGCCAGTGACTCGGCGGGGGCCGGCGCGAACACCTGCAAGCCGCACCCCAGGCGTTGCATTCGCGCGGCGTTGTCGAAATGGTCGTGGGCAAATGGGGTGACGATCTGTGGCACCCCGGCGGCGATTGCCAGGGCCGTGGTCCCGACGCCTCCGTGATGCACCAGGGCCGAGGTATGGGGCAGGATGCGGCTCATGGGAACATAAGGTCTTACCAGGATCCTGCCGTCGCTGGACAACGACGGGTCGACCGGCTGGCTGGTCAGGAACACGCCGCGGCGGTCGATCAACTTCAGTGCTTTCGCCGCAGCGGCGAAATACTGTTCGGCATTGACCGTCGTCGAACCCGGGGTGAACACCACCGGTGGGGCTGCATTCAAAAAGTCCTCCAGCTCGGCGTCTGGCGCCTCGAAGCCGGATTCATCGAATAACGGGAACCCGGTCAGTACCGTCTGGGCAGGCCAGTCCTGTTGGATCGGGGCAAACCAGTCCGGAAACAACCCCAATACCCGGTCGGGCGAGGAGATCCACTGACTGATGATGCGTTTGACCGCAGGCAAGCCCAATTCACGGCGAAAACCGTTGAGCTCAGGCTTCATGAGCCGATCGAGGAAGGTGTGCTCGATGACCCCCAGCAGCAGGCGTCGCAAGGGATACGGTACGAAGGCCGGCAGGTTCGTTCCAGGTGGATGGACGGGGCGTGCGAGGGGCGACCAGATGGCGAAGGGTGTGACCTGGCCAGTGACCAGTGGGATGCCGTGTCTTTCCTGTAGCAGCCGCGCGGAAAACGCCCACAACGAGCCCAGCAGGACGGTGTCGTCGTCACACGCCTGCTCCAGCAGCCGATACTGTTCGCGCAACGTGCCGCCGACGGTTTTCCATAGGGTGGGCAGTGACGTGCGCGGATGCCACAACGCCGGGTCAGCCATGACCGCTTGATATTCCTCGCGGGTACCCAAAGGCAGGAACTTGAAGCCACAGCGCTCGATCACCGGAGCGAACGCCGCGCTGGCGCAAAAGGTTATCCGATGCCCGCGTGCGGCGAGGGTGCGGCCGATCCCGATAAATGGGTGAACGTCACCGGCTGAGCCGATGGCCGTAATGATCACATGCATAAGGCTCCCTTTTTAGAGTGATCGTGCGGTGGGTAACAGTCCTGATCGGCGGGCGACCGGACATCGCCTGTGGACTCCATCCACAAAAAACGATTCAGCTCGAGGGGGTATTTAAGCGGTTGCAGGTAGGAAACGTCTGTAGCGGAAAACGGGGACATTCCGGCTCGCAGATCAGGGATGAAACCTGTGGGGCTTGCTCGCGAAGCGGTGGGGCAGCGTGTGCCGATGTCGGCTGTGCCGCCGTCATCGCGAGCAAGCTCGCTCCCACAAGGGGGCCTGTGGTGAATTCAAGCTTCATGAACACCTTGGTTTCCTTTGGTGAATGCAGGCTTCATGAACACCTTGGTTTCCTGTGGTGAATGCAAGCTCCGTGAACACCTCGAATCCCCTGTGGGAGCGAGCTTGCTCGCGATGACGATGGATCAGCCTCCACACCTCGGGCTGCCCAGCGAATTGCTCGCGGGACAGCCCGGGGCTGTCATGACACCGTGGCGGTTTTCAAGGCCTGGGAAATCGCCTCGCCCAGCCGGGCTACATGGGGCGCCTTGACCAGTGTGTTGTGGGTGCCGGGCAGGGCCGTCACGTTCACCTGATCCTGCAGCAACGCACGCCAGCCCAGGGTCGGGTCGCTGCGTTGCTGATCTTTTGCAGTGAACAACGACACCGTGAGCGGGCTGGCCGGACTGACGTAGCTGCCGATAGCCAGCCGCGTGGCATAGGCAACGCCCAAGTGCGTGCGCAGCAGGGCAGCGTCGATGTCATCGGGCAACTCCTCCGGTAGCAGGCGATGGGTCATGCACAGTGTCAGCATCGCCTCGATGGCAGAGTCTTCCGCCAGCGCCGTCAGTTGCCGGAGCAGATCAGGGTCGATCCCCTCGGGTAGCCAGGCCATCAGGAACTGCGCTTCACTGATCGATGGCTCGGGCACCGGGTCCGGACGGGTCGACGTATCGATGATGCCGAGGAACTCTATGGCCTCACCGCCGGCCTGCAGTTGACGGGCCATTTCATAGGCGATCAGGCCACCGGCCGACCACCCGGCGATCCGGTACGGACCTTGCGGCTGGACCTGGCGGATGGCCGTCAGGTAACGCGTTGCAATGGCCGGCACATCGGACAGCGGGGCCTCGCCCGCCACCAAGCCACTGGCGGCCAAGCCATAGACCGGTATCTGGGGATCGAGCGTTGGCGCCAGGTCCCGCGCATATTGCACTTCACCGCCCAGGGGATGGACCAGATACAGCGGTCGCTGGGAGCCGGTGCGGCGGATCGGCACCAGATTGCGCTGGACGCCGGGCCGGGACTGGCCATCCAGGGTCCTGGCGAAACCGGCAATGGTCGGCTCGACGAACAGGTCCCGCACGGCGATCTGTTTACCGAGGACTTTGCGCAGGCGAGAGGCCATTTGCACCGCCATCAGCGAAATGCCACCGAGGCTGAAGAAGTCGTCGTGGCGGCTGATCCGTTCCTGTTTGAACAGGTCCTGCCAGAGAGCCGCGATGGCGACCTCGGTATCCCCTTGAGGCGCTTCATAAGGCAGCGGCACAGGACCGTCTTCAGCGATGACGGGCTGGACGACGGCAGTGGCCGAGCGCTCCAGCGGCGGCGTGTCATGCAACAACTGGCCGATGGATTGCTGTGCGTCGGTCACCAGGTTTTCCAGGACCTTGGCAAACAATCCGGCGATGTTCTGCACGGTGTGCAGGTCGAACAGGTCGTTGGCGTATTGCAGGCTGCCAGCGATGCGTTCGCCATTGTCGATCAGGGACAGCGACAGGTCGAACTGCGTGGTGTTGTGGGGGCTTGCCAGGGTTTGCACCTCGAGCCCGGGCAACTGCAACGGTGCCGGTGGCGTGTTGTCCAGGCTCAGCATCACCTGGAACAACGGGCTGTGGCTCATGCTGCGAGTCGGTTGCAGGGCGCTCACCACCTGTTCGAAGGGCAGGTCCTGGTGATTGTAGGCGGCCAGGGTCAGGTCCTTGATTTTCCCCAGCAGCTCGTCGATGCGGGTATCACGCTCGGTGGAGACTCTCAACGCCAGGGTGTTGGCGAAGAAACCGATCAACGCCTCCAGCTCCGGACGCTGACGGTTGGCCACCGGCGTGCCGACCACTACATCTGCCTGGCCGCTCAGATGGCTCATCAACACTGACCAGCCCGCCAGCAGCACCATGAACAACGTGGTGCCCCGGGCCTGGCTGAATGCACGCAGATCGGCGCTGAGGGCGGGCGAAAAGCTGCACTCGATGATGCCACCGGTATACCGCTGTATCGCCGGGCGCGGACGATCCAGCGGCAGGTTCAGCAGCACCGGCGCACCTTCCAGGTGTTGCCGCCAGAAGTCGATCTGGGTTTGCAGCGCCGGGCCTTCAAGGGATTGTCGTTGCCAGGCGGCGTAGTCCACGTATTGCAGCGCCAGGGGCGGCAACGGGTCTTTCTGGCCTTGAGTGAAGGCGTTGTAGAGCACGCTGACCTCGCGAGCCAGGACGCTGTTGGACCAGCCATCGGAAACGATGTGATGCAAGGTGATGAACAGCACATGTTCGTCATCGGCCACTTGCACCAGGTGCCCGCGCATCAGTGGTCCGCTGTGCAAGTCGAACAACTGCGTGGCGTTGATCTGGCCGAGGTGCTCTAGCGTGGCCTGGCGTTCAGCGGGGGCGATTGCACGCAGGTCCTGCTGCTCCAGGCGGAAACCGTAGTCGGCCGGGGCGATTTTTTGCAGTGGTTCGTCGTCCACCAATTCGAATCGCGTGCGCAAGGTTTCGTGGCGCGCCACCAGGCGGTCGAGGGTCGCTTGCAGCGCAGCCTTGTCCAACGCCCCCTTCAGGCTCAAGGCCAGGGGCAGGTGATAGGCCGCACCGGCCGCGTGGTCCAGATGATCGAGGAACCACAACCGCTGTTGCGAAAAGGACAATGGCAGTCGTCCCGCGCGATTGGCCAAGGGAATCGACACAGTCTCGGTGGGCGATGCAGCGTGCACCAGGGCGGCGAGGCCACGCACGGTCGGCGCGTCGAACAGTTCGCGCAAGGTCACCCGTGCACCCAGCTTGCGTCGCAGTCGCGAGAGCAACTGTACGGCGAGCAGCGAATGGCCGCCCAGCTCGAGGAAGCCGTCGTGACGGCCAACCTGATCCAGATGCAGCAATCCTTTCCAGATCTCGGCAATGGCGATTTCAGTGTCGCCCTGGGGCGCCTCATAGGTTTTGCTGGCCAGGGATTCCTGGCCGGGCGCCGGCAGGGCGCGACGGTCGAGCTTGCCGTTGGCGGTCAGGGGCAGGGCATCGAGGTGTACGAACGCGCTGGGCACCATGTATTCGGGCAGGCCGCTCAGCAACGCGCTGCGCAGTTGCTCGGCTGGGACCGGTTCGCCGCAGACATAGGCGACCAGGCGCTTGCTGTCCGAATCGCCCTGGCTGTCATCCCGCGCAATGACCACGGCCTCGCGGATACCTGGATAGGCCACCAGGGCATTCTCAATCTCGCCCAACTCGATACGGAACCCACGAATCTTCACCTGGAAGTCATTGCGCCCCAGGTATTCCAGCGTACCGTCGGCCAGCCAGCGACCGAGGTCGCCGGTCTTGTACAGCCGTGCGTCAGGTTCGCGGCTGAACGGGTCAGCGATGAAACGTTCGGCGCTCAGCTCCGGCCGGTTCAGGTAACCCCGGGCCACGCCGGCGCCGCCGATGTGCAGCTCACCGGCCACGCCCAACGGCGTAGGTTGGCCGTGGGTGTCGAGCACGTGCACCTGGACGTTGGCAATCGGCCGACCAATGCTCGGACGCTCGCCCAGGTCACGGATCAGGTCGATGGTGGCGTCCACCGTGCATTCGGTCGGGCCGTACATGTTGTAGAAGCGGATGCTCGGGCAGTTGCGCAGTTTCTCCCAGGTCGCGGCGTTGATCGCCTCGCCGCCAAGCAGCACGCTGACGGGCTGGTAGCTTTGGCGTTCCAGCAGGCCGGCGGTGAGCAGGGTGTCGAGCTGCGACGGCGTCGAGTCGAAGGCATGCACTTGATGCTGTTCGAGGAAGTCCAGCAACTCGTGGCCGCTGGCGCGGATCAGTTGCGGGATGATCACCAGCCGATGACCGGAGAACAGCTGCGCGATGCCCTTGATCGACATGTCGAAGAAGAACCCGGCATTCAGCGCCACGGTGGCCGGGGCTGGGCAATGCTGGTGGGTGGTGCGGGTCAGCACCTGCCAGAAGTTGAACACCGAGCGGTGCTCGACCATCACGCCCTTGGACTGGCCGGTGGAGCCGGAGGTGTAGATCACATAGGCCAGATGTTCGGCCGTAAGGCCCGATACCTGCGGGTTCATATCGAGCGTCGCATCGTCCGCCGCTCGCAGCGATTCGCTGGTATCGAGCAAGAACACCGGTAGATCCCCGGATGGCAAGGTGAGCGCCGATTGGGTCAACAGTGCCCGAGGCTGACTGTCCTGGAGCATGAACGCCATGCGCTCGGCCGGATGGGCCGGATCGATGGGCACGTAGGCCGCGCCAGCCTTGAGCACGCCCAACAGGCCGACGATCATGTCCAGGCTGCGTTCGGCACAGATCGCCACGCGCTGATCGGGTTCGACGCCCAGTTCGAGCAACTGCCGAGCCAGGTGGTTGGCGCGACGGTTGAGTTGGCGGTAGGTCAGTTGTTGGTTTTCGCAGACCAGGGCCACGGCGTCGGGGTTGGCCTGGACCTGGGCTTCGAACAGGTGCTGGATCGGTTGCGCCGTGCCGAAATCCGTGGCGGTGTGGTTGAAGTCCGCCAGCAGCAATTGCCGCTCGGTGTCGGGGAGCACGTCCAGATCGCTGGCGAGGCGCTCGGGGGCTTGTTCAAGGGCTTCGACCAGCGCGGCGACGGCCTGGGCGAGGTAGGCGGCGATGCGTTGCGGGTCGATGCCGGTGATGGATTGGGCGGTCAGGGAGAAGCCGCTGCCCACATTCGCCACGGCAATTTCAATGGGGTAATTGGTGCGGGTTTCGGAGGCGATGAAGTGCATGCCTTCGTGGCTGCCCATGTCTGCGACGTTTTCCCCGGACGCGTTCACCAGGTCGCCATGGCGGCAGTTGAGGATCACGGTGAACAGTGGCAGCGAGGTATCCACGGCACTGCAACGCTGGGCCAGGGCCAGGGATGCCTGTTCGTGGGTCAGTAGCTCACTGAGCTGCTGGTAGGCGTCGCGGACAATGTCGCTGACGGTGTTCTGCTGCAAGCGAATGCGCATCGGCAAGGTGTTGATGAACATCCCCAGTGCATGGTCGGCCCCGGCGGTACCTTGGGAACGCCCCGACAACACCGTGCCGAAAATCCCGTCGTCGCGCCCGCTGGTGGCCGCGACGACCAGGCCCCAGGCCGCATGGAACAGCACCGAGGTCGGGACCCCTTGAGTGCGTGCGGTTCGATACACCTGGGCGCTGAGATCGTCGCTCAAGTGTTTCACCGCACGCTTGATCCCCGCACCGTTGCCCCGTACATCGAGCACACCATAAGGCGCGGTGGTGGCATCCACATCGGCCAGCAAGCGTCGGAAGTAGGCTTCGTGACCGGCCTGGGACACGCTGGCGGCCTGGGCGATGAAGTTTCGGTACGGCTGGGACGGCGGCAGGCTGTCGGCCTGGCCGGCCATGACGGCCTGGATCTCCAGCATGATCAGGCGCAAGGTCACGTTATCGCTGATCAAGTGATGGTCGAGCAATGCCAGCAGCCATTGTGCCCGGGGCTCGTCGTAGATGACGTACGCTGCGATCAACGGGGCCCGTTGCAGGTCCAGTCGTAGATGATGCGTGTCCGTATGGTCCCGGAGAATCTGCAAGGCGTCTTCGCCGGGCAAGCAGTCCAAGGTCATGACGGGCAGTTGCGCCTGGCGATGAACGACCTGCACCGGCTGCGACAAGCCGTGCCAGCGCAACGCGGTACGCAGGATGTCGTGGCGGTCGATCACCACCTGTACGGCGGCCAGGAAGTCGTCGAGCACCTGGCGACGATCGAACGTCACCACGGTACGCATCAGGTAGGCGTCGCCTTCGGCCTGCAACAAGTGGTGGAACAGAATGCCTTCCTGCAACGATGACAGGGGGTAGATGTCTTGCACATTGCCGGTGCCACCGGGGACGTCGGCGACGATTTGCTCGATTTCCTGTTGGCCCAGGGTCACCAGCGGCAACATCTCTGGGACGATCGCCGTGCAATCGGCGGGGATCAGGTTCGCGGGGACCTCCTGTTGGGTGGTGCCGCCACCGGCGAGGACGGCCGCCATGGCTTTGAGTGTCGGCGCAGAGAAGACCGTGCGCACATCCAGTTGCAAACCCGCTTGACGCAGGTGCTCGATCAGGCTGATGACCAGGAACGAGTGGCCGCCGAGTTCGAAAAAGTGATCCTGACGGCCCACTCGTTCAACCCCAAGCAACGTCTGCCAGGCGCTGGCCAGGATCACTTCGATCTCCCCCAGCGGTGCTTCGTAGTGCTGGTTCGCGGTGGCAGACAAGTCCGGTGTCGGCAGGGCTGCGCGGTCGAGCTTACCGTTGGTGGTCAGTGGCCAGGCCTCCAGGGTCACGAAAGCACTGGGCACCATATGTTCGGCCAGTACGCTGGCCAGCTGGCTGCGCAAGGCCGAGGAGTCCGGGGCAGTCCCTTCATGGGCGATCAGGTAGGCCACCAGGCGTTTGTCGCCGGGGCGGTCTTCACGCACGATCACCAGCGCCTCGCGGACATCGGCGCAATCGAGCAGTTGCGCTTCGATTTCCCCCAGCTCGATACGGAAGCCGCGGATCTTGATCTGCGAGTCGTTGCGGCCCACGTAGACCACGCCGCCATCGGCGCGGTAGCGAGCGATGTCGCCGGTGCGATACAACCTTGCGCCGGGCTCCACGGCGAACGGATCGCGGATGAACCGTTCGGCATTCAGCACGTCGCGATTGAGGTAATGCCGGGCCACACCGGCACCGCCGATGTAGATCTCGCCATTGACCCCTACCGGCACCGGTTGCCGGTACTCGTCGAGAATACGCAGGCACAGGTCAGGCAGTGGTGGGCCGATCAGGCTTGGCGTGCCGGTGTCGATTTCCACCTGGCTGATCGGGTAGTAAGTGGCGTGCACAGTGATTTCGGTGATCCCGTACATATTGACCAGACGGGTACGGGCCAACGTTGTGCGTGCGGTCCAGGGGCGCAGGCTGCGGAAATCCAGCGCTTCGCCGCCGAAGATCACTTCGCGCAGGGTATGCTCCTGGTCGCTGCGCTCGCGGGCCTCGATGAACTGGCGGAAGGCGCTCGGCGTCTGGTTCAGGATCGTGACGCGCTGCTGGCAGACCAGGGCATAGAAATCATCGGGGGAACGGGCCACGTCGCTCGGGACGATCACCAACTTGCCGCCGTAACTCAATGCGCCCCAGATTTCCCAGACCGAGAAGTCAAAGGCAAAGGAGTGGAACAGCGTCCACACGTCGTTTTGGTCGAAGTCGAACAACCCGGCGGTGGCATCGAACAGCCGTGCGACATTGCCGTGCTCCACCAGCACGCCCTTGGGCAGCCCGGTGGACCCCGAGGTGTAGATGACGTAGGCCAGGTGCCGCGGCGTCAGGCCCAGCGCCCTGGCTTCAAGGTTGTGGTCCAGGGACACGTCTGTCAGGTCGTCTGTGGCGACGTAATCCTTGAGGTGCACCACCGGCACGGCATGCTCGGGCAGCACGGCGAGGCAGTCAGGCTGGGCCAGCAAGGCCACCGGGGTGCTGTCGTCGAGCAGGTAGCCGAGGCGTTCGCTGGGGTAGGCCGGATCCAGTGGCACGTAGGCGGCACCGGCCTTGAGCACGGCCAGCACCGCGCAGACCATTTCCACCCCGCGGCGGGCCAGGATCGCTACCCGGTCATCGGGCCGTACGCCTTGGGCGAGCAGTTCACGGGCGATGCGGTTGGCGCGGCGGTTGAGTGCCTGATAGCTCAGTTCGCGTTCGCCCAGGACCAGGGCGGTGGCGTGGGGCTGGGCGGCGGCGACCTGTTCGAAGCGTTGATGAATCAGCAGTTGCGCCGCGAACACGGCTTTGGGCGGCAGCGTCGCCGGTGAGGCCTGGCGCTGTGCCGGGGTGAGCAGCGGCAGGGCGAGCACCGGCTGTGCGGGGTCCTCGATCATGGCCTCAAGCAGGGTCTGGAAGTGCTGGGCGAAGCGTTCCACGGTGCGATGGTCGAACAGGTCGCTGGCGTATTCGATCACGCCGCCCAGCGTGCCACCGTCATCGTCCAGTGTCAGCATCAGGTCGAACTGCGAGGTTTCATGGGCCTGGGCCACGGGGACCAGGGTCAGGCCGGGCAGGCTCAGTTCAACGCCGCCAGGGGTATTGTTGAGCGACAGGGCGACCTGGCACAGCGGGTTGTGGCTCAGGGAGCGCGGTGGTTGCAAGGCTTCGATGACTTGCTCGAAAGGAATGTCCTGATGTTCGTGGGCCGCCAGGGCGGTTTGTTTGATCTGCTCCAGCAACTGCGCCACGCTCGGGTTTTGCCCAAGGTCTACCCGCAGGGCCAGGGTGTTGACGAAGAAGCCGATCAGGTTTTCGGTTTCGGTGCGGCCACGGTTGGCCGTCGGTACGCCGATCACGACGTCTGGTTCGTTGCCCAGGCGTGCCATGAGGACCGACCAGGCACTGAGCAACGCCATGAACAGGGTAACGTTGTGTGCCTGGCAAAAACGTTCCAGGCGTTCGCGCAACGGCGCAGCGATGTTCACCTTGACGTCGCCACCCCGGTAGCTTTGTACCGCCGGGCGCGGGCGATCGGTGGGCAAGGACAACAGCGCCGGCGCGCCGCCAAGCTGCTCACGCCAGAAGTCGGCCTGGTCGCTCAAGCGCTCGCTGTCGAGGACCTGGCGCTGCCAGGCGGCGTAATCGGCATATTGAATCGACAGCGCGGGCAGCGGATCGGCCTGGTGTTGACTGAAGGCCCGATAAAGAGCGGCGAACTCCTTGACCAGGACACCCATCGACCAACCGTCGGAGATGATGTGATGCTGGGTGATGAGCAGAATGTGTTCGTCGTCGGCCAGGCGCAACAGCCGCCCACGAATCAGCGGCCCCTGGCGCAGATCGAACGGCGCCGCGGCCTCGCTGTCGGCGATGCGAGAGGCGCTGATGCTGGCCTGCTCATAAGGCAGGCTGCGCAAATCCTGCTCGGCCAAGGCAAAGCCGCAGTCTGCCGGGGCAATGATCTGCACCGGTTGTTCGCCATGACGATCGAAGGTGGTCCGCAGGCTTTCGTGACGCGCCACCAAGCGGTCGAGGACAGCCTTGAGCACGGCGTGGTCGAGATCGCCGCGCAGCAGCAACGACGCGGGCATGTGGTAAGCGGTGCTGGCGTTTGCATCGAGTTGGTCGAGAAACCACAGGCGTTGCTGGGAAAACGACAGCGCCAATGGTGCGGTGCGGTCGGCGATGCCGATGGTCTCGGTGCTGACGGTTTGCAGGTCGCCGACGACCCGCGCCAGTTCCTCCACGGTGGGATGACTGAACAGTTCACGCAGCATCAGTTCGCCGCCCAACTGTTGCCGCACCCGGGAAACCAGTTGCGCGGCCAGCAGCGAGTGCCCGCCCAATTCAAAGAAGCTGTCACTGCGGCCCACGCGTTCCAGACCCAGCAACTCTTGGAAAATCTGCGCCAGGGCCACTTCGACGGCACCTTCGGGCGCGGCATAACCGCGCTCGGACATGGCGTCCAGGTCCGGGGCCGGCAGTGCGTCCTGGTCCAGCTTGCCGTTGGCGGTGAGCGGGTAGGCCTGCAGACTGACAAAGGCACTCGGAATCATGTAGTCGGGCAGGGTCGCCCCCAACTGCTTGCGCAATGCCGCCACTTGCAGCACCGCGCCCGTCTCAGGGATCAGGTAGGCGATCAGGCGCTTGCCTTGGCTCGCGTCCTCGCGGGCCAATACCCGCGCTTCACGCACGCAGTCACAGGCCAGCAGCTTGGCTTCGATCTCCCCCAGTTCGATGCGGAAACCGCGAATCTTCACTTGGGCGTCGATCCGGCCCAGGTGAACGATTTCACCATTGTCCAGCAGCTTGCCCAGGTCTCCTGAGCGATACAGCCGCTCGCCGGGCCGGAACGGGTCGCTAATGAAGCGTTCGGCGCTCAAGGCCGGACGGTTCAGGTAGCCACGGCCCACACCCAGCCCGCCGACGCAGATTTCACCGGCCACACCCACCGGCAGCAGCCGTTGACGGGCGTCGAGCACGTAGGCCACGGTGGTCGGAATCGGCCGCCCGACATTGGAGACGCCGGCGGCGATGTCCGCCGCGCCAATGGCCTTGTAGGTCACGTGCACGCAGGTTTCGGTGATGCCGTACATGTTCACCAGCGCCACATGCCCGAAGGCACGGTGGAAGGCGTCGAGCTTGCCCAGTTCCAGGCTTTCCCCGCCGAAAATCACATAGCGCAAATGTTCCAGGCCCATCTGCGGCGTCGCCAGGGCTGCGGCGCTCAGTTGCAGGAACGCCGACGGTGTCTGGTTCAGCACCGTCACCTGTTCGCTTTCAAGGAAACCCAGCAGTTCCACCGGATCGCGGCGCAGGGCCTCGGGCACCAGGCTCAGGCGTGCGCCGTAGAGCAGGGCGCCGAAGATTTCCCAGACCGAGAAATCGAAGGCATTGGAGTGGAACAGCGACCAGACATCGTCGGCGCTGAACTGGAAGTCCAGTCGATTGTTGTGCAGCAGGCGCACGACGTTGCGGTGTTCGAGCAACGCACCTTTGGGTTCCCCGGTGGAGCCTGAGGTGTAGATCACGTAGCAGAGGTGGTCCGCGGCACTGAAGTTGGGCAGGTTGGCGGCGCTGACGCCGCTGTCCGTGACGGCATCGAAGACTTCGATGCCGAGGGCCTGCAGCGCCGGACTCATGTCCTGGCGGGCGATGGCCTTGCGGGCGCCGCTGTCGCGCAGCACATAGGCGATGCGCTCCTGGGGCGAGTTCGGGTCGATGGGCACGTAGGCACCGCCGGCCTTGAGCACCGCCAGGGTGGCGACGATCATCTGTACCGAGCGATCCAGGGCGATGGCCACCAGTTCCTGGGGCTGCACGCCGGCCGCTCGCAGGCGGTGGGCGAGGCGGTTGGCCTGTTCGTTGAGCTGTCGATAGCTCAGGCGCTCCAGGCCCAGATTGACCGCGATGCGGTCCGGGTACTGACGCACCTGTTCTTCGAAGAGCTGATGCAGGGTCAGGGTCTCGGGCCAGGCCGCTTCGCTGTCGTTGAAGTCGAGGATCTGTCGCTGGCGTTCGGCGGCATCCAGCAGCGGGACGTCGTCGACCCGCTGCTGCGAATCCTCGACAAAAGCTTCCAGCAGGCGCACGTAATGGCGCATCAGCTGCTGGATGAATTCGGTGTCGAAGAATTCCGCGTTGTACGCCAGGTGTCCGGCCCAGTGTGATTCATCGGCCGTGATCAGCAGGTGCAGGTCGTTCTTGCCATAACCCAGGTTGGTTTCCAGGGTATTGACCGCCAGGCCCGCCACCAGCGTGTCGTGGTCGGTGGTGCGCTGGAAATTGAAGAGCACGTCGAACAGCGCGGTGCGGCTCATGTCCTTGGCCGGGTTGAGGGCCAGCACCAATTGGTCGAACTGCATGTGCCGGTGGCGCAGGCCCTCGGTCAGGTTGTTGGCGGTCTGCTCCCAAAGCTGTTGCAAAGTGGTGTCGCTGTCGCACAGGCCACGCATGACCAGCAGATTGTCCAGCGGCCCGACGACATCCCGCAAGGCCGGCTCACGGCAGGCGGCCGTGGTGCCGATCACCAGTTCATCGTGGCCGGCGTAGCGGCGCAACAGGGCGGTGAATGCGCTCAGGGCCAGGCTGTCGCTGCTCACGCCGACTTCCCGGGCCAGTGCTTCGAGGCGCCGCGCCAGCGCCGGTTCGAGGGTGAAACCGTGGGTGGCTTCGGCAAACACATGCACCGCCGCCCGGGGTCGATTCAGGGGCAGCTCCAGGGCTTGCAGCTTGCCGCGCAGTTGATAGGCCCAATAGGCCCGCAGGTTTTCCAGCGCGGTGGCTGGCAGGTTGCGTTGCCAGGCGGCAAAGTCGCCATAGCCCAGCGGCAATGCCGGCAGGTCGGCGCTGCGCTCGGCGCAGGCGGCTTCGTAGAGGGCCAGCAGGTCGCGCTTGAGCAACTGCATGGCGCTGCGGTCGGCCAGCAGATGGTGCACGGCGATGGCCAGGATCCCATGCTGATCGCTTGCCCGTACCAGGCTGGCCCGTACCAGGCTGCCGCCGTCCATGTTCAACGGGCGACGGGTCGCGGCCAGGGCCTGGCCCGGCAAGTCGTCGGGGTTGCCCTGGATCAGTTCGAGCGTCAGGCTGGCCGGGCCGTCGAAGTGTTGCCAGGCCCGGCTACCGTCGCTCAATACCCGGCAGCGCAGGATGTCGTGGCGGGCCAGCAAGCCGTCGAGGGCGGTTTGCAGGGCCGGGTGATTGATCTCACCGGTCAACTCCAGCAGCAACGCAATGTTGTGATAGACCGGATTGGCGTCGTACAGGTAGCCGGTTTCGAAGGTATCGACGAACCACAGCCGCTCCTGGTGATAGGACAGCGGGGTCTGTCCTGGCCCGGAGACTTGTGCGGTGACCTCGGGCAAGGCTTGGGGCGGGTCCAGTTCCAGGGCTCCGATACGGGTGTCGGGGGCGTCGGTAAAGCAGTGCAACAGGCGCTCGAAGCGCGCGGCGAGGCGTTCGATGGTGGCGGCGTCGAACAGCGCGGTGGAATACGACAGGCTGCAGGACAGGCTCGGGCCGCCTTCGTCGATGTGCAGGGACAGGTCGTGCTGGGTGTTGTCCTTGCGCGAGGGCAGGAACTCCAGGTTCAGCCCCGGCAACTGCAACTGGCCCCCGGCACCGGCGGCATTGGTGTAGAGCATGGTCTGGAACACGGGGCTGTAGCTGGCGCTGCGCGCAGGCTTGAGGGCCTCGACCACCAGTTCGAATGGGGTGTCCTGCTGGGTGGAGGATTCCAGCATCAATTGCTTGACCTGCTGCAGTACCTGGTCAAGGGTCGGGTTGGCTTCCAGGCGCACGCGCAGGGCCAGGGTGTTGACGAAGAACCCGATCAGCGCCTGTACGTCGTGGCGGTCGCGGTTGGCGGCGACGGTACCGATCACCAGGTCCTGTTGACCGCTGATGCGGGCCAGCAAGACCGCCCAGGCAGCCATCAAGGTCATGAACGGCGTCGCGGCGCGGGACTGGGCGAACTGGACGATGGCGGCGGACAACGACGCCGGCAGGTCGAAGCCCAGGGTTTCGCCGCGGTAGCTCTGGACCGCCGGGCGCGCCCGGTCGGTCGGCAATGAAAGCAGCGCCGGGGCACCGGCCAGGTGGGCGCGCCAGAATTCCACTTGTCGCTCCAGGCGCTCGCCTTCCAGGTGCTGGCGCTGCCAGGCCGCGTAGTCGGCGTACTGCCGGGTCAGCGGCGGCAGCGGGTCGGGCTGCCCGGCGCTGAATGCCTGATACAAGCTCGCGAATTCCTTGACCAGGATGCCAATGGACCAGCCGTCGGAGATGATGTGGTGCTGGGTGATCAGCAGCCTGTGCTCATCGTCGGCCAGGCGGAGCAGGGTGCCGCGGATCAACGGCCCGCGCAGCAGGTCGAACGGCGCCGCGGCGGCGTTTTCGCTCAGGTGGGCGGCCTCGGTTGCGGCTTGGTCCCGGGGCAGGTGTCGCAAGTCATGGGTCACGAGGCTGAAGCCGCAATCGGCCGGGGCGATGACTTGCACCGGCTGTTCGCCCTCGCGGCGGAAAGTGGTGCGCAGACTTTCATGCCGCGCCACCAGGCGATCGAGGGCGGCCGTGAGGGCGGCCTGGTCGAGGGCACCTTGCAGCAACAACGAGGCGGGTATGTGGTAGGCGGCGCTGGCGGTCGGGTCCAACTGGTCGAGAAACCACAGCCGCTGCTGGGCGAAGGACAGCGCCAACGGCGCGGTGCGGTCGACGCAGGGCATGTCGTCGGCAACGGTTTCGATGACGCGCGTCGCGCCACGTTGCTTGAGCAGTCGCAGCAGGGCGGCACGTTTCAACTGGTCGAGACTATCGTTATGTTCGTTCAATTTATTAAGCATCCTTGGAGACGATAGCGAGCAGTTCGCTTTCAGACAGCGAAGCCATTTCTTGTTGCAGGTCGAGCAAATCATCTGACTCGTATTGCGCCAGTTGCAGGGTGTTGATCAGGTCGGCCAGGGCCAGCAGCGAGGGGTGTTCGAACACGCCCCTGAGCGGCATTTCGACGCCGAAGATTTCCCGCGCCCGGAGCGTGACTTGCACCGCCAGCAGCGAGTGACCGCCGAGTTCGAAGAAGTCGTCGTGCCGGCCGATCCGTTCCAGGCCCAGCAAGTCGGCCCAGAGCTGTGCCAGCAGCGTCTCGGTTTCACCGTTGGGCGCTTCGTACTGGCGACGGGCAAAGTCTTCATTGCCGGGCGCGGGCAGGGCGCGCCGGTCCAGCTTGCCATTGGGGCTCAACGGCAACCGCTCGACCACCACGAACGCCGCCGGGACCATGTAGTCCGGCAACTGCGAAGTCAGGTAAGGCCGTAGCGTGCTGCTGGCATTACGGCCAGCCAGGTGCGGCTCGACGCTCAGGTAAGCCACCAGGCGCGTCGCCCCCGGGGTGTCTTCGCGAGCGATAACCGCGGCCTCGCGCACCCCCGGCAGGGTCAGCATCAGCGCCTCGATTTCACCGGGCTCGATACGGAAACCGCGGATCTTGACCTGCTGGTCGTTACGCCCGAGGAATTCGATTACCCCATCGGCGCGCAGGCGCACCAGGTCGCCGGTGCGGTACATCCGTGGCTCGTCGCCCGGGGCGAACGGGTCGCTGAGGAAGTGTTCGGCGTTCAGTGCCGCCCGGTCCAGGTAGCCGCGGGCAACCCCTGCGCCGCCCACGTAGAGTTCGCCCGGCACGCCGAACGGTACCGGCTGGCGCTGTTCATCGAGCACGTACAGGCGGCTGTTGGGAATCGCCCGCCCGATGGGCACCGTGCCCAGGTCCGCGGCGGTGCAGCGATGCACCGTGGTCCAGACGGTGGCTTCGGTGGGGCCGTACTCGTTGTACAAAGTGATCGCCGGCTCCAGGGCGGTACATGCCTGCACCAACTGCGCGGGACAGGCTTCGCCGGCGACGATCATCTCTTGCAGGCTGCCGTGCCCGTTACCGCTGGCAAGGCTTGCCAGCACCAGGCGGCCCAGGGACGGCACACACAGCAGCGAAGTGACGGCCTGTTCGCCAATGAAGCGGGCGATGGCCTCGGGGTCGCGGGCGGTTTCGGCATCCGGGATGCACAAGGTGCCGCCACTGACCAGCGTGCCGAAGATCCCGGCCACGGAACTGTCGAAGGCAATCGACGACAAGAGCAGGAAGCGCTTGCCGGTCGCCGGTCCATACACCGTGCCCCGGGCCAGTGTCGAGGTCACCAGGTTGCGGTGCTCGATCATCACGCCCTTGGGCTTGCCGGTGGAGCCGGAGGTGTAGATCACATAGGCCAGGTGCTCAGGCGTCAGGCCGACGCTATCGGGTTGGGGATCGCGGCTATTCGACGGTGTCGCCAGCGCCCGTTCGATGGCCAGGTAGCGAGTGCCTTCCTGCAATGTGCCCACGGCCGCGCGACCGACCGGGTCGGCCAGTAACAGGCGCGGCCTGGCGTCCTCGATAATCGAGGCCAGGCGCTCGGCGGGGTAGGTCGGATCCAGCGGCACGTAGGCGCCCCCGGCCTTCAGGATTCCCAACAAGCCACTGATCATCGCCACGCCGCGTTCGACGCAGATGGCCACCAGGTCCCCCGGCAAGACTCCAGCCGCGATCAACTGCTGGGCGAGGCCATTGGCCTGGGCGTTGAGCTCGGCATAACTGAGGGATTGGCGGCCGTCGAGGGATGCACAAGCGTTTGGCGTGCGGCGAACCTGTTCTTCGAACAGCTGTTGAATGCACAGGCCAGTCGGGTAATCCACCTCGGTCTGGTTAAAGGTGTCCAGCAGCAGGGTGCGCTCCTGGGCAGGCAGCACGTCCAGCTGCGTGAGTGGAACCCGAGGCGTGTACATCAAAGCCTGGGCCAGTTGCTCCAGCGCCCGTTGCATCAGGGCGCAGATGCGCTGCGGGTCCACTGCCTGCACGCTTTGCACGGTCAGGCCCAGGGCATCGCCGTAGTCGTTGACCGACAGGGTCAACGGGTAATTGGTCCGCTCGGCGCTGTCCAGGATGCGCATGCCGGGCCATTGCAGTTGGCTGTCGTCGCGCTGGTGCCGATAGTTGAGCAAGGTGGTGAACAGCGGCAAGGCACTGGGCACGCCACTGCAACGTTGGGCCAGGGCCAGGGAGGCCTGTTCGTGGGTCAGCAGTTCGACCAGGTCTCGATGAGTGGCCAGCACCTGTTCGTGGGCGCCGGCGGTCAGTGGTACGCGCACTGGCAGCGTGTTGATGAACACGCCCAAGGCCCGTTCGGCCCCGGCCGAGCCTTGCAGGCGACCGGCGACCACGGTCCCGAACACCACATCATCGCGGCAGGTGCAGCGGGCCAGCACCTGCGCCCAGGCGACATGGAACAGCGTCGCCGGGGTGATGCCCCGCTCCCGGGCCAGGGCTCGCAGACGCAGGTTGAGCTCGACGCTCAAGGTCACATTGGCTTCCTCGATGTGACGGCCGTCGCCTTGTACCTCCAGCAGATCGAAGGGCGCGGTGGGTGCATCCACATCGGCCAGGCGGCGGCTGAAATAGGCTTCGTGGACGTCGGCGGGGACGGCCTGGGCCTGGGCAATGAAGTCACGATAGGGTTGCGGTGCCGCCAGGCGTTCGCCTTGGTCATGGAGGATCGCGTGGATTTCTTCCAGGACGATTTCCAAGGTCACGTGGTCGCTGGCCATGTGGTGGTTGAGCAGCGCCAGCATCCAGCGCTCGGAATGCGGGTCCTGGGCGATGCAGGCACGCATCAGCGGCGCCTGGCGCAGATCCAGTCGCAGTTGCCGCGGATCGCTCAGGGCTTCGAGCTGGCTGAGCGGGTCCTTGTGGCTGTCGAGGGAAACACTGTGCACCGGCAAGCGCGCCTGGCGCTGTACGACCTGCACCGGTTGAGGCAAACCGTCCCAATGCACGCAGGTGCGCAGGATGTCGTGGCGATCGATCACCTGCTGCAAGGCGGCGGTGAAGGCATCGAGGCGCTGGCGGTTGTCGAACTGCAGCATCGAGCGCACCAGGTAGGCGTCGCCTTCGTGCCCCAGCAGGTGATGGAACAGGATGCCCTGTTGCAGCGGTGCCAGGGGGTAGATGTCCTGGATGTTCGCGGCACCGCCAGGTACGGCGCCGACGATACGTTCGAGTTGGTCCGCGGTCAGCTCCACCAGCGGCAACATGTCCGGGGTCAGGGCGGTGCACGCGGGCGGGATGCGATTGGCCGGTGCCTGGAACGCCGGTTGTGGGGCGTTCGTCAGGGCTTGGGCGAGTTCGGCCAGGGACGTGCTGCTGAAGATCGCCCGGACATCCGCGTGCAAGCCTTGTTCGCGCAGGCGTTCGATCAGGCTGACCGCCATCAGCGAATGGCCGCCCAGCTCGAAGAAGCCGTCATGACGCCCGATGCGCTCGACACCCAGCAGGGCTTGCCAGATCCCGGCAATGATCAGTTCGACGCGGCCCTCAGGCGCCTCGAAGGCCCGGCTGGCATAGGCGTCCTGGTCCGGTTCGGGCAGGGCGCGGCGGTCGAGCTTGCCATTGGGCGTGAGCGGCAAGGTGTCGAGCACGACGAAGGCGCTGGGCACCATGTGCTCGGGCAGGCGCTTGAGCAGTTCGGTGCGCAATTGCCCGGCGGCGGCCGGTTCGCCACACAGGTAGGCAACCAGACGCTGGCCAGACGAGTGCTCGCGAGCGATGACGGCGGCTTCGCGTACACCCGCCAGTGCGGCGAGGGCGGCTTCGATTTCCCCGAGTTCGACCCGCAGGCCGCGGATCTTCACCTGATCGTCATTGCGCCCCAGGTACTGCAAGGTGCCGTCAGGCAGCCAGCGGCCGAGGTCGCCGGTCTTGTACAGGCGTGCGTCGGCCTTGCCGTAGAACGGGTCGGCGATGAAGCGTTCGGCGCTGAGTTGCGGCAGGTTGAGGTAACCGCGGGCCACACCGACACCGCCGATATGGATCTCGCCGGGCACGCCCACTGGCAGCAGTTGCCCGTGGGCGTCCAGCACATGCAATTGCATGTTTCGGACTGGCCGGCCAATGGGGATCGACTGGTGCCGGTAGGTCTCAAGGTCGCTGTCGGCGGTGTACCAGGCGACCACGTCGCTGCACTCGGTCGGCCCGTAGCTGTTGATCACCGTCGGCCGTGGCTGGGCGAGTTTTTCCAGCATGGCGACCTGGATCGGCTCGCCCCCCAGGACCACCCGTTTCAGGCAGGCCAGGGCTTGCCCGTGGTCGGCGTCCACCAGTGCGTGGAAGGCGCTGGGCGACATATTGAGGTGGGTAATCCCGGCCTCGGCGACCTGGGCGACGATGGCCTCGGGGTTGAAGGGTTCGGCGGCCAGGTGCAGCGAGGCCCCGACCATCAGCGGTGCGAGGATGTTTTTCTGGGTCAGGTCGAAGTTGTAGGAGGACGCCAGCAGCACCGCGTCGCCGGCGTGGAAAGCCAGGTCCTCGAGGTACCAGTCCAGCAGGTTGCGCAAGCCGCGATGTTCGACCATCACCCCTTTGGGCAAGCCGGTGGAGCCGGAGGTGTAGATCACGTAGGCCAGGTGACTGAAACCC
The DNA here is from genome assembly GCF_014851795.1 of Pseudomonas sp. Pdm06. Classification (NCBI taxonomy): domain Bacteria; kingdom Pseudomonadati; phylum Pseudomonadota; class Gammaproteobacteria; order Pseudomonadales; family Pseudomonadaceae; genus Pseudomonas; species Pseudomonas sp. Pdm06. Next base: position 540,616 of record NZ_JACVAH010000003.1, read on the forward strand.
AGTCCCTTCACCTGAGGGTTGTGGGTGGGGGCCAGGGGCGCGCTGCCCAGTTCCAGCGTCGCCAGGCCTTGTGGCACCGGTAACTCGTCCAGGCCGGGTTGGTGGACCAGGGCCCGCGGCTTGCTGTCGGCCAGCATGTGGGCCAGCCGTTGCGCGGGGTACTGCGGGTCGAGCGGCACATAGGCCGCGCCGGCTTTCAGGATACCCAGCAGGCCGATCAGCATGTGCGGGCCGCGGCGCGCGCACAGGCCGACGGTGTCGTCGGGCTGCACACCCAGTGCGATCAAACCGTGGGCGACGCGGTTGGCCTGGGCGTTGAGTTCGGCATAGCTCAGGGTCTCCCCGGCGCAGACCAGCGCCACGGCGTCCGGGGTGAGGCTCGCCTGGGCCTCGAACACGACGTGAGGGAAGCGGCTCGGGCTTTCGTCCAGAACAGCACTGGCCGGGTTGAAGGTTTCCAACAGTTGCTGGCGCTGCGCGTCATCCAGCAAGGGCAGGGTCGCCAGCGGCTGCGTCGCATCGTCGAGCAGGGCGTCGAGCAGGTGCAGCAAGTGCTGGCCCCAACGGGCGATGGTGCTTTCGTCGAACAGGTCGGTAGCGTATTCGAACTGGCCGCTGATGCAGTCGCCGTCATCGTTGAGGGACAGGCTCACGTCGAACTGGGTGGTGCCGGTGGGCTGGGGCAGTGGGGCCAGGCCCAGGCCAGGCAGTTCCAAGGCCTGGTCGCGGGGGGTGTTACCCAGCACCAGCATGGCCTGGAACAGCGGGCTGTGGCCGAGGCTGCGCTCCGGTTGCAGGGCTTCGACGACTTGCTCGAATGGCAGGTCCTGGTGGCTGTAGGCGTCGAGGGTGGTGGCCTTGATCTGCTCCAGCAACTGGTCGACGCGGCTGTGGGCCTGGACGTCGATGCGCAGGGCCAGGGTGTTGACGAAGAAGCCGATCAACGCCTCGGTTTCCCGGCGTGGGCGGTTGGCGACCGGTGTGCCGACCACCACCTGCGGCTGGTTGCTCAGGCGCGAGAGCAGGATCGACCAGGCGCCGAGCAGGGTCATGAACGGGGTCAGGCCCTGTTGCTGGCTGAAACGGCGCAAGCGGCTGCTCAGCGGCGCGGGCAGTTGCAGGGCCAGCGCGGCGCCTTGGTAGCTTTGCACCTGGGGGCGCGGGTGGTCGCTGGGCAGTTCCAGCAGCGCCGGGGCGCCGTCCAGGTGGA
>NZ_JACVAH010000040.1:0-744 GCF_014851795.1 Pseudomonas sp. Pdm06
CCATGCCCGAGCTGAAAATGCCGGCGCTGACCCAGTTCACCGACGGCACCGGGCCGGTGTGGAAGGGCGGGCTGTTCCCGTTCCTGTTCATCACCATCGCCTGCGGCGCGGTCTCGGGCTTCCATGCACTGATCTCCTCGGGCACCACGCCCAAGCTTTTGGATAACGAAACCAACGCCCGCTACATCGGTTACGGCGGCATGCTGATGGAGTCCTTCGTGGCGATCATGGCCATGGTGGCTGCTTCGGTGATCGAGCCGGGCGTGTACTTCGCCATGAACAGCCCGGCGGCCATCGTCGGCGGTGACGTGGTGGCCGTGGCGCAGACCGTCAGCAGTTGGGGTTTTGCCATCACGCCCGAGGCGCTGCAAGCGGTGGCCAAGGACATCGGCGAGACCACCGTGCTGGCCCGTGCCGGCGGTGCGCCGACCTTGGCGGTGGGGATCGCGCAGATCCTGCACTCGGTGCTGCCGGGTGAAAACACCATGGCGTTCTGGTACCACTTCGCGATCCTGTTCGAAGCGCTGTTCATCCTCACGGCCGTGGACGCCGGTACCCGTGCCGGGCGGTTCATGCTTCAGGACCTGCTGGGCTCGTTTGTGCCGGCCCTCAAGCGCACCGAATCCTGGACCGCCAACCTGATCGCCACCGCAGGCTGCGTGGCGCTGTGGGGTTACCTGCTGTACCAGGGCGTGATCGATCCGCTGGGCGGCATCAACACCTTGTGGCCGCTGTTCGGCATCT
>NZ_JACVAH010000041.1:0-648 GCF_014851795.1 Pseudomonas sp. Pdm06
GGTGTCAGGCAAGTTCGATCCAGTGCTGTGCACGGGCGACCTCCATGAATTGCTCGATGTCGTCACCAAGTTCCGGCACGTCGGGAAACTGCTTGGCCAACTCGTCGATGATGGTCGCGACATCCCGTTCGCCGTCGATCAGGCCACCGATCAGCGCAGCGCTGTCGTTCAACTTGATCATGCCTTCAGGATAGAGCAGCACGTGGCCTTTCTGGGCCGGTTCGTACTGGAAACGATAGCCGGGGCGCCAGCGCGGGGTTTGGCTGCGGTCGAAACTCATAAGGTAATTCCTTTGTGCCAAACCCGTTGGTCGGTCACGCTGTGATAGGGCGGGCGATTCAATTCGTAGGCCATGCTCATGGCGTCGAGCATGCTCCAGAGGATGTCCAGCTTGAACTGGAGAATCTCCAACATGCGTTCCTGCCCTGCGCGGGTGGTGTAGTGCTGCAAGGTGATCGCCAAGCCATGCTCCACATCGCGCCGGGCCTGGCCCAGGCGGGTGCGGAAGTATTCATAGCCGGCCGGGTCGATCCACGGGTAATGCTGGGGCCAACTGTCCAGGCGCGACTGGTGGATCTGCGGGGCGAACAGTTCGGTCAGCGAGCTGCTGGCGGCCTCTTGCCAACTGGCCCGGCGGGCGAAGTTGAC
>NZ_JACVAH010000042.1:0-643 GCF_014851795.1 Pseudomonas sp. Pdm06
CACCGTATGCGCTTCTTCACTTGACCATATAACCCCAAGCAATCTGGTTATACTGTGAAGACGACATTCGCCGAAAATTCGATCTTGCTCTACGAGCAACTCACAAATTTTACCTTAGCCTGATCCGTTACCAGTGAAAGTAACGTTCAGTCTATCTTTCTATCACATACCCAAATTTTTAAAGAACGAACTAGTCAAAGACTAGAAATCAACATTCACCATCGAACCGATGGAATGCTCATTTCTAAGCTTTATACAATCGAAGCAGTAGTGGTGGAGCCAAGCGGGATCGAACCGCTGACCTCCTGCGTGCAAGGCAGGCGCTCTCCCAGCTGAGCTATGGCCCCGTATTTCTACAGGCGTTTCCCACACAAAATTGGTGGGTCTGGGCAGATTCGAACTGCCGACCTCACCCTTATCAGGGGTGCGCTCTAACCAACTGAGCTACAGACCCAATTTCGGGCTGCTTCTTTCGTCTTCTTCAATGAATCAAGCAATTCGTGTGGGAGCTCATGGAGCAGCTGCGGTCGTCGATTAAGGAGGTGATCCAGCCGCAGGTTCCCCTACGGCTACCTTGTTACGACTTCACCCCAGTCATGAATCACACCGTGGTAACCGTCCCCCCGAAGGTTAGACTAGCTAC
>NZ_JACVAH010000043.1:0-498 GCF_014851795.1 Pseudomonas sp. Pdm06
TACAGCTTCGACGTATCGGTGTGGGAGTTCTTCTGGCCGTTGATCACCGGCGCGACCCTGGTGGTCGCCCGTCCGGACGGTCATCGCGACCCGGCCTACCTCAGCCAGTTGATCCAGCAGGAACAGGTCACGACCTTGCACTTCGTACCGTCCATGCTGCGGGCCTTTGTCGAAGAGCCGAGCCTGGTCGACTGCCACAGCTTGCGCCAGGTGTTCGCCAGTGGCGAAGCCTTGCCGGTGGACCTGGTGCGGCGCTTCATGGGCCAACACCCGGCGGCGCTGGTCAACCTGTATGGCCCGACCGAAGCAGCCATCGACGTCTCGGTCTGGCGTTGCTCGGCGGACGACACAATCGTGCCGATCGGCAAACCCATCGCCAACCTGCGCTTGTACATCCTCGACGAAGCCATGCAGCCGCTGCCGATTGGCAGCATCGGCGAGTTGTACATCGGCGGCGTCGGCGTGGCCCGTGGCTATTTGAAACGCCCGGACCTGACC
>NZ_JACVAH010000044.1:0-486 GCF_014851795.1 Pseudomonas sp. Pdm06
CGGTGCTGGCGCTGATCGTGGTCAAGGCCCTGGCCGAGAGCCCGTGGGGGATCTTCACGGTGATGGCGACCATCCCGATCGCGATGTTCATGGGCATTTACATGCGCTACATCCGCCCGGGCCGCATTGGTGAAATCTCGCTCATCGGCGTGCTGTTGCTGCTGGGGTCGATCTGGCTGGGCGGGCAAATCGCCGCAGACCCGGTCTGGGCCAAGGCTTTCACCTTCACCGGGATCCAGATCACCTGGATGCTGATCGGCTATGGTTTCGTCGCGGCGGTACTGCCGGTGTGGCTGATCCTGGCGCCGCGGGACTACCTGTCGACCTTCCTCAAGATCGGCACCATCGTCGCCCTGGCCATCGGCATCCTGGTCACCATGCCCGAGCTGAAAATGCCGGCGCTGACCCAGTTCACCGACGGCACCGGGCCGGTGTGGAAGGGCGGGCTGTTCCCGTTCCTGTTCATCACCATCGCCTGCGGCGCGG
>NZ_JACVAH010000045.1:0-464 GCF_014851795.1 Pseudomonas sp. Pdm06
GTCTCTATGCGGGCGAAGTCTTCGTGCAGGTGGCCGCCGATCCGCAGCGTCCTTTCGAGATCGAAGCCGGCAATGGCCGTATGCGTGCCCTGGGCACGGCCTTCGATGTTCGCAGTAGCGGCGATACCGTGAAGCTGGTGGTTACCGAGCATACGGTGCGAGTCACCCATGGCGATGCTTCGCAGGTTGCCGAGGTCGAGGAGGGGCAGGGACTGCAGTACGGCGCGCAATGGCTGTCCCGCCCGCAGGCTATGGATGTCAGTGCGGCCATCGCCTGGCGTCGTGACCGGCTGGTGTTCAACGAGCGGCCGGTGGGTGAGGTGGTCGATGAGTTGCGCCGCTACCACACGGGAGCGATCTGGTTGCGGGGCGATGAACTGAACAGCCTGCCGGTGACGGGCATCGTCGGTACCGGCGATGTGGCAGCCCAGTTGCAGCTACTGCAGCAGTCCCTGGCGCTGGGC
>NZ_JACVAH010000046.1:0-458 GCF_014851795.1 Pseudomonas sp. Pdm06
CGGTTGACGTAGGCGCGCTTGCCCGGGTCCACGGCGAACGTGATGTCGACGGTGTGGTCTTCATCATGCGGCTGCGGCACGCCGTTGACGTTGGCGAAGGTGTAGCCCTCGTTACCCAGGCGGCGGGTGATCAGCTCGGAGGTGGTGGTCATCAGCTTGCGCGAGAACACCTGGCCCTTCTGTACCAGCAGCAGCGACTTGACCTGGTCCTCGGGAACCTTCAGGTCACCGCTGAGCTTGACGTCACGAACGGTGTACTTCTCGCCTTCGTTGACGTTGACGGTGATGTAGACGTGCTTCTTGTCCGGGGTGATGGACACCTGGGTCGAAGCGATGTCCATGTTGATGTAGCCACGGTCCAGGTAGTAGGAACGCAGGCGCTCCAGGTCACCGGAGAGTTTTTCACGGGCGTACTTGTCGTCGTTCTTGAAGAACGACAGCCAGTTGGTGGTCTTGAG
>NZ_JACVAH010000047.1:0-446 GCF_014851795.1 Pseudomonas sp. Pdm06
CCCGCCGTGCTCAACAACGATGGCCTGGACTACGTCCCGACCAACAAACACATCCTCTTCGGCCACCACTTCGCGGCCATTGCCGGCGCGGGGCCGCTGGTCGGGCCGGTGCTGGCGGCGCAGATGGGCTACCTGCCCGGCACGCTCTGGCTGATCGCCGGCGTGGTGCTGGCCGGTGCGGTGCAGGACTTCATGGTCCTGTTCCTGTCCACCCGCCGCAACGGTCGCTCCCTGGGCGACATGGTGCGCGAGGAAATGGGCCGCATCCCCGGCACCATCGCGCTGTTCGGCTGCTTCCTGATCATGATCATCATCCTCGCGGTGCTGGCGCTGATCGTGGTCAAGGCCCTGGCCGAGAGCCCGTGGGGGATCTTCACGGTGATGGCGACCATCCCGATCGCGATGTTCATGGGCATTTACATGCGCTACATCCGCCCGGGCCGCAT
>NZ_JACVAH010000048.1:0-439 GCF_014851795.1 Pseudomonas sp. Pdm06
TGTTGGTGGGCCTGAATGCTGAAGGTGGCGAGCTGTCGTTGCAGGAAAAAAACCTCAGCGACGGCAGCAGCCCGGACGCATCGGCCCTGACTCAAAGTGGCACGTTCACCGTGACCGCGCTGGACGGTGTGCAGACCCTCAGCGTGGGCGGTATCAATGTCGTCACCGGCGGCGTGGCCGCCGGTTTCCCACAATCGATTACCACTGCGTTGGGCAACACCTTGACCATCACTGGCTACAACGCCAGCACTGGTGTGGTCAGCTACAGCTACACCTTGCTGGACAACGAAGCCCATCCAACTGCCAACGGCGCTAACAGCGTTAGCGAACAGTTCGCTGTAGTCGCCACCGACGATAACGGCACCACAGCCAACGGCAACCTGGACGTAAATATCGTCGACGACCTGCCCAAAGCCGTGGACGACAGCAACGCCAGTAC
>NZ_JACVAH010000049.1:0-432 GCF_014851795.1 Pseudomonas sp. Pdm06
ATGGTGCTTTCGTCGAACAGGTCGGTAGCGTATTCGAACTGGCCGCTGATGCAGTCGCCGTCATCGTTGAGGGACAGGCTCACGTCGAACTGGGTGGTGCCGGTGGGCTGGGGCAGTGGGGCCAGGCTCAGGCCAGGCAGTTCCAAGGCCTGGTCGCGGGGGGTGTTACCCAGCACCAGCATGGCCTGGAACAGCGGGCTGTGGCCGAGGCTGCGCTCCGGTTGCAAGGCTTCGACGACTTGTTCGAATGGCAGGTCCTGGTGACTGTAGGCGTCGAGGGTGGTGGCCTTGATCTGTTCCAGTAGCTGGTCGACGCGGCTGTGGGCCTGGACGTCGATGCGCAGGGCCAGGGTGTTGACGAAGAAGCCGATCAACGCCTCGGTTTCCCGGCGTGGGCGGTTGGCGACCGGTGTGCCGACCACCACCTGCGGC
>NZ_JACVAH010000004.1:0-504181 GCF_014851795.1 Pseudomonas sp. Pdm06
TTGTAAACTCCAAGCCCCAGGGCGAAAGAGACCAGATTGCGGTGTGTGAAGACGAAACGAACCGAAAGTTCGAGACGCTCAACCGCAACACACAAACTATCGCATACCCATTCGCTGGAACGTGACCGCAAGGCACGCGCTGGCTACCGAATTTCTTGACGACCATAGAGCATTGGAACCACCTGATCCCATCCCGAACTCAGAAGTGAAACGATGCATCGCCGATGGTAGTGTGGGGTTTCCCCATGTGAGAGTAGGTCATCGTCAAGATTAAATTCCGAAACCCCTATCTGCTGACGCAGGTAGGGGTTTTGTTTTTTCCGCAATAAATAGTGTTGGCCGAAAAAAAAAGGATGACCTGTAGAGGTCATCCTTTTTTGCATCCTGGCTGTCAAGCCTCGGGTACGGGGCAGCTCAAATCCCCTTCCTTGCACTTGAGATAGGTCTTGAACGCCTCGACCCGAGCCTTGGTCTGGGCGGTGATGCAATTGTCATAGATCAGCGGATAGACACTGCCGCCCTCAACCCCAGAGGCGGAGAATGCGCATTCGGCATCACGGAAACCTATCCAGGCACGCTGAGCTTTGACCAGCATTTTCTTGGCCTCGGGATTGTCCTTCAGGCGTGCGGTGATCTGCTTGTACAACCTGTTCAGCTCATTGTCGGCGGCCTTGTTTTCTTTGGCTGCGCATTGGTTCATTTCGCCTTGAGTAGTGGCGTCAGCGCAGTCGTCGGCCTGGGCAACGGCGACAAAAAGCAGAGGTGTCAGGGCCAGAAGCAAGCGTAGGGACATGTTGGGTCTCTCCTTGAGGGGGTGAAAGCGCCGAGGGAGTTTACATCGCGCCGTGCTGTTTTAAAGTTGGCGAGCGCTAAACGACGGTCTGATACAACTTTCCGGTTGGCCTTGTGGTCTTACAAGCCTACTGTTGAAACACAGGAGGTGACTCATGCATTCATCCGACCGCATTGAAAGAAAGATCCTGCTCAAGGCCCCGCGCTCCCAGGTCTGGCGCGCCCTGGCCAATGCCGAAGCCTTTGGCCAATGGTTCGGTGTCGCCCTTGAGGGGAAACGGTTTGTGGCAGGCGAGCGTACCCAAGGGCAAATTACTTATCCAGGTTACGAACACCTTATCTGGGACGTAGCGGTGGAGCGGGTGGAGCCCGAGCGGGTCTTCTCGTTTCGCTGGCATCCTTACGCTGTCGAGCCGCAGGTAGATTATTCCCAGGAGTCCGAAACCCGAGTGCAATTCGAACTTGAAGACATGGATGGCGGTACCTTGCTCAAAGTCGTGGAGTCGGGTTTCAACAACATTCCCGAGGCACGCCGACTCAAGGCTTTTCGCATGGACAGCCGTGGCTGGGACGAGCAGATGGCCAATATTGAAGCGTTCCTGCACAGGCCTTGAGTTGGCCGGCTGGCAGAACTAAGGGTTTTCGGAGGGGCAGGTATAGCGAATGTCTTACACGAGATGGTAGCTATGTCGTCTATTTCATTTTGGATCCGAGGCGTAATCTGGACTTATCCACTGAAGCACAGGAAGTGCTCAGGATCAGGGACGATCGACCATGCAAGGATTAGCTATCGACAGGGAGTCGTAATGGTCTTGGAAAAACCCGCTTCGGCGGGTTTTTTTTCGACCGCTGAAAAGCCAGGAAAGAGTCCTATAGCGAAACGCTTACACGCCGTTGCTGCTTTCTCGTCTTTCTCCAAGTCACCGGTAGGCCTAATCTATGTTCATCCACTGAGTACAGGGAGTGCTTGGGGTCATGGATGATTGGACCAGGCATGGAATGCCGGACAGGGAGTCAAATTGGTCCTCATAAAACCCGCCTAGGCGGGTTTTTTTTCGTCTGTGGAAAAGTGGCCTGATCATGCCAGGCGCCGGGTCATGGTGCGCTCGGCACCATCAGCAGCCAAGGTCTGGCCCTCAGGGGTGCGGTCAGCACCATCGGCTGCGAGCGTTTGCCCTCCAGGCGTCCGCTCGGCACCATCAGCAGCCAAGGTCTGGCCCCCTGGCGTCCGATCGGCACCATCGGCCGCGAGTGTCTGCCCTCCAGGCGTCCGCTCGGCACCGTCAGCGGCCAAGGTCTGGCCCCCTGGCGTACGGTCACCACCATCGGCTGCGAGCGTCTGCCCTCCAGGCGTCCGCTCGGCACCATCAGCAGCCAAGGTCTGGCCCCCTGGCGTCCGCTCGGCACCATCGGCCGCGAGTGTCTGCCCTCCAGGCGTCCGATCCGCGCCATCAGCGGCCACCGGCTGCTGGTAATCGCCAGCCCAGGTAAAGAAACGGTCTTGCTGCTGGCTCGGCAGGGCAAACGCACTGGCGCTCAGGGCGAGGGTGGTAACGGCGATCAAGGTGTTGAACGTTTTCATGGTAAAGACTCCGGTCATATCAGGTTGAGTGCCGGGTCGTTCAGATGTCGTGATCTGCTGAACCCGTTGCAGCCGGGACGGTTGTCTTGCTGCATGGGTTCAGATTAGGGGCGAGGCGGGGGCGGGCGTTAGACGGATACTGTCCTGGTTTTGCCTGATCCTGTTTGTGTGCAGGATCAGGCGCTCGTGGCTTGCAGGGCCTGGGCACGCAAACGAGCGATGTCTTTGCTCGGCGAGGCGCCAAATAGACGGCTGTATTCACGACTGAACTGCGAAGGGCTTTCATACCCCATCTTGTAGCCGATTGACGAAACGTCGCTGTTCTCCGCCAACAACAACCGTCGGGCTTCCTGCAGGCGCAACTGTTTCTGGTATTGCAGCGGGCTCATGGCGGTCACGGCTTTGAAGCGGTGATGCAGGGCCGAAGGGCTGAGATTGATCATTTGTGCCAGGCTGTCGATGCTCAGCGGCTCGGCGTAATGGGTGTTGAGCCACTCGATGGCGCGGCTGATGCGATGGGTCTGGGTGTCGGGAATGGCGATTTCGTGCAAGCGCTGGCCTTGGGCGCCACGTAGCAGCCGGTACAAAATCTCCTGCTGGGCCAGCGGCGCGAGGGTGGCGATATCGTCCGGGCTGTCCAGCAGCCGCAGCAAGCGCAACACCGCGTCGAGTAATGGCGCATCGATGCGATCCAGGAACAATCCGCGTCCGGTTCTTTCGGCCGGCACGCCGATGGGGCTGGCGTCGGCGATCAGGCGGCAGATCTGTGCCGGATCGATGTCGAGGCGAATGCACAGGTAGGGGCGCTCGGGACTGGCTTCAATCACCTGGCCGGCCAACGGCAGGGTCACCGAGACGACAAGGTAATTGAGCGGGTCATACACGTAGCATTCGTCTGCCAGGTGCACTTCCTTGCGCCCCTCGACAATCACGCACAAACCAGGTTTGTGCACGACGTGCAGGGCTTCGGTCGGCTGGTCGCTGCGGATCAGGTGCAAGGCTTCGATGGCCGTGGGGTGGACGCCGAATTCCGGGGCGAAGCGCATCATCAGGCTCGCCAGTTCGGCGCGACGCTGATTGACGTTGTCGTCTGGCGCAATGTGGATGGACGTGGATACCGACATGCCGAGCAACCTCCCTGGCCAAAATGAATAGACCGCGTTAGTAAAACCGATTGCGCGGCTGTCGACCAGAGTCGGATCTATCGCTACAGGATTGTGCAAGTGCGCAGGAGGATCCGGCTAACCCCGACCTCGGTCGGTTCCCTAATCTGGACCTGTCAAAACGCTCCCACCGGGGGCCAATACAGCCAGACGAGGAAACCATCATGTCCGATATTCAAAACAAAGTTGTGGTCATCACCGGCGCCAGCAGCGGGATTGGTGAAGCCGCGGCGCGGTTGCTTGCGGCTCGCGGTGCTCGTGTCGTGCTTGGTGCGCGGCGCATCGATCGTTTGCAAACACTGGTGCAGGAACTCGAAACCGCCGGCCAGCAGGCGGTCTGCAAGGCCGTGGACGTGACCCGTCGTGAGGATGTCCAGGACTTCGTCGACTTTGCTGTCGAGCGATTCGGTCGGGTCGACGTGATCATCAACAATGCCGGGGTCATGCCGCTCTCCAAGCTCGAGGCGCTGAAAGTCGAGGAGTGGGATCGCATGATCGACGTCAACATCCGCGGCGTGCTCCACGGTATCGCCGCCGGCCTGCCGTTGATGCAGCGTCAACGCAGCGGCCAGTTCATCAACATCGCCTCCATTGGTGCCTACGCCGTCAGCCCGACGGCCGCCGTGTACTGCGCCACCAAGTACGCCGTGCGCGCGATTTCCGAGGGCTTGCGCCAGGAAGTCGGGGGCGATGTGCGGGTGACGGTGATTTCCCCTGGTGTGACCGAATCGGAACTGGCCGATAGCATTTCCGATGAAGGTGGACGTGCCGAAATGCGTGAGTTCCGCAGGATCGCCATTCCGGCCGAAGCCATCGCCCGGGCAATCGCCTACGCCATCGAACAACCAGCGGACGTAGACGTCAGCGAATTGATCGTGCGGCCAACCGCCAGTCCATTCTGACCGACTTGACTGACAGGAGATGTCCCATGAGAAAGGCATTTGGAGACCAGGATAAATTCGTCGGCCTATGGGTGACGGCTGATGGCGTGATTCGCCATCGGCTGCTGCCGGGCGGACGCTATGACGAAGCGCGAGGTGTACGTGAGAGCGCATATCAGGGCGACTACTGGCTGCAGGATGACCATATCGAATACCACGACGACACCGGTTTCACCGCCGATGGGGATTTTCGCGAAGGCGTGCTCTACCACGCGGGGATGGTGTTGTATCGCCAGGAGGGATGATGAACCGATGGCCTTTGCGGTGAGGGGACAACTCCCCCTCACCACGGATTTCATTTCCATCGGGACTGATCGTTACGCCTGTTCCAACCGCGCCGCAGCACGCTGGGTGATTTGCGAGCGTACCCGGAACGACTCGGCCGCACGCCGGTTCGCTTCTTCCAGCACGCGCGTCGGCGCGGTGTCCGGGCTGCCGGCGTTGAACGGTGGGGCAGGGGCGTATTCGAGTTGCAGCTGGACCAGCTCTGCGGTGTCCTGGTCGAACAGTTCGGCCGCCAGGGTCAAGGCGAAGTCGATCCCGGCCGTGATGCCGCCACCGGTGAGCAGGTTGCCATCGCGGACTACGCGCTCCTTGACCGGCGTCGCGCCCAGGGTTTGCAGCAGGCTGTGATAGGCCCAGTGAGTGGTGGCGCGCTTGCCTTGCAGCAGGCCCGCGGCACCGAGCACCAGCGCACCGGTACACACCGAGGTGATGTATTTCGCGTCGGCGGCTTGCCGCTTGATGAAGGCCAGTGTCTGTTCGTCTTCCATCAGGGGGCCGACGCCGGTCCCGCCGGGGACGCAGATCACGTCGAGCTTCGGGCAGTCCTCGAACGTGGTGGTGGGCAGCAACACCAGCCCGGTGCTGGCGGTGACCGGCGCCAGGTCCTTCCAGACCAAGTGGACCTTCACGTCCGGCAACGAGGCCAGCACGTCATAAGGGCCGGTCAGGTCCAACTGCTGGACTTGGGGAAATAACAGCAAACCGATCTGCAACGTCATGTCGCGTTCTCCTTTGGATGATGCCCGAGGGGTGGACGGTTTTACTTTAGATCCGTAGGCTCTGGCGTATACGCCAATAAGCCCACGAATCACGCCAATATGCCCAACTCTCCGAAAATCGTTCATGTCCTGGCCTTCGCCAACGTGCAAGTGCTGGATGTCACCGGGCCCTTGCAGGTCTTCGCATCGGCCAACGACCTGGCCCGCCAGCAAGGCCTGCCGCTGCCGTACACGCCGACGGTCATCGCCGTGGGCGGCGGGGCGGTGATGTCCTCGGCGGGGTTGGCGCTGATGGCCGAGCCGCTGCCGAGCGAAGGCAGCGACACGCTGTTGATCGCCGGAGGCTGGGGTGTGTACGAAGCGGCGAAGGACCCGGCGCTGGTGGCCTGGGTCAAGGATCATGGCCTGCGTTCGCGCCGGGTGGCGTCGGTGTGCACCGGGGCATTCCTGCTGGCCGCCAGCGGTTGGCTGGACGGACGGCGCGTGGTGACGCACTGGACCCGCTGCGAACAACTGGCCGAGCAACATCCGCAATTGCGGGTCGAACCCAACCCGATTTTCATCAACGACGGTCCGGTCTGGACCTCGGCCGGGGTCACGGCCGGCATCGACCTGGCCCTGGCGCTGGTCGAGGAGGACCTGGGCCGTGCGGTGGCACTGGAGGTCGCCCGGCACCTGGTGGTGTTCCTCAAGCGCCCTGGCGGCCAATCGCAGTTCAGCGTGACCTTGTCGCTACAAAAGCAAGGCAGTCGTTTTGATGACCTGCATGCCTGGATCGCCGAAAACCTCACCCGTGACCTGGGCCTGTCGAGCCTGGCCGCCGAGGTGGGCATGAGCGAACGCAGCTTTGTACGGCACTACCGCGCCGACACCGGCCAGACCCCGGCGCGGGCCGTGGAGTTGATTCGCGTGGAAACCGCTCGCCGCCTGCTGGCCGACACGGCGGTGTCGATCAAGCGGGTGGCGGTGCAATGTGGCTTCGGCAGCGAAGAAACCCTGCGCCGCAGTTTCCTGCGGGCCATGGGCGTGACGCCCCAGGCCTATCGCGAGCGGTTCGCCGTCAGCCCTCAAGCAGATCCAGCAATGCCTTGAGCGTGGCTTCGGGGGCTTCCTGGGGAATATTGTGGCCAACACCGGGCAGCACTCGGCGCTCATAGAACCCCGTGAAATGCTCGACGTCTTCATCGTGGTCCGACGCGGGCCCCACGCCGTCATCGGCGCCGCACAGGGAAATGCTCGGCACGCTGATGGCCGGTTGTGCCGCCAGCCGTTCCTCCATCCACTCCAGCGTCGGGTCGCCCGGCGCGTACATGAAGCGATGACGGTAGGAGTGGATCACCACGTCGACGAAGTCCGGGTTATCGAACGACGCGGCGCTACGGGGGTACAGTTCGGCGCCCCGTGTCCAGGTCGGTGACCACAGGCGCCAGAGCAAGCCACACAGTTCACGCCGGTTCCGGGTCAGGCCCTCGACGCCCCGGGCCGTGTGGAAGTAATACTGGTACCACAGGCGATGTTCGGTTTGCGGGTCCAGCGGCTGGGTGGAGCGTGGAATGTCCTGCAGGTTGTAGCCATCGCCGGTCACCAGGCAGCGCACACGCTCGGGCCACAGGGCCGCGACGATACACGCCGCTCGACCGCCCCAGTCGTAGCCGCACAGCGCCGCTTGGGGGATGGAGAGTACGTGCATCAGGTCCAGCAGGTCCTGGGCCAACGCCGCTTGCTGGCCGGAACGCATGATGGCCGGGTTGTTGAAGCGGGTCGGGCCGTAGCCGCGCAGGTAGGGCACGATGACCCGATAGCCACGCTGGGCCAGGGCCGGCGCGACCTCATCGAACGCCCTGGGGTCGTAAGGAAAACCGTGCAGCAGGATGATGGGGTCGCCGCTGGCGGGGCCGTGTTCTTCGTAGGCGATGCGCAGCAACGGCGTGACGGCGAAGTCGATCCTGGGCTCAAGGTTCATGTCGGCCTCCGGCAGTGTGCGGTTGCGTTCAGGCAGGTTCCTGGTTGACGTATTTGGCCCGATCCGGGGTAAACGTCACGATCATGTTCGTGCTGGAACAGGTCAGGGTGCGTTCCTGGGTCAGGTCGATGTCCAGGTCCTCACCGCGCAGGCCCTGCCATTGGGCGAGGTACTTGAGGCAACCGAATTTTTCGTTTTTCTTCAGGCTGCGGCTGACGCCACCTTTCCAACCCAGCACCGGCAATTCACCGGCCAGGCAACGTTGCGCCAGTTCGGGAAACTTCATCGCCCGGTCGCGGCCGATTTCCCAGCACTTGATCAGGCCCCGGTCCTGGCCTTCCCAGAGGTTTTCGCGGGTCAGGCCTGTTCGGGGTGGGGTGGTGATGGGGCGTTTGATATGGGTCATGTCAGGTCCTTGAGTCGGGTTTTTATCGGGCAGCTCCGCTGCACCCGTGAGAGCATCGATCTTAGGAGGGGTTGGAGGGGCTGGCAACTCGAAAGGGGGCGTAACGATAAATGGGGCCCGGAGACTGCAATGCTCTTGTGGCGAGGGAGCTTGCTCCCGCTGGGTTGCGAAGCGACCCCTCACCAGACGCTGATTCTTTGGAGGTTGGAAGATTTTGCGACTGCTGCGCAGTCGAGCGGGAGCAAGCTCCCTCGCCACAGGTTATGCGTTCCTACAAAAAATGTGGTTGAACCGGAATTTTCCGACGAGTCGCGTCGGTTGCCGGTTCGGAAGAGGCGGGGATAGGCTTTGCTCGTCGCTGCAAAATCAGCGACCGGGTTTGGTCGCCCGGGTTTAGAATGGCGCACGGTGCCGCGCGAGCGGCTGTCTGTTTTATGGCTGACTGTGCGTGGGAGGGCTTCGGGCCCTGCCGGGTTTCCATTCCCTGGTCGACCAACCTGCGTACAGTTCGCCACCTTCTGCTTGGTCGCGGAAATGGTGAACTCCACGTTCGAATGGAGATTCATATCATGGTCAAGATCACCCCCAACCCTCCACGCGCCGAAGACCTTTCTGCCTACACCACCCTCGACACAAAAAAACTCCGCGAAGCCGCCGACCGGGCGCTGGACATTCACTTGTCTCCCACCCCAGCCAAACCCGATACCCAGGACGGTCAGGTGTTCACCGTGGTCCCCGGGCTAAACACCGAGTCGGTGTTGACCAGCCTCAGCGAAACCCTGGCCTCGGCCGATGCGCTGGTCAGTGACCTGGGGTTCGAGCTGGAGGGCTCCCGGCGACACGTAGCACTGGGGATTCAGCAGTTGATCGAGCTGGCCAGATTGCTGGCCAACCGTGCGTTGGATAACTTGGAGACGACCGGCTAACGGACACACCGCTCTTGTGGCGAGGGAGCTTGCTCCCGCTGGGTTGCGAAGCGACCCCAGGATTCTTGCGACTGCTGCGCAGTCGAGCGGGAGCAAGCTCCCTCGCCACAGACCACTCCGCTCACGGCTGCCAATGATTCTTCTCCCCGCTCAACTTGCGGTCCAGAAAACTCGCAGCGCTGATCAACGCCAGATGGGTCAAGGCCTGGGGCGTGTTGCCCAAGTGGTAACCGTGGCTGTCGAACTCTTCGGCGTACAGCCCCAGCGGGTTGGCGTAGCGCAGCAGTTGTTCGAATTCCAGCTGGGCTTTTTCCACGCGGCCGGCGCGGGCCAGGCATTCGACGTACCAGAACGAGCAGGCCGCGAATGAGCCTTCGATGCCGCTGAGGCCGTCAATGGGGCTGTCGTCGTTGCGGTAGCGATAGACCATGCCGTCGCGCACCAGGTGTTTTTCGATGGCATCGAGCGTGGAGAGCCAGCGCGGGTCACGGGCGCTGACGAAACGCACCAGGGGCATCAACAGCATCGAGCCGTCGAGGGCGGTGCTGCCCAGGCGCTGGACGAAATGCTGGTGCTCCTCGTTCCAGAAATTCGTCCAGATGTCTTGGTAGATGGCCTGTCGGGTCTCGTCCCAGCGGGCGAACGGGGCGGGCAGGGAGCGTTTTTCGGCCAGGCGGATGGCGCGGTCGACGGCGACCCAGCACATCAGCCGCGAATGCAGGAAGTGCTGCTTGTCGCCGCGCATTTCCCAGATGCCCACGTCTTTGTCCTGCCAGACCTCGCACACCTGGTCGACCACGTCGACGGCATGTTTCCAGCCTTCATGGGAGATGGCTTCGCCGTATTTGTTGACCAGGTACACCGCGTCCATCAACTCGCCGAAAATATCCAATTGCACCTGCTGGTAGGCCAGGTTGCCGATGCGCACCGGCTGCGCATTGCCGAACCCGCTCAGGTGCGACAGCTCGGTTTCCGGCAGCTCCAGCCTGCCGTCCAGGCCGTAGAGGATGTTGAGTTTGGTCGGCTGGTCACAGCAGTCGCTGACCCGCCCGCGCAACCAGCGCATGTAGGCGTTGGCTTCTTCGACGAAGCCCAGGCGCATGAACGCGTAGACCGTGAACGAAGCGTCGCGGATCCAGGTGTAGCGGTAATCCCAGTTGCGCTCGCCGCCGCGGGTTTCCGGCAGGCCGAAGGTGGCGGCGGCGAGGATGGCGCCGTGCTTGCGCGAGGTCAGCAGCTTCAGCGCCAGGGCCGAGCGATTGACCATTTCCCGCCAGCGTCCGCGATAGTTGGATTGGCCGATCCAGCCGCGCCAGAACGCCAGGGTCCGCTCCAGGCATATCGCGCTGACGTCGTCCTGAAGGCGTGGGTCGTCGATGCCGCCCAGCAGGAACTCGGCACTCTGGCCTTGCGTAAGGGTGAACTCGGCCACCGCTGCGTTCCCGTCCAGCGTCATGGGTTGGTCGGCGCACAAGCGCAGGCTCGGTTGTCCCGGCGCCTCGAAACAGATGTGGGCACCGTCCTGGCGCGCCGTGGTGGTAGCCCGGGCATAGTCGTGGCGTACCGCGCAGCGCAGGCGAAACGTCGCGCTGCCGATGGTCATGCCCACACGGCGAATCAACACCGGCAGATCGTCCTCGCTGTCGCCGATGGGCAGCAGGTCGGTGATTTCCACCACGGCGCCGTCGCTCAGCCAGCGGGTTTGCAGGACGTTGGTGTCGGGCAGGTAGATTTGTTGGCGACGGGCATCCGGCAGGTCTGGCGCGAGCTGGAAGATGCCTGCTTGCGCAGTGTCCAGCAGCGAGCAGAAGATCGACGGGCTGTCGAATTCCGGCCAGCAGAAAAAATCGACACTGCCGCGATCATTGACCAGCGCGGCGGTGCGCATGTCGCCAATGATGCCGTGGTTCTCGATGGGGCTTTGCGGTTCGTCATGATCAGCCATTGTCACGAAACCCTGGATAAAGGCTCATCCCGCCATCGATGAACAGCGTGGTACCCACCACATAATCGGACAAGTCCGAGGCCAGCCAGACCACCGCGTTGGCGACGTCCTCCACATCGCCGACGCGACCGTAGGGAATCAGCGCCAGCAGCTTTTGCTCCTGCTCGCCCTCGGTGGCTTCGCGATTGATCGCCGTGCGGATGGCACCGGGGGCGATGCTGTTGATGCGGATGCGCTGGTGGCTGGTTTCCTGGGCCAGGCTTTGCATCAGCAGATCGACACCGCCCTTGGACGCGGCGTAATTGATGTGGCCGGCCCAGGGAATGCGCTGGTGCACCGAACTCATGTGGATGATCTTGCCGGCGGCCCGGGACACGCCCTGGCGAATGCCCTGGCGGTTGAAGACCCGCAGGGCGGCGCGGGCGCAGAGGAACTGGCCGGTGAGGTTGGTGCCGATCACGGTGTTCCAGTCTTCCAGGCTCATGTCGACGGCGGCGGCGTCTTTTTGCAGGCCGGAATTGGCCACCAGGATGTCCAGCGTGCCAAAGGCTTCGAGGGTTTGGGCGAACAACTGCTCGACCTCGTGCTCCTTCGACACATCGGCACCGACGGCAATGGCGCGGCCGCCGTTGGCGTTGATTTCACGGGCCAGGTCTTGCGCCGGGCCGGCGCTGGAGTGGTAGTTGAGCACCACCGCGGCACCGGCTTCGGCCAACGCCCTGGCCGAGCCTGCGCCAATGCCGGAGCTGGCGCCGGTGACCAGGGCAACCTGTCGGGCGAGGGATATCTGCATGGTCTAGCACCTTGAATGGAGGGCCTTACCTGCTGACTGGTGCGAGGAGGGTGGAGTTCACTTGGGTGAAGCAGTCTTCATATTCCAGGTCCAAACACAAACCTGTGGCAAGGGGACTGTGGGGGCATAGCTTGCTCGCGAAACAGGCGACTCGATTTCTGAAAGACCGCATTGCCTTCGTCGCGGGCAAGCCTTGTTCCCACAATCCTCCTGCCACAAAGAATGTTGCTTTAGGCCGACCGCTACCAACCCCGCCCTGAATTCACCCAGAAATTCACCGACAACGACGTCGACACCGACTCCACCTGATGGAACCAGCCTTCCGGCAAAAACAGCAAATCCCCAGCCTCCAGCGTCACGCGCATGAAGGTCACGTCCCGGGCGTGGGGGAAGCGTTGGTAGTCCGGCGCGTCTGGGTTGAAGTCGCAGCCGTCCAGCCCGCCTTGGGGGGCCGTGGACCAGGTGCCCAGGGCTTCGCGGTGGTGAGGTGCGGCGAGGGTGAAGATTTTCTGGCCCCAGACTTGGGCGAACAGGTTGTCGGTGTCGTCGCGGTGCAGCGGCGTCAAGGTGCCCTTGGGGCCGATCCAGATGCGCGGTGGGATGAACAGCGACGGGTCGAAGTAGGGCGGAAACTTGATCTGCTCCATCAGCCGCGCCGGCAGGATGTTGTTACCCATGTAGGCCGGTGGTTCACCGTCGGCGCCCTTGGCCGCCGGGCTGTCGAGGGAGGCGATGAAGTCGGCCATGGACGTGGAGCGAAAGTCCCGTTCGGTGGAGAAGGTCTTCTTCACGTAGTCGCCGTGGCGGGTGATGCCTTGCAGTTCGGCAAAATGCACCAGGGATTCTTCGCGGCTGAGCTTGAACAACGGCCAGTCCTGCAAGGCATCGCTGATGACCAGCGGAATGCCGTGGGGCAGGTACTGGGCGCGAAACTCCTGCACCGACAGCCCGCTGCGAGGCCGCCGTTGCACGCTGCGTTGGGTCGGCAGGCTGGCGGTGAGCTTTTCGCTGAAGCGCGGCGGGGTGGGGTAGCGCTTGTTCATGTCGACCTTTTCCACCACGCCACCGCCATGCCGGGCATGGTCGATGATCTGCGGCAGCAACGTCGCCAGGCCCATGTTGCCGCCGATCTTCAGGCGACCGCTGGCGAACAGTTCTTCCACGTTGGCCATGCCGGCCATGATCCCGAGGAAGTCCTTCTCCGCCACCTCGATGGTGACGTCGGGGCTGGTGTGGCGGCCAGCCTCGGTGCGGCTGCTGGCCTTGACCTCGGACCAGTACGCCTGGTGCGGGCCGAACACGAATTGGAAGACGCCTTCGATACCAACGGCGCCGGCATTGGCGAACAGCTTGCCCAGGATGGTTTGCAGGTCCACGGCGGTCACTCTTGCGGGTTTTTGGTCTTAGCAGGTAACGAGGGGCCGGAGCAGAAATTTAGGCCCTCGTCGCTGCGTCATCGACCCTCGCCCTAGCGCGTCGCGACCATGAACACCCGGGGAAACGGCAGCAGCACGGTCCCATCGTCCAGGGCTGGATAAGCCTGCTCGATCGCCTTGAGATAGTGCGCCAGGTACTGCTCGCGTTGCGCCTCATCCAGCGGCTCGAGAAACGGCCGCAAGCCGCTGCCCTTGAACCATTCCACCACGCCTGCGGCGCCGCCGGCCAAGGGGTGATGGTAGGTGGTGCGCCACACATCGACGCGGCTGCAGTGGGGCTTGAGGATCGAGTAATAGGTGCTGGGATCCTCCACCTCGGTACGCGAATCCGCCGCCCCGGCCAGTTGGTTGGCCCAGGGACCGTTGGTTGCAATTTCCCGCATCAAGCGGTGGGAGGGTTGGTGCAGGGTGTCGGGCATCTGGATCGCCAGGCTGCCACCGGGGGCGAGTTTGCCGATCAGCGAGGGCAGCAGGGTGGCGTGGTCGGGCAGCCATTGCAGCACTGCGTTGGCGAAGATCACGTCGAACGGCCCGGGTTCATCCCATTGGCCGATGTCCGCAGTGTCGAACGCCACGGCGGGCAAGCGTTTGCGTGCGGCGTCGACCATGTCGCTGGAACTGTCCAGGCCGCGCACCGTGGCGCCGCTGAAATGTTCCACCAACAGTTCGGTGGAATTGCCTGGGCCACAGCCCAGGTCGATCACCGAACGGGCCTGTGTGGGGGGAATGGCGGCGAGCAGGTCCCGGGACGGACGGGTACGTTCCTGTTCGAAGGTGACGTATTGCTTGGCGGACCAGCCCATGGCGTTCTCCTGTGCGGTGGAGTGAGTCGAGGTCGCCAGTATAAGGTCGGACGGGAAAGATGGAGCGAACGTAACGGTTTTGACTAATTTTGTGGGTTACGATCTCGTTATCTTTCCTACACGACCGATCGGAGAAAACCGCAGTGACCCAACTGACCCTGCTGTGCCTGCCTTATTCCGGCGCCAGCGCGATGGTGTACAGCCGCTGGCGGCGCAAGTTGCCGCAATGGCTGCATGTGCAACCGGTGGAGTTGCCGGGACGCGGGGCGCGCTTCGACGAGCCGCTGCACACCGACATGGGCCCGTTGGCGATGCAACTGGCGCGGGAGCTGTACCCGACGCTCCAGGCCCCGTACGCCTTGTTCGGCCACAGCCTGGGCGCGCTGCTGGCCTGCGAAATCGCCCATGCCCTGCGTGAACTCGGCAGCCCGGAACCGGTGGCGCTGTTTGCCTCCGGCACCGCGGCGCCGACGATGCGAGCCGACTACGACCGCGGTTTCGCCAAGGCGAAAACTGACGCTGAGTTGATCGAGCAACTGCGCACCCTCAACGGCACGAGCGAGGAGATCCTGGCCAATGAAGAACTGATGGCCCTGACCCTGCCGATCCTGCGTGCCGACTTTTTGCTGTGCGGACGCTTCCAGCCGCGGCAACGGCCGCTGCTCGACTGCCCGGTGCATGTGTTCGGCGGCACGACCGACAAGGCCACCACGGAGCAACTGATGGGCTGGCGCCAGGAAACCACGGGCAGCTTCTCGGTGGACATGCTGGCGGGCGGGCACTTCTTCATTCACGAGCACGAGGCCAAGGTGCTGCGGCTGATCAAGGATCAGTTGAGCGTGCATCATCGGCGGCATGGGTTGGCGATCAGCGCCTGATTGGATTCCCAGCTCATTCAAATGCCTTCCCCACATTGGCTGGGGTGATCCATCCCCTGTGGGAGCGAGCTTGCTCGCGATGGCGTCGTGTCAGTCAGCGAACAGCAAGCTGACCCACCGCTATCGCGAGCAAGTTCGCTCCCACATGAGTGCTCCGCATCATTCTCGAAATCTTCGTCCTGCCCCCTTCCTGACACAAATTCCCAAACGCTAATTTTTCCGGCTTGCATTCGTTTCATAGGGACGACTTGCCTTTGTGCCTTGTGCCCACTGATTCCGGATACCCCAGAAATGAATGCTGAAGACGCCTTGAAACTTGCTCGCCGGTTTATCGGGTTGCCCCTGGAAAAGCGCCGGATGTTCCTGGCCGCGTTGGACAAGGAGGGCGTGGAGTTCAGCGGTTTTCCCATTCCCCGGGGTGTCGAGGCCGAGGATCGCCAGGCGTTGTCCTATGCCCAGCAGCGCATGTGGTTTCTCTGGCAACTGGAGCCGGGCAGCGGCGCCTACAACCTGCCGGGCGCGGTGCGGCTCAAGGGCGCGTTGAGCCTGCCGGCCCTGGAGCAAGCCTTCGCCAGCCTGGTGGCCCGTCATGAAACCCTGCGCACAGTGTTCCAGCGCCAGGCCGATGACAGCCTGCTGCAAGTCCCCTCCAACACAGCGCTGGCGATCAAGCGCCAGGACTTCAGCGCCTTGCCGGCGGCCGAGCGCGAGCAGGCGGTGCGCCAGGCTGCCGAAGCGCAATCGATGCAGCCTTTCGACCTGTCCAGCGGCCCGTTGCTGCGGGTCGAATTGCTCACCCTCGATGAGCAGGAACATGTGCTGCTGCTGACCTTGCACCACATCGTCTCCGACGGCTGGTCGATGAACGTACTGATCGACGAGTTCATCCGCTGCTACGACGCCCATGAAGCAGGCGTGGCGCCGCAACTGGCCGATTTGCCGATCCAGTACAGCGACTACGCCCTGTGGCAACGCCGCTGGCTGGAAGCTGGCGAGCAGGCGCGTCAACTCGAATACTGGCAGGCGCAATTGGGCGATGAGCATCCCGTGCTGGAACTGCCCATCGATCACCCACGCCCGGCGATGCCGAGCTATCGCGGCACGCGCTTTGAGTTCGCTGTGGAGCCGGCACTGGCCGAGCAACTGCGCGCCACCGCCCAGCAGCACAACATCACCCTGTTCATGCTCCTGCTTGGCGCGTTCAACGTGCTGCTGCATCGCTACACCGGCCACACCGATATCCGCGTCGGCGTGCCCATCGCCAACCGCAACCGCGCCGAAACCGAAGGGTTGATCGGCTTCTTCGTCAACACCCAGGTATTGCGCACCGAGCTCGGCGGCCAGACCCGTGTCGATGAGCTGCTGCGCACGGTCAAGGAAGCCGCCCTCGGCGCCCAGGCCCATCAGGACCTGCCGTTCGAACGGTTGGTGGAAGCCCTGAAACTGGAGCGCAGCCTCAGCCATACACCGCTGTTCCAGGTGATGTACAACCACCAGCCACAAGTGGCCGACATCGCCAGCATCCGCACGGCGTCGGGGCTGGAGTTGTCGATGCTGGAATGGCAGGGTCGCACCACGCAGTTCGACCTGACCCTCGACACCTGGGAAAAGGCCGGCAAACTGCATGCGGCGCTGACCTATGCCAACGATCTGTTTGATGCCGCCACGGTCGAGCGCATGGCCCGGCACTGGACACGGCTGCTGCACGGCATGGTCGCCGACAGCCGCGCACTCGTCGGTGAGTTGCCGCTGCTGGAAGCCGATGAGTACCAGCGCCTGATCCATGACTGGAACCCGGTGGATGCGCCGTTCGACCAGGCGCTGTGCATCCACCAGATGATCGCCCGCCAGGCCCAGGCTACGCCGGATGCACTGGCGGTGACCTTCGCCAACATCCGACTGAGCTACAGCGAACTCGACGGCCGCGCCAATCGCCTGGCCCATAAACTCATCGAATTGGGCGTGGGCCCGGAAGTGCGCGTGGGCGTGGCGATGCCGCGCTCCGAGCACCTGCTGATCGCCTTGCTGGCGGTACTCAAGGCCGGCGGCGCCTACGTGCCGCTGGACCCGGACTACCCGGCCGAGCGCGTGGCCTACATGCTCGACGACAGCCACGCCCGGGTCTTGCTGACCGAACAGGCGGTGGCGGCGACGCTGAACGTACCGGCCGAAACCGCCGTGCTGATGCTGGATCGGATCGAGCTGGGGCAGTACCCACTGGGTGCACCGGTCACCCACGTCACGCCAGACAACCTCGCCTACGTGATCTACACCTCCGGCTCCACCGGTAACCCCAAGGGCGTGGCGATTGCCCATCGCAACGTGCTGGCGCTGATCGATTGGTCCCGATCGGTCTACAGCCGCGACGACATCCAGGGCGTACTCGCCTCAACGTCGGTGTGCTTCGATTTGTCGGTATGGGAACTGTTCGTGACCCTGGCCAACGGCGGCTCGCTGATCATCGCCCGCAATGCCCTGGAGTTGCCGCAATTGCCGGCCCGGGATCAGGTGCGACTGATCAACACCGTGCCCTCGGCGATTGCCGCGTTGCAGCGCAGCGGCGAGATCCCGGCCAGCGTGCGCATCATCAACCTCGCTGGTGAGCCACTGAAGCAAAGCCTGGTGGATGCGCTGTACCAACAATCCTCTTCCTGTGGGAGCGAGCTTGCTCGCGATAGCGGCGGGTCAGATCCCCATGGGCCAACTGACAGGGCGCCATCGCGAGCAAGCTCGCTCCCACAAGGGGTAGAGCATGTCTACGACCTCTACGGCCCCTCGGAAGACACCACCTATTCCACCTGGACCCGGCGCACCGCCGGCGGCACGGCGAACATCGGCCGGCCCCTCAAGCACACCGCCAGCTACCTGCTGGACGCCGACCTGCAACCGGTGCCCCAAGGCGTCTCGGCGGAGCTGTACCTGAGCGGCGCGGGCATCACCCGTGGTTACCTCGGCCGTGCCGCGATGACCGCCGAGAAGTATGTGCCCAACCCGTTTTCCACAACCGGCGAACGCCTGTACCGCACCGGCGACCTGACCCGCTACCAGGCCGACGGCGCCTTGCAATACGTCGGTCGCATCGACCATCAGGTCAAGGTCCGCGGCTTCCGTATCGAACTGGGGGAAATCGAAGCGCGCCTGCTGCAACAACCCCAGGTGCGCGAACTGGCGGTGCTGGCCCAGGACGGCGAGCACGGCCAGCAACTGGTGGCTTTCATCGTCCCGCGCGAGGCTGCGGTGTTGGCCGACGCCGACGCCCAGGTGCAATTGCGCGAAGCCCTCAAGGCCGCTCTGCGTGAACACCTGCCGGACTACATGGTGCCGGCCTACCTGGTGTTCCTCCCACAACTGCCGCTGACTCCCAACGGCAAGCTCGACCGCAAAGCGTTGCCGGCCATTGACGGCAGCGAGCAGCAGCGGGAATTCGTCGCGCCCCACAGCCCCATGGAAAAAGCCCTGGCGGCGATCTGGCAGGACGTGCTGAACCTCGACAGCATCGGCCTGGAAGACAACTTCTTCGAGCTGGGCGGTGATTCCATCGTCTCCATGCAAGTGGTCAGCCGGGCGCGGCAAGTCGGGATCGTGCTCAATCCCAAGGCCCTGTTCCAACACCAGACCCTGCGCAGCCTGGCGCTCGTAGCGCGCCAGGGCGACAGCCAGGCGATCGATCAGGGTCTGGCACGCGGCGCGGTGCCGTTGACGCCGGTGCAGCAGTGGTTCTTCGAGCGCGATATTCCCGAGCGGCAACACTGGAACCAGTCGCTGCTGCTGGTGCCGGGCGAACACCTTGATGCCGTGGCATTGGCCTCGGCCCTGGCCCGCTTGGCTGAGCACCATGACAGCCTGCGCCTGCGCTTTACCCAGGTGAACGGCCAATGGCAGCAAGCCTATGCCGAGCCGTCGGCGGCCAGTGTGTTGTGGCAGCGCCAGGCGACCTCGGTCGAACAACTCAACGCCCTGTGCGACGACGCCCAGCGCAGCCTCGACCTGGAAGACGGGCCACTGTTGCGGGCGTTGCTGGTGGACATGGTCGACGGCAGCCAGCGCTTGTTGCTGGCGATCCATCACCTGGTGGTGGACGGTGTTTCCTGGCGCGTGCTGCTGGACGATCTGCAGCAGTTCTACCGCCAACTGCAGGCCGGCCAGGCGATCCAGGTGCCGGCCAAGACCAGCGCTTATGGACAATGGTCGGCGCACCTGCACGGGCATCTCGATGGCTTCATGGCCAGCCTCGATTACTGGCGTGCCCAGGGTCATGCGCCGGCCGGCAACGGCTTGCCGTGCGATTACCCCGAGCGCCTGCTGCTGGCGTGTGACGAGCGCAAGGTGCAAGTGCGGCTGGACGCCGAACAGACCCGCCAACTGCTGCAACAGGCGCCCAAGGCCTACCGCACCCAGGTCAATGACCTGCTGCTGACGGCCCTGGCCCGTACGGTGTGCCGCTGGACCGGCCAGGACAGCACGCTGATCCAGCTCGAAGGCCATGGCCGTGAAGCGCTGTTCGACGGCGTTGACTTGACCCGTACCGTTGGCTGGTTCACCAGCCTGTTCCCGGTCAGCCTCAGCCCGGTGCCGGCATTGAGTGCGTCGGTCAAGGCCATCAAGGAACAACTGCGCGCCGTGCCGGACAAGGGCCTGGGTTATGGCGTGCTGCGCTACCTGGGCGAACCGGCGGTGCGTGCCGAACTGGCGGCCTTGCCGGCGCCGCGCATCACCTTCAATTACCTGGGCCAGTTCGACCGGCAGTTCGACGACGGCGCGCTGTTTGTTCCCTCTGGTGAAGGCAGTGGCGCGGCGCAACATGCCCGGGCACCGCTGGCGAATTGGTTGACGGTGGAAGGCCAGGTCTATGGCGGCGAGCTGTCCCTGAACTGGGGTTTCAGCGAGCGGATGTTCAAGCAGCAGACCATCGAGACACTGGCCGCTGACTACCTCGCTGAACTGAGGACGTTGATCGAACACTGCTGCGCGCTGGAAACGCCCCAGGCCACGCCATCGGACTTCCCCCTGGCCCGCATCAGCCAGGCGCAACTCGACAGCCTGCCGGTGGCCGCCGGGCAATTGGACGACCTCTATCCACTGTCGCCCATGCAGCAGGGCTTGCTGTTCCACACCTTGTACGAGCAGGCGGCAGGGGAATACATCAACCAGTTGCGCGTGGACGTGCAGGGCCTCGATCCACAGCGCTTCGCCGACGCCTGGCAAGCCACCCTCGACGCCCAGGACATCTTGCGCAGTGGTTTTGTCTGGCAGGGTGATCTCGAGCAACCGTTGCAGATCGTCCATCGCCAGGTCGAGTTGCCCTTCACGGTCCTCGATTGGCGCGGGCACGATCACCTCGCCGAGGCTCTGAATGAATGTGCCGACGCCGAGCGCCGTCAGGGCTTCGACCTGGCCCGGGCACCGTTGCTGCGCCTGGTGCTGGTGCAGACCGAGGCCGAGCGCTGGCACTTGATCTACACCCATCACCACATCCTGATGGACGGCTGGAGCAACGCCCAATTGCTGGGGGAAGTCTTGCAGCGCTACAGCGGTCGCTTGCCCAAGGCCAATGTCGGACGTTACCGCGACTACATCGCCTGGCTGCAACGCCAGGACGCTCAACTGAGCGAGACGTTCTGGACCGGTCAGTTGGCCACCCTGCAAGAGCCGACGCGGTTGGCGCGCGTCATGTCCGCCAGCGAAATCCACAGCGGCCATGGCGATCACTTCCAGACCCTGGACGCGACCCGCACCCAGGCCCTGGAACAGTTCGCCCGCCAACAGAAAGTCACCCTCAACACCCTGGTGCAAGCGGCGTGGCTGTTGCTGCTGCAACGCTACACCGGCCATGACAGCGTCGCCTTCGGTGCCACCGTGGCCGGGCGTCCGGCGGATCTGCCGGGCATCGAGCAACAGGTTGGCCTGTTCATCAACACCTTGCCGGTGATCGCCGCGCCACGTCCGGACCAGTCGGTCGGTGCCTGGCTGCAAGCCGTGCAGGCACAGAACCTGAGCCTGCGGGAGTTCGAGCACACGCCGTTGGCGGACATCCAGCGCTGGGCCGGCCAGGGCGGCGAGGCGCTGTTCGACAACATCCTGGTGTTCGAGAACTACCCGATTGCCCAGGCCCTGGCAGAAGGCGCCGGGCAGGGCGCGGTGTTTGGCGAAGTCAGCCACCTGGAGCAAACCCATTACCCGTTGAGCGTGGCGGTGACCCTCGGCGAGACGCTGGCGCTGCACTACAGTTTCGACCGGGCGCATTTCAGCCCGGCGGCCATCGACGGCATCAGCGCGCAGTTGTTGCAGTTGTTGGAACGCTTCGCCGAGTCGGCGGCGCGCAACCTCGGGCAAATCGCCCTGGTCAGCGCCGAGGAACAGGCCCGGCAACAGGTCGCCAATCATCCGCAGCCGTACCCGACCGACATCGCCGTGCATCAGCGCATCGCCGATCTGGCGGCGCGCAAGCCCGACGCGACGGCGGTGATTTTCGACGGCCAGCGTTTCAGCTATGGCGACCTCGACCGGCGCGCCAACCAGTTGGCCCACGCCTTGATTGCCCGTGGCGTGGCCCCGGAAACCCGGGTTGGCGTGGCCCTGCCGCGCAGCGAAGGGGTGATCGTCGCGCTGCTGGCGGTGCTCAAGGCCGGCGCGGCCTATGTGCCGCTGGACACCAGTTACCCACGGGAACGCCTGGCGTACCTGATCGAGGATTCGGGGCTGGCGTTGTTGCTCACCGATTCCCGTGTCTCGGCACAACTGCCGCTGGAGGGGGCCGCCGAGGTGCTGGAACTCGACCGCCTGGACCTGAGCCTGCAACCGACGAACGCCCCAGCCGTGGGTATCGATCCGCAGAACCTGGCCTACGTGATCTACACCTCCGGCTCCACCGGCAACCCCAAAGGCGTGAGCGTGGCCCACGGTCCGCTGGCGATGCACTGCCAGGCCATCGGTGAACGCTATGAAATGCGCGACAGCGATTGCGAATTCCACTTCATGTCCTTCGCCTTCGACGGTGCCCACGAACGCTGGCTCACCAGTCTGACCCATGGTGCTTCGCTGTTAATCCGCGACGACAGCCTGTGGACCCCGGAACAGACCTACAACGCCATGGCTGAGCACGGCGTGACCGTGGTGGCGTTCCCGCCGGTGTACCTGCAACAACTGGCCGAACACGCCGAGCGCGTGGGCAACCCGCCGAAAGTGCGCATCTACTGCTTCGGCGGCGATGCGGTGCCCAACGCCAGTTTCGAACGGGTCAAGCGCGCCCTCGATCCGGAGTTCATCATCAACGGCTACGGCCCGACCGAAACCGTGGTCACCCCGTTGATCTGGAAGGCCGGCCGCGACGTGGCGTGTGGCGCCGCCTATGCACCCATCGGCAGCCGCATCGGCGACCGCAGCGCCTATGTGCTCGACGCTGACTTGAACCTGCTGCCCCAAGGCATGGCCGGTGAACTGTACCTGGGCGGCACCGGGCTGGCGCGGGGCTACCTGAACCGTCCGGGCCTGACAGCCGAACGGTTTGTCGCCGACCCGTTCAGCCGCAGTGGCGGCTTGCTCTACCGCACCGGCGACCTGGTGCGCCAACGGGTCGATGGCACCTTCGATTACCTGGACCGCATCGACAACCAGGTGAAGATCCGCGGCTTCCGCATCGAACTGGGTGAAGTCGAAGCCAGCCTGCAAGCCCTCGACGGCGTTCGCGAAGCGGTGGTGGTGGCCCAGGAAGGGGCTGCTGGCAGCGGCAAGCGTCTGGTTGCCTATGTGGTGGCCGACGAGTCCGTGGGTGAGGCTTTCGCCGAGCACTTGCGTGACCAGCTCAAGGCGACTTTGCCGGCGCACATGGTCCCGGCTTATCTGCTGCTGCTCGAACGCCTGCCGCTGACCCCCAACGGCAAGCTCGACCGCAAGAACCTGCCCAAGCCCGACGTCAGCCAATTGCAGCGAACCTACGTGGCACCGCGCAGCCCGTTGGAACAGCAACTGGTGTCGATCTGGCAGGACGTGCTCAAGCTCGCGCAAGTGGGCCTGCGGGATAACTTCTTCGAACTGGGCGGCGATTCCATCGTCTCGATCCAGGTGGTCAGCCGTGCTCGCCAGGCCGGTATCCACTTCACTCCCAAGGACTTGTTCCAGCACCAGACCATCGAGGCGCTGGCGGCGGTGGCCCAGACGGGCGCACCGCTGCACGCGATCGACCAACGACCGGTCACCGGCGAAACGGCGCTGCTGCCGATTCACCAGTGGTTCTTCGCCCAGGCGATTCCTGAGCATCATCACTGGAACCAGTCGGTGATGCTCAAGCCGACCCAAGCGCTGGATGCCCAGGCGTTGGAGCAGGCCTTGGATGCCCTGGTCGCGCACCACGACAGCCTGCGCCTGGCCTTCATCGAGCAGGCCGGAGGCTGGACGGCGCGCTACCGTGACGGGGTGGCCGACGGGATTGTCTGGCAAGCCGACGTCGCCGATCTCGCCGCGCTGCAAGCCCTCGGCGATCAGGCCCAGCGCAGCCTGCAACTGGACGGCGGCTCGCTGATCCGCGCGGTGCTGGCGAACCTCGCCGATGGCACCCAGCGTTTGCTGCTGATCGTGCATCACCTGGTGGTCGACGGGGTGTCCTGGCGGATCCTCGTCGAAGACTTGCAGACGGCCTATCGGCAGGCACTGACCGGCGCAACCGTGCAGTTGCCGGCCAAGACCAGCGCGATCAAAGCCTGGACCGAAGCGTTGCAGGGCTATGCCCACAGCGCCTCCCTGCAGGCCGAACTGGGTTTCTGGCAGCAGCAGTTGCAAGGCGTCTCCACGGCGTTGCCATGGGATAACCCCCAGGGTGGGCGGCAACAGGCTCAGGCCATGACTGTCCGCACGTCACTGGACAAGTCCCTCACCCGGCAACTGTTGCAGCAAGCCCCGGCGGCCTATCGCACCCAGGTCAATGACCTGTTGCTCACCGCCCTGGCGCGGGTGATGGTGCGCTGGACTGGCGCTGACAGCGTGGTGGTGCAACTCGAAGGCCACGGTCGCGAAGAACTGTTCGAACACATCGACCTGACCCGCACGGTCGGCTGGTTCACCAGCCTGTTCCCGGCCCGCCTCACACCCGCTGCCGAGCTCGGTGCTTCGCTGAAGCAGATCAAGGAACAGCTGCGCGCCATCCCCCACAAGGGCATCGGTTTCGGTGCCTTGGCGCACCTGGGCGATGCGCCGGCACGGCAAGCGTTGCAGGCCTTGCCGACGCCGCAACTGACCTTCAACTACCTTGGCCAGTTCGACGGCAGTTTCGCGGCGGCTGACGATGCCCTGTTCGTGCCCACCGCCGAGCATGGCGGTGAAGAGCTGAACATGCAGGGCCCGCTGGGCAGTCCGCTGGCGCTGGACGGCAAAGTCTTCGGCGGCGAGCTGGACTTGAGCTGGACCTTCAGCGGCGACCTGTTCAACGCCGCGACCATCCAGCGCCTGGCCGATGACTACCTGCAAGAACTCACCGCGCTCATCCACCATTGCTGCGACAGCCAGCACCGTGGCGTGACGCCGTCGGACTTCCCGCTGGCGCGGCTGTCCCAGGCGCAATTGGACACATTGGTCCGAGACCCTCAGGCTGTCGACGACATCTACCCGCTGTCGCCGATGCAACAAGGCATGCTGTTTCATTCCTTGCTCGGCCACGGCAGTGGCGATTACATCAACCAGATGCGCCTCGACGTCGAGGGCGTCGACCCGCAGCGTTTCCGCGCCGCCTGGCAGGCGGTGGTCGATGCCCATGACATTCTGCGTACCGGGTTCTTCTGGCAGGGCGACTTGGAGCAGCCGGTGCAAATCGTCCAGCGTCAGGTCGAGGTGCCATTCCGTGTGCTCGACTGGAACGGGCGGACGGATATCGACGACGCCTTGCAAACCCTCGCCGATGAAGAGCGGGCCCAAGGTGTGGACCTGACCCAGGCGCCGTTGATGCGCCTGGTGCTGGTGCGCACCGGCACGGATCGGCATCACCTGATCTACACCAACCATCACATCCTGATGGATGGCTGGAGCAGCGCGCAGTTGCTCGGCGAAGTGTTGCAGCATTACCGCGGCGACAGCGTGGCACGCCCGACTGGCCGTTATCGCGATTACATCGCCTGGCTGCAACGCCAGGACGCGAGCCTCGGCGAAGGGTTCTGGACGCAACAGTTGCGCACGCTGGATGAGCCGGTGCGCCTGGCCCAGGTGTTTGCGCGCCCGGCACAGGACGTCTCGGCGACGCTGTACGGCCATCACCGCATGCAGTTGGATGGGATGCAGACCCAACGCCTGGCCGAGTTCGCCCGCGAGGCCAAAGTCACGGTCAACACCCTGGTGCAAGCGGCCTGGCTGTTGCTGTTGCAACGCTACACCGGCAAAGCCAGTGTGGCGTTCGGCGCAACGGTGGCGGGGCGGCCGGCGGACCTGGTGGGCGTCGAGGGCCAGATCGGCCTGTTCATCAACACCTTGCCGGTCATTGCCAGTCCGCGGCCGGAACAGGACCTGGGCGACTGGCTGCACAGCGTCCAGGCGCAGAACCTGGCCTTGCGCGAGTTCGAGCACACGGCGCTGTTCGACATCCAGCGCTGGGCCGGCCTGGGCGGCGAAGCCTTGTTCGACAACATCCTGGTATTCGAGAACTACCCGATTTCCGAAGCCTTGGCACACGGTGCGCCTGAAGGCTTGCGTTTCGGTGCCGTGGACAACCTGGAACAGACCAACTACCCGCTGACCCTGCTGGTCAGCCTCGGTGCCGAGCTGGCGGTGCAGTTCAGCTACCAGTGCGCCCGTTTCACCGAGGCCTCGGTCGAGCAGATCGGCGTGCACCTGCAACGCTTGCTGCTGCAAATGATCGACGCCGGGCAACGGCCCCTGGGCGAACTGGGCTTGCTCGACGAGCGCGAAACCCGCCAGCACGTGCAAGGCTGGAACGCCACCACGGCGGAATATCCCCAGGCGCGCTGCGTCCATCGGCTGTTCGAGGCCCAGGCCCGGCAAACGCCGGATGCCACGGCGCTGGTGTTTGCCGATCAGGTGCTGAGTTATACCGAACTCAATGTCCGGGCCAACCGCCTGGCCCATTGTTTGATCGAGCAGGGCGTGGGGCCCGATCAGTTGGTCGGTGTGGCGCTGGAGCGTGGCGTGGACATGATTGTCGCCTTGCTGGCGATCCTCAAGGCCGGTGGCGCCTACCTGCCGCTGGACCCGGCGTTCCCCCAGGATCGCCTGGCCTACATGATCGAAGACAGCGGTATCGAGCTGCTGCTGACCCAACGTTCATTGCTCAACCAGTTCTGTGGGAGCGAGCTTGCTCGCGATAGCGGTGGTTCAGTCAATGATGATGTTGAAGGTGAGGGCCTCATCGCGAGCAAGCTCGCTCCCACTGGGGGTGGGGTTGGCGTTAATACGTTGGTGTTGGATCAGGAGGGTGGCTGGCTCGACGGTTATGCCGGCGAGGCGCCGGCGACGCGCTTGGATGCGGAGCACTTGGCCTACGCCATCTACACCTCGGGTTCCACCGGCAAGCCCAAGGGCGTGATGGTGCGTCATGAAGCGCTGGTGAACTTTGTCGCCAGCATGGCCCGTGAACCGGGCATCACCGCCCGTGACCGGGTGCTGTCGCTGACCACGTTCTCGTTCGACATCTTCGGCCTGGAACTCTACGGCGCACTGTTGAGCGGTGCCTGTGTGGTGCTGGTGGACAAGCAGAGTGCCCACGACCCCGAGGCGCTGCTCAAGACCATCGACCGGCAACAGGTCAGTGTGGTCCAGGCCACGCCATCGACCTGGCGCATGTTGCTCGACCACCCGGCGTCCGGTTTGTTGGCCGGGCGCAAATGCCTGTGCGGTGGCGAGGCGTTGGCCGAGGACCTGGCCGAGCGGTTGCTCGATGTCGCTGGCGAGGTCTGGAACCTGTATGGCCCGACCGAAACCACCATCTGGTCGGCGGCCTACCGCTTGACTCAAGAGCACCGCGTGCCGTACCTCGGCCGGCCGATTGCCAACACGTCGCTGTACATCGTCGGCGATCATTTCGCGCCGAACCCGGTCGGGCTGATCGGCGAACTGTTGATTGGCGGCGACGGCCTGGCCCGGGGTTACCACCACCGGGCGGCGCTGACCGCCGAGCGATTCCTGCCGGACCCGTTCGGCAATGGCACGCGGGTGTACCGCACCGGTGACCTGGCGCGCCAGCGTGGCGACGGCGTGATCGAGTACATCGGCCGGGTCGACCATCAGGTGAAGATCCGTGGCTTCCGCATCGAACTGGGGGAAATCGAAGCCTGCCTGCTGGCCCAGGAAGCGATCCGCGAAGCCGTGGTGGTGCCACAACCCGGGCCGGGCGGCCTGCAGTTGGTGGCGTACCTGGTGGCCACCGATCCAGAGACTGCCGAACCCACGGCCCTGCGCGAAGCCCTCAAGGCGCAGCTCGCGCCCTTGCTGCCCGACTACATGATGCCGGCGCACTGGCTGCTGCTCGAACGTTTCCCGTTGACCCCCAACGGCAAGCTCGACCGCAAGGCCCTGCCGCTGCCGGACGCCCAGCAACTGCTGCGTGCCTACGTGGCGCCACAAGGCGCGCTCGAACAGGGCATCGCCAACATCTGGCAAGACGTGCTCAAGCTCGAACGGGTAGGGCGCGACGACAACTTCTTTGAACTGGGTGGGCATTCCCTGCTGGCGACGCAAGCGACGGCGCGCCTGCAAATGGAACAGGGCGCCGCAGTGCCCCTGGACTTGCTGTTCAGCACCACGTCCCTGGCCGACTACGCCGCACAACTGGCGGCCCACCTGACCCCTCACTCCAGCGCAGACCTGAGTGAGATGCATGACTTCCTGGCAGACCTGGAGACCCTTTGAATGACTCAGCTCGATAACCTGTCTCTGGTTCAGCGATTCATCCGTTTACCGCTCGCCCAACGGCAAGCGTTCCTGCACAAGCTGCACAGCAAAAACATGAGCCTGGCGACATTGCCGATCCCGGCGATGCGCGACGAGTTCGAGACCCTCGACCTGTCCTACGCCCAGGAGCGCCAGTGGTTCCTCTGGCAACTGGACCGCCACAGCGCGGCCTACCATGTGCCTACGGCGCTGCGCCTGCGCGGCGCCCTCGACCTGCCTGCGCTGCAACGCAGCTTCGACGCCTTGCTGGCCCGTCACGATGTGCTGCGCACGGTGTTCGTCGACAGCGCGCAAGGGCCCCGACAACTGGTGCAGGCACGTTTGAGCTTGGCGATCGAGCCGGTGGTGTTGCTGGACGAGTCCGCGCTCAAAGCCTTGATCGATGACGAAATTGCCGGGCTGTTCGACCTGCAGCAAGGGCCACTGCTGCGGGTCAAGCTGCTGCAACTGGCAGCGGACGACCATGTGCTGGTGCTGACCCAGCACCACATCATTTGCGATGGCGCGTCCGCTCGGATCATGGTCAACGACCTGGTCCAGCTCTATGCCGCCCACCGCAGCGGTCAGGCGCCGACCCTGGCAGCCTTGCCGATCCAATACGCCGACTATGCGATCTGGCAGCGCAAATGGATGGAGGCCGGTGAGCTGGAGCGGCAACTGGCCTACTGGACCGAACGGCTGGGCGATGGCGGCGAAGTCCTGCCGTTGCCAACGGACCGCCCGCGCCCGGCGGTACAGAGCCATCGCGGCGCACGCCTGGACTTGCGCTTCGACGCCGGGCTGACCCAGGGCCTGAAACACCTGGCCCAGCGCGAAAGCTCGACGCTGTTCATGGTCTTGCTGGCGTCGTTCCAGGCCTTGTTGCACCGCTACAGCGGCCAGTCGGACATCCGCGTCGGCGTGCCGGTCGCCAACCGCAACCGCCCGGAAACCGAGGGCCTGATCGGCTTTTTCGTCAACACTCAGGTGCTCAATGCCCAGGTGCAGGGCGACCTGCCTTTCGAGCAATTGCTGGCCCAGGTCAAGCAGGCTTCGCTGGGGGCGCAAGCCCATCAAGACCTGCCGTTCGAGCAGTTGGTGCAGGCACTGGCGCCGCAGCGACAGGCGAGCCACAGCCCGCTGTTCCAGGTGATGTTCAACCACCAGAGCAGCGGCGCGGCTCAAGCCCTGCAATTGCCGGGGTTGCAGGTCGAGAGCCTGGATTGGCGTTCCCACACCGCCCAGTTCGACTTGACCCTCGACACCCACGAGACCGACGGTGAGCTGGCCGCGTCCCTGAGCTACGCCACCGACCTGTTCGACGCCAGCACCGTGCAACACATGGCCGAACACTGGCTGAACCTGCTGCACGGCATCGTCGCCGATCCCCGCCAACGCATCGGTGAACTGCCGCTGCTGACGGCCACCGAGCAACAGCAACACATCGCCCAATGGAACCCGGCGCCGAACAGCTTCCCGGGCGAGGCGTGCCTGCATCAGCGCATTGCCGAACAGGCGCGTTTGCGTCCCGATGCCATCGCCTTGCGTTGCAACGCCCAAACCCTGACCTACGGCGAGCTCAACGCCCAGGCCAACCGCCGCGCCCATCAGTTGATCGCCCACGGCGTCGGCCCGGATGTGCGGGTGGGATTGGCCGCCGAGCGCGGTTTCGACATGCTGGTGGGGCTGCTGGCGATCCTCAAGGCCGGCGGTGCCTATGTGCCGCTGGACCCGACTTATCCCCAGGATCGTCTGGCCTACATGATGCAGGACAGCGGCATCCGCTTGCTGCTGACCCAAGCGGCCCTGGTCGATCAATTGCCAGTGCCGGATGGCGTGCAGACGCTGCTGTTGGACGCCGACGTCAGCGCCTTCGCCGACAGTGATCCGCACGTAGTGATGGACGCGGCGAACCTCGCCTACGTGATCTACACCTCCGGTTCCACCGGCAACCCGAAGGGCACCTTGCTGCCGCACCACAACGTGCTACGCCTGTTCGAGGCCACCGAGCCGTGGTTCCAGTTTGGTCCGCAGGATGTCTGGAGCCTGTTCCATTCCTACGCGTTCGACTTTTCGGTGTGGGAAATCTTCGGAGCCTTGCTCCACGGTGGCGAACTGTTGATCGTGCCCTACGACGTCAGCCGTTCGCCGCAGCAGTTCCACGAACTGCTCTGTGAGGCCGGGGTGACCGTGCTCAACCAGACGCCCTCGGCGTTCAAGCAATTGATGCATGAGGCCTGCGCCGACTCACGAAGCAACGCCCTGCGCTACGTGGTGTTCGGCGGCGAGGCACTGGACGTCAAGGCCCTGCGCCCGTGGTTCGAAAAGTACGGCGATGCGGCCCCGCAATTGATCAACATGTACGGCATCACCGAAACCACCGTGCACGTGACCTACCGTCCGCTGTCGCTGGCGGACCTGGAACAGGACGCCAGCAGCCCCATCGGCGAGCCGATTGCCGACCTGTCGTGGTACCTGCTGGACGGCGACCTCAACCCCGTGCCGAAAGGCTGCATCGGTGAGCTGTACGTCGGTCGCGCCGGCCTGGCCCGGGGTTACCTGAATCGTGGCGACCTCACTGCGCTGCGTTTCATCCCCGATCCGTTCGGCGACAGCGGCGCACGCTTGTACCGCACCGGCGACCTGGCGCAGTACCGCAGCGATGGCGTCATCGAGTACGTCGGCCGCATCGACCATCAAGTGAAAATCCGCGGGTTCCGCATTGAGTTGGGCGAGATCGAAGCGCGCCTGAACGCCCTGGCGGCGGTGCGTGAAGCGCTGGTACTGGCCCAGGAAGGGCCGAGCGGCCAGCAACTGGTGGGCTATGTAATCCCGGCAGATCCCCGCGAGGAGCAAGCCGGTTTGCGTGACCGGATCAAGGCCCAGCTCAAGGCCGATCTGCCGGACTACATGGTGCCGACGCACCTGCTGTTCCTCGAGCAATGGCCGCTGACCGCCAACGGCAAGCTCGACCGCAAGACCTTGCCGAGCGCCGACACCAGCCAGGTCCAGCAGGACTACGTGGCGCCGCAAAGTGAACTGGAACAACAGATCGCGGTGATCTGGCAAGACGTGCTCAAGGTGGAGCGGGTAGGGCTTAGCGATAACTTCTTCGAACTGGGCGGCCATTCGCTGCTGGCGACACAGATGGTCTCGCGCATTCGCCAGGCCCTCGGCCTGAACCTGCAACTGCGCCAGTTGTTCGAGAACGCCAGCCTTGAGGCCTGTGTGGCCGCGCTGGTGGACAGCGACGTGGCGCGGCCGGCGAGCATCCCGCGTCTTTCCCGGGACCAGCCGCAACGGCCACTGTCCTACGCCCAGCAACGCCAGTGGTTCCTCTGGCAGATGGAGCCCCACAGCGCGGCGTACCACATTCCGGCGGCGCTGCGGATTCAGGGCGCCCTGGACCTGCCGGCCTTGCAACAGAGTTTCGCCGCCCTGGTGCAGCGCCACGAGAGCCTGCGCACCACCTTCGTCCAGGTCGATGAGCAAGCGTTCCAAGTCATTCACGGGCAGATGAACCCGGTGGTGATTCCGCAGGTTCTCGACGGCGACAATGAACAGATCCAGGCCTTTGTCCGCCAGCAGATCGCCCAGCCATTCGACCTGCAAAACGGCCCGCTGCTGCGGGTCGGCCTGCTGCGGGTGGGGGCCGACGAGCATGTGCTGGTGCTGACCCAACACCACATCGTCTCCGATGGCTGGTCGATGCAATTGCTGGTGCAGGAGCTGATCCAGGGTTATGCCGCGTACAGCCAGGGTGAGTCCCCAGCATTGGCCGAGCTGCCGATCCAGTATGCCGATTACGCGGTGTGGCAGCGTCAATGGATGGACGCCGGCGAGCGGGAAAGACAACTGGCGTACTGGACCGATGTGCTGGGGGGCGAGCAGCCGTTGCTGGCGCTGCCCAGCGACCGGCCGCGCCCGACCCGGCAGAGCTTTGCCGGTGCACGCCTGGCTATCGACCTGCCCCAGGCCCTGGGCCAACAGCTGCGACAACTGGCCCAGCGCGAAGGCAGCACGTTGTTCATGGTCTTGCTGGCGTCGTTCCAGGCCTTGTTGCATCGCTACAGCGGCCAGTCGGACATTCGTGTCGGTGTGCCGATCGCCAACCGCAACCGAGTGGAAACCGAAGGGCTGATCGGCTTTTTCGTCAACACCCAGGTGCTCAAGGCCGAGGTCGATCCGCAGCAGCGTTTCAGTGCGTTGCTGGCGCAGGTCAAACAGGCGGCCATCGGCGCCGAGGCCCATCAGGACCTGCCGTTCGAGCAACTGGTCGAGGCGCTGCGGCCTGAGCGCAACCTGAGCCACAGCCCGTTGTTCCAGGTGCTGTACAACCACCAGAGCGTTGCTCGCCAGGCACTGCCGGCGCTGCCCGGGCTGGTCATCAAGGCCCAGGACTGGGAAAGCCAGACCGCCCAGTTCGACCTGACCCTCGACACCCTGGAAGCCGAGGGTGAACTCGGTGCGGCGCTGACCTATGCCACTGACTTGTTCGACGCCAGTACTGTGCAACGCCTGGCCGAACACTGGCTGAACCTGCTGCACGGCATCGTCGCCGATCCCCGCCAACGCATCGGTGAACTGCCGCTGCTGACGGCCACCGAGCAACAGCAACACATCGCCCAATGGAACCCGGCGCCGAACAGCTTCCCGGGCGAGGCCTGCCTGCATCAGCGCATCGCCGAACAGGCGCGCTTGCGTCCTGACTCCGTTGCTCTGCGTTGCAACGCCCAAACCCTGACCTACGGCGAGCTCAACGCCCAGGCCAACCGCCGCGCCCATCAGTTGATCGCCCACGGCGTCGGCCCGGATGTGCTGGTGGGATTGGCCGCCGAGCGCGGTTTCGACATGCTGGTGGGTCTGTTGGCGATCCTCAAGGCCGGCGGTGCCTATGTGCCGCTGGACCCGACTTATCCCCAGGATCGTCTGGCCTACATGATGCAGGACAGCGGCATCCGCTTGCTGCTGACTCAAGCGGCCCTGGTCGATCAATTGCCAGTGCCGGACGGCGTGCAGACGCTGCTGTTGGACGCCGACGTCAGCGCCTTCGCCGACAGCGATCCATGGGTGGCGATGGATGCTGCGAACCTCGCCTACGTGATCTACACCTCCGGTTCCACCGGCAACCCGAAGGGCACCTTGCTGCCGCACCACAACGTGCTGCGCCTGTTCGAGGCCACCGAGCCGTGGTTCAACTTCGGCGCGCAGGATGTCTGGAGCCTGTTCCATTCCTACGCGTTCGACTTCTCAGTGTGGGAAATCTTCGGTGCGTTGCTGCACGGCGGCGAGTTGTTGATCGTGCCCTACGACATCAGCCGTTCACCGCAGCAGTTCCACGAACTGCTCTGTGAGGCCGGGGTGACCGTGCTCAACCAGACGCCCTCGGCATTCAAGCAGTTGATGCACGAGGCTTGCGCCGATGACCGGGCCAACGCCCTGCGCTACGTGGTGTTCGGCGGCGAGGCCCTGGACGTCAAGGCCCTGCGCCCGTGGTTCGACAAGTACGGCGACGCGGCTCCGCAATTGATCAACATGTACGGCATCACCGAAACCACCGTGCACGTGACCTACCGTCCGCTGTCGCTGGCGGACCTGGTGCAGGACGCCAGCAGCCCGATTGGCGAGCCGATTGCCGACCTGTCGTGGTACCTGCTGGACGGCGACCTCAACCCCGTGCCGAAAGGCTGCATCGGTGAGCTGTACGTCGGTCGTGCCGGCCTGGCCCGGGGTTACCTGAACCGTGGCGACCTCACTGCGTTGCGTTTCATCCCCGATCCGTTCGGCGACAGCGGCGCACGCTTGTACCGCACCGGCGACCTGGCGCAGTACCGCAGCGATGGCGTGATCGAGTACGTCGGCCGCATCGACCATCAAGTGAAAATCCGTGGGTTCCGCATCGAACTGGGCGAAATCGAAGCGCGCCTGAACGCCCTGGCGGCGGTGCGTGAAGCGCTGGTGTTGGCCCAGGAAGGGCCGAGCGGCCAGCAACTGGTGGCTTACGTCATCCCGGCCCACGCCACCGAAGACCCCGCTGGCCTGCGCGAGCAGCTCAAGGCCCAGCTCAAGGCCGACCTGCCGGACTACATGGTGCCGACGCACCTGCTGTTCCTCGAGCAATGGCCGCTGACCGCCAACGGCAAGCTCGACCGCAAGGCCTTGCCGAGCGCCGACGCCAGCCAGGTCCAGCAGGACTATGTGGCACCGCAAAGTGAACTGGAGCAACAGATCGCGGCGATCTGGCAGGACGTGCTCAAGGTCGAACGGGTTGGTCTGAGCGACAACTTCTTCGAGTTGGGCGGCGACTCGATTGTCTCCATCCAGGTGGTCAGCCGCGCCCGTCAGGCGGGCATCCGTTTTACTCCCAAGGACTTGTTCCAGCACCAGACTGTGCAGACGCTGGCGAGCGTCGCCCAGACCGGTGGACAGGCGCCGGGCATCGATCAGGCGCCGAGCCAAGGGTCGACGCCACTGTTGCCGATCCAGCAGGCGTTTTTCGCCGAGGCGATTCCCGAGCGTCACCACTACAACCAGTCGGTGTTGCTGAAACCGGCCAGCCCGTTGCAAGCATCCGTGGTGGAGCAGGCCTTGCAGGCGTTGGTGCTGCACCACGACGCCTTGCGTTTGTCCTTCAATGAAAGCGCCGAAGGTTGGCGCGCCGAGCACCGTGAGGTGCCCGCGCAACAACAGGCTTGGGCGGACAAGGGTTTGCTGTGGCAGCGTGAGGTGGCCGATGCCAGCGCGTTGGAAACCCTCGCCAATCAGGCCCAGCGCAGCCTCGACCTGCATGCAGGGCCACTGTTGCGCGGCGTCCTGGCGACCTTGGCCGATGGCAGCCAGCGCCTGTTGCTGGTGGTTCATCACCTGGCGGTGGACGGCGTGTCGTGGCGGATTCTGTTCGACGACCTGCAAACCGCCTACCAGCAGCTGCTCGCCGGCCAAGCGCTGCAACTGCCGGCCAAGACCAGTTCGGTCAAGGTGTTTGCCGAGCAGTTGCAGGCCCATGCGCGTAGTGCGCAACTGCAGCAGCAATTGGCCTACTGGCAAGGGCAACTGTGCGATGCGCCGACCGACCTGCCGTGTCTCGACCCCGAAGCGACCGGGCAAAACCGCGAGGCCGTCACCGTTCACACGCGACTGGATGCGCA
This sequence comes from Pseudomonas sp. Pdm06, assembly GCF_014851795.1. Lineage (NCBI taxonomy): Bacteria > Pseudomonadati > Pseudomonadota > Gammaproteobacteria > Pseudomonadales > Pseudomonadaceae > Pseudomonas > Pseudomonas sp. Pdm06. The sequence goes on from NZ_JACVAH010000004.1 coordinate 34,645, forward strand.
CTTGACCCGGCAGTTGCTGCAAGAGGCGCCAGCGGCCTATCGCACCCAGGTCAATGACCTGTTGCTCACAGCCCTGGCCCGGGTGATCTGCCGCTGGACCGGCCACGACAGCCTGTTGCTCCAGCTCGAAGGCCATGGCCGCGAAGAGCTGTTCGCCAATGTCGACCTCACGCGCACGGTGGGGTGGTTCACCAGCCTGTTCCCGGTCCGGTTGTCGCCGGCCGTGGAGCTGGCGGATTCGATCAAGTCGATCAAGCAAGGGCTGCGGACGATTCCCGACAAAGGCGTGGGCTTCGGTGCCCTGCGTTACCTGGGCGACGACGCCAGTCGGGCGGCCCTGGAGGCGTTGCCGGTGCCGCGCATCACCTTCAATTACCTCGGCCAGTTCGACGGCAGTTTCGATCAGGCCCAAGGTGCCTTGTTCAGCCCGGCCAGCGAAAGCGCCGGCGACGAGCAAAGCCCGCTGGCCACCCTGGGCAATTGGCTCACGCTCAACGGTCAAGTGTTCGATGGCGCGTTGCGGTTGGGCTGGACGTTCAGTGCGCAACAGTTCGAACCGGCGACCATCCAGGGCTTGGCCGATGACTACGCCCGTGAGCTGGCGCTGTTGATCGCCCATTGCTGCGACCCGACGAGCCAGGGCATGACGCCGGCGGATTTCCCCCTGGCCGGCCTGACCCAGGCACAACTCGATGGCCTGGCGTTGTCGGCACGCGGGGTGGAAGACCTTTACCCACTGGCGCCGATGCAGCAGGGCATGTTGTTCCACAGCCTGTACGAAGCGGGCAGCGGCCAGTACATCAACCAGATGTGCCTGGACATCGAAGGCCTCGATCCACGGCGTTTCGAGGCAGCCTGGCAAGCGGCGGTCGATGCCCATGACAGCCTGCGCAGCAGTTTTATCTGGCAGGGCAGCGAGCGCCCGGTGCAAGTGGTGCACAAGCAGGTGCGCGTGCCGTTCACCTCGCTGGACTGGAGCGCCCGTGCCGATGTCGGCCAGGCCCTGGCCGAACTGGCGGACGCCGAGCGCGAGCAGGGCTTCGACCTGGCCTGCGCGCCGTTGCTGCGCCTGGTGCTGGTGCGCACCGCTGAGCAGCGTTATCACCTGATCTACACCCATCACCACATCCTGATGGACGGCTGGAGCAACTCCCAGTTGCTCGGCGAGGTGCTGCAACGCTACGACGGCCAGGCCTTGCCACGCCCGGCCGGGCGGTATCGGGACTACATCGCCTGGCTGCAAGGCCGCGACGCCCAGGCCAGCGAAACCTTCTGGCTGGCGCAATTGCACAGCCTGGAGGCGCCGACCCGTCTGGCCGAGACCCGTGTCGCTCCGCTGCAATCGACGGCGGAAAGCAGCCACGCCAGCCACTATCACGACCTGACGCCCCAGCAGACCCAACGCCTGAGCGAGTTTGCCCGCCAGCAGAAAGTCACCCTCAACACCGTCGTCCAGGCGACCTGGCTGTTGCTGCTGCAGCACTACACCGGGCACGCCACCGTGGCCTTCGGCGCCACCGTGTCGGGACGTCCGAGCGAGCTCAAGGGGGTTGAGCAGCAGATCGGCCTGTTCATCAACACCTTGCCGGTGATCGCCAGTCCGCGCCCGGAGCAGGCGGTGAGCGCACTGCTGCAACAGATCCAGGGCCAGAACGTGGCCTTGCGCGAGCACGAGCACACGCCGCTGTTCGAGATCCAGCGCTGGGCCGGGCAGGGCGGTGACGGTTTGTTCGACACCTTGCTGGTGTTCGAAAACTACCCCGTGTCCCAAGCCCTGCAAGAGCAGGCGCCCTCGGGCTTGAGCTTCGGCAGCGTGGCCAGCCAGGAACAGACTAATTTCCCGTTGACCCTGGCCGTCAATCTAACTGACATCCTGAGCCTGCACTTCACCTATGCCCATGCTGCTTTCCCTACACACACCGTCGAGCGCCTGTCTGAGCAGGTGGCACACGTGCTCGCGCAGATGGTGAGCCTGCCGGCCGGCGGTTGCGTGGGCGATATCCAATTGCTGGACACGGTGGCCCGTGCCAGGCTGCTGCACGACTGGAACGCCACCTCGGTGGTGGAACCGCCTCGGCGCCCGGTCCATCAATGGGTCGAGGCCCAGGTCCGAAGCACCCCCGACGCGGTCGCCCTGGTCAGCGAGCAGGAGACGCTCACCTACGCCCAGCTCAATGCCCGGGCCAATCGCCTGGCCCATGGCTTGATCGAGCGCGGCATCGGCCCGGACGTGCTGGTGGGCCTGGCGCTGTCGCGCAGCGTGCAGATGGTCGTCGGCTTGCTGGCGGTGCTCAAGGCCGGCGGCGCCTATGTGCCACTGGACCCGGCCTATCCCCGGGATCGCCTGGCGTACATGGTCGAGGACAGCGGCATCGCCTTGCTGCTCACCGAGACCGATGTGCTGCCGCTGTTCGGCGACGCTGCCGTGAACGCGCTGCTGTTGGATCAGCCTGGGCAATGGCTGGCCGGCTACAGCGAGCGCGACCCAGGCGTGGCCATCGACGGCGATCACCTCGCTTATGTGATTTACACCTCCGGCTCCACTGGCAAGCCCAAGGGCGTGACCCTTCGCCATGCCGCCCTGAGCAACCACATGGCGTGGATGCAGGGTTGCCTGAAACTGACGGCCGCCGACCGCGTCCTGCAAAAAACCGCGATCAGTTTCGATGCCTCGGTCTGGGAGTTCTGGCTGCCGTTGATGAGTGGCGCGCAACTGGTGCTCGCCAGCCCGCACCTGAACCTCGACCTGACCACCCTCTGGGCCGACGTGGCGCGGTGGCGCATCAGCGTGCTGCAAATGGCGCCCTCGCTGTTGCAGGCCTTGCTGCCACTGGCGACCCGCGCGCAACTGGCCTCCCTGCGCCTGCTGCTGTGCGGTGGCGAAGCCCTCAGCGTGCACCTGTCGCGCCAGGTCATGGCGCTGTTCGATGGCGAACTGCGCAACCTGTATGGCCCGACCGAAGCGACCATCGACACCAGCAGCCATGCCGTGGTGCGTGGCAGCGAAGACGACGCCGAGCGGATCATCGCCATTGGCCGTCCCATCGATAACGTGCGCACCTACGTGCTGGACGCGGCGTTGCAGCCTTGCGCCGTGGGCGCCGTCGGCGAGTTGCACATCGCCGGTGATTCCCTGGCCCGTGGTTACCACCAACGACCGGCACTGAGCGCCGAGCGCTTCATTCCCGATCCGTTCGCGCCAGCCCCGGGCGGCCGCCTGTATCGCACCGGTGACCTGGCCCGTTATGGCGCCGACGGGGTGATCGAGTACCTCGGCCGGATCGACCACCAGGTGAAGATCCGTGGCCTGCGTATCGAGTTGGGGGAAATCGAAGCGCGCCTGCAGGCCGATGCCGATGTGCGCGATGCGGTGGTGCTGGCGCGGGACGACGTGAGCGGGCCGAACCTGGTGGCCTATCTGGTCGGCCAGGACAGCCTTCTTGACCAGGGCAGCCTGGGCGACCGACTCAAGGCGCGACTGGCGGCCCAGGTGCCGGACTTCATGGTGCCAACCCATTGGGTCTTCCTCGACCGCTTGCCGCTGACCCCCAACGGCAAGCTCGATCGCAAGGCCTTGCCGGCACCGGACACCCGTGCCCTGCAGCCGGCATACCTGGCACCGCAGAGCGACCTCGAATGCCGGGTCGCGGCCATCTGGCAAGACGTGCTCAAGGTCGAGCAGGTCGGGCTTGGCGACGATTTCTTCGAGCTGGGCGGGCATTCGCTGCTGGTGGTGAGCGTGGTCTCGCGCCTGCAACTGGAACTGGGCCTGACCTTGACCCCGCAACTGATTTTCCAATTCCCGGTACTCGGCGCGTTCGTGGCGCAACTCGAGCCTGCCGGCGAACCCATGAGTACGTCGAAATTGAGCAAGCTTGAAGCGCTGCTCGATGAATTTGAGGAGGTTTGATGGACACCGCTGTCGCACAACGTATTGCCAGGCGCTTCATAACGCTGCCGCTGGAAAAACGTCGCTTGTACTTGCAGAAGATGCTCGAAGAGAACGTTTCCCCGGCGAACCTGCCGATCCCGCCTGTCAGTGCCGAGTTCGACACACTGTCGTTGTCTTTTGCCCAGGAGCGCCAATGGTTCCTCTGGCAGTTGGACCCTGACAGCGCGGCCTACCACATGCCCACGGCCCTGCGCTTGCGCGGGCCGCTGGACATCGTTGCGCTGGAACAGAGTTTCACCGCGTTGGTGGCCCGGCACGAGAGCCTGCGCACCACCTTTCAGACCCATGGCGAGCAGGTCGTGCAGCAGGTACATGCGGCGGCACCAGTGCGTTTGCAGGCAGACACCTTGGAGCAGTTGCCGGACGAGACGCAGCTGCGCCAGTTGATCGAAGGGGAAACCCGCCAGCTCTTCGACCTGCAACAGGGGCCGCTGCTGCGCACGCGCCTGCTGCGGTTGGCGGCGGATGATCACGTACTGATCGTGACCTTGCACCACATCGTGGCCGATGGCTGGTCGATGCAGGTGATGGTCGAGGAACTGGTCAACGGCTACGCCGCCTTCAGCCAGGGCCGCGCGCCGCAATTGCCGGCGCTGCCGATCCAGTACACCGACTACGCCATCTGGCAGCGGCACTGGATGGAAGCGGGCGAGCGCGAGCGTCAGTTGGAATACTGGACCGCACGCCTGGGCGGCCAGCAACCGGTGCTGGAACTGCCGACCGATTTCCCGCGTCCGGCGGTGATGAGCTATCGCGGCGCGCGGCTGGAACTGGCCATCGACGCGGCACTGGCCGGCGATCTCAAGCACATGGCCCAGCGCGAAGGCGTCAGCCTGTTCATGCTCCTGCTGGCCTCGTTCCAGGCGCTGCTGCATCGCTACAGCGGCCAGAACGATATTCGCGTCGGCGTGCCGACGGCCAACCGCAACCGGGTCGAGACCGAGCGGCTGATCGGCTTTTTCGTCAACACCCAGGTGCTCGACAGCGATGTCCAGAGCCAGGATTCGTTTGGCGCCTTGCTGCAACAAGTGAAGCAGACAGCCTTGGGCGCCCAGGCTCACCAGGAGCTGCCGTTCGAGCAACTGGTCGAGGCGTTGCAGCCTGAGCGCAACCTGAGCCACAGCCCGCTGTTCCAAGTGATGTTCAACCACCGGACCCAAGGCCCGGCGGGCGAGGGGCCGGTCGGTGCGTTGAAAGTCGAGGAACTGCGCTGGGATTCGCACACGGCGCAATTCGACCTGACCCTGGAAACCGTGGAGCACAGTGAAGGGCTTTCGGCAGGGCTGATCTATGCCACCGACCTGTTTGGCGCCGAGACGATTGCGCGCATGGGCGGGCATTGGCAGAACCTGTTGCGGGCGATCGTGGCCAACCCGGCGCAGCGCATCGGTGAATTGCCGTTGCTCGACGCGGCCGAGCGTCAGGCCCAGCTCGACAACGGCCAGCGCACCCCGACGCCGGCGCCCGAGGCGGGTTTTGTTCATCAACTGTTCGAAAGACAAGCGGCGCGTACCCCGGACGCCCCGGCACTGGTGATCGACGGCGAGCGCTGGAGCTACGGCCAACTCAATGCCCGGGCCAATCAGTTGGCGGGCAAGCTGCAAAGCCTCGGCGTGAGGCCCGATGTCCTGGTGGGCATTGCCGTGGAACGCAGCGCGCACATGCTGGTGGGCCTGCTGGCGATCCTCAAGGCCGGCGGCGCCTACCTGCCGCTGGACCCGGCGTTCCCCCAGGACCGCCTGGCCTACATGATCGAAGACAGCGGCATCGAGCTGCTGCTGACCCAAAGTTCACTGCTCGACCAGCTACCGCTGTCCTGTGGGAGCGAGCTTGCTCGCGATAGCGGTGGTTCAGTCAATATTGATGTTGGCGGTGAGGGCCTCATCGCGAGCAAGCTCGCTCCCACAGGGGGCGGTGGTGGTGTGAATACGTTGGTGTTGGACCAGGAGGGTGACTGGCTCGACGGCTATGCCTGCGACGCGCCGGCGCCGCGCCTGGATGCGGAGCATCTGGCCTACGCGATCTACACCTCCGGCTCCACCGGCAAGCCCAAGGGTGTGATGGTGCGCCACGGCGCGCTGACCAACTTCGTCGCGAGCATGGCCCAGGCGCCGGGCATGACGGCCCAGGACCGGGCGTTGTCGCTGACCACGTTCTCGTTCGATATTTTCGGCCTGGAAATCTACGTGCCGCTGATGGTCGGCGCGTGCATCGTGCTGACCGGCCAGCACGTCGCCCAGGACCCGTACGCGGTGTTGGCGCTGATCGCGGCCGAGCAGGTCAACGTGGTGCAGGCCACGCCGTCGACCTGGCGCATGTTGCTGGACAACGAGCACGCCCAGGGTTTGCGCGGCTGCAAATGCCTGTGCGGTGGCGAGGCGCTGCCCCAGGAACTGGCCGTGCGCATGCTCGCCCTCGGCGGTGAAGTGTGGAACCTCTACGGCCCGACGGAAACCACCATCTGGTCGGCCTTGCACCCGTTGCAAACCCAGGCCGCGCAACCCTGGCTGGGCGGGCCTATCGACAACACGGCGCTGTACATTGTGGGCGCCGACCTGATGCCGGTGCCCTATGGCGTGGCCGGTGAATTGCTGATCGGCGGCCAGGGTCTGGCCCGTGGTTATTTCCAGCGTCCGGCGCTGACCGCCGAACGTTTCGTGCCCCATCCGTTTGTCGCCGGCGAGCGCCTGTATCGCACCGGTGACCTGGCGCGCCAGCGGGCCGACGGCATCCTCGAATACCTCGGGCGCATCGACCATCAGGTGAAGATTCGCGGGTTCCGCATCGAACTGGGCGAAATCGAAGCGCGCCTGCTGGAACAGGACAGCGTGCGCGAAGCGGCGGTGCTGGCCCAGGAGGCACCGGGCGGCCAAGCGCTGGTGGCGTACATCGTTCCAACCGCCGAACTGAATGACCTGGATGCCGGCGCCCAGGGCGCCCTGCGCGACAGCCTCACGGCCCAGCTCAAGGTCAACCTGCCCGACTACATGGTGCCGGCGCACATGGTGGTGTTGCCACGCTTCCCGCTGACGCCCAACGGCAAGCTGGATCGCAAGCAGTTGCCCAAGCCCGATGCCAGCCAGTGGCAGAAAACCTATGTCGCGCCGCAGACACCCGTGCAGCAGGCGGTGGCGACGATCTGGGCCGATATCCTCAAGGTGCCGCAGGTGGGCCTGGACGACAGTTTCTTCGAACTGGGCGGCCATTCCTTGCTCGCCACCCAGGTGATGTCGCGTGTTCGCCAGCAACTGAATATCCAGGTGCCGTTGCGCCTGTTGTTCGCCCATAACAGCCTGCGGGCGTTTGTCGAGGCCATGGGCACGGCATCGGCCCACGATGAACCGGGCATTCCACGCATTTCTCGCGACCAGCCGCTGGCGCTCTCGTTCGCCCAGCAACGGCAGTGGTTCCTCTGGCAACTGGAACCCACCAGCAGCGCCTACCACATTCCGGCGGCCCTGCGTTTGCGCGGCGCCCTCGACCGTGCGGCGCTGCAACAGAGCTTCGATGCACTGGTGGCGCGTCACGAGAGCCTGCGTACCCGCTTCATGCTCGACAATGAGCGTCCCGTGCAAGTGATCGACGAACCAGCGCCGCTGGCCCTGGCGGTCGAATCGCTCGAAGCCGGCGTCGATGAACGTACCTTGCGCGGCTTGATCGAAGCCGAAACCCGGCAACTGTTCGATCTGCAGCGCGGTCCGTTGCTGCGGGTCAAGTGGCTGCAACTGGGCGCTGAGGACCATGTGCTGATCCTGACCCAGCACCACATCGTGTCCGATGCCTGGTCGATGCAGATCATGGTCGACGATCTGCTGCAGTTGTACGCAGGCTTCAGCCAGGGCCAGCCCGTGGCGCTGGCACCGCTGCCGATCCAGTACGCCGACTATGGCCACTGGCAGCGGCAGTGGCTGGCGGCAGGGGAGCAGCAGCGGCAACTCGACTACTGGATCGAGCAGTTGGGTGGCGAGCAACCGATTCTCGAACTGCCGACCGACCATCCGCGTCCGGCCCAGCAAAGCTATCGTGGCGCACGGCTGCCCATCTTCATCGAACCGGCCCTGGCCGAAGGCCTCAAGGGCCTGGCCCAGCAGCACAACAGCACGCTGTTCATGCTCTTGCTCGCCGGCTTCCAGACCTTGCTGCACCGCTACAGCGGCCAGGACGACATCCGCGTCGGCGTGCCGATCGCCAACCGTAACCGGGTGGAAACCGAGCGTCTGCTGGGCTTCTTCGTCAACACCCAGGTGCTCAAGGCCGACATCGACGGCAACCTGCGATTCGACCAGTTGCTCGATCAGGTCAAGCAACGGGCCCTCGGCGCCCAGGCCCACCAGGACCTGCCGTTCGAACAACTGGTGGAGCGGCTGGAGCCGGCGCGCAACCTGAGCCATACGCCACTGTTCCAGGTGATGTTCAACCATGCCAGCGATGCCCGCCGGGACCTGTCGGCGTTGCCGGGCCTGAGCCTGGAGCAACTGACCTGGGACTCGGGCACCGCCCAGTTCGACCTGACCCTGGACACCTTCGAGTACGCCGATGGCCTCAGCGCCGCGCTGACTTACGCCAGCGACCTGTTCGAGCCGAGCACCATCGCCCGCCTGGGTGAGCACTGGCTGAACCTGTTGCGCGCCATCGTCGCCAACCCGACCCAGCGCATCGCCGAGCTGCCGATGCTGGACAGGGCGCAGCGGCGCCTGATCGTCGAGGACTGGAACCGCACCTACGCCGACTACCCGAACCATCTTCCGGTTCATCATTTGATCGAAGCCCAGGTCGAGCGTGATCCCCACGCCGAGGCGCTGGTGTTCGAAGGGCAGTCGCTGAGCTATGCCCAGCTCAATGCCCGCGCCAACCAGTTGGCCCACGCCTTGATCGAGCGCGGCGTCGGCCCGGATGTGCTGGTGGGCATCTCGGTGCAGCGCAGCGTGGAAATGGTGGTCGGGCTACTGGCGATCCTCAAGGCCGGTGGCGCCTACGTGCCGCTGGATCCGGAATACCCGCCGGAACGCCTGGCCTACATGATCGAGGACAGCGGCATCGAGCTGTTGCTGACCTGTGGGAGCGAGCTTGCTCGCGATAGCGCTGGTTCAGTCAATATTGATGTTGAAGGTGAGGGCCTCATCGCGAGCAAGCTCGCTCCCACAGGAGGGGACGGTGTCACCACGTTGCTGCTGGATGGGGATGACGACTGGTTGCGGGACAAGGCCACCGACAATCCGCCTGCCCGGGCCGTCGCCCAGAACCTGGCCTATGTGATCTACACCTCCGGCTCCACCGGCAAACCCAAGGGCGCCGGCAACAGCCACGGCGCCCTGACCAACCGCTTGTGCTGGATGCAACAGGCCTATGGCCTGGAGGCCGGCGACAGTGTCTTGCAGAAGACGCCGTTCAGTTTCGACGTGTCGGTCTGGGAGTTTTTCTGGCCGTTGATGACCGGCGTGCGCCTGGTCGTCGCGGCACCGGGCGATCATCGCGATCCGCAGAAGCTGGTCAGCCTGATCGAACGGGAAAGCATCACCACCCTGCATTTCGTGCCGTCGATGCTGCAGGCGTTCGTGCTGGATGCCAACGTCAGCCGGTGCACCCGTCTGACCCGCATCGTCTGCAGCGGCGAAGCCCTGCCGGTGGATGCCCAGCAGCAGGTGTTCGCCAAGTTGCCCAATGCCCGGCTGTACAACCTGTACGGCCCGACCGAAGCGGCCATCGACGTGACCCATTGGACCTGCCGCGACGAAGGGCGCGATGCGGTGCCGATTGGCGAGCCGATTGCCAACCTGATGACGTACATCCTCGACGATGAACTCAACCCGGTGCCGAGTGGCGTCAACGGCGAGCTGTACCTCAGCGGCCAGGGCCTGGCCCGCGGTTATCACCGCCGTCCCGAACTGACCGCCGAGCGTTTCGTCGCCAGCCCGTTCGTGGCCGGCGAGCGGCTGTACCGCACCGGTGACCTGGCGCGCTATCGCCCGGACGGGGTGATCGATTACGTCGGTCGGATCGACCACCAGGTGAAGGTCCGCGGGTTCCGTATCGAATTGGGTGAGATCGAAGCGCGCCTGCTTGAACATGCAGCGGTGCGAGAAGCAGTGGTGGTGGCCCAGGACAGCCGCAGCGGCAAGGTGCTGAGCGGCTACGTGGTCGCCCAGGCCGGTGAGGCCAGCGACTGGCCGCTGTTGCGCGAAGCGCTGCTGGCCCATTTGCGCCTGAACCTGCCAGAGCACATGGTGCCGACGCACCTGACCCGCCTGGAACACATGCCGCTGAGCCCGAACGGCAAACTCGACCGCAAGGCGCTGCCGGCACCGGACCTGGCCGAGCGCCAGGAAGCCTTCACGGCACCGGTCAACGCCATCGAGCGGGCACTGGTGGACATCTGGCAAGGGGTGCTTGGCGTCGAGCGGGTGGGCACCGCCGACAACTTCTTCGCCCTGGGCGGCGACTCGATCAACTCGATCCAGGTGGTCAGCCGGGCGCGTGCCCAAGGCATCGGCCTGACTCCCAAGGACCTGTTCCTGCACCAGAACATCCAGGCCCTGGCGCGGGTTGCCACGGCGACCGATGAAGGCGTGATCGACCAAGGCCCGGTCACCGGCGAGAGCCTGCTGGTGCCAATGCAGCATTGGTTCTTCGCCAGTGATATCCCGCACCGCGACCACTGGAACCAATCGGTCCTGCTGACCCCGCGCGAACCCTTGGACATCGCCCACCTGCAACAGGCCCTCCAGCACGTGGTGGCCCATCACGATGCCCTGCGCCTGCGGTTCACCCAGGCCAACGATGGCCGCTGGCACGCCAGCCATCAGGCCGTGGATAAGCAGCCGCTGGAGATCTGGCAACGCACCGCGCAGGACGCCGCCGAGATCATCGCCATCGCCGACCAGGCCCAACGCAGCCTCGACCTGCAACACGGCCCGTTGCTGCGCTGCAGCCTGATCGCGGTGCAGGACGGCAGTTCGCGCCTGCACCTGGCGATTCATCACTTGGTCATGGACGGCGTGTCGTGGCGGGTGCTGCTGGAAGACCTGCAAAACGTCTACCGCCAACTGCGGGCGAACCAGGCGCCGGCCTTGCCGGGCAAGTCCACGGCGTTCAAGGCCTGGGCCGCTCAGTTGCAGGACTACGCCCACAGCGAAACCCTGAACAAGGAACTGGATTACTGGGTCGGGCAACTGGACCAGCCCCTGCCGCCGCTGCCACGGGCCCGCCCCGAGGGCAGCCAGGCCGCGGCCCATGGCCGTTCGGTGAGCACGCGCCTGGATGCCACCCAGACCCAGCGTTTGCTCAAGCAGGCGCCGACGGCCTATCGCACCCAGGTCAACGATTTGCTGCTCAGCGCCCTGGCGCAAGTGGTCTGCCAATGGACCGGGCAACCGGCCTGCCTGGTGCAACTCGAAGGCCATGGCCGCGAAGAACTGTTCGATGGCATCGACCTGAGTCGTACTGTCGGTTGGTTCACCAGCCTGTTCCCGGTGTTGCTGACGCCGGCCAGCGACCCCGCCGAGTCGATCAAGCGGATCAAGGAACAACTGCGGGCGGTGCCGAACAAGGGCCTGGGCTACGGCGTCCTGCGTTACCTGGGGGCCGAAGCGGTCCAGCAGCGCCTGGCAAAACTGCCGCCAGCGCGCATCACCTTCAACTACCTGGGGCAGTTCGACCAGAGCTTCGATGAGCAGGCGCTTTTCGTGCCGAGTGAAGAGGGTAGTGGCGCAGGGCATGGCGATGACGTGGCGCTGGGCAACTGGCTGACCATCGACGGGCGGATCTTCAACGGCCAGTTGACCCTCGACTGGACGTTCAGTGGCGATGTTTTCGACGAGGCCACGCTCCAGCGGTTGGCCGATGCCTACGCCGTGGCGTTGCAACAACTGATCGATCACTGCTGCACCGACGGGCACTTGGGCCTGACACCTTCGGACTTCCCGCTGGCGCGCCTGAGTCAGGCGCAACTCAATGGCCTGCCGGTGCCCGTGGCGCAGGTGGAGGACATCTATCCTCTGTCGCCGATGCAGGACGGCATGCTGTTCCACACCCTGGCCGACGACAGCTCCGGCTTGTACATCAACCAGATCAGCCTGCCGGTGCATGGCCTGGACACCGAGCGTTTCGCCCGGGCCTGGACGTCGGTGATCGAGCGCGAAGACATCCTGCGCACCAGTTTCCACTGGCAGGATGGCTTGAGCGCGCCGGTGCAAATCGTCCATCGCCAGGTTGAGTTGCCGTTGCAGATTGAAGACTGGCGTGGACAGGACATCAGCGAGCAGGCGATCAGCGCCCGGGCGACCGCCGACTACCTGGCCGGTTTCGACCTGAGCCGCGCGCCTTTGCAACGGGTGTTGTTGCTGCGCCTGGAAGACGATCGCTACCAGATGATCTGGACCTGCCATCACATCCTCATGGACGGCTGGAGCAGTTCGCGGTTGTTCGGTGAGGTGTTGCAGTTCTACGCCCATGGGCAGGTGCCCAGCCGCAATGGTCGCTACCGCGAGTTCATCGAATGGCTGCAACGCCAGGACCAGGGCGCGCTGGAACGTTTCTGGCGCAGCCGCCTCGACACCTTGGAGCAGGCGACTTCCCTTAACCAGGCGATGTTCCCGCGGCATCTTGAGGCATTGCCGGGGCACGAGGCGCTGTATTCGCGCTGGGACGTGGCGCAGACCGCTCGCCTGCAACAGGCCTGCCGCGCCTTGCAGATCACACCCAATACCTTGATCCAAGGGGCGTGGTTGCTGTTGCTGCAACGCTTCACCGGGCAGAACACCGTGGTCTTCGGCGCCACCGTCGCCGGGCGTCCGGCGGGGCTGGTCAACGCCGACAACATCCTCGGCCTGTTCATCAACACCTTGCCGGTGATCCAGACCCTGGACCCCGAACAGCCGCTGGATCAATGGCTGCAACAGTTGCAGGCCTACAACCTGGACCTGCGTGAGCATTCCCATGCGCCACTGGCGGACATCCAGCGCTGGTCGGGCCTGGGCGGGCAGGGCTTGTTCGACAGCATCATCGTGTTCGAGAACTACCCCATCGACGAACGCCTGGGCGACCAGCAGGACACCGGCCTGAGCTTCGGCGAGTCACGCAATCATGACGTGACCAACTTCCCGATGGACCTGGCGGTCAACCTGGGTGAAACGCTGTCCATCGAGTACCTGTTCCTGCGCAACGCCTTCAGCGTCGAAGCGGTGGAGCGAATCCGCCGGACCCTGGAAAACACCCTGGAAGCGATGATCGATGCGCCCCACGTGTGCCTGGGCAACCTGCAGCGCTTGTCGCTGGAACAGTGGCAAGCCTTCGCACAATGGAGCGCGGCGCCGAACGGCTGCTATCAGGCGCAGTTGTTACCGGAGCTGATTGGCCGGCATGCCCAGTCGCGTCCGCAGGCCACGGCGCTGGTGTGTGGCGACGACTCGCTGGACTATGGCGAACTGGAGCGCCGGGCCAACCGCCTGGCCCACCGTTTGATCGAACTTGGCGCCGGCCCGGAAGTGGTGGTCGGCGTGGCCCTGGAGCGTTCGGTGGACATGGTCGTGGCGCTGCTGGCGGTGATGAAAAGCGGTTCGGCGTATGTGCCGCTGGACATCGATTATCCACCCGAGCGCCTGGCGTTCATGATCGAAGATTCGGCCATGGCGCTGTTGCTGACCCACAGCCGGGTGCAGGCGCGCCTGCCGGATCTCGACGGTCTGGCGCGCTTGGCCATCGACGGTTTCGACAGCCGCGGCTACAGCGATTTGCCGCCCCACAGCGGTTTGCTCGGCGGCAACCTGGCCTACCTGATCTACACCTCGGGCTCCACCGGTCGACCCAAAGGCGTCGCCGTGGCGCACGGGCCGATGAGCATGCATTGCCAGGCCATCGCCGGGCTGTACGACATGGACGAACAGACCCGCGAACTGCATTTCATGTCGTTCGCCTTCGACGGCGCCCATGAACGTTGGCTGAGCACGCTGTTCAGCGGCGGCACCCTGGTGATTCGCGACGGCGCGCTGTGGACGCCGGAGCAGACCTTCGACGCCTTGCACCGCCACGGCATTACCATCGCCTGCTTCCCGCCGGCCTACCTCAAGCAACTGGCCGAATACGCCGCCAACAGCTCACTGGCGCCACCGCCGGTGCGGGTCTACTGCTTCGGCGGCGATGCGGTGCCGGACCAGACCTTCGAGCAAGTGAAGGCGGCGTTGCGTCCGCAATTCTTCACCAACGGCTACGGCCCGACTGAAACCGTGGTCACGCCGATGCTGTGGAAGGTGCCGGCCAGCGAACGTTGCGAAGCCGCCTACGCGCCGATCGGGCGTGCGGTGGGGGAGCGCGCCTTGTATGTACTGGACGACAACCTCAACCCGTTGCCGCCAGGCATTGCCGGCGAGTTGTACATCGGTGGCGCGGGCATCGCCCGTGGTTATCACCGCCGCCCGGACCTGAGTGCCGAGCGCTTCGTACCGGATCCGTTCGGCCAGCCGGGCGATCGCCTGTACCGCAGCGGCGACCTGGTACGCCAGCGCGTCGATGGGGTGCTCGATTACGTCGGCCGTATCGACCACCAGATCAAGGTGCGGGGTTTCCGCATCGAACTGGGAGAAGTGGAGGCCAGCCTGCGGCAACTGGACGACGTCAGCGATGCGTTGGTGATCGCCCGCGACAGTGCTTCGGGCAAGCAACTGATCGGCTACGTGGTCACCCCCGATGGCGTGGCCATCGGCGATCGGCTCAAGGCCGAGTTGCGGGCGCAATTGCCGGATTACATGGTGCCGGCCCAGGTCATCTGCCTGGAGGCGTTGCCGGTCACCCCGAACGGCAAGCTCGATCGCCAGGCCCTGCCGGAGCCGGAATTCAAGGGCGCCGAGTATGTGCCGGGGCGTAACCGCGATGAGCAACTGTTGGCCGAGGTCTGGGCTGATGTGTTGCAAGTCGAACGGGTGGGCATCACCGACAATTTCTTCGAGTTGGGCGGTGACTCGATCCTCAGCCTGCAAGTGGTCTCGCGGGTGCGTAACCATGGGGAGCTGAAGATGGAGCTCAAGCTGCGGGACCTGATGCGCGGCCAGACCATCGAGGCGATTTTCGACCAGCGTTCGAACACGTTTGCCGTGACGGTCGAGGACGTGACCCAGGTGGCGACCGAAGGGCAGTTCAACCTGATTCCGATCCAGCAATGGTGGTTCGACCAGCGCATGAGCGAACCCCATCATTACAACCAGGCGTTGATGCTGCGGGCCCGCCAAGGGTTGAACCTGACGGCACTGGAATTGGCCTTGCGCGGCATGATGCAGCAGCACGATGCCTTGCGCCTGCGCTTCAGTGAAGTCGGCGGGCGCCACCTGCAGCATTACCAGGCGCTGGAGGAGATGCAGGCCCAGTGGGCCAACGAACCTTTGCTGTGGCAGCACAGCGTGGCCGATGAAGCCGAGTTGGAGTTGTACGCCGAGCAGGTACAACGCAGCCTTGATGTGCACAACGGGCCGGTGTGGCGCACGGCGCATGTGACCCTGGGCAGCGGTGAAATTCGCGTGCTGATGGTGATTCATCACCTGGTCATCGACACGGTGTCGTGGCGTTTGCTGCTGCAGGATTTGCAGACGGCTTATGCGGCCTATAGCGACGGCCAGACGCCGAACCTGCCGATTCGCACCAGCAGCTACCGGGCCTGGGCCGAGGGCCTGCAAGCCTATGCGCGGGACTATCCGGCGCCGGAAAAAGCCTGGTGGCTGGAGCAGATCGACCAGCCGGGCAGCGAGTTGCCGTGCGACAACCTGCGGGGCAAGAACCAGGTGCAGTACCAATCGGTGGCGCATTTGAGCCTGTCGGAGCAGCACACCCAGCAGTTGCTCAAACAGGTGCCGGCGGTCTACCAGACGCAGATCAACGACGTGTTGCTGGCGGCGCTGAGCCGGGTCTTGTGCCGCTGGAGCCAGCAGCCGTCGGTGCTGATCCAACTGGAGGGGCATGGGCGCGAGGACCTGGTCAAGGACATCGACCTGAGCCGCAGCCTGGGCTGGTTCACCAGCATGTTCCCGGTGCGCCTGACCCCGAGCCATGAAGCCGACATCGGCACCTCGGTGCGGGCGGTGCAACGGCAGTTGGCCGCCGTGCCGAACAAGGGATTGGGCTATGGCGTGTTGCGCTACATGAGCGGCGAGCCGATGGCCGCCACCCTGGGTCGCGCGCCCCAGGCACGGGTGACGTTCAACTACCTGGGGCAGTTCGACCAGAGCTTCGACGACAAGGCGTTGCTGGTGCCGGCGGCGGAAAGCTACGGCAGCTGCTACAGCCCCCATGCCGCGCTGGGCAACTGGCTGGAAGTGGTGGGGCAGGTGTACGACGGGCGACTGGCACTGCGCTGCATCTTCAGCACCCGCCGCTACCGTGCCGAGACCGTCGAGGGGTTGATGCGCGCCTACCAGGAGGAACTGGAGGCGTTGATCGAGCACTGCGTGGCGCAAGCGGCTTAAGGATCGGGGCGGGTTTATCGTTATACAAAGACGAGCCGGATGTAGGAGCTGACGAGTGCAACGAGGCTGCGATCTTTCCTCAGACGCTTGAGTCCCAAGCGCAGAGTCAAAAGATCGCAGCCTTCGGCAGCTCCTACAGAGCGCAATTCAGCGGGACGTATGGCGTTTCGCTAAATCCCCTCACCACAGGGTTTTGCATGAGTCTGAGTGGCTCATCTTTTACCCATGGTTTTACATAAGGAACCCCTGCGATGTCCTTGCATCCGGAACTCAACGCCTTTCTCGACCTGGCCGAAGAAAGCCAGGCCGACGGCCCCGGGCCGTTTCACCTGTCGACGCCGGCCCAGGCCCGCGAGGCGTTCGAGCGCACCACCGGGCAATTGCGCTGGGACGCTCCGGCGGATGTGCAGTGCGCCGCTCACGCAGTCACCGCCCGTGACGGCGCGACGCTGGCGCTGCGTCTGTATCGTCCCGCCACGGCTTCGGCCCAGACGCTGCCGGTGCTGGTGTATTTTCACGGCGGCGGCTATGTGGTCGGCAGCCTGGCATCCCACGACGGCGTCTGCCGCGAATTCTGCGCCCGGACACCGTGCGTGGTGTTGTCGGTGGGCTATCGCCTGGCCCCGGAACACACCTTCCCGACCCCGCTGAACGACGGTGCCGACGCCCTCGACTGGCTGGCCCGGCAGGCTCGCGCCGAAGGCCTGGACGTCAGCCGTGTGGCGTTCGGCGGGGACAGCGTCGGCGCGACACTGGCGACGGTGCTGGCGCTGCAAGCGGCCCTGGAACCGGCCTCCCTGGCGATCCAGCCGTGCTTTCAGTTGCTCTGTTACCCGGTGACCGATGCGTCCACCAGCAGCCCGTCCACCGAGCTGTTCGGCGAAGGGTATCTGCTGGAGAGCGAAACCCTCGAGTGGTTCTACCGGCACTACGCCAATGAGCCCACCGATCGCCTGGACTGGCGTTTCTCGCCGTTGCTGGCGCCCGGTTGCCCAGGCCTGGCCCCGGCCCTGATCGCCCTGGCCGGCCATGACCCGCTGCTCGACGAAGGCCGCGCTTACGCCCGGCGTTTGCAGGCGCAGGGGGTGAGCGTGGAACTGATCGAATACACCGGCCTGATCCACGACTACCTGCGCTTGCAGAGCGTGGTACCGGAGATTGACGAGGTGTACGCGCAATTGAGCCAAGCCTTGCGGAGTGCACTCACCGCCTGAAACACCACAATCCCTTGTGGGAGCGAGCTTGCTCGCGATAGCGGAGTGTCAGCCAAGATTATTTTGCTGATCCACCGCCATCGCGAGCAAGCTCGCTCCCACAGTTGTTTTGGGGTGGTCTCAGGATTTGCATATGCCACACATCCTCTGTGGGAGGGTTTCAGGATTGGCAGGCATAAAAAAACCGGGCCAGGCCTAATGCCGGTCAGTTAATCCCCAAACCCGTGGGAGCAAAGCTTGCTCGCGATTGGGGGGTGCCAGTCGACAATGTCATTGACTGGTCCGCCGCCATCGCGAGCAAGCTTTGCTCCCACAGGTTTTGAGTCGTTTGATCCTTAACTGACTGGCATTAGGGCCAGGCCCGGTTTTGGGTGTTGTTTAGAAGTCGTAGGTCACGTCCAGCGAGGCCACGCGTTCCTGGCCGTAGTAGCAGCCGAACGAGTAGTTGCAGTGGGACACGTACTCGCGGTCGAAGACGTTCTGCACGTTCAGGCTGGTGGTGACGCCACGCAGGCTCGAGGTGGCCTTGCCCATGTCATAGCTGATGGTGGTGTCGAACACGGTGAAGGCCGGTACGTCGAACGAGTTGGCCGCGTCGCCCGGCTTGCGGCCGGTGTGGCGGGCGCCTGCACCGAAGGTCAGGCCATTGAGAACGGCCTGGGTGAAGTGGTAGTCGACCCACAGCGTGGCGGAGAACGGTGCCTGTTGCTCGCTGCGGTTGCCCTCGTTGCCGTAGTTGTCCTTGGTGTAGAACGAGTCGAGGTAGGTGGCGGCGGCCATGACGTCGATGTTGTCGACGGTGGATTTGACTTCCAGTTCAACGCCCCGTGAACGCACCTGGCCCGACTGGATCGAGTTCTGCGGATCGGCGGGGTCGGCGGTGACCAGGTTCTTCTGTTTGATCTGGAACACCGAGGCGGTAATCATCGTCTTGTCGAACGGCTGGTACTTCACGCCCACTTCGTATTGCTCGCCTTCGGTCGGCTTGAACGACTCGCCAGCGGCGTCTGTGCCCACGGTCGGCAGGAAGGACTCGGAGTAGCTGATATAGGGCGCCAGGCCGAAATCGGTGACATAGGTCAGGCCAATCCGGCCGGTGAACTTGTTGTCACGCAGTGAGGAGACGGTGCCCGCCAGCAGGTCCTTGTTGTCCACTTCGGCCCAGTCCTGGCGACCACCCACGGTCAGGATCCACTTGTCCAGCTTGATCTGGTCCTGCAGGTAGACGCCGGTCTGGCGAACGGTGTTGTCCCACTGGGTGTCCAGCGTTGGGGTTACGCTGCCGGTGTCGTAGTTGTTGTTATTGCCGTACAGGTCGATCGGCACGACGTTGTAGGCGTTGTAACCATCGTACTTACGGTTGAAATGCCGATAGTCCACGCCCGCCAGGGTGGTGTGTTCCAGGGCGCCGGTATTGAATTTGTATTCCACGTTGTTATCGACGGTGTAGGCGGTGTTGTGCTGTTGCCAGTCAAGTTTTACCCGGTTGGCCTGGGTCTGGTCAGTGACGCCACCGGTGGTGACGAAGCTGCGCAGGTAGAAGCCCCGGTACTGGTCGCGCACATCGGTGTAACGCGCAGTGGAGCGGAATTTCAGGTCGTCGGTGATGTTGTGGCTGAAGTCGTAGCCCAGGATGAACTGATCACGCTTGTAGTCGTTCCACCGCGTGTCGCCGGAGAAGAAGTCCCGGTCGATCCGCTGGCCGTTGGGGCCGCGCTCCAGGGAACCGATCCGCGGCAGCGCCTGATAGTCCTCCAGGCCATCGTCGCGCTGGATCTGCGCCAGCACGGTCAGCGAGGTGTCTTCGTTGGGCGCCCAGGTCAGGCTCGGTGCCAGCAGCATGCGTTCGCTGTGGGTGTGATCGACCTGTTGGTTGCCTTTTTTCGCCACGCCGATGACGCGGTAGCTGAATTCCTTCTGGTCGTCGATCGGGCCGCTGGTGTCGAACGCGCCGTTGACCCGGTTGTAGCTGCCCGCGCCCAGCTTGATCTGGCTGCGCTGTTCCGTGGTCGGGCGCTTGGAGACCATGTTGATCAGGCCGCCGGGCTGGTTCTGCCCGTACAGCACCGACGAGGGGCCCTTGAGCACTTCGATGCGCTCCAGGGTGTACGGGTCGATTTGCGGCGCGCCGCCGAGGCTGCCGGCATAGGGCAGGTAGGCACCGTCGAGGTATAGCGGCGTGGGCGAGAAACCCCGGCTGGTGATTTCGTCGGCGATGGCGTTGCGGTCGGTGAAGCCGCCGGTGTTCAGGCCCGGCGTGTAGCGCAAGGCCTGGGTCAGGTTGCGTGCGCCCTGGGTGGCGACCTGCTCGGCGGTGACCACGTTGATGGTCTGCGGGATCTCCAGGATCGGCGTGTCGGTCTTGGTGCCGGTGGCGCTGCGGGTGGCCACGTAGCCGTCCACCGGGCCGTAGGCGGATTCCGCGGATTTACCGGTGATGGTCGTGGCGCCCAGTTCCAGCGAATCCCCGGCCTTCCTGGCGCGCACGCTGACCGTGTTGCCCTGGATGGTGAACATGACGCCGGTCCCCACCAGCATCTGCGACAACGCTTGAGCCGGCGACAACCGGCCGCTGACCGGTTGGCTGCGCAGGCCCTGGACATCATCGGCACTATAGAGCACTTGCATGTTCGATTGATTGCTCAATGCCTGCAGGGCGCTCGCCAGCGACTGCGCCGGAATGTTGAGATCGACTTCCTGTGCCTGGACCTGTGCGCTGAACGGCATGGCCAAGGCCAGGCTGAATGCGGTGGCGCTGAAGCCTGGTTGCAGCAGGCGGCGCATGATCAGTGCCTTGGTAAAACGTGGAATCCCCGGAGTTGCTGGCATGTGTTTCACTCTTGCAGGTTTTAGTTTTAATAGGGGTGTAGTTGTCATCAATTCTTAATTAGGACGCACGACCCAGAAAAAACCAGAATGAGAATCGTGATTATTTACGCGGATTGCAGTTCGGTGACCACCCGGCCGGCTTCCATGCGCACCAATTGGTCGGCCACGTCGAAGTAACGGTCGTCGTGGGAAATCACGATGATGGTCTTGCCCAGGCGCTTGAGGTCCGGCAGCAGCTCGGTGTAGAAAATCCGCCGGAAGGTCGGGTCCTGGTCGGCGGCCCATTCGTCGAACACCAGCACCGGGCGTTCTTCCAGCCACGCATTGACCAGTGCCAGGCGCTTGCGTTGGCCGGTGGACAGGTCGGTGGTGGTGAAGGCGCCGTCGCGCACGCTGACCTTGTGGGCGATCTCCAGGCGTTGCAGGTATTTATTGGCGTCGTCCGGGATATGGGTGTCGCCCTGGACGATGTCGTCGAACAGGTAGTAATCGGCAAAAATCGTCGTGAACAACTGGCGATAATCGTCGCGGGTCACGGCTGTCACGACGTGGTCGTTGAGGCGGATTTCTCCTTGCTGCGGTGCGTACAGGCCCAGCAGCAGCTTGATCAGCGTGGTTTTGCCACAGCCGTTTTCACCCACGATGAACACGATGTCGCCCTGGTCGATCTTCAGGTTCACCGGTCCCAGGCGGAACGGCGTGGCGCCTTCCACCGCCGGGAAGCTGTAGGCCACATTGCTCAGTTCCAGGGTCTGCACCGGGGTTTTCGGCTGGCCTTGGTCGTTGAGCAACAGGTGCGGTTCAGGGGATGAAAACTGTTCCGACAATTCGGCGATGCGGCGGAAGGCGATCTGCGCGCGGCTGACGATCGGCAGGGTGCCGATCAGGTGTTCCAGCGGGCCTTTCATGTACAGCAACACCAGCACGAAACCACTCATCACCGCCTTGTCGGCGCTCGGCCACAGCGATTGCAGGGCCAGGGCCAGGCCGATCACCACGAAGAACAGCATCGAGCCGAAGGTCTTGGCGATCACGAAAATGTTCACCGAGCGGATCTGCGTGTCGCAGATCTTGTCGGCGGTGTGTTCGATGCCCGAGACGAACATGCGTTGCCGCCGGGGGCGATGGATACGCAGTTCCTTGGCGCCTTCGGCGATGGCGTTGTAGTGCTTCTGCAATTCGTCCTCGGAATCGCGAGCCTCCATGAAGCCCTTGATCCCACGACCGCGGGCGATGTACTGGACCACGGTGCCGATGACTATCGCCACGACCATCATCAGGAACATCGGCCACGACAGCATGGCCAGGTAACCCATGCAGCCGAGGGTGACGGTCAGGGAAATGGCCAGGGGGGCGAAGGCGAAGGCGAAATCGCTGATGGTGTCGACGTCGTGGGTCAGCACCGGGATCAGGCGATGGCTGCGGTAGCGTTCGATCTGCTGGATGGGCGCCGACAGGACTTTTTCCCCCAGCTCCTTGCGCAGCTTGGCGATGATCTTCTGGCCGACGTAGTTGGTGCCGATGTCGGAACAGATGGAACTGACCAGGGCCAGCAGGCACAACCCGGCGAACACGCCCACCACGGTGTGGCTCAGCCCGCCGTCGGCGTGCAGCACCTTGTTGATGGTCGCCAGCAGCACGGTCACGCTCAGGCCACCGACCATGCCCAGCAGGATGGCGCCGATGACAATCAGCCGAAAGGGTTTGAGCAGGGTGAACAATTCATTGATCACCCCGCGTTTTGGTTGGCTCATGGAGGTTTCCCTGCTAGATGAAAAGGGCGAAGGCCATCGCGGGGCATTCACCGCATGGGCTGGAGGACGCAGGCACGCTGGATTGGGTTGTGCCCATCTTTAGAACGATTGGAGGAGAAGGGAATTTATCCTGTGGGAGCAAGGCTTGCCCGCGATGAAGGCAATACGGTTTTCTGTGAAATCCAGGTGTCTGCATCGCGAGCAAGCTTTGCTCCCACAGAGGCGCCTACATATCCCGCGCCACCCGAAAACCGATCCAGTCCCCCCGATTGCCCGGTACCAGCGCGTTGCGGTTGCCGGAGCGGGAGAACACCGGCGCCTCGCCCCAGTCGTTGCCGCGGATGCGTTTGAATTCGCACTTGCCAGTCAGCCAGGCGCTGCCGTCGCTCGGGGCGCCCACATAGTTTTCGTTGTAGCAATCGGCGGTCCATTCGTAGATGTTGCCGTGCATGTCGTACACGCCGAAGGCGTTGGGCGCGAAGCTGCCGGCCGGGGCGGTGAAGTTGTAGCCGTCGGCCGCGCCGTAGGTGTTGGCGTGCTGGGCGATGCTGTACTCCTTGCCTGCATCGAACGGGAAGGGGAACGGCCCGGTGCTGCCGCCGCGTGCCGCGTATTCGCGCAGGGACTCGCTGACCAGCCGGTATTGTTTGCCGGTTTTTTTCGACAGCCACGCCACATAGGCATTGGCCTCGTCGAAGTCCATGCACACCGCCGGGTGTCGGTCGGTGTATTGCTTGCGCGGGTCGCTGCCCTGGTAGTCCGGGATGCCGGCCTTGCACGCTCGACCGGGACGTTCATCGCCGTCGGGCATGGTGTAGCCGGTGTCGCGCAGGTAGGCGAACCATTCGCCCTTGAGCACCTGGAAGCGACTGATCGCCAGGGGGTTGGCAAACGTCACCGGGTGCAGCGGGCCTTCGTCGGGCTCGCGTCCCACTTCGTCGTCCGGGGTGCCCATCTGGAAGGTGCCGGTGGGCAGCACGACCATTTCCGGGCAATCCTTGCAGTCGCGAAAGACCTGGCCCGGTTGCGATGCCTGGGCGCCGGAGGGCAGCAGGGCGGCGAGGGTCAGTGCCGGGAGTAGCTTCAGCGAAAAACTGTTCATCCATCTCTCTCGATAAGGTCAAAAAGGTTCGGCTCAGAGCGTTTTGCCCAGCAACCCCATGAAGCGATCGATCTCGGCTTCGGTGTTGAGCAACCCCGGCGCGGTGCGGACCACCGGTCCCGCATCGCGGTGCACGGCGTCGGCGATCACGCGGTTCTTCATCAGGTAGGCGGCGACCTCGTCGCTGTCGCGGCCCTTGATCCGGAAGAAGGTGAAGCCGGCGGACAGCTCCGGGCTCATGGGGGTGATCAGCTCGATCTGCGGCTGTGCCACCAGCTGTTTTTTCAGGTAGCTGTTGAGGGCGTGGATCCGCGCCTGCACGTCGGCCTTGCCCAGTTGCAGGTGCAGCTTGAACGCTTCGTCGGCGGCCCAGCGATGCTCGAAGGCGTGATAGCCCCCCGGGGTCATGACGGTGGAAAACGTCGTGGCTTCGGAAAAGGTCGGAATGATCGGCGTGACGTACTTGAGTTCTTCGCTGCGGCTGCACACCAAGCCGGTGCCGCGTGGGCCGAACATCCACTTATGGGTGCCGGCAATGAAAAAGTCGCAATTCATGGCGGGGAAGCTCAGGTCTTCGACGCCGAAACCGTGCACGCCGTCCACCACGTAAATGATCCGTTGTTCATCGCTGCGGCCTTGGTTGTGCTTGTCCACCAGGGCGCCGATCTTGTCGATCGGCAGCTTCACGCCGCTGCCCGAATGCACCCAGGTCATGCCCAGTACCCGGGTTTCGGGGCGGATGTTGCGGTCGATGGTCGTGAGGATCTGTTCATGGCTGGCGTCGTGGGCGTTGTCGAACAGCTTGATCTTGCGCACCCGGGTGCCGCTGCGTTGGGTGCGCAGGTCGAGAATGGTGTGGGTGGCGTAGTGTTCGTGGGCGGTGGTGAGGATTTCCTGGTCGGCCGCCACGTGGACGCCGCCATAGATGATCGACAGGCCTTCGGTGGTGCTGCCGGTGAGAGCGATTTGCGCAGGACTCGCTTGCAGGTAGCGGCCGGCCCAGGTGCGAACGTTTTCCTCACGCTCTTCGGTGACGCCCAAGTCCCAGTCCATCAACAGCCCCGGGTTTTTATCCAGGGCGGCGCGGTGCCGGTCGATGGCTTCGCGCACCGGGCGCGGGTGGGTGGTGACCAGGAAGTTGGAGAAGTGCAGGTAGTCCGGGTCCTGGTTGAACAGCGAGCGCAATTGCGCCCATTTGTTCTTGGGCAGCGGTGCCAGCGGATCGGTGCTGGCCGTGGCGGGCAGGCTGGCGGCCAGGGGCAGGCCGGCGGCGAGGATCCCGGCCTGCTTCAGGAAGGTGCGACGCTCATTCATGGCTGGGCCGCCTTCTGGGTCGAGGCGATGGCGGGGCGGGCGGCTTTCTGCACCTGATCCCAGACCCGCAGGAAATTGCCGCCCCACAGTTTGGCGATGTCGGCTTCGGAGTAGCCGCGGGTCAGCAGCTCGGCGGTGACGTTGCGGATGTCGCCGACGTTCTCCCAGCCTTTCACGCCGCCGCCTTCGTTGAAGTCCGAGCTGATGCCGACGTGGTCGATGCCGATCTTGCGCACGGTGTAGTCGATGGCGTCCCCCAGGTCCTTGAGGCTGGCCTTGGGTTCTTCTTCGAGGATGCCGTAGAGCTGGCCGGCGTATTCGCCGAACTTCTGTTCCGGCCAGGCGGCGATGATCGGGTCGCCGGGCATCAGCGCCATCGCCAGGTTGGGCAGTGGCGGCAGGTCGAAGCGTTCGCGTAGGGCGTTGAGTTTGTCCTGGGTCTTTTGCGTCAGCGGGCGCAGGTACTGGGAGAAACCGACGATCTGCACCACGCCGCCGCTGGCCTTGATCAGTTGCATTTCCTTGTCGCTGAGGTTGCGCGGTATGTCCACCATCGCCCGAGGTGCCGAATGAGAGGCCACCAGCGGCGTGCGACTCAGTTGCGCGACTTGTTCCAGGGCCAGGGTCGACATCTGCGACACGTCGATGATCACGCCCAGGTCGTTCAGGCGTGTCACCGCTTGCTTGCCGATGTCCGACAGGCCGCCCAGGGCATCGGGCGAGTCGTTGAAGAACGGCAGCGGGCGGGAGGAGTCGGCCCAGTCGTTGTTGCCGATGTAGCTGAAGCCGAACATGCGCATACCCCGCGCCGTCCACAGGTCCAGCAGGCTCAGGTCATGGCCCAGGGGGTAGGCGTTGAGCATGCTGATGAAGATTGCAAACTTGCCTTCGCCGTGCAGGCGGCGGAAATCATCCGGGGTGTAGGCGATGGCGACCTGGTTGGGAAAGTCCCGGACCAGGCCGGTGATGATCTTGTAGCGCACTTCCTGCTGGTTGCGCGCTTCCTCGACAAAACCGGCGGTGGGCTTGTGCGGCGCGTTGGGCCCGTTCCACAACTCCGGCCAGCCGAACACCGTCAGGGCCGCGCCGGACAGATGGCCGCGGTTGGCTTTGACCAGGTCGAACTGGCCGCTGCCGTCCTTGTCGGCTTCATTGCCGGCGGTGCCGAAATCCAGCGGCACGGTGATGTGGCTGTCGAAGGACAGCAGGCGTTCGTGCAGTTCCCTGGCCTCTTTCATCACTTTGACCGGGTAGCCGGGGTTGTCCCGCCACCAATGGTCCCAAGCCGCGACGCCCGCACCGACGGCCAACGCCAGGGCCAGGGGCAGGCCAATGAAAAGAGCCTTTTTCGAACGAGGTGTTGTCATTGCCGATCTCAGTCAGGTTCGCCTTGGAAGGACAGGCGCGGGGCCTTTGCTATCTGGGAAGAACGAGTGATCGGGCGGGAAATTTAGGTGCTCTCGGGGCCGCCATCGCGAGCAAGCTTTGCTCCCACAGGTGAGCGCATTCCAAATTCTCCCTGTGGGAGCAAAGCTTGCTCGCGATGAGGCCCTCACAGTCTCCCTATAAATTTGTCAGCCCACCCATCGTTCTAGCTTGGATAAAGCCCGCTCCAGGGCTGGACACAGGTAAGGCAATGACGATTTCTCGACGATGGTTCATGGCAGGCCTGGCGCTGACCGGTGCCGCCGTGCCTGCGGTGTATTACGGGCATCGCGAACTGACCCGGCCGGACCCGACCATTACCCCCGGCGAGGCCTCGTTCGACGTGGCGGACGTGGCGGGCCAGCGCCGGGCCGATACGTTGCGGGGCATCTGGACGATCCGTTTCACCGGCCGCGACGCCGGTCTCGAAGGCTTGCCGCAGGACGATCTGCAGATCTTCCTCGATATCGGCCAGAGGGGCCGTGGCCTGGTGGGTTACCTCGACAGCGCCGAACGTTTACGCGGTGCCGATGAGCCGCGTTATCGGGTGTTGGGCGACCTGGCCGGAACCGACCCGAAGCAACTGAGCTGGCGGCTGATGGGCGCTCGGCACGATGCGCCGGACTATGAATTCATCATGACCCTGGACGAAGTCTGGGCCGGTTTCGGCAATGCCGGCAGCGCCACCCTCAGCGGCCGGGTGTTGCGCCTGGACCGTCCCTTGGCGTTGCTTGAACAGGACAATCACTTCATCGCCGTCAAGCAGCGCTTCCCCGAGGCGCGGGAGCGCACGCCGCTGAGCCCGGCGCTGCTGGCCTGGCTGGTGTCGCCCGAGCATCGGCTGTTTCACCAGCTCTGGCATGCGTCGCGGGACAAATGGCACACCCTGGACGAAGACAAGCGCAACGCCCTGCGCGGCATCGGCTGGCAGCCCGGCCCACGGGACCGGGAGCGTGATGCCCGCGGGCCGCGCAAGGATCGCAATGGCTCGGGCGTGGACTTCTTTTTCATGCACCGGCACATGCTCGGCACCGCCCGATCGTTCCAGGCACTGCCGTCGTGGCCGCGCTTTCCCTTGCCGCAACCGGAGCTGGAACGCGATCGCCTGGGGTTCGCCCGCTACCTCGATAACCACGATGGCACGTCCTTGCCGCCGACCTGGCTGGCCGATGGCGACGAGCAGTACGCCCAGTGGGTCAGCGACATCAAGACCGCCGAGACCTACCACAGCAATTTCCAGGTCTGGGAATCGCGTTACCGCGACCCGCGCTACCTGTCGAAACTGACCCTGGGCCAGTTTGGTTCGGAAGTGGAACTGGGCCTGCACGACTGGCTGCACATGCGCTGGGCCTCGGTGCCGCGTGACCCGTCCAACGGCCACCCGGTGCCGTTCGCCCGTGACCCGGCGGACTTCGCCCAGCGCTGGTACGCCCCGGAGAATGACTTTCTCGGCGATCCGTTTTCTTCCCACGTGAGCCCGGTGTTCTGGGCCTTCCACGGCTGGATCGACGACCGCCTCGAAGACTGGTTCCGCGCCCACGAGCGTTTCCATCCGGGGGAAGTGAGCCGGCTCGAGGTCAACGGTGTGCCCTGGTTCGCCCCGGGCCGCTGGGTCGAAATCGCCGACCCCTGGCTGGGCCCGGACACCCACGGTTGCAGCACCACGCCGGGGCTGCAGGTTGGGCGCTCGGTGGAGATGGACCCGGAAACCATGAAACTGGCCTTGCGCATCACCTTCGGCAGCGATGACAAAAAGCTCTCCGAACTGTTCCGCCGCGTGCCGCAACGGCCGTGGTATGCGCGCAATCTCAAGAGCAAGCCGGTGTAAATCCCGCCATCCCAAAAAGCTGAAGTGAACGCCGTTGTGGCGAGGGAGCTTGCTCCCGCTGGGCTATGTAGGAGCTGGCGAAGCCTGCGATCTTTTGATCTTTCGCTTGAGACTCAAGTGTCTGGGGAAAGATCGCAGCCTCGCTCCGCTCGTCAGCTCCTACAGGCCCAGCGGGAGCAAGCTCCCTCGCCACAGGTATCACTTGGCTTGAGTGCGTTTAGCGCGGTGCGGCGATGTCCAGGGCTCGGTTTGCCAACAGTTCTGCCAACTCGATCATTTGCTGGATGCCCAGCGCAAAATGGCGCCGCGAGCCTTCCAGTTCAAAGGCCTGCTCACTTGCCATGACGTTGACCGAAGCGAGGGTTTCGCTGAGGTTGGCCAGCAGGCATTCCATGTCCGCGCCTTCTGCAACAGTGAACAACTGGCCCGGTGCTGGATTGGGTTTTTCGGGTTTGGGGTCGAGGTAAAAGGCGAGGGCGCGGTCGGCGGCTTCGTCGAGTTTTTTGGAGTCGTCTGCGGGGGGATTGGGGGTGATCTTGAACATGGTGCAGCTCCTGATTATTCAAAGGGCGCTGCCAGACATCACTTGCAGATGATGGGTGGCAGCTATGCGCGGGTCTGCAAGACCGGGAAATCAGGAACCCGGCAGACCCGAAGGTCTCCCACACATAGCCGCCATGGAACGAACACAGATGTGTCGACCTTTGGCTATGCGCCTGATATTCGTCGGGCTTGCAGACCCGATCACTGATGAACAGTGACAGGGAACAAGTTATCGATGGGGTGCCAGGCGCACAAGCCGGCGGATTCTGGCGCAGTTGTAGGTAACGGCGCAAGGCGATGTAGCCTCGCTCGGGAGTCCTACATGGCCGGATAAACAGAACCAAAGCCGAACACCCTTTGTAGGAACGGGAATTATCTGTGGCGAGGGAGCTTGCTCCCGCTGGGCGTGTAGGAGCTGGCGAAGCCTGCGATCTTTTGATCTTTCGCTTGAGACTCAAGTGTCTGGGGAAAGATCGCAGCCTCGCTCCGCTCGTCAGCTCCTACAGGCCCAGCGGGAGCAAGCTCCCTCGCCACAGGTATCACTCAGCTCGACCATCTGCTGGATCCCCAGGGCAAAACTGTGGGAGCAAGGCTTGCCCGCGATGCAGGCACCTCGGTCTCCGGAAACCGTGTCGCCTTGATCGCGGGCAAGCCTTGCTCCCACAGGGGATGAGTTTCCCTCTCCTTCGTTTGTCTCATGGCTTGAAAGTGTGTTCGAGGCCTACATCACCCGCCAACCCCCACCCAACGCCTTGTACAGCGCCACGCTCGCCTGTACCCGCGCCAGCCTTAACTGCACGTTCATGTCCTGGGCGGCGTACAGCGTGCGTTGGGTTTCCAGCACGGTGAGCAGGTCTTCGGCGCCGGCCTGGTAGCGGCGCTGGGCGATGTCGAAGGCGGTCTGGGCCTGGTGCAGTTCTTCGCTTTGCCATTGCCGTTGCTGGTCCAGGCCATGGATGCCGTTGAGGGCTTTTTCGACGTCGGCGAAGCCGTTGATGATGGCTGCACGATAGAGCTCCAGCAGTTCCTCCTGGCGGGCGGTGGCTTTGTCCCGTTCGGCACTCAGGCGGCCGTTGTTGAAGATCGGCGCGGCCAGGCCGGCGGTGAGGTTGTAGACGTTGTTGCGCAGCAACTGGTCGGCGATGTCGGCGCCGGTGGCCAGGCTCAGGCCGAGGGTCGCGGTGGGCAGCATGGCGGCGCGGGCCACGGTGATGTCGGCCTGGGCGGCAGCGAGGCGCGCTTCGGCGGCGGCGATGTCCGGGCGGCGGCGCAGCAGTTCGCTGGGCACGCCGGCGTCGATGGCGGGCCAGTGCAGGCGGTCGAAACGGTCGTCGTCGAGCTTGATCGACTGCACCGGCTGCCCCAGCAGTGTCGCCAGGGTGATCACGGCCTCCCGGGCCTGTTGCTGCACTTGGGGCACGCGGCGTTGCTGGGCCGCCACCAGGCTTTTTTGCTGGGACAGTTCCAGGGCCGTGGCGCTACCGGCGTCGTAGCGGGTCTGGACCAGGTCGAGTACGCGCTGGGCGTTGTCCAGGTTCTGTTCGGCGATGCGTTGTTGCTCGCGCAGGGACAACGCCTGGGTGTAGCTGTTGGCGACGCCACTGAGCAGGGTCAACTCCACGGTCGCCCGGTCGAACTGGCTGGCCGACAACGTGCTCAGCGCACTGTCCCGGGCCGCCCGCTTGCCGCCCCAGAAGTCCAGCTCATAGGTGGCGCTGAGGTTGGCGTCGTAGTAGTCGATGGTGCGGTTGTCCCGGTCGACGTCCAGTTGGCTGTAGCCTTTGCCGTGCAACAATTCCTGGCGATTGCCGTTGAGCCCGGCCGTGACCGCCGGCAGCAACGGCGCCCCGGTGATCACCGCGCTGGCCTGGGCCTGGCGCACCCGGGCCATGGCGGCGGCCAGGTCGTGGCTGTCCCGGCGCGCCTGTTCGATCAAACGGTTCAATGGCGGGCTGCCGAAGTGCGTCCACCATTGCTGGTTATCCGCTTGGGCGCTGGGCGTATCGAGGTGTTGCCAGGCCGGTGGCGGTTGGATGCCGCTGTCCGGTGCCGACGCAGGGGTGGCGCAGGCTGCCAGCAACAGGCTGGCGGCCAGGAGGGTCAGGTGCGCTTTCATAGGGTGGGGTTCATTCACTGGTGAGGGCCGCGACCGGGTCGAGGCGGGCGGCCTTGCGGGCGGGCATGAAGCCGAAGACAACGCCGGTGACCAGGGCGCAGCCGAAGGCGCCGAACACCGCCAGCCATTCGAAGGCCACGGCGATCTTGCCCAGCAATAAGGCACCGCCCACCAGCAAGGCCAGGCCGATACCGGCGAGCCCGCCGACCACCGAGAGCATCACCGCTTCGGTGAGGAACTGGCGCAGGATGTCGCGTTGCCGGGCGCCGGTGGCCATGCGGATACCGATCTCGCGAGTCCGTTCGCGCACGGTCATGAGCATGATGTTCATCACGCCGATGCCGCCCACCAACAGCGAAATCGCCGCGATGGCCCCGAGCATCAGCGACAGCGTGCCCTGGGTGCGGGCCTCGGCCTGGATCATCGCGGCGTTGTTGGTCAGTTCGAAATCCTGCTTGCCGTCGTGCAGGCGCAACAGGGTGCGGGAGACCGCCTGTTCGGCCTCCTTGACCTTGCCCGCGTCCCGGGCGGCGATCACCACGTATTCGGGATGGCGCGTGCCGAACAACCGCACGCTGGCGGCGGAGTAGGGCACGGCGATGCGATTGTCGGCGTCCGAATCCCCGGAGCTGGCGCCTTTTTCCGCCAGTACGCCGACCACCTGGAACGGCATGTTCTCGATCAGGATGTAGCGGCCGATGGGGTCGGCGACGTCCTTGAGCAGTTTCTGTCGGACCTTGTGGCCGATCACCGCCACCGCCGCCGCGCCGCGTTCATCGGCGTCGCTGAAGTAATTGCCCTCGGCCACCGGCCAATTGAAGATGGCCGGGAAATTCGTGTCGTTGCCGCCAACGTAGCTGGTGTGGTCGAGGTTGCCGAAACGCACGCTGGCTTCGGCACCGTTGACCGGCATGGTGCGCTGCACTTCGGGCAGGTCGGCGAGGGCGGCCAGGTCGTATTCGCTGATGATGCCCTTGGCGGCTCGGGGTGTGGGCGCGCTGCCGTTGAGGTAGATGATGTTCGAGCCGAACGCGCCCATCTGGGCCATGACCTGGCGCTTGCTGCCTTCGCCCACGGCCAGCATCACCACCACCGAGGCCACGCCGATGACAATGCCGAGCAGGGTCAGGGCGGTGCGAAAGCGATTGATCCACATCACCCGCCACGCCGCCTGTACCGCGTCCACCAGCTCGCCTTTCCAGGCGCCGTTGTGTTCGCTGCCGGCGCTCAGGCGCTGGCGCATGTCCACGGCTTGCAGGGCTTTTGGGTTGGCGTGCACCTCGTGTGGCAGAGAGGGGGCGCTGTCACTGATGATCAGCCCATCGCGGATCTCGATGATGCGCTTGGCCCGGGCCGCCACTTCGCGGTCGTGGGTGATCAGGATCACCACGTGGCCCTGGCTCGCCAGTTCGTCGAGCAACGCCATGACCTCGATGCCGCTCTGGCTGTCGAGGGCGCCGGTGGGTTCGTCAGCGAGGATGATGTGGCCGCCGTTCATCAAGGCCCGGGCAATCGACACCCGCTGCTGCTGGCCACCGGAGAGTTGATGGGGGCGGTTGCCGGTGCGGCTGGCCAGGCCCAGGCGGTCGAGCAGTGCGCTGGCCCGGGCGTGGCGCTCGGCGGCGGAGGTGCCGGCATAGATGGCCGGCATCTCGACGTTTTCCTGGGCGGTGCCGGAAGGAATCAGGTGATAGCCCTGGAACACGAAGCCGAATGCTTCGCGCCGCAGCCAGGCCAGCTCGTCACTGCCCAGGCCGGCGACGTCTTCGCCGGCGAAACGGTACTCACCGCTGGTGGGGCGGTCCAGGCAGCCGAGGATGTTCATCAGGGTGGATTTACCGGAGCCGGACGCGCCGACAATCGCCAGGAATTCCCCGGCGTGAATGGACAAATCGATGCCGCACAGCACCTCCACCCGAGGGCTGTCGCCACCGCCGTAGGCCTTGCGAATGTCCCGCAGTTCGATCAGGGGCGTGTCCATTCAGCCTCCGCTGCCGCTGGCGGGGCCGATCAGCACCCGGTCGCCTTCGCTCAGGCCGTCGACAATCTGCGTGCGCAGCCGATCGCTGACGCCGGTGCGAACGGTGCGTGGCTGGACGTCGCCATTGTCGGCCAGCACCCGCACCTGGTCGGCGTCCTGCAGGGCGGCGATGGGCACGGTCAGCACGTCCTTGGCCTGGGCGGCGACGAAAAACACCTGGGCGGTCATGTCGGTCATCAGCGCGCGGTCGGCGTTGTCGACGTCCAGCAACACGGTGTAGAGCACCACCCGCTCACTGCCGCTGCGGCCTCCGGTGGGGCTGCCGCCCTGGCTGGCCTCCAGCGGGCGCGGTGGCACGGGGAGGATCTGGCGAACGGTGCTGCTCCAGCGACGGCTGCCGCCGGCCAGGGTGGTGAAGTAGGCGGTCATGCCCGGCTTGACATGGCCGATGTCGGCTTCCGAGACTTCGGCCCAGACCGTCATCGGCGACAGCCGGGCGATGCGCAGGATCAGCGGGGTTTGCTGCTGGGCGTTGAGGGTCTGGCCTTCCCGGGCACCGACGGCGACCACGGTGCCGCTCATCGGCGCATAGATGCGCGTGTAGCCCAGCTCGGCCTCGTCGCTGCGCAGGCTGGCCTGGGCCTGGCGGATCTGGGCCTGGAACATGTCGATGCGCGCCTGGGTCGCCCGCACTTCGGCCTGGGCGGTCTGCACGTCTTCCTCGCGGGTGGCGCCGCCGGCCTTGAGTTGCTGCTGGCGGCGGAATTTCTGCTGCGCCAGGTCGTGCTGGGCACGCTGCTCCTGAAGCTGGGCCTTGAGGTTCTCGATCGAAAAACGCCCGGCGTCGAGCTTGGCTTTTTGCGTGGACGGGTCGATTTCCACCAGCAGTTGGCCTTCGCGCACCTCGTCGCCGGCCTCCACGTGAATCTTCTGGATCTGCCCGGACGCCTGGGCGCCGACGTCGACATAACGCCGCGGTTGCAGAGTGCCCAGGGCGGTGACGCTGTTTTCGATATCGCCACGGGTGACGGGCGCGGTGACCAGGGGCGCGCGGCTGGGCACGACCGCTTGCCACGCGGCGAAGGCCACGGCCGGAAGCAGGGCGAAGGTGAGAAGCCAGGCGCGTCGGGTAGGGCGGGGACGTTTCATGCAGGGTTCCGGCCGGTGATATCGGGCCCGTCCCAGGAAGGGCAGGGACGGGGGGCTGTTCTGGTAAACGAGCGCTTTGGACGGGAATTTACTGGCTTGAAACACTTGGTAGCAGGTTGGCGAATCAGCCGAAGCGACCCCGAACCCTGTGGCGAGGGAGCTTGCTCCCGCTGGGCTGTGTAGGAGCTGGCGAAGCCTGCGATCTTTTGATCTTTCGCTTGAGACTCAAGTGTCTGGGGAAAGATCGCAGCCTCGCTCCGCTCGTCAGCTCCTACAGGCCCAGCTCGCCACAAAAGCCAGGGCCGACACCTCGTCAACTGAACGAATCAACCCCGATACAAACCAACGCTTTAAATCTATATGAGAATTACTATAAATTACGCGATCGAAGCTGCCATTATCGTGCCATGCCCTTTTCAGGCATGCCGGGTGGCATTGGGATAGCTGGCGCGGCCACTGCGCACGGGAGTCATGTTGGAAAACTACTATCGCGAGCTGGTGTGTTTCCTGAACGCCAGGCTAGGCAACCGCCAGGCGGCCGAGGATGTGGTGCATGACGCCTATGTGCGGGTGCTGGAGCGTGCCAGCGACACGCCCATCGAACAGCCTCGGGCGTTCCTCTACCGCACGGCGCTGAACCTGGTGATCGACGGGCATCGACGCAACGTCCTGCGCCAGGTCGAATCCCTGGATGTGCTGGACAACGAAGAGCGCTTCTTCACGCCATCGCCCCACACCAGTCTCGACCATGGCCAGCGCCTGGACATGCTGCAGCGCGCCCTGGCCGAGCTGTCGCCGCTGTGCCGCGAGAGTTTCCTGCTGCGCAAGCTCGAAGGCCTGTCCCACCCGCAAATCGCCGAGCGCCTGGGCATTTCCCGGGCATTGGTGGAAAAGCACATCGTCAACGCCATGAAGCACTGCCGCGTCCGCGTGCGTCAGTGGGACGCGCCCTGATTCGAGCGTCGCCGGTCACCCGGCGGTAAATTTTTTTTCACTGTCCTCGTTCCTCTCAACAGACGACTTGCCGGCGCCTTCAGTGCCGGTCAGGTTCCCCAGGCTTTTCGTGCCCTGTTGAGGGGCTTTTCCAGAGGACACTGGACATGACACAGGCAATTGCATCGCCCATCGTTCACGACTTGATCGGCATTGGCTTCGGCCCTTCGAACCTGGCGCTGGCCATCGCGCTGCAGGAACGGGGGCCGGTCCAGGGTGAACTGGACGTGCTGTTCCTCGACAAACAGGCCGACTACCGCTGGCACGGCAACACCCTGGTGACCCAGAGCGAGTTGCAGATTTCCTTCCTCAAGGACCTGGTGACCCTGCGCAACCCCACCAGCCCGTATTCGTTCGTCAATTACCTCAAGCACCATGGCCGCCTGGTGGACTTCATCAACCTCGGCACCTTCTATCCGTGCCGCATGGAGTTCAATGACTACCTGCGCTGGGTGGCCGGACACTTCAGCGCACAGAGCCGCTATGGCGAGGAAGTGCTGCGCATCGAACCGGTGCTGCACAACCAGCAGGTCGAGGCGCTGCGGGTGATTTCCCGCGACGGCCAGGGCGAAGAGCTGGTCCGCACCACCCGCTCGCTGGTGGTCAGCGCCGGCGGTACCGCGCGCATTCCCGACGCGTTCAAGGCGTTCAAGGATGACGCGCGGGTGTTCCACCATTCCCAGTACCTGGAGCGCATGGCGGGTCAGCCGTGCGTGAAGGGCCAGCCGATGAAGATCGCCATCATCGGCGGTGGGCAGAGCGCGGCCGAGGCCTTCATCGACCTCAACGACAGCTTCCCTTCGGTACAGGTCGACATGATCCTGCGCGGCTCGGCCCTGAAGCCGGCGGACGACAGCCCATTCGTCAACGAAGTGTTCTCGCCGGAGTTCACCGACCTGGTGTTCCAGCAACCCCACAGCGAGCGCGAGCGCCTGGTCAACGAGTACCACAACACCAACTATTCGGTGGTGGACATCGACCTGATCGAGCGTATCTACGGGATTTTCTATCGCCAGAAAGTTTCTGGCATCGCCCGTCATGCATTCCGTACCCTCACCACGGTGGAGAAGGCCACGGCCACCGCCGCCGGCGTGGAACTGGCGGTGCGCAACAACGCCACCGGCGAGCTGACGGTACGCCGTTATGACGCCGTGGTGCTGGCCACCGGTTACGAGCGGCAGATGCACCGCACCCTGCTGGAGCCGCTGGCGCAGTACCTGGGGGATTTCGAGGTGGATCGCAACTACAAGCTGATTACCGACGAGCGCTGCAAGGCGGCGATCTACATGCAGGGCTTCTGCCAGGCCAGCCATGGCCTGAGCGATACGCTGCTGTCGATCCTGCCGGTGCGTGCCGATGAGATTGCCGGCTCGCTCTATGAGCATGGGAACAATCGCGGACAGGCTCGTCCGGTGCGCGACATGCTGTTGGCCGCTGTATAGGCCCTGTGGGAGCGAGTCACCCCCTGTGGGAGCGAGCTTGCTCGCGATGGCGTCAGTTCAGCCAATACTGAAGTGGCTGACACTACGCCTTCGCGAGCAAGCTCGCTCCCACAGGTCATAGGTCCGCTCTCTGGTCACTCGCAGGAAATTCTTCAGAAACTTCCTACACTCATGTCATGCGTCTGTTCGACAGGCGCATCGACGGTTCGCTGTTCCCTCGTATTGGCAGTCTGAACCCCCAACCGGTCACCCTGACTGAGGTCGGTGGTGCGCCGGGCCGACCACGCCAAGCGAAACACCCTGACCAGATGATGCTGCTTTTACGCACAGGCCTGGTGGCGCTGTTGCTGGGCTCATTGAGCGTGGCGCTACCGGTAGGCGCGACCCCTGAGTCGTTGCAGGTGCTCGGGCGCTCCAATGTGGATGATTATGCGGTGTCCCTGGACGCTGCCGACTGGGCCTGGCTGCGCCAGAAGGGCACGTTGCGGCTGGGGGCCTCGGCACCGGACTATGCGCCTTTCAGCATCACCGGCAATGGTCGCGACTACGAAGGCCTGACTGCCGACTATGCGCAATTGCTGGGGCAACTCTTGCACGTCAAGGTGCAGGTCCAGCGCTATCCGTCCCACGCCGAAGCACTCCAGGCCCTGCGCGGCGGTGAGATCGACCTGCTTGGCACCGCCAACGGCTTCGAAGCCGCTGACCCGGACCTGGCGATGTCCCAGGCCTATGCCGATGACCTGCCGACCCTCGTGGCCCGCATCGACGACAGCCAGGACTTGCCTCCGGACCTGGCGGGCAAGCGGGTGGCCATGCTGTATCACTATTTGCCGCCGGAGACGGTCAAGGGGTTTTATCCCGAGGCTTCGTTGCAGCTGTTCCCCTCGACCTTGAGTGCCATCGGCGCCGTGGCGTTTGGTCAGGCCGACGTCTACCTGGGGGATTCGATCAGTTCCAACTATCTGATCAGCAAGAATTACCTGAACAATGTGCAACTGGCCGATTTCTCGCGTATGGAAGTGCAGCCGTTCGCCTTTGCGGTCAGTCGCGACAATGGGCGCGTGTTGCGCATCGTCAATGCCGCGCTGCACGCCATTCCCGCCAGCGAACGCATGATCATCCTGCGGCGTTGGAGCGCTGGCGGGGCGAGCATGCCCGGTCAGCAGGCGCTGCATTTCAGCGTCAACGAACAGCGTTGGCTGGACGCCCACCCACGCATCAAAGTCGCCGCCAATGAAAACTTCCTGCCGCTGACGTTCTTCGACGAGCAAGGCCATTTGCGCGGGATCGGCGCCGATGTGCTGGCGCGGATCAGCTTGCGCACCGGTTTGAAATTCGATGTGCAGCGGGGCGATTCGGTTGACGATTTGATCGGGCAGATCAAGAGCGGCAAGGCCGACGTCCTGGCAACCGCCATCCCCAGCGCCGAACTCGAGGACGAGTTGCGCTTTACCCGACCGTACCTGACGAACCCGTTCGTGTTGGTGGTGCCGAGCAGGGCCAGGGCGCTGACCTTGGACCAGATGGCGGGCAAGCGCGTGGCGCTGGTGCGTGGCAACGTGCTGCGCGAGTTCCTGCTGGAGCAGTTCCCCCGCGTGCAGTTGGTGGCGGCGCAGAATGCGGCCGATGCCATGGCCATGGTCGCCGCCGGCACGGCAGACGCTGCGATCAATCCGCTGATCAGCGCCCGCTACATGATTTCCCGCCAGTACCGCGACACGCTGCAAGTCACCAGCACCGTGGGCACCTTGCCCGCGCACATTGCCCTGGCGACGAACCGGGGCGCATTGGAGCTTTACTCGATCCTGGACAAGGCGCTGTTGAGTATTTCCCCGGAAGAAATGGACGAGCTGACCAACCGCTGGCGCAGTGAGGTGGTGATCGACGACAGTTATTGGCTGCGCAACCGCACTACGATCCTCCAGGGGTTCGCCGTTGCTGCGCTGCTGTTGCTGGTGGCCTTGGGCTGGAGCATTTATCTGAGGCGTCTGTTGGAACAGTTGCGCGTGGCCAAGGAAAGCGCCGACGAGGCCAATCGGGCCAAGACCACCTTCGTGGCGACCATGAGCCATGAGATCCGCACGCCGATGAATGCGGTGATCGGCCTGCTGGAGCTGGCCCTGAAAAAAGCCGACCAGGGCATCGTCGACCGATTCGCCATCGAAGTCGCGTCGGGTGCGGCCCATGGCATGCTGGACCTGATCGGCGACATCCTCGACATCGCCCGCATCGAGTCGGGCAAGTTGTCGCTGGTGCCGCAGCGGGCCAATCTGCACACGTTGATCGAGTCGGTGGCGCGGATTTTCGAGGGCCTGGCCTGGCAGAAACACCTGCGCTTGCATTGGGTGCTGGATGCCGGGATCGACCGCGACGTGTTGATTGATCCATTGCGTTTCAAGCAGATCGTCTCGAACCTGTTGAGCAACGCCATCAAGTTCACCGACCAGGGTGAAGTGCGCCTGAGTGTGCGCGGCGAGCCGGTCCCTGGGCACGAACGCCTGGGTCTTTGCCTGCGGGTGGAGGACACCGGTTGCGGTATTTCCCCCGAGGATCAGCGCCGCCTGTTCAGCCCCTTTGCCCAGGCCGGCCAGCACCCGCAGTCGGCTCGCAGCGGTTCCGGGCTGGGGTTGGTCATCAGCCGGACGTTGTGCGAAATGATGGGGGGCACCCTGGTGTTGCGCAGCGTGCCGGGGGAGGGCACGCAGGTCGAGGTTCTGCTGGACCTGCCCTTGCTCGATGCACTGCCGGCGACGCCTGCCGAGGTCGAGGCGCTGTTGCCGGTGCCGGCGCTGAGTATCCTGGTGGTCGACGACTACCCGGCCAACCGCTTGCTGCTGTCCCAGCAATTGGGCTACCTGGGCCATCGCGTCCGGGAGGCGCAGAACGGTGTCGACGGTCTGCAGGCTTGGCGCAGCGAACACTTCGATGTGGTCATCACCGACTGCAACATGCCCTTGATGAGCGGCTACGAACTGGCCCGTACCATTCGCGCCGAAGAGCGCGACCGCAACTTGTCGCCGGTGGTGATCCTGGGGTTCACCGCCAACGCCCAGCCCGAGGAAAAACAGCGCTGCGCCGAAGCCGGGATGGACGATTGCCTGTTCAAGCCCATCGGCCTCAAGGCACTCAATGCGTGCCTGGCTTCGGTCATGCCGGATGCGCGGGCGCCCCAGTCCGGCGATGGCCTCGACCTGACCGGCCTGGAGCAACTGACCGGTGGCGACAGGAGCGCCATCAGGGCGTTGCTGGAGGAACTGGTCAGCAGCAATGCCGCAGATCAAGCGCGACTGCTGGACTTGTCTACCCGACTGGATTTGCCGGGCCTGGCGGACCTGGCGCACCGGATCAAGGGCGGGGCGCGGATCATCCAGGCGCAACGCCTGATCGCCGCTTGCGAGGCGCTGGAAAGTGCTTGTCGAGGGAACGACACGGTGCTGCTCGCCGAAGCCGTGGAAGACCTTCGCCAAGCCATCGAGCACCTGGCGGAACGACTGAAAACCCACCTGAAGGAATAGGCGCTATAGGAGCTGTATGAACCGTATGAACCGTAGGAGCTGACGAGTGCAACGAGGCTGCGATCTTTCCAAAGACCCTTGAATCCCAAGCGAAAGATCAAAAGATCGCAGGCTTCGCCAGCTCCTACAATCCCAAGCGAACGATCAAAGATCGCAGGCTTCGCCAGCGCCTGCAAAACGCCGAGCGGGATAAATTCCCTCGCCATAGGGGCTGTGTCTGTCCTCATTTTAGGAATAGTCCTACATCGCCCTTCAAGTGCTTCCTCTAGCCTGAGCGCCCTGAATGTTCTTGAGCCGGTGCCTACCTGGCGCGTTGCTATTGGAAAGCTTGCCATGCCGAACAAAGCACTCCGTATCCTGATTGCCGACCCACAACAGCCCCATCGAATCGTGCTGGAGCGTCTGTTCAACCAACAGGGCTACCACCGGATTGTCCCCGTGAGCCATTTGCAGGAATTGTTCACGCTGGTGGAGTACGGCAGCGAGCCGTTCGACCTGATTGTCGTCAACGGGGCGTTGGCGGGTCGGGCGTTGGACCTGCACGATTTTGTGATCTACAACCCGCAGGTTCGTCACGGGATGATCTACAACGCGCTACCGGCCTGCCAGTCGCCGGTGCCTGTGACGCGTCGATCGAGCGTGCATCTGAGCCAGGCGCCACTGCCTGATCTCGCGTCACTGCGACGCCTGATGGAGCGGGTCGATCCTCCTATCCATGAGCCGTTGCAACCGTGGGTTCGCCCCCTCAGGCAGGGTCATGGACGCTGAACCAGACCGTTGGTCCGCACTGTCAGGTTTGACAGGTGGCAGGGCCTGGCACTTGTGCAAGAGTCCGGTGCGGTCATGGCACCGGTGCCGTTTGTATTGTTTTGGGGAGCTGCCTTGAAAGACGTGTTGATCGTGGATGACCACCCTGTCATTAGAGGGGCGCTGCGGCTCATTTGCCAGAATGAGGCGTTCACCCACATCCGGGACGCCAGCGGCGCGGCCGATGCCCGGGGCATCATCAAGGAGAGTGCGCCAGACCTGGTGATCCTGGATTTGGTGATGAACGGCTTCGATGGCCTGGACCTGCTGGTCTGGATCATGGCCCAGTTTCCTGAATGCAGCGTGCTGGTGTTCACGTCCCAGGATGCGCAGCACTTCTGCAACCGTTGCATCTCCGCTGGGGCCCGGGGTTTTGTGACCAAGAAAAGCGACCTCAAGGAACTGACCAAGGCCATCCAGGCGTTGAAGTCCGGTTATGCCTATTTCCCCCAGATGCCCGTCAGGCTGGA
Source organism: Pseudomonas sp. Pdm06 (assembly GCF_014851795.1). Classification (NCBI taxonomy): domain Bacteria; kingdom Pseudomonadati; phylum Pseudomonadota; class Gammaproteobacteria; order Pseudomonadales; family Pseudomonadaceae; genus Pseudomonas; species Pseudomonas sp. Pdm06. The sequence goes on from NZ_JACVAH010000004.1 coordinate 75,525, forward strand.
TTTCCAGCAACGCAGCGAACAGCAAGCCCTGGAAAGCCTCTCCACCCGCGAACTGTCCATCTTGCGCATGCTGGCCATGGGCATGCGCGGCAAGGACATCGCTGAAAGCCTGTTCCTGAGTCCAAAAACCGTCAGCACCTACAAGAGCCGTCTGTTGGAAAAGCTGGGGCTGCAATCCTTGGTGGGGTTGTCGGAGTTTGCCAAGCGCAATCACCTTTGAATGATTGACACCCAATCCTGTGGGAGCGAGCTTGCTCGCGATGGCGTTGGCACATCCAACACTTATGCAAGCTGAACCACGGCTATCGCGAGCAAGCTCGCTCCCACAGGTTCTTGATCGTTCTCCAAATGGAACGCTAAGGCCGGTTTTTGCCGTCTAGTGCTTCAAGGGTGTGGGTTTTAAGCTGTGTCCATCAAATCGCAGTACCTGATTTTGGAGACACGGCATGAAAAACATCATTGGCCTCTACACCAGCCCGCGGCCCCATTGGGTCGGCGACGGTTTCCAGGTGCGCACGCTGTTTTCCTACGACAACCTGGGCAAGCACATCAGCCCGTTCCTGCTACTGGACCACGCCGCCCCCACCGAATTCACGCCGACCAGCGAGCGCCGCGGCGTCGGCCAGCACCCCCATCGTGGGTTCGAAACCGTGACCATTGTCTACCAGGGCGAACTGGAACACCGTGACTCCACCGGCAGCGGCGGCAAGATCGGTCCCGGCGATGTGCAATGGATGACCGCCGCTTCCGGCATCATCCACGAAGAGTTCCACTCCGAAGCGTTTGCCCGCCAGGGCGGGTTCATGGAAATGGTCCAACTGTGGGTCAACCTGCCCGCCAAGGACAAGATGGCCCCGGCCGGCTACCAGACGATCCTCAAGGGCGACATTCCGAACATCGCCCTGAAGGACAACGCCGGCAGCCTGCGCCTGATCGCCGGAAGTTTCGAAGGGCATCAAGGCCCGGCACGGACCTTCACCCCCATCGACGTTTGGGACATCCGCTTGAATGCCGGGAAAACCCTCACCCTTGACCTGCACGAAGGCCACAACACCGCCTTGGTGGTGCTGCGGGGCTCGGTCCAGGCCAGTGGCCGCGAACGGGTCGAAGCCGGGCAGATGGCCCTGTTCGACCGGGCCGGCGACCAATTGAGCCTGCAAGCCAATAACGACGCGGTGGTGTTGCTGCTCAGTGGCGAGCCGATCGACGAACCCATCGTGGGCCATGGTCCGTTCGTGATGAACAGCGAACAGGAAATCCACCAGGCCTTCAATGATTTCCACTCCGGGCGCTTTGGCCGGATGGACAATTGAACGCGAAACCGACAGTCGCGCAGCACCTACACCCACTGTGGGAGCGAGCTTGCTCGCGATAGCGGTCTGATAGTCAATGCACCCTTGACTGACACACCGCTATCGCGAGCAAGCTCGCTCCCACATGGGGATCTGCGGGGGATCTCTACAGCGTGTTCAAACTGTGCCAATCTTCGCCAATCGCCCTCCTGGAGCTGTCCCGATGCTGTTTCTGATCTCCGAGCACCCGCTGCTCTGTGCCTTGGCGCTGCTGGTGCTCGACCTACTGATGTGGCATCTGGTCAGTGCGGATCGGATCTATTGGAAAGTCGGCGCAAGGCTGGTGATTTTTTCGTTGTTCAGCGTGCTGCTGTTCAACGAAGGCCTCAACCCCATGGTCCCGGCGCAGTGGGTCGACGATGTGCCGAGGCACCTGGCCGCTACCGGTTTGCAGATCACCTGGTGGCTGTTCGCCGCGCGAACCCTGACGGTGCTGATCGTGGCGGCGATGATGCAACGGGTCGGCCACACCGGGCGGTTGTTGCAGGATTTGCTCGGCGCGGTGATTTTCCTGATCGCCGTCATCGCGGCCCTGGCCTATGTGCTGGATTTGCCGGTCAAGGGCGTGCTGGCCACCTCCGGCGCGATGGCGATCATCGTCGGCCTGGCCTTGCAGAGCACCCTCAGCGACGTGTTCTCCGGGATCGTGCTCAACACCACCAAGCCCTATCAGCTCGATGATTGGATTTCCATCGACGGCACTGAAGGCCGGGTCACCGACATCGATTGGCGGGCCACGCGCTTGCAAACCGCCCAGGGCAGCATGGCGGTGATTCCCAACTCGTTGGCGGCCAAGGCCAAGGTCATCAACTTCAGCCGCCCCAGCGATGTCCATGGCCTGTCCATCAGCATCCAGGTCAGCCCTCACGCGCGGCCACAAACCGTTATCGACGCGTTGGAACGAGCCATGATCGGCTGTCGTTCCCTGCTCGCCACCCCGGCTCCCAGCGTCGCCCTCAAGAGCAGCGGCAGCGGCGGGGCGGAGTATGAAATCAGCGGGTTCGTCGCCTCCATGGCCCTCAAACGCACGGTGCGCAACCAATTGTTCGACCTGGCGTTCCGGCATTTGCAAGCGTCGGGCGTGAGCCTGCTGTCCACCAGTGAAAGCGCCACGCCCCAGGTGGTGTCGCGACCCCGGGCATTGCTGGAAAGCTCGAACATTTTCTCCACCCTGCGCCAGGATGAAAAAGACACCTTCAGCCAGAACATGACCCTGCAAACCTTCCGCGCCGGCGATGTGATCCTGGCGGCGGGGGAGGTCAGCGATCATCTGTTCATCATCGAGTCAGGGGTGGTCAGCGTCACCCTCATGCGCAACGGCCAGCCACTGGAGGGCGGACGCATGGGGCCGGGGGAAGTGATCGGCGAAGCCGGGATCGTCGCCGAGCAGGCGGCCCTGGCGACTTTTTCCGCCAAGACGTTCTGCACCCTGTACCGCATCGAAAACAGTTACCTCAAGCCGTGCCTCGAGGCCCGTCGCGACATCAACGACGCGATGAAAAACCTGCTGGACGTGCGCATGCACCTGGCCCAGAACCTCACCCGCGACCTGCCCAAGCCCGTCGCCAAGAAACGCTTCCTGCAGTGGCTGCGCAGCCGGGCCTGAAGCCTATCCCCTGTGGCGAGGGAGCTTGCTCCCGCTGGGTCTGTAGGAGCTGCCGAGCGAAGCGAGGCTGCGATCTTTCCACTGCTCATTGAGTCTGGAGCGAAAGATCAACAGATCGCAGGCTTCGCCAGCTCCTACAGAATAAATCCCCATTGGCCACCCGAACTTCCCAACAATTGGCTATTTGTCCCGCGCCACTGCACGGCTAACGTAGCGCTACACCTAATCGTTCTGGAGTTCACCATGCAACCGCGTATCGATTTCTACACCGCTTCCCCAGACGCTTTCAAAGCCATGCTGGCCCTGGAAAACGCCGCCTCGAACCTGGGCCTGGAGAAGTCCCTGCTGGAACTGGTCAAGTTGCGCTCCTCGCAGATCAACGGCTGCGCTTTCTGCATCGACATGCACACCGCCGATGCCCGCAAGGGCGGCGAGACCGAACGTCGCCTGTACGCCGTGACCGCCTGGCGCGAAGCGCCGTTCTTCACCGGCCGCGAACGCGCCGCACTGGCCTGGACCGAGGCCCTGACCCGCCTGAGCGACACCCACGCGCCGGACGCCGACTATGCCCTGCTGAGCGAGCATTTCAGCCCCAAGGAAATGGTCGACCTGACCGTGGCGATCAACGCCATCAATGGCTGGAACCGCTTGGCCGTGGGCTTTCGCAAGATGCCTGAGGCGTAGTCAGAAGGAAAAACCACCTGCAGGCGCCTGTGGGAGCAAAGCTTGCTCGCGATAGCGGTGCAACAGTCCATGCACATTGACTGACACACCGTCATCGCGAGCAAGCTTTGCTCCCACATAGACTTAATCCTCATCTTTAAAGCTTCGGACGACAGGCACCGTAATAGGTTTGCTTCACATGAATAGTAACCATTACTATTCACGCCCCGTTTCCACAGCGCGCCGCGATGACCCCCAAGCTGCCCCGCAGACCCGGCTTTTTCGAGCATTACGAAGAGTTGATCGGCACCTGGACCCGTCGCCTGCGCAATCGCCAGCAGGCCGAGGACCTGGCCCATGACACCTTCGTGCGGGTGCTTGAGTCCGATTCGAGCGGGGTCGAGCAGCCACGGGCCTATTTGCATCAGACGGCGCGCAACATTGCAGTGGATGGCTATCGGCGCGAAGATCGACGGGGGGCCATGGAAGAGGCTGTCATCGACCCTGGTCAGTCGTTTTCGGGCGACCCGGAGCACTTCATGCACGCGATCCAACTGGCGGACTCGATCGAGCGGGCGCTTGCCGAGCTGCCGGCCAACTGCCGCACGGTGTTCGTCTGGCAGAAGATCGAAGGCCTGACCCAGGCGGAAATCGCCGAGCGCCTGGGCCTGTCAAAAAACATGGTGGAAAAGTATATGATCCGCACCCTGCGGCATCTGCGCGATCGCCTGGACGGACCAGGCCAATGATCCGTCGTCCTCTTCCACCTGAGCCACAGGACCTTCCATGATGGATAGCCGTGAATGCCCGTGCGGGCAGGACAGGGTTCGCGACGCGGCGGCGCAATGGTTCGTGCGTTTGCAAGCGCCGGCCATGAGTGTCGAGGAGCGCCAGCGTTTCGAAGCCTGGCTGGACGAACATGCCAACCACCGTGACGAAATTCAATTGCTCCAGGGGATCTGGAGCGCCACGGACCTGCTGCCCAAGGAACGCCTGCGAGCGCTGTGCGAACCTCCCGCCGAACGTCCCAAGCGTCGGCCGCTGCTGCGCTACGCCGTCGCCGCCGGACTGTTCGCGGTAGCGCTGGGGTTGGGGCTGTTCAGCGGTTTGAGTTCTTCCACCGACTACAGCGGCGAATATGCCACCGCCCTTGGCGAGCGTCGGCATATCGCCTTGCCGGACGGTTCGGTGATCGACCTCAACAGCCGCAGCCGGGTGCGTATTCAATTCGCACACCGTCAGCGCCGGGTGGAACTGGTCGAGGGCGAGGCCCTGTTCAGCGTCGAACACGATGCTGGCCGGCCATTCACCGTCGATGCGGGCAACGGCCAGGTGACGGTGACCGGGACGCGCTTCGATGTGCGCCGCGATGCCGACAAGACCCGGGTGGCGGTGGCGCAGGGCAGCGTCAAGGTCCAGGGCCGCGCCGCGCTCCCGGCTCAGTCGGTCAGCCTGACAGTGGGCCTCGGCACCCAGATCGATGCCCAGGGCAAAGTCGCCACGCCTTACGCGGTCAACATCGAGGCGCTCACCGCCTGGCGCCATGGCAAGCTGGTGTTCAACGACGCGTCGCTCAAGGAAGTGGCTGAAGAAGTCTCTCGTTATCGCACCCAGCCCCTGCGGGTCGGCAGCGCGGCGGTGGGTAACCTGCGCCTGACCAGCGTGTTCCGCGTCGACGACCCCGAGGCGCTGCTCAAGGCGCTGCCGAACATCCTGCCGGTGGCCGTGCGCAACCTGGATGACGGCAGCCAGGAAATAATCGCACGATAGATTCAGGTTTTTTCCGAGTTCTTCGTCTTCTTGTCCAACTGCAACTGGTTTGCATTAACAGACGCGTATTCTTGCGATCAACAGGACAAGGTTCGACGTGAAAACAACCGCCAAAAACAACAACCGTACCCACGTACGCTGGCTGCCCCTGGCCCTGACCCTGGCGGTCAGCGCCGCTGTGCCCCAGGCGTTCGCCGATCAGGCCGCCACCGTCATTCACATCCAGGCGCAACCGTTGGGGCAAGCCTTGACCCAGCTCGCCCAGCAGACCGCGTTGCAGGTGTTTTTCAGCCCCGAATCGGTGGCCGGTAAACAAGCGCCGGCGGTGGACGGCAACTTGTCCCCGGAAGCGGCCTTGCGCCAATTGCTGCAGGGCAGCGGCCTGCAGTACCAGATCGATAAGGGTTCGGTGACCGTGTTGCCAGCACCTGCGGCGTCCAACGCCGGCCCGCTGGAGCTGGGGGCGACTGAAATCCAGGTGGTCGGTGACTGGCTCGGCGATGCCAACGCCGAAGTGGTGCAGAACCACCCCGGTGCGCGTACGGTGATCCGCCGCGAAGCGATGGTGGAGCAAGGCGCCATGAACCTCGGCGACGTGCTGCGGCGGGTGCCGGGGGTGCAGGCGCAAGACGCCAACGGCACCGGCGGCAGCGATATTTCCCTGAACGTCGGCGTACGCGGCCTGACCTCACGCTTGTCGCCGCGCTCCACGGTGTTGATCGACGGCGTACCGGCAGCGTTCGCGCCCTATGGCCAGCCGCAACTGTCCATGGCGCCGATTGCCCTGGGCAACCTGGACAGCGTCGACGTGGTGCGCGGCGCAGGCTCGGTGCGCTATGGGCCGCAGAACGTCGGTGGGGTGATCAACTTCGTGACCCGTGCCATTCCGCAGAAAGCCACCGGTGAAATCGGCACCATCCTGGAAACCTCCCAGCGCGGCGGCTGGAAGCACATCGACACGGCTTTCCTCGGCGGCACCGCTGACAACGGCCTGGGCGTGGCACTGTTGTATTCGGGCGTCAACGGCAACGGGTATCGCCAGAGCAACAACGGCAACGACATCGACGACGTGATTCTCAAGACCCATTGGGCGCCGACCGATGTCGACGACTTCTCGCTGAATTTCCACTACTACGACGCCAAGGCCGACATGCCCGGCGGCCTGACCCAGGCCCAGTACGACGCGGACCCGTACCAGTCCGACCGCGACTGGGACAACTTCAGTGGCCGGCGCAAGGATGTGTCGTTCAAGTGGATCCGCGAGATCAATGAACGCACCCAGGCCGAAGTGCTGACCTATTACTCCGACAGCTACCGGGGCAGCACCATCGCCTCTCGGGACCAGCGCAATCTGGTGTCCTACCCGCGCACCTATTACACCTTCGGCATCGAACCCCGGGTGTCCCACGTGTTCGACCTGGGCCCCACCACCCAGGAAGCCAGTGTCGGTTATCGTTACCTCAAGGAAGGCATGCACGAAGAGGCCAGCCGCCTGGCGTTGCGTAATAACGAACCCGTGGTGCGTCCGGGGGCCGATGGCCACGTCTACCAGGACCGTACCGGCGGCACTGAAGCCCACGCGGTGTATATCGATGACAAGATCGATATCGGCCAGTGGACCATCACCCCGGGCATCCGCTTCGAAAGCATCAGCACCGAATGGCACGACCGCCCGGTGCTCGACACCGCTGGCCGCCCCGTGCAGGAAAAACGCCGCAGCATCGACAGCAACGAACCGCTGCCGGCCCTGAGCGTGATGTATCACCTGTCCGATGCCTGGAAGCTGTTCGCCAACTACGAGACCTCGTTCGGCAGCCTGCAATACTTCCAGCTCGGCCAGGGCGGCGACGGCAACAACACCGCCAATGGCCTGAGCCCGGAAAAGGCCAAGACCTACGAGATCGGCACGCGTTACAACGATGACGTGTGGGGCGGGGAAGTGACGCTGTTCTACATCGACTTCGACGACGAACTGCAATACATCAGCAACGACGTGGGCTGGACCAACATGGGCGCGACCAAGCACCAGGGGCTGGAGGCTTCGGTGCACTACGACATGGCCGCGTTCGACCCGCGCCTCGAAGGCCTCACCGCCAACGCCGGTTTCACCTACACCCGCGCGACTTACGAAGGCGAGATCCCGAGCTTCAAGGGCCGTGACCTGCCGTTCTATTCTCGCCAGGTGGCCAACGTGGGCCTGCGTTACGAGGCCAATCGCTGGACCTATAACCTCGACGCCTTTGCCCAGTCCAAGCAGCGCTCACCGGGCAACAACGTGAACGCCGATGGCAGCTTCAGCGGCGACTACATCACCGATGGCACCGCCGATGGGCAGTACGGCGACATGCCGGGCTACGTGCTCTGGAACGTGCGCGCCGGCTATGACTTCGGTGCACAGCTGTCGAACCTGAAAGTCGGTGCCGGGGTGAAAAACCTGTTCGATCACCAGTACTACACCCGTTCCAGCGACAACAACTCGGGCATTTACGTCGGCGCACCGCGTACGTTCTTTGTGCAGGCGAGTGTGGGATTCTGATCGGGCCAAGGATTGAGTGAGCTTTACGCTGTGGGAGCAAAGCTTGCTCGCGATGCAGGCACCTCGGTCTCAAAAGGACCGCGTCATCTTCATCGCGGGCAAGCCTTGCTCCCACAAGGTCTGTAGAGAACTCAGACCTTCAACACTTTGCCACTGGCCGCAACCGCCACCAGCGACAACGCAATCAACCCAAACGCAAAGCTCAAACTGCTGCCATGGGCGACGAAGCCAATCAGCGCCGGACCGGCGAGGATGCCGGCATAGCCGATGGTGGTGATGGCCGGTACCGCGATCGCTTCCGGCATCAGGGTCTGTTTGCCGACGGCGGTGTACAACACCGGCACGATGTTCGAACACCCGGCACCCACCAACGCATACCCCAGCAGCGCCGCTTGCCACATCGGGGCGAGGGTCGCCAGCAGGAACCCCGCGGCGGCGATCGACCCGCCATAGATGATCACGCGTTTGGCCCCCAGGCGATGCACCACCGAGTCGCCGGTCAGGCGGCCGACGGTCATGGTCAGCGCGAAGGCGGCATAACCCAGCCCGGCATAGGCGGTATCCACCGCGCGCTCGGTGGTCAGGAACACGGCGCTCCAGTCCAGCACCGCGCCTTCGGCCAGGAACACGATGAAACAGAGGATGCCAATAAACAGCACCACGCCATGGGGAATGGCGAACGCTGGCCCCGAGCTTTCACTGCCGTAGGGCAACAAGTGCGGCGCCGCCTTGAACAACGCCACCAGCAGCACGCCATTGACCACCAGCGTCGCCCCCAGCGGCGAAAGCCCCAGGCCGAGCAGGGCGCTCACGCCGGCGGCGCCAATGATCCCGCCGAGGCTGAACATGCCGTGGAAACCCGACATCATGGTCTTGCCACTGGCCCGCTCGACGATCACCGCTTGCAGGTTCACGGTCGAGTCCACGGTGCCGAGCCCGGCGCCAAACAGGAACAGCGCCGCCACCAGCCAGGGCAGGGAAGTCATCGTCGCCAGCAACGGCAATGCCAGGCAGATCAGAAGCGTGCCGCCGCTGAGCACCCGACGGCAGCCGAACCGCGTCGCCAGCGCACCGGAAATCGGCATCGCCAGGATCGACCCGACCCCCAGGCATAACAGCAGCAAGCCGAGGGTGCCTTCATCCAGGTTCGCCCGCACTTTGGCGTAAGGCACCAGCGGCGCCCAGGCGGCGATGCCGATGCCGGCGATGAGGTAGGCGATGCGGGTGGACATCTGTTCCAGGCGTCCGGGGACAAAGGTGGGCGGGGGCGTGATGGCAGTCATGAAACGTCCTTGGTTTTCGGGCGGTGCAGTGCGGTGGTGCAGGCAGGGGGGCTATGCTTGCATATTCACTGACCGCACCGCGACCCCAAGGTGCCGAAGCCCTGAAGCACCCTCCTTGGACACCGTGGGTCACTGGGCCTTGTACAGCCTGATGCTCACCACCCGGTCTGCCTCCACATCAAAATAAATAAGAGCGATGGGGAATACCTGTTGCTCATCGAAGCACTCAACGATCACGTTTCGGGCTGACGTTGCCTGGGCCGAGAAGCGTCGGGCCTGGCGCAACAGTCGCTTGATTTCGGGGGAGACCGGGATGGGCGGGTGGCCCTTGCGCACGCTTTCGCAAAACGCCAGCGTCACTTCTCGTGGCGTTGGTGGTGGGGGTGAGGCAAGGCCCGCTTCTTCGAACAGCCGATTGAGTTGATCGGCCGCAGAGACAGCTCTAGGGAAACCGGTGAACGCCGAAGCTTGCACGACCAGCTCGACGATTTCTCCTAGCGCCAGGCCGGACGCCGCGCCGGTCCTGAAATGTACGCTCAAGGGCGGCCCCACCGTGCTGGCCGCGACGATGGCTGCCAGCGTCGCGGCTTCGCGCAAGCGCGAGTCAAGGCCGGGGCGACTCTGTAAATGGCCGTAGACGACGCCGACCGCCAACTCGCCGAGCGCTGGTGCGGTATGGAACAGCGCGTCGAGTCGTGCGCCGCCGTCCGGCACCAGCTCGATGAAATGTTTTCGGCCTTCGCTGTAGAGCTCGGCCATGGGACTGGAGGGATGTTGACTCTTCATGGGGGCGTCCTTGTGCTGGGAGCTTGCGTGCCTAAAGTACTGGTTCACCAGGCAGCTGCGCACCTGTCGAACCTGACAGGTTACGGCGCAAAGATTTGGCTGTATGAAGCAGGCTTCGCCTAAACTACCGGCCCCTTCTGGCTTTCTCCGGACCCGATGCATGGCACCGTTCTACGACGCACGCGGCAATATCTATGGAGTCGTTTCACCGCAGCAGGCCCGTGACCATGGCATCGATCTGCCTCAGTCGGCCGCCCAGGCCGCGCAGACCCGCGAGTCCTGGGCAGCGGCGGCCGTGCACGCGTTCTGCGCCTGGGCGCCGGGTGAGGCGCCGCCGGACGCCAAGGCTCATCGCAGTGATGGGTTGCTGATTGGCCCGTTCCAGAGTGAACCGCCCTTTGATCTATTGATCGTCAATACCGACGGGACACTGGCCGAGCGCAGCGGCAATGGCCTGACGATTTTCTCCCAGGCCTTGCAAGAGCAGGGCTTGATGGCGGGGACGGGTGATTGCTTGCTGCAGGTTCATCACGATAAATCCGACGGTTTGTCTCCGTTGCGAACTTCGGTTCGCGCCGCTGAATTCGAAGGCACCCAAGGCTTCTGGCTGGACCTGGGCAAACCGCTGTTCGGGCCCGGGGCCGTCGGTGCCCAGGACGTCGAGTGTGTGATGTTCAACCAGTGCGATGTCAGCCGTGTGGCGGCGCTTGAGCGGTTGAATCCGGCGTGGGGCAACAGCCAGTTCGTGAACATTGGCAACCCTCATTGCGTAACGCTGGTGGACGGTGCCGAGGCGTTGCCGAGTAATTCGCAGATGCGCGCTGCGGCGCTGTCGCAAAGCCTGGTTCGCATCGCCTATGCCGCCCCGGGCGGTGCCGGGCTGCCGTGCCCCGCCGGGGTGAATCTGCAATGGGCCCGCCTGGAAGCCGAAGGGCGAATCGCGGCGCGGGTGTTTGAGCGCGGCGAAGGCCCAACCGCGTCCTCGGGTACCAGCGCCAGTGCCGTGGCCAGTGCTGCGTGGCGGGTGGGCTGGGTGAAGGCGGGCGTGGTGAGGGTGGTGATGCCCGGCGGCACGGCGCCGATTTTGCTAGAAGAAGCGGCGGGCGAGTTGGTGCGGGTCAGGTTGTTCGGTACGGCGCGGCTTGTGCCGTAGGGCGTTCTGGAGATTTTGCGGTGCGGTTCATACCGCTATCGCGAGCAAGCTCGCTCCCACAGGGGCCCTGTGCCGGACTCAACATTTATGTCCACTGAAGATCCCTTGTGGGAGCGAGCTTGCTCGCGATGGCGGCACTACATCCAACATCAATGCAACTGACCCACCGCCGTCGCGAGCAAGTTCGCCCACAGGAGAATCAGCCTGGCTGCTGCGCAAACTCCACCACCGGCATCTGCCGCTTCATCAGCACTTCGCCATTGCGAATCGAGTAAAGCGGCAAGCCCTGGCTGCGGATCACTTCGTAGTCGCTGTCCGCCGACAGGATCAGCAGGTTCGCCGGACGGCCGGGTTCCAGCCCGTAGCGCTCGCCCAGGGCCATGGCCTTGGCGCTGTTGTCGGTGACCAGGTCCAGGGCGCTTTGCAGGTTGCGGTAGCCGAGCATGTGGCAGATATGCAGCCCGGCTTCCAGCACCCGCAGGATGTTGCCGTTGCCCAGGGGATACCACGGGTCGACGATGGAGTCCTGGCCGAAGCACACGTTCATCCCGGCTTCGAGCAGCTCATTGACCCGAGTGACCCCACGGCGTTTGGGAAAGGTGTCGAAACGCCCCTGCAGGTGAATGCTTTCGGTCGGACAAGAGACAAAGCTGATGCCCGAATGCCCGAGCAGGCGGAACAGCTTGGCGCAGTAGGCGTTGTCGTAGGAACCCATGGCCGTGGTGTGGCTGGCGGTGACGCGGGCGCCCATGTCGCGGCTGCGGGCTTCTTCGGCGAGCACTTCGAGAAAGCGCGAATGCGGGTCGTCGGTTTCGTCGCAATGCACATCCACCAGGCAACCGGTGCGTTCGGCCAGGTCCATGAGGAATTTCACCGAACTGACGCCCTGGTCGCGGGTGTACTCGAAGTGGGGAATGCCGCCCACCACGTCGGCGCCCATGCGGATCGCCTCTTCCATCAGTTCGCGGCCATTGCGGTAGGACTCGATGCCTTCCTGGGGAAACGCGACGATCTGCATGTCGATCAGGTGACGGCTTTGCTCGCGCACTTCGAGCATGGCCTTGAGGGCCGTGAGTTCGGGGTCGGTCACGTCGACGTGGGTGCGCACATGCTGGATGCCATGGGCGGCGAGGGCCTGGATGGTTTTCTTGGCGCGGGTGCTGGTGTCTTCCTGGGTGATGGTGGCCTTGCGTTCGCCCCAGCACTCGATGCCTTCGAACAGCGTGCCGCTCATGTTCCAGCGCGGTTCGCCGGCGGTGAGGGTCGCGTCCAGGTGGATGTGCGGTTCGACGAAGGGCGGGACCACCAGGTTGCCGCCGGCATCGAGGTCTTCCGGGCCCAGGCTGGGGGCTTCGGTCTGGCGGGCGATGTTGGCGATCAGTCCGTTTTCCAGGTGCAGTTCATGCAAGCCTTCGCGGTTGCGCAGGCGGGCGTTGATGATGTGCATCGGGCGAATCCTTTATAGGTCTTGTAGGGGCGCGTCAGCGGTGCGAATACCCATTACGCCGATCAATAGCACATACGTTAGCGCGCCGGTGGCGATTCCTACCAGTGGCGCGACCCACGGCGAATTGAACGCGGCGACCGTGCCGAGCCCATAGGCGAACAGCCCAGGCCAGTTGAACGCCGGTAACCGGGCTTCGGCCAGGCGTGGATAACGACCGCGCCAGCGGAAGAAGAAATCGGCCATGATCACCCCGCCAATCGGTGGGATTACGGTGCCCAGCAGAATCAGGTACGGCACCAGCAGATCGTACATCCCCAACAGGGCCAGCAGCGTGCCGATCACCGCACCGCAGAGGGTCACGGTCTTGCGCCGGCGGGTGCGCAGCAGGTTGCAACCGGCCACGGCGAAGTTGTAGATGGTGTTGTCCTGGGTGCTCCAGATGTTGAGCAGCAGCATCGCCATCGCCGCCATGGCGAAGCCCTGCAGCAGCAACACTTCGACCACATCCGGTTGCTGATAGACGATGGCCCCGTAGGCGCCGATCAGCACCATCAGGCCGTTACCCAGGAAGAAGCCGATCAGGCTCGCCAGCACCGCGACCTTCGCCGAGCGGGAGAACCGCGTCCAATTGGTGGCCTGGGTCGCGCCGCTGACGAAGGTGCCGAACACCAGCGTGATGGCGGTGGACCAATCGAGGCTGCTCGTAGGCACCACCGCCAGCAAGCCTTCGAAGCCGCCGACCTTCACCGTCGCCACCCACATCGACAGCATCAGCAGCAACATCATGGCTGGTACGGCGATGTACGAAAGGATTTCCAGCCCGCGATAACCGACGTAGGCGGTGGCGCAGAACCCCAGGCCGAACAGCACCATCAACCCGAGCACGGTGCTCTCGCTCAATTCGAAATACTTGCCCAGCACCACGGCGGCGGTCGCCGTGCCCCAGGCGTACCAGCCGATCTGGGTGAACCCGAGGATCAAGTCACTGAGCTTGCTGCCCACCTCGCCGAAACAGAAACGCCCCATCAACACCGAATTGAGCCCGCTCTTGAAAGCGATGTAACCCAGGCCGGCGGCATAGAGGCCCAGCAGCAGGTTGCCAATCACAATCACGGTGAGCATCTCGGCAAAACCGAACGCCACCCCCAGCTTGCCACCGGCAAACATGGTGGCGGTGAAAAAGGTGAAACCCAGCAGCACCATGGCCGTGGAGGCCAGACCCTTGCGAGCGTGCAGCGGGACTTCGCTCAGGGGATAGTCATTGCCTGGATCGTTCTGAGTCATGTGGCGGTCCTTGCGGGTGAGGGATGTCGCAAGCGTGCAGCGGCCGTGCCAAGCGGGTGATCGCGAGATTATTTATAGACAATCCTGGGGATTGGGTGGGCGCAGGGATCAAAAGCGGTGCGCGAGTGATTCAAGTTGGAACACAGATCTCATTAGCGACGAGCCCCCTGTGGGAGCGAGCTTGCTCGCGATAGCGGTGTGTCAGATAGCATCAAGGTGACTGTCATGTCGCCATCGCGAGCAAGCTCGCTCCCACAGGGGAATGCAGTGTTTTTCAGGTCGGGGAGGACAATGGCAGAAACCGCAACACCGCCGCGACAATGGCCTCCGGCGCGTCCTCCTGAACCAGGTGCCCGGCATTTGGAACGGGGTGCAATTGTGCCCCCGGGATCATCCGTTGCAGGGCCCGGCCGCGTTCGATGGGGATCCACTGATCATCCTCGCCCCACAGGATCTGGGTCGGGCAGCGCACGTTCGGATACAGGCCCTCGGCTTCACGGGTGTAGCGTTCGTCCATCTGCGCGATCTGCCGGTAGAACGCCGCCTGGCCCGGCTCGCCGAGCCACGGCTGCACGTAGGGCGCCAGTTCCGCGTCCGGGATGTCCCGTTTGATCGCGCCGCGGACATAGGCCGGCACGATGGCCCGCTGAATGTAGTCGGGCAGGCCGCTGAAGGCCGCTTCATGCTGGCGTACGTGCTGCACGAAAGGCGAACCCCAGGGCGACAGCGCCACGGGGTCGATCAGGGTCAGGCTGCGGTAATCCTTGCCGTTGAGCAGGTGCGTACGCAGGGCCGTGGCGCCGCCAAAATCATGGGCCACCACGTCGGGGCAATCCAGGTGCCAATGCGCCAGCAATTGTGCGAGCAACAGGTTTTGCACGCCGAGGGACACGTCGGCATCGGGTTGCGCGGATTGGCCATACCCCAGCAGGTCGAAGTAATGCACCCGGTGGGTGGCGAAGAACAGCGGGGCGATCCGGTGCCACACGTAGGAAGAGAAGGGCGTGCCGTGGACAAACACCAACGGCGGGCCATCGCCGTGGATGGCGTAGCGGATGGGGTGTCCGTTGAAGTCGTAGATTTGATCCAGCGGCCAGTGGGTCATGCTCGATACTCCCCTGAAAATGGCTCAGGGGAGCAAGCATAGGCCAATGCAGGCAGGTCAGGGAAAGCACAGTGGGGCAGCTAGGTCTTGTGGGAGCAAGGCTTGCCCGCGATGCAGGCGCCTCGGTTCCAGAGAGACTGTGTAATCTTCATCGCGAGCAAGCTTTGCTCCCACAGGCGGACCCCCACAGGGCTTTATTCGCCGTGGTAGATGCAACCGCTGGTGCAGGTCTCGTGGATGCGGATGGCACTGAGCTCCGGCAGCAATGGCTTCAACTCGTTCCAGATCCACTTGGCCAACACTTCGCTGGTGGGGTTTTCCAGGCCTGGGATGTCGTTGAGGTAGTTGTGGTCCAGGCGCTCGTAGAGGGGCTTGAAGATCGCCTTGATCTCCGAGAAGTCGCGAATCCAGCCGGTGTGCGGGTCGATATCGCCGCTCAGGTGGATCGCCACCTTGAACGAGTGGCCATGAAGGCGGCCGCACTTGTGGCCTTCCGGCACGTGGGGCAGGCGGTGGGCGGATTCGAAGGTAAACTCTTTGAAGATTTCCACAGGTTCGGGCTCTTTAAGGTAGCGGTCGCGAGGCAGGCGGCGGAGTTTATCAGTTTGATAACGGCGTTGCGCGACCGTGCTGACTAAAGGGTCAGCAAACGTTCGCCCAAGCCACCGTTGGCCGTCAGCTCGAGGAACTCGTCACCGAGCCGGCGGCTCTCGTCCATCGCCGTGCGCCAATATTTGCGGCGGCTCGGGTCATCGCCCATGAAGCGCTTGAAGTCGTTGCGGTCTGGCAGTTTGCCGTAGGGCAGGCGCGCCAGGTATTCCCGGGACGGTGCCAGCAACAACACGTCCTGCAGACGGTCGACGTTGCCGCGACGCCACGGCAGGCCCTTGTCGAACCAGCCGGGAATGACCCGGTCGGTGAAATGCGGGTAGAGCACGATGTCCTCGCCGCTGTAGGGCAGGTCGAGGTGATAGTCCAGCAGACCGCCGTCGCGGTAGGTGCCGGCACCGGCGCCCGGCAGGTCGCGCACGCCTTCCATCACCATCGGGATCGAGCCTGACGCCAGCAGGGCCTGGCGCAGGTTGCCGGCGGCCAACGGCACGAAACGCGACGGAAAGTCATTCAACGGATGCAGGGGTGGGGCCAGGCGCGGGTCATGGATGATCAACCGCTCGAAATGCCGCGACAGCCGGGCACGGCCCCGCAGGTTGTCGGCGATCACCGACGACAGTCCCAGGCCCAGCCGGCCGCGATGATCCTGGGCGAGCAGGCCGTGGCTCTTGACGACCATGATGTTGAGCCGGTACCGCGGGTTGTCGAGGATCGAGGTGTCACGGCCGTCGAGCAAGTCATCGAGCATGCGCTGCGAGCTCTGGCTGACACCGGCCATGGTCACGCCTTTGGCGAAGCTTTGTTCGTTGTACAAGGTGCCCAGGCGCCGGATCCCCTCGGCGGCGTCCGGGAGGCAGGCGCTGGCGAAGCGCCAGGCTCCCACCGAGGCCCCGATCAGAGAGCGTTCCCGGGGGGCGGCGGGCAGCCATTCGCCGAACAGCGCCAGGTCCAGCCCTTGGATGCCCAGGGCCTTGGGGCCACCGGCGGCGCCGGGCAGGATGCCGACGTCGGCGGCGTTCAAGCCGGCCTGGCGAATCCGCCCGAACGCACGGGGGCCGGCCTTGAGGGTGAGGGCGGGGAACTTGATGTGGATGGCGGTCATACCGGTCTCGAATACGGGTAAGCGGATGATTATAACGACACAAGAACCTGTGGGAGCGAGCTTGCTCGCGATAGCGGCGGCACATCCTGCATCGTTACAAGCTGACCCACTGCCATCGCGAGCAAGCTCGCTCCCACATTATTGATGTGGGTTCCATGATGGCGATTCAGTTTCAGTTAAGTTCACCCCGATACAGTCGCCCCCGTGAAAGATTATAAAAAAGGAGACAACCCATGAACCGCCTGACTGCCTTTTTCATCGCGACCCTCATGGCCCTAGGTACGAGCCTGGCTCAGGCACGAGACCTGAACGCAGACGAAGCCCGCAAACTGCAAGACGCTGGTACCATCCTGTCCTTTGAAAAACTCGACGCCGCTGCCCTGGCCGAGCACCCTGGAGCTACCTTGACCGACACCGAGCTGGACGAAGAGTACGGCAAGTACATTTACCAGGTGGAGCTGCGCGATACGAAGGGCATTGAGTGGGACCTGGAATTGGACGCCACCGACGGCAAGGTACTCAAGAATCATCAGGATCTGTAATGAAGCTTAATTTATGCGCCCGCAGCCGATGGGCGCTGGCGCTGCTGGCGTTTTGTTCGCTGGCCATGGCCCGGGACCTGGATCAGGACGAGGCGCTGCAACTGCGTCAGCAGGGCGTGATCCTGCCGCTCGAACACCTGCTGCAACAAGCGTTGGATCTGCACCCCGGCGCCAAACTGCTGGAGGCCGAGTTGGAGGAGAAGCACGGCGTCTATATTTATGAGGTCGAGTTGCTGGACACCGACGGCGTCGTGCGTGAGCTGGACCTGGAGGCCAAGACCGGCCGCTTACTCAAAGATAAGGAAGACTGATGCGCCTGCTTCTGGTGGAAGATCACGTGCCCCTGGCCGATGAACTGATGGCCGGGCTTGCACGCCAGGGTTACGCCGTCGACTGGCTGGCCGATGGTCGCGATGCGGTGTACCAGGGCAGCAGCGAGCCCTATGACCTGATCATCCTCGACCTCGGCCTGCCGGGCGTGCCGGGGCTCGATGTGTTGGCCCAATGGCGCGCTGGCGGCCTGGCCACGCCGGTGCTGATCCTCACCGCCCGCGGGTCCTGGGCCGAACGTATCGAGGGCCTCAAGGCCGGGGCCGACGACTACCTGACCAAACCCTTTCATCCTGAAGAACTGCACCTGAGGATCCAGGCGCTGCTGCGCCGCTCCCATGGCCAGGTCAACCAGCCGACGCTCAAGGCTGCCGGATTGCACCTGGACGAGAGTCGCCAATGCGTGGTCCGCGACGGCACCGATATCCAGCTCACGGCGGCCGAATTTCGCCTGTTGCGCTATTTCATGCTGCATCCCGAGCAGATCCTTTCCAAAAGCCATCTCGCCGAACACCTGTACGACGGTGAGACCGAGCGCGATTCCAACGTGCTGGAAGTCCACGTCAATCACCTGCGGCGCAAGCTGGGACGCAGCGTGATCGAAACCCGCCGCGGCCAGGGTTACCTGTTCGGCGGGCAGGCGCAGTGAGATCCATCCAGCGGCGCCTGAGCCTGGGCCTGATCGGTGTGATGGTGGTGGTCGGCCTGGTCCTGGCGCAAACCAGCCTGTGGTTGTTCGAGCTGGGCTTGCAGCGTTACCTGGAAGCGGGGCTGCGTAACGACAGCGAGAACCTGCTGGTGGCCCTGGTGCGCGGCCCGCAGGGCTTGCAATTGGATGAGCGCCGCCTGTCGCCGGCCTATCAGCGGCCGTTTTCCGGGCATTATTTCCGCATCGATTTTGCCGATGCGCACTGGCGCTCCCGCTCCCTGTGGGACCAGGAATTGCCTCGGCTCGACCACCCCGGCCTGCACAGCAACCTGCAACTGGGGCCCGAGGGCCAGAAGCTGCTGGTGCTGCGTACCGATTATCGACGGCTGGGCCAGGCGATTTCCATCAGCGTGGCCCAGGACTACACCCCCGTGCGTGACAGCTTCCGCCGGATGCAACAAGTCGGCCTCGGGCTCGGGTTGGCGGGGCTGTTGCTGATTCTGTTGCTGCAACGCATCACCGTGCGCCGAGCCTTGCGTCCGCTGGACCGGGCCCGGGAGCAGATTGCCCAGTTGCAGCGCGGGCAGCGTTCGCAACTCGACGAACAGGTGCCACGGGAACTGGAACCGCTGGTGACGCAGATCAACCATCTGCTGGCCCACACCGAAGACAGCCTCAAGCGTTCGCGCAATGCCTTGGGCAACCTCGGCCACGCCTTGAAAACCCCGCTGGCGGTGCTGCAAAGCCTGGCGTCGAACGAGAAGCTCGACCCGTATCCCGAGCTGCGCAAACTGTTGCTCGATCAACTGGAGCAGGTCCGCCAGCGCCTGAACCGCGAACTCAACCGCGCCCGCCTGTCCGGCGATGCCTTGCCCGGCGCGCACCTGGACTGTGACGCCGAACTGCCGGGGTTGCTGGCCACGCTGAACATGATCCACGGTGAACACCTGCACCTGAGCTACGTCGCCCCGCCAGGCCTGCACCTGCCCTGGGACCGTGAAGACCTGCTGGAATTGTTGGGTAACCTGCTGGACAACGCCTGCAAATGGGCCGATGCCGAGGTCCGCCTGACCATGACCGAGACGGCCGAGGGCTTCAGCCTGGCCGTAGAGGACGACGGCCCGGGCATCCCCGCGGACCGCCGCGACCAGGTGTTCAGCCGCGGCACGCGGTTGGATGAACAGACCGATGGACATGGCCTGGGCCTGGGCATCGTGCGGGACATCGTCGACACCTGGGGCGGGATGCTGGCGTTGGACGACAGCGAGTGGGGTGGATTGAAGGTCGTGATCGAGCTGCCCAAGCGCTGATCTCATGGCTCCGTCCCCCCTGTGGGAGCGAGCTTGCTCGCGATGGCGTCCGTTCAGTCACATGGATAGCCACCGAAAGATTGCTATCGCGAGCAAGCTCGCTCCCACAGAGGGGGGGCGGTGGTGGTCGTCAATATTGCGAGACTTGAAAACCCGCCCCACGGCCCTTGCAGCTTGCCGCCGCTTGCTGCAAAGTCGCGACCTTTTTGTCCGGTGGCTTTCCATCGCTGTGCTTTGAGGTAACGATGATAAATGCAGTAATTGCCGCGGTTGGCGTCATGCTGGTGCTCAGCCTGTCCCGCGTGCATGTGGTGATCGCGCTGATTATCGGCGCGTTGGTGGGTGGCCTGACGGGTGGCCTGGGGATCGAGGCGACGCTCAAGGCGTTCAATGCCGGCCTGGGTGGCGGTGCGACGGTGGCGCTGTCCTACGCCTTGCTCGGCGCTTTCGCCGTGGCGATTGCCAAGTCCGGCATGGCCCACGCCCTGGCGGACAAAGCCCTGGCCCTGGTGGATCGCCAGGACGCCGCCGGTGGCACGGGCGTCAAGTGGGTGCTGATCGGCCTGCTGGGGACGGTCGCGGTCGCCTCCCAGAACATTCTGCCGATCCATATCGCCTTCATCCCGTTGCTGGTGCCGCCGCTGCTCTATGTGCTGACCAAGTTGCAACTGGACCGCCGCTTGATCGCCTGCGTCATGACCTTCGGCCTGATCACCCCCTACATGTTCCTGCCGGTGGGCTTCGGCAATATCTTCCTTAATGAAATCCTGCTGGCCAACATCGCCCGCAGCGGCGTGGACGTCAGTGGCATCAACGTCACCCATGCCATGGGCATTCCGGCGCTGGGCATGGTGTTCGGCCTGCTGCTGTCGTTGTTCAGCTACCGCAAGAAACGCGTCTACGACCTGAAGAGGATCGCCCGGGTCGAGCAGGTGGCGGTGCGCTACAACCCCATGACCCTGCTGGTGGCGGGGCTGGCGATTGTCGCGGCGTTCGCCATCCAGCTCCTGGTCGACTCGATGATCATTGGCGCCCTGGTCGGCTTCCTGATTTTCTCGGTATCGGGTGTGGTGCGCTGGCGCGAGACCGATGACCTGTTCACCGAAGGCATGAAGATGATGGCGATGATCGGTTTCATCATGATCGCCGCCTCAGGCTTCGCCGAAGTGATGAAGGCCACCGGTGAAGTCCAGAGCCTGGTGGAGACCTCGGCGGCCTGGATCGGCCACAACAAGGGCATCGGCGCGCTGATGATGTTGTTGGTGGGGCTGCTGGTGACCATGGGTATCGGCTCGTCGTTTTCCACGGTGCCGATCCTGGCGACGATTTTCGTGCCGCTGTGCCTGCAACTGGGCTTCAGCCCGCTGGCGATCGTCTGCATCGTCGGCACCGCCGGCGCCCTGGGCGATGCTGGCTCGCCCGCCTCGGACTCGACCCTGGGCCCGACCTCCGGCCTGAACATCGACGGCCAGCACCATCACATCTGGGACACCGTGGTCCCGACCTTCATCCACTACAACCTGCCGCTGCTGGCGTTTGGTTGGGTGGCGGCGATGGTGTTGTAGCCTCGAGACCGAGTCGCCTCAATCGCGAGCAGGCTCGCTCCCACAGTGGATCGGTGTGAACACAAGTATTGTGGACGCCGCCGAACCCTGTGGGAGCGAGCTTGCTCGCGATGAGGCCCTTGAATTCAGTGACCCTGCCAACGGACCGTTCACCTTGTCCTACAGTTTTGCCGTGCGGTGCCGTTAATACAGCTAACCACGCCAATAACACCTACAAGAGTGAACAGCATGCGCCTGAGCCTGAAGGCTAAAGTCCTGTCCCTTGCGATACTGCCGGTATTGCTGTCCGCCGTGATCATCAGCCTGACCACGGCTTTCATCTTGAAGGAGCAAGCTAGCAAAGAGGTCCAGCAGACCCGCGAACGCCTGCTCAGCGAGGCCAAGGCCACGCTGCAGAACTACGTGGCGGTGGGCCTCACCGCCATCAAGCCGCTCTACGATGCCGCCGCGCCTGGCGATAACGAGGCGCGTGCCCAGGCGATCAAGCTGCTGTCGAATATCAGCTATGGCAAGGACGGCTACTTCTTCGGCTACGACTCCGAGACCATTCGTCTGTTCAAGGCCAACAGCCCCGATGGCGTGGGCAAGAGTTTCAAGGACAACCGCGACCCGAACGGTGTCTACGTCAACCGTGACCTGGTGAAAGTCGCCAAGGACGGAACGCATTATCTGGAATACAGCTCGCCACTGCCCGGCAGCAATGACCTGGTGCCCAAGCTTGGCTACACCGAATACCTGCCCAAGTGGGACCTCGCGGTCGGTAGCTCGGTCAACCTGGATGGTATCGAAGCCCAGGTGGCACTGGTGGAGGCCAAGGTCCACGATCGCCTGCAAGGTGTGATCTTGAGCATCGTCGGGATCGCCGCGGTGGTGTTGCTGGTGATTGCGGTGGTGGGCCTGGTGCTCGCCAACACGATCCTGCGTCCCCTGCATCTGATGAAGGACAATCTCGACGACATCGCCGCGGGCGAGGGTGACTTGACCCGTCGGTTGACCATCACCAGCCAGGACGAGCTTGGCCAACTGGCCGGTTCGTTCAACCGCTTCGTCGACAAGATCCATGGCCTGGTACGGCAGATCACCGACATGACTTCGCAACTGACCGGCCTGGTGACGCAAGTTTCCGAGCAGGCCCAGCGCTCCGAGCAGGCCATGGAGCGTCAGCGCCACGAAACCGATCAGGTTGCCACGGCGATCAACGAGATGTCCTCGGCTGCCCAGGAAGTCGCCCGCAGTGCCCAGGGCGCCGCCGTAGCGGCCCAGCAGACCGACGAAGAAGGCCAGTCCGCCAAGCGTGTGGTAGCCGGCAGCATCCAGCAGATTCATGCGTTGGTGAACGATATCCGCAGCAGCGGCGTGTCCCTGGACAGCCTGCAGCAGGACGTGGCCTCGATTGTCAGTGTGCTCGGGGTGATTCGTTCGATTGCCGAGCAGACCAACCTGCTGGCCCTCAACGCCGCCATCGAGGCCGCGCGTGCCGGTGAGGCGGGGCGTGGGTTCGCGGTGGTGGCCGATGAAGTGCGGGCCCTGGCCAGCCGGACCCAGCAGAGTACCCAGGAAATCCAGGGCATGATCGACCGTCTGCAATCCGGCACCCACGCGGCGGTGGAAGCGATGCGCCGTTCCAGTGAGGCCGGCGATGGCACCTCGGAGCGGGCCAACGAGGCGGGCGCCTCCCTCGACACCATGGCGCAGTTGATCGGCACCATCAACTCGATGAACGCCCAGATCGCCAGCGCCGCGGAAGAGCAGACCGCGGTGGCCGAGGAAATCAACCGCAGCGTGCATCAGATCGCCGTGGCCGTGGACAGCGTCGCCGACGAAACCCAACTCGGCGCCCAGACCTCCCGCAGCCTGGCCGACCTGGGCCAGCGCTTGGGCAAATTGGTGGGGCAGTTCCGAATCTGACCTGACCCTCAGGAGCTGCCGAAGGCTGCGATCTTTCGCTCTCGATCCAGATGTTTTCACCTGGGCAACCGGGTCTTATCGGGAAAGAAGGATCGCAGCCTTCGGCAGTTTCTGCGGACATATCGTTGCGCGAATTCAAGTCGAGCACTGTTGTGGCGAGGGAGCTTGCTCCCGCTGGGCTGCGAAGCAGCCCCAAAAAGACTGGAGGTGATTAGCCTGTTACACCGAGGTGCCTGGTTTCAGGGTTGCTTCGCAACCCAGCGGGAGCAAGCTCCCTCGCCACATTGCCATAATCAGGCAGGCAAACCGCCCACATCCCGCATCAACAACCCAAACCGCAGATCCACCGCATCCGGGATGGGCACGTACACCACATGCCCATCCCCCGGTGCCACCTCTATGCTCTTGCCGTTGATGTTCTGCAATTGGTGCAGGTCGAAGTGAAAGTTGCCCTTGGGGGTCATCAGTTCCATGTGATCCCCCAGGCCGAAGCGGTTCTTGACCCGCACTTCAGCCAGGCGTTCGCGCCGCTCGCCGGTCAGTTCGCCGACGAACTGCTGGCGCTCCGAGACTGAGCTGCCGTTCTGGTAGTTCTGGTATTCGTCGTGCACGTGGCGCCGTAGAAAACCTTCGGTATAGCCACGCTGGGCCAGGGACTCCAGGTCGGTCATCAGGCTGCGATCGAATTCCCGACCGGCCACCGCGTCATCGATGGCCCGGCGATACACCTGGGTGGTGCGCGCGCAATAGAAGTGCGACTTGGTCCGGCCTTCGATCTTCAACGAATGCACGCCCATGCGCGCCAGGCGCTCGACGTGCTGCACGGCCCGCAGGTCCTTGGCATTCATGATGTAGGTGCCGTGCTCGTCCTCGAAGGCTGGCAGGGAGGCGTCCGGGCGGTTGGCTTCCTGGAGCAGAAACACCTGGTCGGTGGGCGCGCCGAGGCCCAGGGTCGGTTCGGGTGGATAGCTTTGCACAATGTCGCCCACGACGTTTTCCACCGCCGGTTGCGCCGAGTACTTCCAGCGACAGGCATTGGTGCAACTGCCCTGGTTGGCATCACGCTTGTTCATGTAACCCGAGAGCAGGCAGCGCCCGGAGTAGGCCATGCACAGCGCCCCATGGACGAACACTTCCAGCTCCATGGCCGGCACCTGCTCGCGGATCTCGGCGATTTCCTCCAGGGACAACTCCCGGGACAGGATGATCCGGCTCAAACCCTGCTGCTGCCAGAACTCGACGCTCGCCCAGTTCACCGTATTGGCCTGTACCGACAGGTGGATTGGCATCTGTGGAAAATGCCGGCGAACCAGCATGATCAACCCCGGGTCGGACATGATCAATGCGTCCGGCGCCATGGCGATCACCGGCTCCAGGTCCTTGAGGAACGTGCGTAGCTTGGCGTTGTGCGGGGCGATGTTCACCACTACATAGAAGCGCTTGCCCATGGCCTGGGCCTCGGCAATG
Source organism: Pseudomonas sp. Pdm06 (assembly GCF_014851795.1). Taxonomy (NCBI): domain Bacteria; kingdom Pseudomonadati; phylum Pseudomonadota; class Gammaproteobacteria; order Pseudomonadales; family Pseudomonadaceae; genus Pseudomonas; species Pseudomonas sp. Pdm06. The sequence continues at coordinate 99,995 of NZ_JACVAH010000004.1, forward strand.
CCCAAGGCCAGGTTCGCGTGGTCGAATTCGTTGTTGCGCACCCGCAGGCTGTAGCGCGGCTGGCCGGCGTACACCGCATCGGCACCGTAGGCGAAGGCATAGCGCATGTTTTTCAGGGTGCCAGCGGGTGCCAGCAGTTCGGGGGCGGCGAGGGTCATGGTGGGGTCAGGTCGCAAAAAGCGGGGAGGCTACGCCAGGGGCGGCCAGGCCTCATTGACCTGAATCAATGTGCAGCGCAAACGTGAAGGCACTCCGGCGAGTCCTGGCGGACTAATGTGTATCCCGCCTTTGGACATGGAAAGCTGATGAATCGAAAGATGCTGCAAAACAAAGCCCAGATGTTGCTCCTGGTGCTGGTCACGGTCGCCTTCATCTGGATTCTGCTGCCATTTTACGGTGCGGTGTTCTGGGCGGTCATCCTGGGTATCGTCTTTGCGCCGATGCAGCGCCGCTTGCAGTTGAGGTTCGGCTGGCACCGCAATGTCACCTCGCTGGTCACGTTGAGCATCTGTGTGGTCTGCGCGATCTTGCCGGTGATCATCATCAGTACGTTGTTGGTCCAGGAAGGCGCGGCGTTGTACAAGAGCCTGGAAAGCGGCGAGCTGGACATTGCCGATTACCTGGCCCGCTTCAAGGATGCCTTGCCACCGTACTTCCAGCACCTGCTGGACCGCTTCGGTCTGGGCAACCTGAACGGCTTGCGCGACAAGATCGTCAAGAGCGCAATGCAGGGCAGCGAGTTCTTCGCCACCCAGGCCTTCAGTTTCGGCCAGGGCACCTTTCAGTTCCTGGTCAGCTTCTTCGTGATGATCTATCTGCTGTTCTTCTTTCTGCGCGACGGTGCGGAACTGGTGCGCAAAGTGCGCATGGCCGTTCCCCTGGGGGAACATCAAAAGCGCCGTCTGCAGTTGAAGTTCAATCGGGTGGTACGGGCCACGGTGAAGGGCAACCTGCTGGTCGCCATCAGCCAAGGTGCGCTGGGTGGGCTGATCTTCTGGATCCTGGGGATTCCGACCGTATTGCCATGGGCGGTGCTGATGGCATTCCTGTCGTTGTTGCCGGCGGTGGGGGCGGGCCTCGTCTGGGCACCGGTGGCGGTGTACTTCCTGCTCTCGGGGGCGATCTGGCAGGGCGTGGTGCTGACGCTGTTCGGGGTGTTCGTGATTGGCCTGGTGGACAATTTCCTGCGGCCGATCCTGGTGGGCAAGGACACCAAGATGCCTGACTACATGGTGCTGGTCTCGACACTGGGTGGGCTGGCGGTGTTCGGGCTGAACGGCTTCGTGATCGGGCCGCTGATCGCCGCGCTGTTCATGTCCTGTTGGGCCTTGTTCGTCGAGAGCACGCCGCGTGTGCAGTTGCCCTAGGCCCTCAGCAGGTAGGGCCCGATGCGTTGCGACAGTGCCTGGGCGGCGGGCAGTGAAGTCAGCGGGCCGCTGATGGTCACGCCGTCCTGCACCAGGTACCAGCAGGCCAGCAACCCGAGCTCCCGGAGTGGGGCGGGGACGGCGCTGCCAATGACAGACATGATTTGAACCTTGGGCATGGGAAACCTCCATCAATCGATGGGGCTACCTTACGGCTCAGGGGGAAGGACGGAAAATCAACTGGCTCAATAGTAGGAATCGATGCCGCTCAATCGACGACCAGATCGAGCATGTGCACCACTTCCTGCTCGTTGAGCAGGCCCTTGCGGACCAGGTTTTCAGCCAGCAGGGAAAGGAACTTGGCGCTGCGGTGGCCTTCCAGTTGCTTGAGTTCGGTCAGTACGTTGTACACCTTGCTGGAGGTGCACAGGCCGACAATGCGGTGAGGGTTTTGTGTGGGCATACCTTCGTCCTTGTTGTTTTGAAGCTGTTGTTGGCGGACAGTGCCAGTTTGCGGCCCTGTCATGACGCTCACGTGACAGCTTGGGTTGTCGGAAAAAGAAAGCAGGATCCGGACCATATTGCCTTTTTGACGCCGGATTATTGTTCCGGCAGCGACCTCGGCCAGACTTATATGGCCATCCACCTGTTTTTCGCCCACAAAAAAGCCCCTGGATCTTTCGATTCAGGGGCTTTTTGGTGTTGCTGTCTGGCTCCACGACCTGGACTCGAACCAGGGACCCAGTGATTAACAGTCACTTGCTCTACCAACTGAGCTATCGCGGAATGGCGCGTATGTTACTGATTGGAAAAGAGAAGTCAAGCGTCTATTGGCGAACGGCGCATTCCCGGTGCCCATTGACGCTCAATCAGCGATTGGCAGTTACCGCAAGGGCGGGAGAGGGCTACCATGGTTACCCGGAAGTGGCAGGACGCGCTGCCGGCCATTCGCCGACATTGAGGTACGCGCCATGAACCACCTGTTACCACTTCACACAGCCCGTTGCGCCGAGGTGTGCTTGTGAGCACCGCCCAGATCAGTTTGCCCAAGGGTGTGGGGCCGCACGCCGAGAAACTGTACGACGCCATCGCCCAGGCGAGCACGGCCGAAGAACTGAACCGCGCTGGCGGCAAGGCCGAGGGTTTTGTCCTGGGGCTGGAAAGTACCAAGGCGATCAAGAGCCAGGTGGCCGAGTCGTTGTATGTCATCTATGACGATGCGGCGAGCCAGCGGGCGACGGAGTTGTAGTTTCGATCTGGTGCTTTTGTGGAGAGGGAGCAAGCTCCCTCGCCACGGGTCGGTGTGAGCACTCAAAAAAACGGGAAGCCATGGCTTCCCGTTCTTCATTCCAACGACCTTCAGATCACCTGAACAATAGCCTTGGTCACCGCATCGATGTTGTTCTGGTTCAGCGCGGCCACGCAGATGCGGCCGGTGTCCAGGGCGTAGATGCCGAACTCGTTGCGCAGGCGCATCACTTGTTCAACGCTCAGGCCGGAGTAGGAGAACATCCCGCTCTGACGGGCGACGAAGCTGAAGTCGTGCTGCGGGGCGGCCTTGGCCAGCATGTCGACCATCTGGTCGCGCATGCCGCGAATGCGCAGGCGCATTTCGGCCAGTTCGGCTTCCCACTGTGCCCGCAGCTCCGGGCTGTTGAGCACGGCGGCGACGATGCTGGCGCCATGGGTGGGCGGGTTGGAGTAGTTGGTGCGGATCACGCGCTTGACCTGGGACAGCACACGGGCGCTTTCTTCTTTCGATTCGCTGACGATCGACAGGGCGCCGACGCGCTCGCCGTACAGCGAGAACGACTTGGAGAACGAGCTGGAGGCAAAGAAGGTCAGCCCCGATTCGGCGAACAGGCGCACGGCCGCCGCGTCTTCGTCGATACCGGCGCCAAAGCCCTGGTAGGCCATGTCCAGGAACGGTACGTGGTTCTTGGCCTTGACCACGGCCAGCACGTTTTTCCAGTCTTCCGGGTTCAGGTCCACGCCGGTCGGGTTGTGGCAGCAGGCGTGCAGCACAACGATCGAGCGATCGGGCAGGGCGTTGAGGTCTTCCAGCAGGCCGCTGCGGTTCACGTCGTGGGTGGCGGCATCGTAGTAGCGGTAGTTCTGCACCGGGAAGCCGGCGGTTTCGAACAGGGCGCGGTGGTTCTCCCAGCTCGGGTCGCTGATGGCCACGACCGCGTCAGGCAGCAGTTGCTTGAGGAAGTCGGCACCGATCTTCAGTGCGCCAGTGCCGCCCACGGCCTGGGCGGTGATGACGCGACCGGAGGCGATCAGCGGCGAATCCTTGCCGAACAGCAGAGTCTGCACAGCCTGGTCGTAGGCGGCGATGCCGTCGATTGGCAGGTAGCCACGGGAAACGTGCTGAGCTACGCGAATCGTCTCGGCCTCGACCACGGCGCGCAGGAGTGGAATGCGCCCCTCCTCGTTGCAGTAAACACCCACACCCAGGTTGACCTTATTGGTACGGGTGTCGGCGTTGAAAGCTTCGTTGAGGCCCAGGATGGGGTCGCGGGGTGCCAATTCGACAGCGGAAAACAGGCTCATTAGTGCGCGGCTCTGAATGGAGAATGAGGGGACGTGTGACGCTCCAGCCGAATGCACTAGAGCGGTGCACAAACGGGGAGCTAGTATAGAGGCCATCACCCGGCACGGCGACAGGCGATTCGGCTTTTAGGCTAAGTTTTTTCGATTTTTTTCGACCGTTAGTCTTCTCGCCGCGTCAAAGTCTTCAAGGCGTGTAGGACGTTCGTCTTGAAAGCGAAGGCATTCACCTCCACATTGTGTGCATCCCAGCTTTTTCCTCGGGCGACACCCGTCGTTTCGGTCTTTCTCGTTCCTGTCGGCTGGCCGACAGGGGTGAATCCAGAGGTTATGTCATGTCTGAATTCCAGCTAGTCACCCGCTTCCAGCCCGCCGGCGATCAGCCGGAAGCCATCCGCCTGATGGTCGAAGGCATCGAGGCCGGGCTGGCGCACCAGACGTTGCTCGGTGTGACCGGCTCGGGCAAGACCTTCAGCATTGCCAACGTGATCGCCCAGGTGCAGCGCCCGACCCTGGTCCTGGCGCCGAACAAGACCCTGGCGGCGCAGTTGTACGGTGAGTTCAAGGCGTTTTTCCCGAACAACGCCGTGGAGTACTTCGTTTCCTACTACGACTACTACCAGCCCGAGGCCTACGTGCCATCGTCGGACACCTTCATCGAGAAGGACGCCTCGATCAACGACCACATCGAACAGATGCGCCTGTCGGCCACCAAGGCGCTGCTCGAGCGCAAGGACGCGATCATCGTCACCACGGTGTCGTGCATCTACGGCCTGGGCAGCCCGGAAACCTACCTGAAGATGGTGCTGCACGTGGATCGCGGCGACAAACTCGACCAGCGCGCCTTGCTGCGGCGCCTGGCGGACTTGCAGTACACCCGCAACGACATGGATTTTGCCCGGGCGACCTTCCGGGTGCGGGGCGATGTCATCGACATCTACCCGGCGGAATCGGACCTGGAAGCGATCCGCATCGAGCTGTTCGACGATGAGGTGGAGAGTCTCTCGGCGTTCGATCCGCTGACCGGTGAAGTGATCCGCAAGTTGCCGCGCTTCACCTTCTACCCCAAGAGCCACTACGTGACGCCCCGGGAAACCCTGCTGGACGCCATCGAAGGGATCAAGGTCGAGTTGCAGGAGCGCCTGGAGTACCTGCGTTCGAACAACAAACTGGTGGAAGCCCAACGTCTGGAGCAGCGGACCCGGTTTGACCTGGAGATGATCCTGGAGCTGGGCTACTGCAACGGCATCGAAAACTACTCGCGCTACCTGTCGGGCCGTCCGGCGGGTGCGCCACCGCCGACCTTGTATGACTATCTGCCGGCCGACGCCTTGCTGGTGATCGACGAGTCCCACGTCAGCGTGCCCCAGGTCGGCGCCATGTACAAAGGCGACCGTTCGCGCAAGGAAACCCTGGTGGAATACGGTTTCCGCTTGCCTTCGGCGCTGGATAACCGGCCGATGCGTTTTGACGAATGGGAAAGTGTGAGCCCGCAGACGATTTTTGTCTCGGCCACCCCTGGCAACTACGAAGCCGAGCATGCCGGGCGGGTGGTCGAGCAAGTGGTGCGACCGACCGGGCTGGTGGACCCGCAAGTCGAGGTGCGTCCGGCGCTGACCCAGGTCGATGACCTGCTCTCGGAAATCAGCAAGCGCGTGGCTGTGGAGGAGCGGGTGCTGGTCACCACGCTGACCAAGCGCATGGCCGAAGACCTCACCGATTACCTGGCCGACCACGGCGTGCGAGTGCGTTACCTGCACTCGGATATCGACACGGTGGAGCGGGTCGAGATCATCCGCGACCTGCGCCTGGGCACCTTCGATGTGCTGGTGGGCATCAACCTGCTGCGTGAAGGCCTGGACATGCCGGAAGTGTCGCTGGTGGCGATTCTCGATGCCGACAAGGAAGGTTTCCTGCGCTCCGAGCGCTCGTTGATCCAGACCATCGGTCGCGCGGCGCGTAACCTGAACGGCCGGGCGATTCTGTACGCTGACCGCATCACCGGCTCCATGGAGCGGGCCATCGGCGAGACTGAGCGCCGTCGTGACAAGCAGATCGCCTTCAACCTGGCCAATGGCATCACCCCCAAGGGCGTGTTCAAGGACGTCGCCGACATCATGGAAGGCGCCACCGTGCCAGGCTCGCGCAGCAAAAAACGCAAGGGCATGGCCAAGGCGGCCGAAGAGAGCGCCCGCTACGAGGCCGAACTGCGCTCACCGAGCGAAATCACCAAGCGCATCCGGCAACTGGAAGAGAAAATGTACCAGCTGGCCCGGGACCTGGAGTTCGAAGCGGCGGCGCAATTGCGTGATGAGATTGGCAAGTTGCGGGAGCGGTTGCTGGCTGTCTGAGGTTGTGTGGCGACCTTAAGGGCCTCATCGCGAGCAAGCTCGCTCCCACAGGGGATCATTGGGTGGCTCGATCGAACTGTGGGAGCGAGCTTGCTCGCGATGGGCGCGACTCGGTCTGACGACTGGCCACACAAATCCCGCTCTCACTGGAGCCCGCCCGCCATCGCCTGTTACCATTCGCCCCCTGTTCGATCTTCGCTTTTATATTCTTTCCGAGACATGCCATGACCACCGTCCGCACCCGCATCGCGCCTTCGCCCACTGGCGATCCCCATGTCGGCACCGCCTACATCGCTTTGTTCAACTATTGCTTTGCCAAGCAGCACGGCGGCGAGTTCATCCTGCGGATCGAGGACACCGACCAGTTGCGTTCGACCCGCGAGTCCGAGCAACAGATCTTCGATGCCTTGCGCTGGTTGGGAATCGATTGGAGCGAAGGCCCGGACGTCGGCGGCCCGCACGGTCCGTACCGTCAGAGCGAGCGTGGCGACATCTACAAACAGTATTGCCAGCAGTTGGTGGACATGGGGCATGCGTTCCCGTGTTTCTGCACCGCCGAAGAGCTGGACCAGATGCGCGCCGAGCAAATGGCCCGTGGCGAAACCCCGCGCTACGACGGCCGGGCGCTGCTGCTGTCCAAGGAAGAAGTCGCCCGTCGCCTGGCGGCCGGCGAGCCCCATGTGATCCGCATGAAAGTGCCGAGCGAAGGCGTCTGCGTGGTGCCGGACATGCTGCGTGGCGATGTCGAGATCCCGTGGGATCGCATGGACATGCAAGTGCTGATGAAGACCGACGGCCTGCCGACGTACTTCCTGGCCAACGTGGTCGATGATCACCTGATGGGCATCACCCACGTGTTGCGCGGTGAAGAATGGCTGCCGTCGGCACCGAAACTGATCCTGCTCTACGAATACTTCGGCTGGGAACAACCGCAGCTGTGCTACATGCCGCTGCTGCGTAACCCGGACAAGAGCAAGCTGTCCAAGCGCAAGAACCCGACCTCGGTGACGTTCTACGAGCGCATGGGCTTCATGCCCGAGGCGATGCTCAACTACCTGGGGCGCATGGGCTGGTCGATGCCGGACGAGCGCGAGAAGTTCTCGCTGCAGGAAATGGTCGAGCATTTCGACCTGTCGCGGGTCTCCCTGGGCGGGCCGATCTTCGACATCGAGAAGCTGTCGTGGCTCAACGGCCAGTGGCTGCGGGACCTGCCGGTGGAAGAGTTCGCCACGCGCGTGCAGAAGTGGGCGTTGAACCCTGAGTACATGATGAAGATCGCGCCCCATGTGCAGGGCAGGGTAGAGACCTTCAGCCAGATCGCCCCGCTGGCCGGCTTCTTCTTTGCCGGTGGCGTGACGCCGGACGCGAAGCTGTTCGAGTCCAAGAAACTCTCCGGCGACCAGGTACGCCAGTTGATGCAACTGATACTGTGGAAGCTCGAAAGCCTGCGTCAGTGGGAGAAGGACAGCATCACCGCGACCATCCAGGCCGTGGTCGAATCCCTGGAGTTGAAACTGCGCGATGCCATGCCGCTGATGTTCGCCGCCATTACCGGCCAGGCCAGTTCGGTGTCGGTGCTCGATGCGATGGAAATTCTCGGGCCGGACCTGACCCGTTTCCGCCTGCGCCAGGCCATCGATCTGCTCGGTGGCGTGTCGAAGAAGGAGAACAAGGAGTGGGAAAAACTGCTGGGCGCGATCGCGTAAGCGCTCGATGAGGCAGGACATACCCCGGTTTTCCGGGGTTTGTCGGTAAGTGATTGTTATCCCGGCAAAAAATTTTCATATTTGTTGAAAATAAATTTGACAGCCCTCCGATACGCCCTTAAGATTCGCCCCGTCCTCAGCGATGAGGGGCTATAGCTCAGCTGGGAGAGCGCTTGCATGGCATGCAAGAGGTCGACGGTTCGATCCCGTCTAGCTCCACCAATTTACACTTCAAGGCCTGGCCACACCGGCCTTGAAGCGATCAACACTCAGCGTTGATCAGTTGTATAGAAGGGTTTGCGTCCCCTTCGTCTAGTGGCCTAGGACACCGCCCTTTCACGGCGGTAACAGGGGTTCGAGTCCCCTAGGGGACGCCAGTTTTACAGAAGCGATGTTGCAAGATGTCGCTCCGCCGCGAGGCGAAAAATCCGGGGCTATAGCTCAGCTGGGAGAGCGCTTGCATGGCATGCAAGAGGTCGACGGTTCGATCCCGTCTAGCTCCACCAATTACAGGTTCAAGGTTTGGCCACACCGGCCTTGAATCGATCAGTTCTCAGCGCTGATCAAGTTAGAAGGTTTGTGTCCCCTTCGTCTAGTGGCCTAGGACACCGCCCTTTCACGGCGGTAACAGGGGTTCGAGTCCCCTAGGGGACGCCACGATTACCCGCTCTGCGGGATTTTATAAGGGTCATTCAATTCTTGAATGGCCCTTTTGTTTGTCTGGCGTTTGGCCAATTCCCTTATCCTTTGAAAAAGTCTTCTGACCAGCGGTGAAAATTTCCGCTTGCGGAAAATTATTACATGGATAATATTTCAGTCGTAATATTCGGAGGCGACGATGAGCGATAAAAAGGCACAAACCCGTGAACGCATTCTCAAGGCCGCCAGCGATGCGCTGATCCAGCGTGGGCCGGCGGAGCCAAGCGTGGGCGAGGTGATGGGCGCGGCCGGGCTGACGGTGGGCGGCTTTTACGCCCATTTCGAAAGCAAGGATGCCTTGATGCTGGAGGCCTTCAAGCAATTGCTCAATCGGCGCCGCGGCTTGATCGCCGATATGGACGGTGAGCTGACAGGCGAGGAGCGGCGGGCGTTGGTCGCCGCGTTCTATCTGTCCCGAAAGCACCGCGACTCCACCGAGCAAGCCTGCCCGATTCCGGCGTCGGTCGGCGAACTTGGGCGACTGCCGGATGCGTTTCGTGAGGTGCTCAATGAGCATATCGAGTTGATGGTCGCGCAATTGGCGGCCAGCCCGGAGGACGCCGACAAGGCACTGGCCGACATCGCCTTGATGGTCGGTGGCCTGGCCCTGGCGCGGGCATTGGGCCCAGGAGAGTTATCGGATCGTTTGCTGCGCGCCGCCAAGTCGGCGGTGCGTTGAGCTGAGGCGCGAGCCCTGGAGATGAGCGATGGACAGGTTGAGCTGGATACGTAGTGTCAATGGCACGCTTGGCTGGGTGGCTCCACGCCTGGTGGCGAAGCAGATGCGTTCGCTGTTCATGCGCCCTCGAAACTTGCCGCCGCGGGATTGGGAACTGCCGTTGCTGGCCACGTCCGAGCGTATCACCTTGCGTTTCGGTCTCTCGGCCTTGCGCTGGGGCAAAGGCCCGGCGGTCTTGTTGATGCACGGTTGGGAAGGGCGGCCGACCCAGTTCGCGGCGCTGATCACGGCCCTGGTGGGCGCTGGTTACACGGTCGTGGCGCTGGACGGTCCGGCCCACGGTCGTTCGCCGGGTCGCGAGGCGAATGTCCTGTTGTTCGCCAGGGCCATGCTCGAAGCCGCCGCCGAGCTGCCGCCGTTGCAGGCGGTGATCGGACATTCCATGGGCGGTGCCAGCGCCATGCTGGCGGTCCAGTTGGGGTTGCGTACCGAGACGCTGGTCAGCATCGCCGCGCCCGCTCGCATTCTTGGGGTGCTGCGCGGTTTCTCCCGGATGATGGGCCTGCCGCCCAAGGCGCGTTCGGCCTTTATTCGCCAGGTGGAAAGCGACGTGGGCATGCCCGCCTCGAAGATGGATGTGGCGCATTACCAGTTGGACGTGCCGGGGTTGATCGTCCATGCCGAGGACGACACATCGGTCTCGGTCAAGGAGTCGCAATTGATTCATGAGGCCTGGTTCGACAGTCGGCTGCTGCGACTGCCACAGGGCGGGCATCAGCGGGTGCTGGCCGATCCTCGGGTCATTGATGGGGTGTTATCACTGTTGGCCGGTCGCAGCCTGCAAGCGCGGCAATCGGCTTGAGCGGTGGGAGCAAGGCTTGCCCGCGATGGCGGTCGAGCTAGGATCCGTTACACTGCCCCGATCCAAATTCGACCGGGAGAGGGGCATGGGCTGGGATCGGGCAACGCCATTCATCATTGATCTTCAGGTCAATGCCGAAGACATCGACGGGCTGGGCCACGCCAACAACGCGGTATATGTCACCTGGCTCGAGCGCTGTGCCTGGCGCCATTCCCAGCGCCTGGGGCTGGATCTGGTGGAGTATCGACGCCTGGACCGGGCCATGGCGGTGGTGCGGCATGAAATCGATTACCTGGCGGCCGCCTATGAAGGCGACGAACTGCAATTGGCGACCTGGATCGTCGACTGGGACCAGCGCCTGAAAATGACCCGGCATTTCCAGCTGGTCCGTCCCAGCGACAACGCCACGTTGCTGCGGGCCCAGACCACCTTCGTCTGCATCGAACTGTCCACTGGCCGGCCCAAGCGCATGCCGCCGGAATTCATCGAGGGGTATGGCCCCGCCCTGGAACCGTCCAGCATCCTCGTGGACTGACCCACCGCCATCGCGAGCAAGCTCAGCTCCCACAGGGATTGGTGGTGGACTTCAATTCCATGAACGCCCTGAAGCCCGTGTGGGAGCGAGCTTGCTCGCGATAGCGGCGAGACATTCAACATTTGCGCAAGCTGACCCACTGCCATCGCGAGCAAGCTCGCTCCCACAGGGATTGGTGGTGGGCTCCAATTCTGTGAACGCCCTGGAGCCAGGGTGGGAGCGGGCTTGCTCGCGATCGCGGCGATACATTCAACATTTTCGCAAGCTGACTCACCGCCATCGCGAGCAAGCTCAGCTCCCACAGGGTTTGGTGGTGGGCTCCAATTCTGTGAACGCCCTGGAGCCAGGGTGGGAGCGGGCTTGCTCGCGAAGGCGGTGGTAAATTCAATATCAATGCAAACTGACCCACCGCTTTCGCGAGCAAGCCCGCTCCCACAAGGGATTTGTGCTGAATGCCGGATATTGGGCAAAATCCGGTAAACTGCCGCACGTTTTTTCGTTGAGTGTGTGTTTCCATGCAAATTGCCCTGGCGCCCATGGAGGGGTTGGTCGACAACATCCTGCGGGACGTCCTGACCCGTGTTGGCGGTATCGACTGGTGTGTCACCGAGTTCATCCGCGTCAACGATCGTCTGCTCACGCCGGCCTATTTCCATAAGCTCGCCCCTGAGCTGCTGAGCGGTGCCCAGACCGCTGCCGGCGTGCCGTTGCGGGTGCAGTTGCTCGGCTCCGATCCGGTGTGCCTGGCGGAAAACGCGGCGTTGGCGTGCGAGTTGGGCTCAGAGGTGATCGACCTCAATTTCGGTTGCCCGGCCAAGACCGTGAACAAATCCCGGGGCGGCGCAGTGTTGCTCAAGGAGCCGGAACTGCTCAACGAAATCGTCGAACACGTGCGCCGCGCGGTGCCGAAACACATCCCCGTCACCGCCAAGATGCGCCTGGGTTTCGATAGCCCGGACGGCGCCCTGGTCTGTGCCACGGCGTTGGCCGAAGGCGGCGCGGCGCACATCGTGGTGCATGCGCGGACCAAGGTCGATGGCTACAAGCCTCCGGCCCATTGGGAGTGGATCCCCCGCGTGCAGGAAGTGGTCAAGGTGCCGGTGTTCGCCAATGGCGATATCTGGAGCGTGGAGGATTGGCGCCGTTGCCGCGAAATCAGCGGTGTCGAAGATATCATGCTTGGTCGCGGCCTCGTTTCCCGCCCTGACCTGGCCCGGCAGATCGCCGCCGCCCGGGCTGGCGAGGACGTGGTCGAGATGTCCTGGGCCGAGTTGCAGCCGATGCTCCATGATTTTTGGCAGCAAGTGGTCGAACAGTTGACGCCGCGCCAGGCCCCGGGCCGGTTGAAGCAGTGGCTGGCGATGCTGACCCGCAATTACCCCGAAGCGGTGGAGCTGTTTACCGCGCTACGCCGGGAAACCGACCTGGACGCGGTGGGGCATTTATTGGGTGTTCAGCGCACCGAAGCGGCCTGAAAAAAATTCGAAAAAACCTCTTGAAAAGTTTTTGGCGGACCCTAGATAAGGGTTACGCGATGCCGAATTCGGGTCGCGGAGACAAAAAAACTTGCTGAATTTTTCAGGAGATTTGAATCATGAGTACTGCATTTTCGCTGGCCCCTCTGTTCCGTTCCTCGGTAGGCTTCGATCGCTTCAACGACTTGTTCGAAACCGCCCTGCGCAACGAACCAGGCAGCAGCTATCCACCCTACAACGTGGAAAAACATGGTGATGACGAGTACCGCATCGTGGTCGCCGCCGCCGGGTTCCAGGAAGAAGACCTGGACCTGCAAGTGGAAAAAGGTGTGCTGACCATCAGTGGCGGCAAGCGTGAAGCCAGCAACGACAGCGTCACCTTCCTGCACCAGGGCATTGCCCAGCGTGCGTTCAAGCTGTCCTTCCGGTTGGCCGATCATATCGAGATCAAGTCCGCCGGCCTGCGTAACGGTCTGTTGAGCATCGACCTGTTGCGAGTGGTTCCGGAAGAGGCGAAAGCCAAGCGCATCCCAATCAACGGTGCGCAGCAGCAACCCGCGCTGCAAAACTGATGCATCGCAACTGAAAAAGGGCGCCTGATGGCGCCCTTTTTCATATCTGTGGGGGGGGGCTCCCATTATGGCAACAACCGTTCAAACGCCTCCAGCGGCAACGGCCGGCTGTGCAGGTAACCCTGGTACAAATGGCAATCAAGTCCTTGCAAAAAATGCAATTGCTCCAGGGTCTCCACGCCTTCGGCGATCATCACCAGGTTGAGGCTGCGGGCCATGGCGACGATGGCGCGGATGATTTCGGCGTCGTTGGGGTCGCTGGTGGCGTCGCGCACGAATGACTGGTCGATTTTCAGCGTGTCCACCGGCAGGCGCTTGAGGTAGGTCAGCGACGAATAACCGGTGCCGAAATCGTCCATTGCGAAGCTCACCCCCAGTTTCTTGAGCCGGCGCATCTTGGCGATGGTGTCGTCCAGGTTCTGGATCACGATACCTTCGGTGATCTCCAGTTTCAGCAGCGAGCAGGGCAGGCCGTGGGTGGCCAGGCTGCTTTCGATGCGTTCGACGAAGTCGCTCTGGCGGAATTGTCGTGGGCTGATATTCACGCACAGGCTGAATCGCTGCGGATCGATCTTGCCCTTGGCGATCAGTTGCTTGAAGCCGTCGCAAGCTTCATCGAGGATCCAGGTCCCGACTTCGAGGATCAGGCCACTGTCCTCCAGCACTTTGATGAATTCGTTGGGCGATTGGGCGCCGAGGTCCGGGTGATGCCAGCGCACCAAGGCTTCGGCGCCGATGATGCGGTTGTCCCGGGCATCGACCTGAGGCTGGAAATGCACGCTGAACTCGCCACGGGCCAGGGCCAGGCGCAGGTCGGTTTCCATGCGCAACCGTTCGCTGGCGGCTTTTTGCATGGTGGTGTGGAACATCTGCGAGGTGTTGCGTCCCGAGTCCTTGGCGCGATACAGCGCAATGTCGGCGCGCTTGAGCAAATCGGTGGGGGTGGAGCCGTGGTCGGGGATCAACGCGATACCGATGCTCGGCGTGACCTGCAGTCGCTGGCCATCGAGAAACATCGGTTCCGAGAGCAGTTCACGCAGGGTGTCGGCCAGGGCCTGCACTTGCTTGCTGACCTCGTTTCGCGAGCCCTCCAGTCCGCTGAGCAGCACCACGAACTCATCGCCACCCAGCCGCGCCACGGTGTCCTCCAGGCGTACGCTGGCTTCCAGGCGCGCGGTGATGATTTTCAGCACGGTGTCGCCCACCGGGTGACCGAGGGAATCGTTGATGTGCTTGAAGTGGTCCAGGTCGAGAAACAGCAGGGCACCGCGCAAGTTGTGGCGCTTGAGCAGGGCGATCTGTTGGCTCAGGCGGTCCATCAGTAAGGCCCGGTTGGGCAGGTTGGTCAGCGAGTCGTGGTAGGCCAGGTGACGGATCTGGGCTTCGGCATTGCGCAGCAGGCTCACGTCTCGGGCGGTCAGCAGCAGGCACTCGGTTTCATTGAGGGTGATGGGCTCGACCGAGACCTCCACCGTGAGGATTTCCCCACGTTTATTGCGCCCGAGCATCTCTTGGTGGTGCACGCGGCCCTTGAGTTGCAATTCGGCCAACAGGGCGGTGCGCTGTTTTTCTTCGGCCCAGATCCCTACCTCGTAGACCGTATGCCCAATCACTTCGTCGGCGCGGTAGCCGGTCAACCGGCAGAAGCCGTCGTTGACCTCAAGGTAGCGACCGCTCTGGTGTTCGGTGATGGTGATGGCGTCGGGGCTGGAATGGAACGCCTTGGCGAATTTCTCTTCACTGGCCTTGAGGGCGGCTTCGGAGCGTTGCTGCTGCGTGATGTCGCGCAAGGTCGTGACGATGCACGGCTGGTTGCCGACGTTGATTTGCCGGCTGGAAATCACACAGGTCAGTGGCTGGCCGTTCTTGTGGTGGACGACGATGGCGACATTGTTCAGCGATTGTTCGCGGATCACCCGTTCGATGCGTTGCAGACTGCTGCCGGAGCCACCCCAGAGGCCGACTTCGTCGGCGCTGAGGCCAATCACGTCGCTGGTGGTCCAGCCGAAGGTCTGGGTGAAACTGGAGTTGATCTCGAGGAATCGCCCACTGTCCTGGTGGGTGACGCAGATCGGGTCGGGACTGACCTGGAACAGCGTGGCGAATTTCTCTTCCGAGGCGGCCAGGCTTTGTTCGCGCTCCACCTGGTCGGTGATGTCCAGCAAGGTCCCGGCCATGCGCAAGGGGCTGCCGTCGTCGTTGCGGTAGAGGCGGGCGCGGCTTTCCAGGTAGCGCGAAGTGCCGTCGGGCAGTTGCACGCGGTAGGTCAACTGATAGTTGCCCGCCGGGCCTTCCCGCAGGCTGCGATAGGCGTTGCGCATGTTGTTGCGCTCTTCTGTGGGAACGCCCTCGAAAAACGCATCGAATGATTCGTGGAACGGCTTGGGTTCCAGGCCATGGAGCTGCGCGGCCCGGGCCGAGCCGTAGAGCATGCCGCTGGGAATGTGCCAGTCCCAGGTGCCCAGTTGCGCCGAGTCGAGGGCCAGGTCCAGGCGTTCCTGGCTGTCCTTGAGGGCCTGTTCGGCGAGCTTGCGCTCGGAGGTATCGAGGAACGTGCTCAGCAGGTACGGCTGGCCTTCGAGCTCGACTTTCTGCGCACTCAGAATGCCGCTATGAATCTGGCCGTTGCTGGCCCGGAACTCCACCTCCATGCTGACCAGTTCGCCCTTGGCCTTGGTTGCCTCCACCAGTTTCGCCCGCTGCCTGGGGTCAACCCACAGGCCCAGCTCCAGGGTGGTACGGCCGATCACGTCATGCACCGGCCAACCGAACAGGCTTTCGAAATACTGGTTGGCCTCGCTGATCAGCCCATCTTCCTGGCGGGTCAGCAAGACCATGTTCGGGCACAGATGAAAGAGTGTGGCGAAGCGTTTTTCCGAGCTGCGCAGCGCCTGTTCCCGCTCGCGCTGATGGGTTATTTCACGAATCACCCCGATCATGCGCGGTCGGCCATGCTTGTCGGGGAGTACGCTGCCACTGATTTCCAGCCAGTGCAGGCTGCCGTCGGGCCAGACGATGCGGTGATGCATCGCCTGTTCCAGCGGCGCTCCGGCCACTGCCGCGTGAAAGGCGCGCACGGCCCTGGCCCGGTCTTCGGGCAACAGCAGGTCGAGGTAGTCCACGTCCGCCGGCAACGGTTGGCGCGGATCGAAGCCGAACAACGCCTGGGTGCCGCGGGACCAACTGATCTGGCCGCTGTCGATGTCCCACGACCAGGCGCCCAGCCGCGCACCGTTCAGGGCGGCCAGCAACTGTGGCGCGCTGTCCCAGCTTTGCTCGGACCGCTTCGGGTCGAGCGCCTGAATGCGCGGCAGGGGCGGGAGATGGTCAGCAGGTTTGGGCATTTCTAGCGAGCCTTGAGCGGTTTTGGGCGTTAAGCACAAGCATCCAAGGCCCTACAGGCGCGGCACAACCTATGCCTTTGTCCCTGGCAAATCGATTTGTGCGTCCAGTAAGGCCATGAAAGCCCGTGCGGCATTCGATAGCGTCCGTTCGGTGTGCAAGATATAGCCTAGCTGGCGACTGAGCTGTATGCCCGGCAAAGGAATGCGCGCGACTTGTTCGTCGAGCATGGTGCGCGGCAGAACGCTCCAGGCCAGGCCGATGGAAACCATCATCTTTATGGTTTCCAGATAATTCGTGCTCATGGCGATGTTTGGCGTCAGGCCCTGGGCCTCGAACAACCGTTGCACGATGTGGTGGGTAAAGGTGTTGCCCCCTGGGAACACCGCCGGATGCAAGGCAATGTCCGCCAGGCTCACCGCGCTGTTTTCCAGCAACGCATGCTCCGGGGCGACCACGAAATCCAGGGGGTCGTCCCACACTGGCGTGGCCCGTACCAGCGTGTGGGGTTCGGGGGCGAGGGTGATGACGGCCAGTTCCGCCCGGCCATGGAGGATTTCTTCGTAGGCCACTTCCGAATCCAGGAACTGGATATCCAGCGCCACCTGGGGATAACGCCGGGTGAACTCGCGCAATAAAGGTGGCAAGCGGTGCAGGCCAATGTGGTGGCTGGTGGCGAGCGTCAGGCGCCCGGTCACCTCGCCGGTCAGGTTGGTCAGGGCGCGGCGGGTGTCGTCCAGCACGTTGAGGATCTGGTAGGCCCTTGGCAACAGGGCCCGGCCGGCCTCGGTCAGGCCCACTTCACGGCCCAGGCGGTCGAACAGGCGCACCTTGAGTTGTTGTTCGAGGCCGGCAATGCGCTTGCTGATGGCCGGCTGGGTCAGGTGCAGGCGTTCACCGGCGCCGGAGAAACTGCCCGTCTCGGCGATGGCAATAAAGGCATTGAGGTTGGCGAGGTCCATGGCGGTTCCGGTCAGATTCCAGTTGGTTATGCAAAGCATGAAAAATATGAATTTGAGTTATTTAATGTAACCCCATAGGATCAGCCTCACAAGCCAAGGGGTTATTGATTCGTTCAAGGCCCGGGGCATAGAAACAAGCTGATGAGGAAACCGTCTGATGGCCGGCAAAACGCTCTACGACAAGCTCTGGGACTCGCATTTGGTCAAGCAGCGCGACGATGGCTCTGCGCTGATCTACATCGATCGTCACATCATTCACGAAGTGACGTCGCCGCAAGCCTTCGAAGGCCTGCGCCTGGCCGGGCGCAAGCCGTGGCGCATCGATGCCAACATCGCGACCCCGGACCACAACGTACCGACCACGCCGGAGCGCAAGGGCGGCATCGAAGCCATTGCCGACCAGGTCTCGCGCCTGCAGGTCCAGACCCTCGACGATAACTGTGACGAATACGGCATCGTCGAATTCAAGATGAACGATGTGCGCCAAGGCATCGTCCACGTCATCGGCCCGGAACAGGGCGCGACCTTGCCTGGCATGACCGTGGTCTGCGGCGACTCGCACACCTCGACCCACGGTGCTTTCGGCGCCCTGGCCCATGGCATCGGCACGTCCGAGGTCGAGCACGTGCTTGCCACCCAGTGCCTGGTCGCCAAGAAAATGAAAAACATGCTGGTGCGCGTCGAAGGCAAGTTGCCGTTCGGCGTGACCGCCAAGGACATCGTCCTGGCCGTGATCGGCAAGATCGGCACCGCCGGCGGTAACGGCCATGCCATCGAGTTCGCCGGCAGCGCGATCCGCGACTTGTCCGTCGAAGGCCGCATGACCATTTGCAACATGTCCATCGAGGCCGGTGCTCGCGTCGGCCTGGTGGCCGCCGATGAAAAAACCGTGGAATACGTCAAGGGCCGTCCGTTCTCGCCCAAAGGCGCGGAATGGGACATGGCGGTCGAGGCCTGGAAAGACCTGGTCTCCGATGCCGATGCCAAGTTCGACACGGTGGTCGAGCTCGACGCGACGCAGATCAAGCCGCAAGTCAGCTGGGGCACTTCCCCGGAAATGGTCTTGGCCGTGGATCAGAACGTGCCGGATCCGGCCAAGGAAATGGACCTGGTCAAGCGCGACTCCATCGTCCGTGCCTTGAAGTACATGGGCTTGAGCGCCAACCAGGCGATCACCGACATCCAGCTCGATCGCGTGTTCATCGGCTCCTGCACCAACTCGCGGATCGAAGACCTGCGCGCCGCTGCGGTGATCGCCAAGGGCCGCAAGGTGGCCTCGACCATCAAGCAGGCCATCGTGGTGCCGGGCTCGGGCCTGGTGAAGGCCCAGGCCGAAGCGGAAGGGCTGGACAAGATTTTCCTCGAGGCCGGTTTCGAATGGCGTGAGCCGGGGTGCTCGATGTGCCTGGCGATGAACCCTGACCGCCTGGAGTCCGGCGAGCATTGCGCCTCCACCTCCAACCGTAACTTCGAAGGCCGTCAGGGCGCCGGTGGCCGTACGCACCTGGTGAGCCCGGCCATGGCCGCCGCGGCGGCCGTCAACGGCCGTTTCGTCGACGTCCGCGAATTGATCTGAAGGAGCGCAGCATGAAAGCTTTTACCCAGCACACCGGTCTTGTCGCGCCTTTGGATCGTGCCAACGTCGACACGGACCAGATCATTCCCAAGCAATTCCTGAAGTCCATCAAGCGCACCGGTTTCGGCCCGAACCTGTTCGACGAATGGCGCTACCTGGATGTCGGCCAGCCGTACCAGGACAACTCCAAGCGGCCGTTGAACAAGGATTTCGTGCTCAACGCCGAGCGTTACCAAGGCGCCAGCGTGTTGCTGGCCCGGGAGAACTTCGGCTGCGGTTCGAGCCGCGAGCACGCGCCATGGGCCCTGGAAGAGTACGGTTTTCGCAGCATCATCGCGCCGAGCTACGCCGACATCTTCTTCAACAACAGCTTCAAGAACGGCTTGCTGCCGATCATCCTCAGCGATGCTGACGTGGATGAGCTGTTCCAGCAGGTCGAGGCCAACCCTGGCTATCAACTGCAGATCGACCTGGCCGCCCAGACGGTGACCCGTCCCGATGGCAAGGTGCTGGGTTTTGAGATCGATGCGTTCCGCAAGCATTGCTTGCTCAACGGCCTGGATGACATCGGCCTGACTCTGCAGGACGGCGAGGCGATTGCCGCGTTCGAGGCCAAGCACCGGGCGAGCCAGCCTTGGTTGTTTCGCGATGCTTGATGGATTGATGTAGGCAGTACCGGCTTCATCGCGAGCAAGCTCGCGCCCACAGGTGTTTTGTGAACACCAAAAATTCCCTGTGGGAGCGAGCTTGCTCGCGATGGGGCCCGCCCAGGCAATAAAAAACCATAAGGACATCCCATGACCAACACCGCCCACAGTCAGGTTGTACAAAAGCAATTCGGTGAACAGGCTTCGGCCTATCTGAGCAGTGCCGTGCACGCCCAGGGTGCTGAGTTCGCGCTGCTACAGGCTGCGTTGGCCGGTCGTGGCGATGCCCGTGTGCTGGACCTGGGCTGTGGCGCTGGGCATGTGAGTTTCCATGTGGCGCCCCTGGCCGGTGAAGTGGTGGCCTACGATTTGTCCCAACAGATGTTGGATGTTGTGACCGCAGCAGCGGCCGAGCGTGGCCTGGACAACATCAGCACGGTACGGGGCGCCGCCGAGCGCCTGCCGTTCGCCGACGCTGAGTTCGACTTCGTGTTCAGCCGCTATTCGGCGCATCATTGGAGCGACCTGGGCCTGGCGTTGCGGGAAGTGCGACGGGTGCTCAAGCCGGGCGGGGTGATGGCGTTCATCGACATCCTGTCGCCGGGTACGCCGTTGCTGGACACCTACCTGCAAAGCATCGAAGTGCTGCGTGACACCAGCCATGTGCGCGATTATTCGGCCGGCGAGTGGTTGCGCCAGGTCAGCGAAGCGGGGTTGCACACCCGCAGCACCTCGCGCCAGCGCCTGCGCCTGGAGTACCACTCCTGGGTCGAACGCATGCGTACGCCCGAGGTGATGCGCGGGGCGATTCTCCAACTGCAGCGTTCGATGGGCGATGAAGTGCGAGAATATTTTGAGATTGAGGCCGATGGTTCGTTCAGTACAGATGTACTGGTGCTGTGGGCCGAGCGATAGCATTTTTCCCGGCCAGGCCTTGGGTGCGCAACCCAGGCCCGTG
This sequence comes from Pseudomonas sp. Pdm06, assembly GCF_014851795.1. Classification (NCBI taxonomy): domain Bacteria; kingdom Pseudomonadati; phylum Pseudomonadota; class Gammaproteobacteria; order Pseudomonadales; family Pseudomonadaceae; genus Pseudomonas; species Pseudomonas sp. Pdm06. The sequence continues at coordinate 120,279 of NZ_JACVAH010000004.1, forward strand.
TCGACAGAGCAAACGAGGAAAGCATGAGCAAGCAGATTCTGATTCTCCCAGGTGACGGCATCGGCCCGGAAATCATGGCCGAGGCGGTCAAGGTCCTGGAGCTGGCGAACGACAAGTATGGCCTGGGCTTCGAACTCAGCCACGACGTGATCGGCGGCGCCGCCATCGACAAGCACGGCGTGCCCCTGGCCGACGAAACCCTGGACCGTGCCCGTGCCGCCGATGCCGTGCTGCTGGGCGCCGTGGGCGGCCCGAAATGGGACAAGATCGAACGGGACATCCGCCCTGAGCGCGGCCTGCTGAAGATTCGCGCGCAATTGGGCCTGTTCGGCAACCTGCGCCCGGCGATTCTTTATCCGCAACTGGCCGATGCGTCGAGCCTGAAGCCGGAAATCGTCTCTGGCCTGGACATCCTCATCGTGCGTGAGCTGACCGGCGGTATCTATTTCGGTGCCCCGCGTGGCACCCGTGAGCTGGATAATGGCGAGCGCCAGGCCTATGACACCCTGCCGTACAGCGAAAGCGAAATCCGCCGTATCGCCCGGGTCGGCTTCGACATGGCCCGCGTGCGTGGCAAGAAGCTGTGTTCGGTGGACAAGGCCAACGTGCTGGCTTCCAGCCAACTGTGGCGTGAAGTGGTCGAGCAGGTGGCCAAGGATTACCCGGACATCGAGCTGAGCCACATGTACGTCGACAACGCCGCCATGCAACTGGTGCGTGCGCCCAAGCAGTTCGACGTGATCGTCACCGACAACATGTTCGGCGACATCCTGTCCGACGAAGCGTCGATGCTCACCGGTTCCATCGGCATGCTGCCGTCGGCCTCCCTGGACGCCAACAACAAGGGCATGTACGAGCCGTGCCACGGTTCGGCGCCGGACATCGCCGGGCAGGGCATTGCCAACCCGTTGGCGACCATCCTGTCGGTGTCGATGATGCTGCGCTACAGCTTCAACTTGAACGATGCCGCCGACGCGATCGAAAAAGCCGTCAGCGTGGTCCTGGACCAAGGCTTGCGCACCGGTGATATCTGGTCGCAAGGTTGTACCAAAGTCGGTACACAGCAAATGGGCGATGCAGTAGTCGCCGCGCTGCGGAATCTGTAATCTTTCGGGCCCACCGCTTCGACGGTGGCCCACTTTTGTATAGGTGTAGTTGCGATGAAACGTGTAGGTCTGATCGGTTGGCGCGGCATGGTCGGTTCCGTGCTCATGCAGCGAATGCTGGAAGAGCAGGATTTCGATCTCATTGAGCCGGTGTTTTTCACCACTTCCAATGTCGGTGGCCAGGGCCCGTCCGTGGGCAAGGACACCGGTGCGCTCAAGGATGCCTACAGCATCGAAGAGCTCAAGACCCTCGACGTGATCCTGACTTGCCAGGGTGGCGACTACACCAGCGAAGTGTTCCCCAAGCTGCGTGAAGCCGGCTGGCAGGGTTACTGGATCGATGCCGCCTCCAGCCTGCGTATGCAGGACGACGCGGTGATCATCCTCGACCCGGTCAACCGCAAGGTCATCGACCAGCAGCTGGACGCGGGCACCAAGAACTACATCGGCGGCAACTGCACCGTCAGCCTGATGCTGATGGGCCTGGGTGGCCTGTTCGAAGCCGGTCTGGTGGAGTGGATGAGCGCCATGACCTACCAGGCCGCGTCCGGTGCCGGCGCGCAGAACATGCGTGAGCTGATCAAGCAGATGGGCGCCACCCACGCCGCCGTCGCCGATGACCTGGCCAACCCGGCCAGTGCCATCCTCGACATCGACCGCAAGGTCGCCGAGGCGATGCGCAGCGATGCCTATCCGACCGAGAACTTTGGCGTACCGCTGGCCGGCAGCCTGATCCCCTGGATCGACAAGGAACTGCCCAACGGCCAGAGCCGGGAAGAGTGGAAGGCCCAGGCCGAAACCAACAAGATCCTCGGTCGCTTCAAGAGCCCGATCCCGGTGGATGGCATCTGCGTGCGCATCGGCGCCATGCGCTGCCACAGCCAGGCGCTGACCATCAAGCTGAACAAAGACGTGCCGATCGCCGACATCGAAGGGCTGATCAGCCAGCACAACCCTTGGGTCAAGCTGGTGCCGAACAATCGCGAAACCAGCATGCAGGAGCTGAGCCCGACCAAGGTCACCGGCACCCTGAATGTACCGGTGGGCCGCCTGCGCAAATTGAACATGGGGTCGCAGTTCGTCGGTGCCTTCACCGTCGGCGACCAACTGCTGTGGGGCGCGGCCGAACCGCTGCGCCGCATGCTGCGGATCCTGCTCGAGCGTTGATCGATTGCTGCTGTGAAAGAACCCGTGCCTTGTGAGAGGCGCGGGTTTTTTATTGGGGTTGTGTGGGCTCTAATGGCCTCATCGCGGGCAAGCCTTGCTCCCACAGGTCTTGGGGGCGTTGGAGGTTCACTGTGGGAGCAAGGCTTGCCCGCGATGAGGTCGCCAAAGTCACTGAAATTCCAGCCCATTTGCCTGCATACCAACCACCCGGTAAAGTGCCGCTCCCCACGTTTTACCTGAGGTAGACCCATGAGCCAGTCCTTTGATATTGCCGTGATCGGCGCCACCGGTACTGTCGGCGAAACCCTCGTCCAGATTCTCGAAGAGCGGGACTTCCCGGTTGGCAACCTGCACCTGCTGGCCAGCAGCGAATCGGCAGGCAGCTCGGTGATGTTTCGCGGCAAAAACGTGCGGGTGCGTGAGGTCGACGAATTCGACTTCAGCAAAGTCCAACTGGTGTTCTTCGCCGCCGGCCCGGCGGTGACCCTGAGTTTCGCCCCGCGGGCCACGGCGGCTGGCTGTGCGCTGATCGACCTGTCCGGGGCCTTGCCGCCCGAGCAGGCGCCGCAGATCGTGCCGGAAGCCAACGCCCAGGTCCTGGCTGGCTTGGGCAAGCCGTTGCAGGTCAGCAGCCCCAGCGCATCGGCCACGGCCCTGGCTGTCGTGCTGGCGCCACTGCGCGAGTGCCTCGATCTGCAGCGCATCAGCCTGACCGCCAGCCTCGCGGTGTCGGCCCAGGGCCGCGTGGCCGTGAGCGAGCTGGCGCGCCAGACCGCCGAGCTGCTCAACGCCCGTCCGCTGGAGCCGAAGTTCTTTGACCGGCAGATGGCGTTCAACCTGCTGGCCCAGGTCGGCGCTCCGGACGAGCAGGGCCATACGTCGCTGGAAAAGCGTCTGGTTCGTGAGTTGCGCCAGGTGCTGAATCAACCTTTGTTAAAGATTTCCGTCACTTGCATTCAAGCCCCGGTGTTTTTTGGCGATAGCTTTAGCGTGACCGTGCAGTCTGCGAACGTCGTCGACCTGGCCAAGGTCAACGCGGCCCTGGAAGCGGCGCCCGGCATCGAGCTGGTGGAGGCGGGCGACTATCCGACTGCGGTGGGTGATGCGGTGGGGCAGGATGTGGTCTACGTTGGTCGTGTGCGCGGTGGGATCGACGATCCGACGGAACTGAATATGTGGCTGACGTCAGATAACGTGCGCAAGGGCGCGGCGCTCAATGCCGTGCAGGTGGCTGAGTTGTTGATAAAAGACTTGCTGTAAAAGATACTTGGCATCAATTTGTCGAATGATTCTAGCTGGGCGCTATGCTTGGCCGGAGTGCTGAAGGCGAACATCCCTCTGGGGGACTTTCCCGGGGCATGAGTGAAATGATCGCGCGCACCGTCGTTTAGGGGCTGCGCGCAATGCCTTACGGCAGCGGCATCAATACCTTCTCGCTGGCCGAGGAATGTTCAAACAAAGGAAGAGGCTATGGTTCAAGTTCGCAAACTGGTGTTAGCAATAGCGGCCGCCTCGGCGCTGTCCTCCGGTATGGCGCAAGCGCTCGGGCTCGGGGAACTGACCCTGAAGTCGACGCCGAACCAGCCCCTGGTCGCCGAGATCGAGTTGCTCGACGTCCAGCAACTGACCGCCGCCGAAGTCGTTCCGAGCCTGGCCTCGCCCGACGATTTCGCCAAGGCCGGGGTCGACCGCCAGGCCTTTCTCAATGACCTGAGCTTCACCCCGGTGATCAACGCCAACGGCAAGAGTGTCCTGCGGGTCACGTCCAGCCGACCGCTGTCCGAGCCCATGGTCAAGTTCCTGGTGCAGGTGATGTGGCCCAACGGCCGTCTGCTGCGCGACTACAGCGTATTGCTCGATCCCTCCAAATTCTCGCCACAGGCCGCCGACGCGGCCCGGGCGAAACCGCCCCAGGTCGTGGCCACGCCGGTCACCGGGGCCACCAAGCCTTCCCAATACACCACCACGCCGCGCGATACCCTGTGGGAAATCGCCGCCAAGGTGCGCAACGGCGGGTCGGTCCAGCAAACCATGCTGGCGATCCAGGCGTTGAACCCGAACGCGTTCATCAACGGCAACATCAACCTGCTCAAGACCGGCCAGGTGTTGCGCCTGCCGGACCCCGTGCAAAGCACGGCGTTGCCGCAGCCCCAGGCCATCGCCGAAGTGGCTGCGCAGAACGCCGCCTGGCGCTCGGGCCGTCGTGGCGTGGCGGGTGCTGGCAAGCAGCAACTGGATGCCACCAAGCGTGGCCGTGGCGAAGGCGCGCCGGCACAGGCGGCCGGTCGCGACAACTTGAGCCTGGTGTCGGCCGATTCGGCGAAAGCGGGCGGCAAGGGCAAGGGCGCTGCTGGTGATGCCCAGGCGCTGACCAACAAGCTTGCGGTTACCCAGGAAAGCCTCGATTCGGCTCGCCGGGATAACGAAGAACTGAAAAGCCGCATGGCGGATCTGCAGAGTCAACTGGACAAACTGCAGCGCCTGATCGAGCTGAAGAACAATCAACTGGCCAAGATGCAGGCCGAAGGTGCCGCGGTTCCGCCTGCTGGCGAGGCGCCTGCGGCGATGTCCGCAGAGCTGACCCCTGCGCCAGCGGCACAGGCCCCGACGACTGCACCTGCTCCCGCACCTGCGCCAGAAGCGACCCCGGAAGCGACGCCACCTGCCACACCGGCCGAGCCGACGCCTGCCGCGTCCAACGAGCAAAAATACAACGACCTGCTGACCAATCCGATCCTGCTGGGGTTGATCGGTGGCGGCGCGCTGCTTTTGCTGTTGCTGCTGTTGTTGCTCGCCCGTCGCCGCAAGGCCCAGCAGGAAGCGGAAAAACACTTGCGCATGGCCCGGGCCCTCGAGGAGGAGGCTGACTTCTCCCCGGAGCTCGATCTGCCCCCGAGCAGCTTCGAGGGCATTGATGTTCCACCGCCTAGCGTAAAGCTTGAGCCAAAACCCGCGCCGGCCCCAGCGCCAGCACCCAAGCCGGCCCCGGTGGTCGCGCCTGTGGTGGTCACGCCGCCTATCGCCGCGCCATTGGTGGCTCCGGCCGCTGATCGCTCCGACGACGTGCTGCCCCAGGCCCAGTCCCATATGGACCGCGGTCGCTTGAACCAGGCCGCTGACCTGCTCGAGCAGGGCATCAAGGCCGAACCCCAGCGCAGCGACCTGCGCCTGAAATTGATGGAAGTTTACGGTCAGCAGGGCGACCGCGACGCCTTTGTCGCCCAGGAACGCCAACTGGTGGCCAATGGTGACAACTTCGCCCAGGTCGAACAGCTGAAAAGCCGTTTCCCGGCCATGGTGGTCGCTACCGCCGCCGGCCTGGCCGCGGCGGCAGTGGCTGCAGAGCTGGACGCGCAGTACGTCAAGGACCTGTTGGAAGACAAGTCGCCCACCGACGAGGAGCTGGACAGCGCCTTCGACTTGAGCCTGGATGACCTGGAAGCTCCGGTCGCGCCAGCGCCGGAGCCTGTCGCCGAGCTGGACGCATTCCCGGAAGACGACGACCTGAGTTTCGAGTCGGTGCTCAAGCAGCAGACTGAAGCCAACGAGAGCTTGGACGACCTGTCGGAATTCGACCTGGACCTGGGTGCCGACGCGCCGACCCCGGTCGCAGCGCTCGATGATGAAGATTTCCTGCTGGACCTGGGTGACGATCTCAAGGGGCTGGACCTTCCAGCAACCGAAACGCCGGCCCTGGACGATACGCCGGCCGACGATCTCGAACTGCCGGCAGATTTTGACCTGTCCCTTGCCGACGAGATGGATGCCCATGACCGGCCAAAGGATGCTTTCGAATCCGAGCTGGACGATGTGAACGCCGAACTGGATCGCCTGTCCGACAGCTTGGCCCAGCCGACCTTCACCGCTGACGATGCCCTGGTTGGTGCTGAAGACGAGCCGGACTTCGACTTCCTCAGCGGTACCGACGAGGTGGCGACCAAACTCGATCTGGCCCAGGCCTACATCGACATGGGCGACCACGACGGCGCTCGCGACATCCTCGGCGAAGTCCTCAGCGAAGGCGATGCGACTCAGAAGAGCGAAGCGCAGGAGATGTTGTCGCGTTTGGTGTAAGTCAGTAGTTAGACAAAAACGGCAGCCGGTGAGGCTGCCGTTTTTGTTTGCAGCGGGATTTTTGGTGTCTGGGCTGGCCTCATCGCGAGCAAGCTCGGCTCCCACAGTGATCTGCTTCCACAGGGATCTGCTCCCACAGTGATCTGCTTCCACAGTGATCTGCTTCCACAGTGATCTGCTTCCACAGGGATCTGCTCCCACAGGGATCTGGGTGCTATCCCTTGTGGGAGCCGAGCTTGCTCGCGATAGCGCTAATCGATCCAACCCAGGATCACCGGATACACTGGCATCCCGCCCAGTCGGCCTTATAATGCCCGCCTTTGCGTACTCAGCAGGCTGTAATTCCTTGGCAAACATAGACAACCCGGCCGCCGAAATGGCGGCCGACGGCTTTTTCCGGATCGCCTTGGGCGTTGAATACAAAGGCTCGCGCTACCGTGGCTGGCAGCGCCAGGCGTCCGGTGTATTGACGGTGCAGGAAACCCTCGAAAACGCACTGTCCAAAGTCGCCGACTCGCCCGTGTCGCTGCATTGCGCCGGCCGGACCGATGCCGGTGTGCATGCCTGCGGCCAGGTGGTGCATTTCGACACCCAGGTCGAACGCTCGATGAAAGCCTGGGTCATGGGCGCCAACATCAACTTGCCCCATGACGTCAGCGTCAGTTGGGCCAAGGTGATGCCGGCGCATTTCCATGCCCGCTTCAAGGCCATCGCCCGGCGTTATCGCTACGTGATCTACAACGATCAGATCCGTCCGGCGCACCTGAACGAAGAAATCACTTGGAACCACCGCCCGCTGGACGTCGAGCGCATGGCCGAGGCCGCGCAATACCTGGTCGGTGTCCACGATTTCAGCGCATTCCGTGCGGGCCAGTGTCAGGCCAAGTCGCCGATCAAGGAGCTGCATCACCTGCGCGTGACCCGGCACGGCAAGATGATTGTGCTCGACATCCGCGCCAGCGCCTTCCTGCATCACATGGTGCGCAACATTGCCGGCGTGCTGATGACCATTGGCGCCGGCGAGCGGCCGGTGGAGTGGATCAAGGAAGTGCTCGACAGTCGCGTCCGCCGTTCCGGTGGTGTCACGGCGCATCCGTTTGGCCTGTACCTGGTACAGGTCGAATATCGCGATGAATTCGAGCTGCCGGAGCGTTACATCGGGCCACATTTCCTCACCGGCTTCTCGGAACTCGACGGCTGACGCCCTCCGCAGCATTTGTTACCATCCGGGACTTTCATGGATTTGCCTGAGGTTTTAGCCACCATGCCCGTCGTTCGCAGCAAGATTTGCGGGATCACCCGCGTCGAGGACGCGTTGGCGGCGGTCGAGGCCGGGGCCGATGCCATCGGGCTGGTGTTCTACGCCAAGAGCCCGCGGGCGGTGGCGGTGCAGCAGGCGCGGGCGATCGTCCAGGCCTTGCCGCCGTTCGTGACACCCGTAGGGCTGTTCGTCAATGCCAGTCGTTGCGAGCTGGGCGAGATCCTCGATGCGGTGCCGCTGGGCTTGTTGCAGTTCCATGGCGACGAAACCCCGGCCGATTGCGAAGGCTGGCATCGTCCGTACATCAAGGCGTTGCGGGTCAAGGCCGGTGACGACATCGCCGCCGGTTGCGCAGCCTTTGCCGGTGCCAGCGGCATCTTGCTGGACACCTATGTGGAGGGCGTGCCCGGCGGTACCGGCGAAGCATTCGACTGGTCGCTGGTGCCACAAGGTCTGAGCAAGCCGATCATCCTGGCCGGTGGCCTGACGGCGGAGAACGTCGCCGCGGCCATTCGCCAGGTTCGCCCCTACGCGGTGGATGTGAGCGGCGGGGTGGAGCAGGGCAAGGGCATCAAGGACCCGGCAAAGATTCGTGCGTTCATGGCTGCTGTTCGCAACAGCCAGTAGTCAATGTGACGGCTGGCAGACTGCCGCCGTCCATACCTGCACTGTACAAAGCAGGCAGGCACCGCCTCCGGGTGGGCCGATAGCGTAGGGGCAACCGCAGTGCAGCGGTTGCCGGGATGGCTGAGGGGATTGGGCTGCACGCAGGTCATGTTTCGCGCTGACCGTGGTGGCCGTTCGACCCTCGCCGCACAATGAATTTAGCTCAAGGGCATACGCGGGGCCGCGAACCAGAGCGTTCGGGCCGCCGGTACTGGAGAAAGAAAGCATGAGCAACTGGTTGGTAGACAAACTGATCCCTTCGATCATGCGTTCCGAGGTGAAGAAAAGCTCGGTGCCTGAAGGTCTGTGGCACAAATGTCCATCCTGCGAGGCGGTGCTGTACCGTCCAGAGCTGGAAAAGACCCTGGACGTTTGCCCCAAGTGCAACCATCACATGCGCATCGGCGCGCGTGCCCGTATCGATATTTTCCTGGACGCAGAAGGCCGTGTGGAGCTGGGCGCCGACCTGGAGCCGGTGGACCGCCTGAAATTCCGCGACGGCAAGAAATACAAGGATCGCCTGACCGCTGCCCAGAAGCAGACCGGTGAAAAAGACGCCCTGGTGTCCATGAGCGGCACCTTGCTGGGCATGCCGGTGGTGGTCTCGGCCTTCGAATTCTCCTTCATGGGCGGTTCCATGGGCGCCATCGTCGGTGAGCGTTTCGTTCGCGCCGCCAACCATGCCCTGGAAAACCGTTGCCCGATGATCTGCTTCGCCGCTTCCGGCGGCGCGCGGATGCAGGAAGCGCTGATCTCCCTGATGCAAATGGCCAAGACCTCCGCGGTGCTGGCGCGTCTGCGTGAAGAAGGCATTCCGTTCATCTCGGTGCTGACCGACCCGGTCTACGGCGGTGTTTCCGCGAGCCTGGCCATGCTGGGCGACGTGATCGTCGGCGAGCCGAAAGCCCTGATCGGCTTCGCTGGCCCGCGTGTGATCGAGCAGACCGTACGTGAAAAACTGCCGGAAGGCTTCCAGCGCAGCGAGTTCCTGCTGGAGCACGGCGCCATCGACATGATCATCCATCGCCAGGAGTTGCGTCCGCGCCTGGGCAATCTGCTGGCGCAACTGATGGGCCTGCCGACGCCGACATTCGTCGCCGCACCGGTCGAGCCGATCGTGGTTCCGCCAGTGCCTGCCGGGCTATGACCCAACGCACCCTGGGCGACTGGCTTGCCTACCTCGAGCAGTTGCATCCATCGGCCATCGACATGGGGCTGGAGCGCTCGCAAACGGTAGCGTCCCGCATGGGGCTGGCCAGGCCGGCGCCCCGGGTCATCACTGTCACCGGCACCAATGGCAAAGGTTCGACCTGCGCCTTCCTGGCCTCGCTGCTGCGGGCCCAGGGGCTGAGCGTCGGTGTCTACAGCTCGCCGCACCTGCTGCGCTACAACGAGCGGGTGCAAGTGAACGGCGTCGAAGCCACTGACGCCCAGCTGTGCGAAGCCTTTGCCGCGGTGGAAGCCGGGCGAGGCGATACAACCCTCACGTATTTCGAGATGGGCACCCTCGCGGCGTTCTGGTTGTTTGCCCGTGCCGGTCTCGATGCGGTCGTGCTGGAAGTCGGCCTGGGCGGGCGGCTGGATACGGTCAACCTGGTGGACGCCGACATTGCACTGGTCACCAGCATTGGCGTGGACCATGCCGATTACCTGGGCGATACCCGTGAATCCGTGGCCTTCGAGAAGGCCGGCATCTTCCGCCAGGGCGCGCCTGCGCTGTGTGGCGATCTCAATCCTCCCCAGCCATTGCTGGACAAGGTTCGCGAACTGAGCTGCCCGTTCTTTCTGCGGGGTCGGGATTTCGACCTGGCGATGACCGAGCAGCATTGGCAATGGCGCGGCAGCGACCTGCGCGGCAATCCGGTGGAGTTGCGCGACCTGCCGCTGCTGGACCTGCCGATGGAAAACGCCGCGCTGGCGCTCCAGGCCTACTTGTTGCTGGGCTTGCCCTGGGACGCCGGGCAAATCGTCCAGGCGTTGCAGGCGACTCGTGTGGTCGGGCGCCTCGACCGCCGCCAGTTCGATTGGCAAGGCAAACGCCTGAACCTGTTGCTGGACGTCGGTCATAACCCTCATGCGGCGCAGTACCTGGCCGAGCGCCTGGCGCGGCGGCCCGTGGCAGGACGGCGCCTGGCGGTGTTCGGGCTGCTGGCCGACAAGGATCTGGATGGCGTTGTCGAGGCGTTGGATGATAGTGTCCAGCACTGGGCGGTAACGCCACTGGATTCGCCGCGCTCGCGTACGGCGGCTGAGCTGCAGGAGGCCTTGCAGCGTCACGGTGCTTCAGTGCAAGCCTGCGCCAGTGTGGCCGCCGCCCTGGAAGGGCAGTGCGCGCTGGCGACGGCCGATGATGAAATCGTGCTGTTCGGATCATTTTTTTGTGTTGCCGAGGCCCTTCAATGGTTGGCCCGGCGCTCCACGGAGGAAGCTGCAGATGGCATTGCTGGATAAAGCGTACAAGCAGCGCATGGTCGGGGCCCTGGTGTTGGTGGCCCTGGCGGTGATTTTCCTGCCGATGCTGTTTTCCCGCCAGGACGAGCAGCGCCAGGTCACGGTCGACGCGCCAGCCGCCCCCCAGGCGCCTTCGGTGCCGCCTGTGCAGGTCGAGCCGGTGGCCGTGCCCGAGCCCCAGGCGTTGCCTCAGGAGCCAGTGCCAAGCGACGAGGAACTGGCTGAGCAACCTGCTGCGCCCTCCACGCCGATTGCACCGGCGCCTGCCACGCCGGCTCCCGCCGCACCGAGCAAGCCAGCTGTCGCACCCGTGCCTGTTCCAGCGGCTCCGGCGATCAAGCCGGCCCCGAGCCAGCCGATCACCGCCGCCCCGGCCAAGCCGGACACGACCCAGAGTCGTGTGGATGCCAATGGCCTGTCGGTCAGTTGGTCGGTGCAGCTGGCCAGCCTGACCAGTCGCGAAAGTGCCGAGAACTTGCAGAAAACCTTGCGCAGCCAGGGCTACAACGCCTACATCCGTTCCGCCGACGGCAAGAATCGGGTGTTTGTCGGTCCGCTGATCGAGCGCGCCGAGGCCGACCGCCTGCGTGACCTGCTCGGTCGCCAGCAAAACCTCAAGGGGTTCGTCGTGCGCTTCCAGCCAGAGCGTGGTTGACGGCGATTTAGCTGATTTGAATCACGCAGCTTACCGACAGCCCTGGGCTCTGCTAAAATGCGCCGCCTTATCCGTCTGTAGGCTGCACCGTGCCATTTACCTGGGTTGACTGGGCGATCGTTGCGATCGTCGCCATCTCCGCATTGATCAGTCTGAGCCGCGGCTTCGTCAAGGAAGCCCTCTCGCTGCTGACCTGGATCATCGCGGGAGTCGTAGCCTGGATGTTTGGTGGTTCGCTGTCCCAGTACCTCGCCGGATACATCGAAACTCCCTCGGCCCGCGTGATCGCGGGCTGTGCCATCTTGTTTATCGCCACCTTGCTGGTTGGCGCAATGATCAATTATCTGATCGGCGAACTGATTCGCGTCACCGGGCTTTCCGGGACAGACCGGTTCCTGGGCATGGCCTTTGGCGCGGCGCGTGGCGCGTTGCTGGTGGTCGTGGCCGTCGGGCTCTTGAGCCTCGGGCCGGTGCAGCAGGATACGTGGTGGCAGGAGTCCCGGCTCGTGCCACAATTTCTATTGGTCGCAGACTGGTCCAAAAACCTGATCCTGGGTTGGAGCAGTCAGTGGCTTGCCAGCGGTATCAGCGTACCCGCTGAAATACCGTTCAAGGAACACCTCTTGCCGACGGCCAAAACGCCGCAGTGAGTGTTGTTCAGTTCAGATCCATTAAGTAGGGGTTGCGTCGCATGTGTGGCATCGTCGGTATCGTCGGTAAGTCGAACGTCAATCAGGCGCTGTATGACGCGCTAACCGTGCTCCAGCACCGCGGCCAGGACGCTGCCGGTATCGTGACCAGCCATGACGGCCGGTTATTCCTGCGCAAGGACAACGGCTTGGTGCGTGACGTGTTCCATCAGCGTCACATGCAGCGCCTGGTCGGTCACATGGGTATCGGCCACGTGCGCTACCCGACCGCGGGCAGTTCGACGTCGGCTGAGGCCCAGCCGTTCTACGTCAACTCGCCTTACGGCATCACCCTGGCGCACAACGGCAACCTGACCAATGTCGAGCAACTGGCCAAGGAGATCTACGAATCTGACTTGCGCCACGTCAACACCAGTTCCGACTCGGAAGTGATGCTCAACGTGTTTGCCCACGAGCTGGCCCAGCGCGGCAAGCTGCAGCCTACCGAAGAAGACGTGTTCGCCGCCGTGACCGACGTGCACAACCGTTGCGTGGGTGGCTACGCGGTGGTGGCGATGATCACCGGCTACGGCATCGTCGGTTTCCGCGACCCGCATGGCATCCGCCCGATCGTGTTCGGCCAGCGTCATACCGACGAAGGCGTCGAGTACATGATCGCTTCCGAAAGCGTGTCCCTGGACGTGCTGGGCTTCACCCTGATTCGCGACCTGGCCCCGGGCGAAGCGGTCTACATCACTGAAGACGGCAAGCTGCACACCCGTCAGTGCGCGACCAACCCGTCCCTGACCCCGTGCATCTTCGAACACGTCTACCTGGCGCGCCCGGACTCGATCATCGACGGTATCTCGGTCTACAAGGCGCGCCTGCGCATGGGCGAGAAACTCGCCGACAAGATCCTGCGCGAGCGTCCGGAACACGACATCGACGTGGTCATCCCGATCCCGGACACCAGCCGCACCGCCGCCCTGGAGCTGGCGAACCACCTGGGCGTCAAGTTCCGCGAAGGCTTCGTGAAGAACCGCTACATCGGCCGGACCTTCATCATGCCGGGCCAGGCCGCACGGAAAAAATCCGTACGTCAGAAGCTCAACGCCATCGAACTGGAATTCCGCGGCAAGAACGTGATGCTGGTGGACGATTCCATCGTCCGTGGCACCACCTGCAAGCAGATCATCCAGATGGCCCGTGAAGCCGGCGCCAAGAACGTGTATTTCTGCTCCGCGGCCCCGGCCGTGCGCTACCCGAACGTCTACGGCATCGACATGCCGAGTGCCCATGAGCTGATCGCTCATAACCGCACCACCCAAGACGTGGCCGACCTGATCGGCGCCGACTGGCTGATCTACCAGGACCTGCCGGACCTGATCGAAGCGGTGGGCGGCGGCAAGATCAAGATCGAACAATTCGATTGCGCGGTATTCGATGGCAAGTACGTCACCGGCGATATCGACGATGCGTACTTGAACAAGATCGAGAACGCGCGTAACGATGCGTCCAAGGCCAAGACCCAGGCGGTCAGTGCGATCATCGATCTGTACAACAACTGAGTACGAACCGGCCCCGAGGGGCCGGTTTGCGTTTAACCGATTAAGGAGTGGCAGCATGAGTCAGGATTGGGATGCCGGTCGGCTGGACAGCGACCTTGAAGGTGTAGCGTTCGATACCCTGGCGGTTCGCGCGGGTCAGCACCGGACACCGGAAGCCGAACATGGCGATCCGATGTTCTTTACCTCCAGTTACGTGTTTCGCACGGCTGCCGACGCTGCAGCGCGGTTTGCTGGCGAGGTGCCGGGCAACGTCTACTCGCGCTACACCAACCCGACCGTGCGGGCGTTCGAGGAGCGTATCGCCGCCCTGGAAGGCGCCGAGCAAGCCGTAGCGACCGCCACCGGCATGGCTGCGATCATGGCCGTAGTGATGAGCCTGTGCAGCGCCGGCGACCACGTGCTGGTGTCGCGCAGCGTCTTCGGTTCGACCATCAGCCTGTTCGAAAAGTACTTCAAGCGTTTCGGCGTGGAAGTCGATTACGTGCCCCTGGCGGACCTGTCCGGTTGGGATGCGGCAATCAAGGCCAATACCAAGCTGCTCTTCGTCGAGTCGCCTTCCAACCCTCTGGCCGAGCTGGTGGACATCGCCGCGTTGGCGGAAATCGCTCACGCCAAGGGCGCCATGCTGGTGGTCGATAACTGCTTCTGCACCCCGGCTCTGCAACAACCGCTGAAGCTGGGCGCGGACGTGGTGGTGCATTCGGCGACCAAGTTCATCGACGGCCAGGGCCGTTGCATGGGTGGCGTAGTGGCTGGTCGTGGCGAGCAGATGAAAGAGGTGGTGGGCTTCTTGCGCACCGCAGGTCCGACCCTCAGCCCGTTCAACGCCTGGATCTTCCTCAAGGGCCTGGAAACCCTCGGCCTGCGCATGAAGGCCCATTGCGCCAATGCCCAAGCCCTGGCCGAGTGGCTGGAGCAGCAGGACGGCATCGAGAAAGTGCATTACGCCGGCCTCAAGAGCCATCCGCAACATGACCTGGCCTTGCGTCAGCAACGCGGTTTCGGTGCGGTGGTGAGCTTCGAGGTCAAGGGAGGCAAGGAGGGCGCCTGGCGCTTCATTGACGCGACCCGATTGATTTCCATCACGGCCAACCTGGGTGACAGCAAAACCACTATCACCCACCCGAGCACCACGTCCCACGGGCGCCTGTCGCCTCAGGAACGCGAGTCGGCGGGGATTCGTGACAGCCTGATCCGTGTCGCGGTCGGCCTGGAAGACGTCACGGACCTGCAAGCCGACCTGGCCCGCGGGTTGGCGGCCTTGTGATTGAGCTGGCTGCGCCGCCGAGCGGCACTCATGGCCGGGTTGCACTGGTCACGGGCGCCGCGCGGGGCATTGGCCTGGGCATTGCTGCCTGGCTGATCTGTGAAGGCTGGCAGGTGGTGCTGACCGACCTGGACCGCGAGCGCGGTTCCAAGGTGGCGAAGACTTTGGGCGATCATGCCTGGTTCATCGCCATGGACGTGGCGGACGAGGCGCAGGTCGCCACCGGTATCGCCGAGGTGCTCGGGCAGTTCGGGCGGCTCGACGCGCTGGTGTGCAACGCGGCCATCGCCGACCCGCACAACATCACCCTGGAAAGCCTCGACCTGGCTTATTGGAATCGGGTCCTGGCAGTGAACCTGGGCGGGCCGATGCTGTTGGCCAAGCACTGTGCGCCGTATCTGCGTGCTCACAATGGCGCCATCGTCAACCTGGCCTCGACCCGCGCTGCGCAATCGGAACCCGACACCGAAGCCTATGCGGCGAGCAAGGGCGGCCTGCTGGCCCTGACCCATGCCCTGGCAATCAGCTTGGGACCGGAGATCCGGGTCAACGCCGTCAGCCCTGGCTGGATCGACGCGCGCGATCCCTCCCAGCGTCGTGCACAGCCGCTGACCGATGCCGATCATGCCCAGCATCCCGCGGGGAGGGTCGGTACGGTAGAGGATGTGGCGGCGATGGTGGCGTGGCTGTTGTCGCGCAATGCCGGTTTTGTCACGGGGCAGGAGTTCGTGGTGGACGGTGGCATGACCAAGAAAATGATTTATGAGTGAGGGCGGTTGCAGGTGCCGTTTGAAACTGTTTTGAAAAAACTTCAACCCTGCTATTGACTTAGCTTCGGTACCTGCGTAAATTTCGCGGCCTCAACGAAGCAAAGGGTGATTAGCTCAGCTGGGAGAGCGTCTGCCTTACAAGCAGAATGTCGGCGGTTCGATCCCGTCATCACCCACCATGTTTTACGAGAGTTTTGCGAAAGCAAAACGGAAGCTATAAAAAGCCTCCACCGACGCGCAGCGGTAGTTCAGTCGGTTAGAATACCGGCCTGTCACGCCGGGGGTCGCGGGTTCGAGTCCCGTCCGCTGCGCCATATTTTCCGAAGCAGGTTCGCCTGGTTCGAGATTGAAGCCCAAGGGTTTTGATCAGACGAGTTAACTGGACGCAAGTCCATAGCGATACGCAGCGGTAGTTCAGTCGGTTAGAATACCGGCCTGTCACGCCGGGGGTCGCGGGTTCGAGTCCCGTCCGCTGCGCCATATCTGCTTCGAGGCCCACTGAACGCCTTGAAGCTAAGAAGAAAGCTGCAAAGCTACTTCTAGTCGATAGCAAAGACCCTGGTCGAAAGACCGGGGTTTTTTGTTTTTGGCGAAATGATATTGGGCCAAGCCCGTGGCGAGGGAGCTTGCTCCCGCTGGGCTGCGAAGCAGCCCTTATTGTTGGCAGCTTCAGAACCCCAATTTATCCCGCAACCCGTAATACCAGGCACCCATCGCCGCAAACGGCGTACGCAACAACTGGCCGCCGGGGAAGGGGTAGTGCGGCAGGTCCGCAAACGCATCAAAACGCTCAGCCTGACCACGCAGCGCCTCGGCCAGGACCTTGCCCGCCAGGTGCGTGTACGTCACGCCATGGCCGCTGCAGCCCTGGGAATAATAAATGTTATCCCCCAGTCGCCCGACCTGGGGAAGACGCGAAAGTGTCAGCAGGAAATTTCCGGTCCAGGCGTAATCGATCTTCACGTCCTTAAGCTGCGGGAAGGCCTTGAGCATCTTCGGCCGAATGATCGCCTCAATGTTCGCCGGATCCCTCGCGCCATACACCACACCGCCCCCGAAGATCAGGCGCTTGTCGCCCGTCAGCCGGTAGTAATCGAGCAAGTAGTTGCAGTCTTCGACGCAATAATCCTGAGGCAGCAGGCTATGAGCCAACTCGTCGTCCAGGGGCTCGGTGGCAATCACCTGGGTGCCGCAAGGCATGGACTTGGCCGCCAGCTCCGGCACCAGATTGCCCAGGTAGGCATTGCCCGCCACGATAATGAACTTGGCCCTGACCTTGCCTTGTGGGGTATGCACAACCGGGCTGGCGCCACGCTCGATGCGCACCGCTGGCGACTGTTCATAAATCACTCCACCCAGCGATTCCACCGCAGCCGCTTCGCCCAGCGCCAGGTTGAGCGGATGAATATGCCCACCGCTCATGTCCAGCATACCGCCCACATACTCCTCGCAAGCCACCACCTCGCGAATACGCCGCTGATCCAGCAGCTCCAGCTGGGTATGACCGAAACGCTCCCATAAACGCTTCTGCGACTCGAGGTGGCCCATCTGTTTAGCGGTGAGGGCGGCGAATACACCGCCGTCCTTCAAATCACACTGAATCTGATACTTCGCCACCCGCTCGCGAATGATCCGCCCACCCTCAAACGCCATATTGCCCAGCAACTGCGCCTGCTGAGGACCGACGCTGCGCTCGATTACATCAATGTCGCGGCTATAACTGTTAACGATCTGCCCGCCGTTACGACCCGAAGCCCCAAAGCCCACCTTCGCCGCCTCAAGGACCGTGACCTTGAAACCGTTCTCCAGCAAAAACAGCGCAGAGGACAGGCCGGTGTAACCAGCACCGATCACGCAAACATCCGTCTCGACGTCATCCTGCAGGGCAGGGCGCGGAGGAACCGGGTTGGCCGACGCGGCGTAATAAGACTCTGGATACGGTGTGTTCGCCATTCTGGAACCTCTGTTTTATATTTTTTACGAATGCAGCGATCCTACCCGAGATAAAAATCGGCCGCCAGCCACCCCTTGAATCTTCGTCGTATTGGTGAAATTAAATATTTTGCATATTCATAGGGTTAGGTGAAAAAAAGGTATTGACACCCCTTTGGAATTCCGTAGAATGCCGCCTCACAGCAGGCACGTAGCTCAGTTGGTTAGAGCACCACCTTGACATGGTGGGGGTCGTTGGTTCGAGTCCAATCGCGCCTACCAAACAAAATCCGCTCTGCTGGGCGGTCTAGAAGGGGTTACCGGAAACGGTAGCCCCTTTTTGCTTTCACATAAGGACATGGTCATGCGGGTTGTCACTTCCGTAACTTTTCTTTCTATAGCACTTGCTGGTTGTGCTGGAATACCTTCAATTCCATACGAAGAGCCTACTCAATCGGAAGGGATAGCGCGTGTTCGCGTTATCACGAACTCCGATGTGTATGGAGATAGCATCGTCGGCAGTTGTGCTCCTGCTACCCGGCATAAGATGGCTGAAGCCGGACGTTTTGGGCAGGACGGCACGGCGAGCATCAACTATCCGCAGTATCCCCTGAAGTCGGCGAGCATTGGCATACCGAAAAGAGTTTGGCCCAGTCTTATCCAGTACACCCCTGCAATTCGGATGGGGGAAGGGGCTTACAAAGAGGTCGTAACCGAGTATCGCGTCAGAACGGATCTGCCATTCCAAATTGCAACCCGGGGTGCAACTATCGCGGGCAGTGGCAGCTCTTACCGGTCCTGTGATGGTCATGCGCTCGTTTACAAGCTGGAACCAGGAAAAGACTACGAAGCTGTGGTAGGGGTGGATAGCAGGCCAAGCAAAGATGGCGAGCAAGCGCTTACTTGCATGTTGGCGGTTCTCGAAGTTACCACTTTGCCTGGTACTTCGATTGTGATTCCCCAAAAGTTGACGCCTGCTGCGCCTCCGCAGGTGGTCTGCAAGAACTAACAAGCACAGCTCGCCATTGACCGGATTTTGCCTCTAATCAGAAGAGCCGCATGACGAAACAGTCAGCAGACTCCAAAACGGCAACTGCGGCTGATATCGAGAGATCGATCCTGGCCCTCAATAAAATGGCTGAACGTCTTTGTGGGGATGGTCGTGAAGCTGAAGCAAAAGCGCTTCTAGACGCCTTGGATGCGTTAAATCGCGCGCTCGATTGCATCAGGGGCGGGGAGAGCCGCAGGGTTCTTCATTGAAGCGAGCCCGCTACCTAAGATAAGGATGTCTCATGTACAAAATGGCAATGACGTTTTTGGCAGCGGTCACACTGGCTGGCTGCGCCTACCAGAAATCCCAATACGTTCTCGATGTCGAAAATGCACCCATTCCAACCGAACCGGCAGCAGTGGCCACTGAGTGCGCGCGCATTTACAGTGAAATCGACCGAAACAACCAAGCCATGGCTCGCAGCTACCAAGACGGCAGCTTCACCATGAAAGCTCAGCACGAAAAGGACGTACGTAACGAGGCGCTGTCTATCAGGCGATTCAAGATTGGTTGCCCTCAGCGTTGATAGATGGGGCCTGCTGTGCTTAGGAGGTGTCGATGGGGTTGCTCGATTTCTTATCCGCGCTTCTTGACGGGCTCGGTAATATCCAGCCATATGAAAGACCTCGCAGGGTTTTCACAAGAAGATTCGTTGCTTTCTGCGTGTTGGTCGCTGTGTTCGAGTTAGTAGCACTGAACGAGTTCTATAGCGTTCGTGGATAAGGCTGGTGAGTGAATGGCTGCGTGCCCAGGCCGCGATAGAAGATTACGGATGACATCACTAGGCTCCAACGAGGTTTTCATCATCCGGTCGAAGATCGGCATCGGTCGTTTGCTCTTTGTCCCACTGCTTCGCCAGACACCCTGGGGCATCACGGCAGTCTTTTGTATCAGCTTATCGACCGGGCTGTCGTTACCTGGGAGGCAATGGCCGGGCATCATCCTCGCAAGCCTTGTTGTGATGTGGTGGTTATATCAACTGGGCAGAGATATCAGCGCGCGTGCTTCACTGATTGTGCGATCGTCTGGTGTGGCTTTCCTCGGATGGTATCGGCTAACGAAACGTACACCGCTGCGAATAGTGCTCAAGCCCGACGGCCACGCTGCTGTTTTTCGCTCGTCCTACAGCAATTACATCGAGTATGAAAACGGGCGCTTGTTAATCGCTCGCCGTGTCGTCGGAAAAAAAGTCAATCAACAGAAACAGCTCGCCTGTGAGCTCGCCGCGTTTCTGGGCGTATTTGCATACGTCGATGATGGCTCTGGACGACTGAAGAGGTTAGCCGGCCAACGGTGAGGTTCCCAGCGCAACCAAGCAAGCGAAGCCCTGCTCAAGGCACGTACCTACGCATTGTGGGCCAAGTCTTGAGTGATAACCTGCGAGCTCTTCTATAAGGATGCAGTTATGAAAAGCTGTTCGAGGACGCTCGGAGCAAATCTCGCTAACAGTATAGTGATCCCCGCCGCTTGGGTATCGGGGCTTGCGACGATAGGACTCTTGTGGGGCGTGGTACGGTTTTGGCCCGATCAGTTTACAGTCGAAGGACGTCAGCTCTTCGTGGCTTCCTGTTCTATTTTTTGCCTCGCCATAGGGTACTTGATATGGCGCAAGAGACGAGCAAATGCACTTGTCGCATCCATCAACCTGAAAGAAGGTCTGAGCCTTGACGATACTCAGCTGCTCGGCTATCCAAGCCCCCTGTTTTTTGTCTTTGACCTTTCCAACAAGAAACTCGCTCAATGCCAAAGCGTCACCGGCAACTATCAAATTCGAGACTTCACGTGGGTAACAGGCTGGCAGTTTGAGTGGCTACGGATTGACAGCCGGGTGTCGGGTGGGGTTATGCAAGTAGTCGATGGGGCAGGCATGAGTGTTCCAGTCGACGAGCTTCGGCGTAGATTCATAAAATTCTCACTGGTTTTGACGGTTGCCGATACAAGTCATCCTCCCTTCCGTTTTCCAATGAACCGGAGCGCAGCTGAAGGGTGGTGTACCCGGTGCAATGTGCTTTTCAAGTGATAACACGAAGCGAATGGGCAACTGGGAGCGCTAATGCCGTACAACTATACGAACGGCCGCTACCTGGTCTTCAAAGGCAATGGCAGCGATGGGGCACCCTTGGGTCGGATTCACCAGGACGGAAAAGTTCGAAATCTCCTGGGTGAGCCGCTGTACTACATAGACATGGACGAACATGCGTTCTGTTCGGTCGATTTTATCTTTCAGGGCAATATACAAAAATGTCGCGGCACGTTTTGTGTGCTCAGCGACAAAACGCTTTTCACATTTTCCGAGATGAAGGTTAAGCCACTGGGAAACGAGACCGAGGAGCAGGCGCTTCACAGGGAGTTCAAAAGGAGGGCGCTAAGTTTGGCAGGGCAGATCGTCCAGGCGAAAAATGAGATGGTGCAGGCACGCTTGGATATGACCTGGTCCAATTTAAACCCTTTGCGCCGTTTCCGTGCCTTCTTCACTGGCCGAGCCAGCAGGGAGCGAGCATCGCTAGGGTGGCGTTACAGTGGGTTGGATCATGAGTTCAAATCGAAGGCTTTCCCCATCCCCTCATCGTCACTCGCGGCAATGGTCTTGCGGGCTGTGGATGCAAGGGAAGCGCGTGCAGACCACGACTATGAGACGGTCCGATTACACGTGAACTCAAATCGCGGTCTGTCCCCAGCTTTCTGGTTTCCGCCGATTGAGGTGGGTTGTATAGCGGCACTTACAGCAAGTCCTCGTCGTAGCTCACGCTGGGAAAGCATCCAATCAATTTATACCCCGCGTTTTTGCCCGGACACTCGCCAAATTGGTCGGAACTTATATGAAAAAAGTAGTTTTGGCACTCTCGCTGGTCACACTGGTAGCCTGTATGCCTTATCAATCAGTGACCTCGCCAGATCCAAACTGGATGCGTCTGGGGGGAGATGAGCCTGAAGGTTATCCAAGGACGTTTGTTGAGAACCTGAGCGGCAATTGCGCTCTGGTTACCGAGTCGTGGTCTGATGGAAGAATCAATGGCCGTCTTCTGTGGACCAAGAAGCAATCTCGAAAGGCCGTTACTTGTCCATAAGTGTCTGTATAAGGGGGAAGGGGACAGGTTTTTTCTGCGTTGGACACTTTGAGCCAGGTACGCTCAGGACGATTAATTGCCTACAAGAAACAGTCTTCTATTCAGGAGACGTCGGATGCCCCCTAACGTTGTTGCTGGCACTGTTCGGACCCGGGGCCGGATATGG
Source organism: Pseudomonas sp. Pdm06 (assembly GCF_014851795.1). Classification (NCBI taxonomy): domain Bacteria; kingdom Pseudomonadati; phylum Pseudomonadota; class Gammaproteobacteria; order Pseudomonadales; family Pseudomonadaceae; genus Pseudomonas; species Pseudomonas sp. Pdm06. The sequence goes on from NZ_JACVAH010000004.1 coordinate 142,110, forward strand.
ACAGGCCGATGCTGATGGGGTCGACATCACGTCTGCCTACGGTCAATACCGCTTCCTGAGCACCTTCCAGACTCGCGCCTTTGGACACCAACCACTGGGATACCAGAACCCGCTCCCGCTCGTCATCCACCTTCTGGTCGATGGTTACCGAGGGCGTTCCATAGCGTTGGATGAGGAGCTCGTTCAATTCCTTGAAGCGGGCGAGAATGGCTGAGTCCTGCGCATCTCCCTGCATTTCTACCGCAGTGTAGATTTCGCACAACCCTGTTCCTTCGCCAAACTTGAGCGATAGCTCATCAAACCCGGCAATAGGTCTCGGCGGATGTTCGACCAACATTATGTTGCGCTGATTGTTACTGCCTAGCACCTTGGTGACTGCTCGAGCCTGCTCGGTGGTCATGCCCATCTGCAAGCCAAACGGCCCATTGTAGACCTCCGGCGGCTTTTGTTTGCAGCCGCCCGCGCCAATTGCGAGGAGTGCTAGCAGAGGCAAAGCTAGATCTAGATTATGTTTTCTCACACGGACACCTGTTTTCCATGGTGGTCACGCTGATCGGCTGAATCTCTGTCGAATCTTCAGGCCGTAACAACCCGAATGCGATATCTGTCAAGGACAGCTATTCAACACTCGCCTTTTTGATATCCCCGTGCTTGCTTTGTAAGTAAATCGTGTAGGGCAAAACAAGCGTGTCGGCAAGCCCAGACAGTCCCATATCCAGCGCAATTAGCGATGCAGAGGGATGTCCGTCGAAGCCGGTGCTTTGACGAGGTGCAGCATCGAGCGTGCAGTAGTCAAAAACGGCACCGCTATAGATTCTTGGTACCGAGTCACAGTGCGAGTTCCAGCGGGCCAGCTTGTTGCTTGCGATGATGTCGTCGCGGAAGGTGGTATTGATGGTTCCACAGCCCGAAACTGACGTGGCTACGAGAAGCGCCCAAGCGGTTCTGAAATTCATCAGATTGGCTCCTTGCCAAAAAATCGAAGATTAGCCGAAGCCGCGACATTGCGCTTACCGGCATTTGCTCGGCAAGGCGGCTGATGGCAAGACTACCACGACCTACGAGCGCACTCGCCCTATCGATCTACCGCAGACCATCTGCGGCAGGCTCATGCGGCGCAGGCGTATCACTCCGAACTAGAACAACAAATCGTTGACCCGCTTCACCGAGATCATCGACGCATTAAGGTGTGCAGCTTATCGTCCATCTGTCGCCCAAGTGGCGATTCGGGTTTGTCGACTCGATTGAATGAAACGCAGAAGCTCCTGCTACACTGCGGAGCTTTTTTGCAGCCGCAGACTGCTTTATGGCAGCTGTGTGCGGAAGACTTTCGAGTCTGCCGGTTCGCTTTCATTCCCGGTTCGCCAACCCGAGCACAGCTGCCATCCATTCGTATGGCGACGTTTGATTGGTAGTCCCTATCAATTGAATGAAGGTACTGCTCATGACCCAAACGAGTGGCCCAGTATTCGTGCGGGAACCTAAAGGATAGTTTTATGTACGGACTGGTCATTACCGCTTTACTTGTAGCATTGGTTTTTATGAGTGGGGTTGCATTTTATTTTTTTCAAATGTCGAGTGGAAAGGGTTCAAGGGGGGAGCCTCAACCATTCAATCAGTTTTTACTTGGCGTGTTAGCGGCGGCGTTTGCGTTGCTAATTGTGTTTCTGTTTTATTTGTTCGTCGATAGGGAATTTGAAATAGCAAAGAATATGGGGCAGGTTGGTGATTTTGTTGGCGGTCTGACAAATCCGGTCCTGAGCTTTTTAGCTTTGCTTGTGTTGCTCAGGACTACGCTTATACAGACTACTGAGGCGAGAAAAACTACAAATTTCATGCAGTCTCAGCAGAAAATTTTGGAAATGGAAAGGTTTGATAGTACTTTTTTCCAACTGGTTGATCGATTGGATCAGTATTGTGACTCTCATCTGCGGGTGATGGGAGGGAGTGATAAAGGCGTTGCGGTTGGTCTTAAGTTTTCTGATGTGGTTGTATCGCGTAGGCATGAGTTTGATCAATTGCCCGGGTTTGATCAGTATGTTGCCGCAAGGCAACTGGCTAATGATTCCGTTAGAAATGATACATGTGTCGGTTTTTCTTATCGAGCCATTAGGGTTGTTGCTTATGTCGATAATTCAACAATGGATGTTGATGTCAAAAAAACTTATATGGGGATATTGAGAGATACCATGCTTCCGGATGAAAGAATTATTTTGGCTACACTTGCTTTTTTCTACAGTGATGGCGATCGGGAGCTGATTCGGAAGTGGGATGTAGACTCATTGTTGAGTGATTATTATATTTGCAAAATCGTTGCTGATTATTATCAAGGCTCAGAAGAAATCCGGGCATGGGTTGTTCAGAATAAAGAAAGCTAGGGGAAATCACATGATGAGGCGGGATGATTCAGATGAGCCCGGAGTCGTGTTCCGCTCCTCAGTTTTCTCTCCAGCGCCAAGATACAGGAGCGGCGGGCTTGGTCTTCAAGTCTGTGTTTCGGTGGTGAAATATCCGCATTGAAGCTGATGGACCCCGCCCTGAGGAGGGATTAATCAATGCCAAAAACAGAGAAGCATGCGGAAAGCAAAACAGCGACCGCTGCTGACATTGAGCGCTCTATCCAAGCATTGAACAAAATGGCTGAACGCCTCTGGGGGGATGGTCGGGAGGCTGAGGCGAAAGCCTTGCTCGATGCCTTGGATGCTTTAAACAGGGCGCTCGACAGGATCAGGATTGGGGAGAGCCGCAGGGTTCTTCATTAATGCTTGATGGGAAATCGGGGTGTCCACGATATGAAGCGGGCCGATTACACGGGGCACAAATCGTGGTCTGTCCCCGGCTTCATACAGTGGTTACATCCGGTGCAAGTTGTCTCGATGATCATCAAGCGATTCCTGCCCAATGAGTCGAGACCTCCGCAAGCAGTGAGCATCGCCTCGCAATGAATTTACCGGCGGTCCGACCCTTTGGAATTACTGCCGCCCGGGGGACTCCATTCCTCGAGGAATGTGTATTCCTCGATTGCGGTGAGCACCGCCCGAGGTAAATGGAATGACGTCGTTCGAAGAATTCAGGGCCACATCCCATGAGCTTCTCAAAGAGCTGGATGCCGCAACGATAAAAATGATGATGCTGGTTTCTGCTAAGGAGGTATCCGGTCCTTTTTGGGAGGATGCTGCCCAGCGGCATCATAACGCTGTGGATGCTTGGCATTCGTTTCTCAATATCCCTACGGATTTCGCGGCGGATCCGCCTCTTTCTTAGATGAACCCGAAATTGTGGTCTGCCATCTACTTTCCGGAGAACCGCTCAGGTGCCATGCAGCGCCGAGCCTCCTGTCATCCGAGACGCAGATACCTGAACCAGACAGGGCACATATTGGTTGATTCAGTGTTGTTCAAGAACACCTGATTCAACCAATCCTCCGCCCCAGCAACCACTCACTAAAAGCCCGCACCTCCACTTGCCGCTCCCGCCCCGGCACGCACACCACGGTATACCGCGCACCCGCCAAGCGAACCTCAGGGCGATAATCAACCAGCTCACCACGCGCAACAGCCTCAGCAACCAGCACATTGCTGGCGAGCACCAGCCCGTGCCCGGCGATCGCTGCCTGCAGTGCATGCTGTTCCTCGTCATAACGCCGCAAGCGCGCGTTCTCCAGCCAACCCAGGGTGCCGGCCTTGGTGCACCATGCAGGCCAGTCGACTGCGACGTTTGCGCTGCTCAGCCACGGCACGTCGATCAGTTCGACGGGCGAGCCCGCTGCGGGTGGTTGCCAACCGGGTCGGCAATAAACGCCAAAGTGTTCATCCAATAAAGGCTGTTCGAACAGCTGTGGGTCCGGCTTGAACAGGGCGCGGATCGCCAGGTCGATGCTGGCATCTCGTCGCAGGTCCACCACGTCGTTGCTGCTGTGCAGCCTGACGTCGATCTGCGGGTGCAACCGATGAAAGTCCCCGAGCCGAGGTATCAGCCACAGGCTGGCGAACGCTGGCGTTGTGCTCACCACCAGGGACTGCGCGGCACACGTTGGCGACAGTATCTGCAGGCCTTGCTGGATATCGAGCAGGGCGCGGTGCATGTAAGGGTGAAGGCGCTCGCCGTCGGCGCTCAGGCGCACGTTTTGGCTGGAGCGATCGAACAGGCGCACGCCAAGGAAGGCTTCAAGGCTTTTGACTTGGTGGGAGATCGCCGCCGGGCTGACGTTCAGTTCCTGAGCCGCGGCCTTGAAGCTGCCCAGCCGTGCGGCGGACTCGAAGCCGCGCAAGGCGGTGAGGGGCAGTTTGGCGAACATGGGCGGGTAGGTTACTCAGGTTGAGCGTGGCTCAATTTAGCTCAATTGCGCGCGGGTGCTCAACTTGCCAGGCTGTGGTCTCCCATTCCACCCCAGGAGCCCACCGATGCAAGGCACGCCCCGTAAAATCCTCCAGGCCATCCTCTACGAAGCCGGCGGTGTGTTGTTCGTGGCCCCGGCGCTCGCGCTGACCTACGAACAAGGGATGGGGTATTCAACCCTGCTGTCGCTGGTGATTTCTGCCGTTGCGCTGGCCTGGAACATGCTTTTCAACGGCCTGTTCGAGTGGTGGGAACGTCGCCAGCGCAGCCGCCATCGCACCTGGCTGCGACGACTGCTCCATTCCCTGGGATTCGAAGGCGGCTTGACGTTGATCCTGACTCCGGTGATTGGCGCATGGTTGGGCATCAGCCTGTGGCTGGCGCTGGTGACCAACCTGGGGTTGTTCGTGTTTTTCTTTTTTTACGCGCTGGTTTTTCAATGGGTGTTCGATCGAGTGTTCGATGTTCCGCTTTCGGCGCAGCCCGCAGCCAATGCCATGACTGGGCAGGACTGATTTATTATCTTGGATGATTAACGCTAACCTGGAAAGCCGGGGGCAAAGCGGAGCCCCCGAGGGGCTTGCATCAATCTATGCCTTTTTCTCAAGTGTTCAGAACTGCGCGTTGGGCCCCGCTGTTTGAAGTATGGATTTGCAATATGAAACGATGACCCTCTCGGCTTCATTCAGCGGGCGTCCGCCTTTGGAAATGACACGTCCGTCGGGGAGTTGGGACCATGAGTCACTTTCGCCCAGATTCATGTTTCGTTTGGCATATTCGTTCAAGCGCTCCAGGCACATATAGGGGAGGTCGTTGGTTGTCAGGACGGCTGTAATGATTTTTTGAGTGGCATCAGCCGTTATCTGGGACGTACCGTTTGCCGGAGTTCCAATTGCCCCCGACGTTTTACCACTGACTGAATTGTTTTTGTTTTCATCGATGGCCTTTTTGAGCTCTGCTTCTTTTCCAGCTAATTCAGCTACCTTCGCGTTGGCTGCGTCAGAAGGTGTGTCGGTCATCACTTTTTTCGCTGTCGCCAGTTCACTCTGAACGGCCGTCAATTCTTGCCGCTGGGCCGCTAATCCCGCGACTGATGCGCTGCCGGAGGACGATAGGTATACAGCCGGGGCAATGGCTCCCTGGTTAAGTTCTTCCACGGCTGCCAATGCCACCGAGTAACGCTGGAGCCTTGCCAGGAAAAAATTATATTGTGCATCATCAAGGGTGTCGTTCATGCGCGCTTCGCAGAGTCGATAAAATTCATCTCTGAAGAGCTGAATGTTCTTTGACCTGACGCCAATGTAGGCTGCCGAAGTTTGTACCGCGGCCGCTAATTCCGCCTTGGCCCTGTCGCTCAGCGTGCCGGAGGCAGCGAGTTGGGCCGCATAGGCTTGCATTGCATCCGGGCTGGGTTCCGCACAAATGGTGTCGTTACCGCTTACGATCGCTCTCTGGTTAATGTCTATGAATACGGATTTTTGTCTCTCTTGGGCGGTTTGAGGTAGCTGGAAGTCATGAGTCCTGTAGATGCTGTTCCAATTTGCATTGCAAGCAGTTAAGAGTAATGCAGTTATTATCAATAGTATTGTTTTCATCTGCTGCTCCTTTGCATTGTTTTTTTGCGTCGCTCAGGCTCAGGGTAGTCGGGCTTTTGTAGGTTGCCATTATTTGCAAAGGTTTTAAGAGCGTATGAGTGCGAGTGTTTAAAATGCGGACAGATATGTATCGCTTACTTAACACCTGGTTGGATTTGGGGACGGTGTCGGCGCGCAAACCGCCCTGAAGTTTCGAATATCATCGTACTGCCGAGTCTCCCGCGACCTATGAGTCCATGGACGCGATACTTTTTTATTATTCAAAACCAAATTCCCACGACTCAGAAACAACAAGCCCGCACACTCATGACGAGGTGCGGGCTGTTGATTACCCAAGCCTGCAATCAGAGACGCATGCCTTTGAACGGGTTCCAGCCTTGCTCGCCTTTCACTTCTTTGAGGTAGTACGCGTAGTTGGCCATGAGTGCGTACATCATCGACAGGGCGATGCTCAGGCCCGTACTCAAAGGACGGGGAAACTCCATGCCGATGAGTGCGAAAATCACGCTCAATGCGATATTGATCGCCAGGAAAATACCCAGCAGGGCCAGGTTTTTCTTCCAGAGGCCCAGGACGAACAGGTAGATAGGGCCGAAGAAAAACGCAATCACGTTGGCGTTGATGAGGATTTTTTTCTTGACGCCAGGCAGCGTCTTGACGGCTTCCTTGTAGCGCGGGTCGTTTGGCGCACCGTAGGTGTCAAAGAAGTCGAAGCGTTCCTGCCATTTGGCGCTGTACTTGCCAGTGCTTTGTACTTGTTCAGTCGTGCTCATTTTCAAGGCTCCTGTTTTCCATAAATAGTTGTCTTTCTTCCAAGAAATCCTGTGCTCTGGTTTAGAGCATTGGTTGCTTTGGTTTTGTCGAAGATTCGAGCGAGTCGTCCGGGGCACTTATTTTGCCGCTTTATGACCGTTGATGTGGAACATTCCGCATTGGCAGCTTGAGCGGTCGCTTGGTCTGTGACGCGCTTCACTCTATTTTTTCAATGGCACCTACCTTTGCAAGGCCGTCAGGTAGTCAGTCGCCTTGCGGTACTTTTCAATCCGATCCAGGTCTTTCTGGCTTGGCTCGCTTATGCGGGATAAGTCGCTGTTTTCCGCAAGGTCTGCCAGCTTCACTTGGCGCGCGATCGGGTCGCGAGCAGCCCGCTCGATAAAGGCCTGGTAAGTCTCGCCTTCGCGTTTGGTGAGCGCGTCGATTGCGCCCAGGATTGCTTCGCTGAAGCCTTCATCGCGCAGGTCGGCGAGGGTTGTCGCGGTGTCTTCGACCACGTCGTGCAGCACCGCCACGATACGCTCTTCGTCATGGGCCAGGCGCAGCATGACCTTCAGAGGGTGCAAAACGTAAGGCGCGCCCCCCTTATCCACTTGCCCTTCATGGGCCAGCGCGGCAATCGATATCGCTTTTTCAAGGGTGCTCATGGTATTCACCTATGACGTGGTGGCAATTTGAATGACGCCCGTTTTGAGTCGGGAAATGGGGCACGGTACGCGCTCGTCGCTGGCTTTACGACTGATAGGATTCGCCGGGTTGATGGGGATAGGTCCGCCGAGAAGTTCTCGCCATGAAGATTCAGCTTCATACTCCCAGCTTTTACACCGTGGATAACCAGAAGAGGCGATGTTTTGTCGAGCGATCAACCCCATTTGCATGAGCTAAAGCTGAAGCACATTTACGACGGTTTCAAGCAACTGATCCCCATCTCTCTTTTTGTCATCGTGTTCGGCGTTGCTTTCGGCCTGGCGGCTGCGCAAACGGGCTTGAGTGATACGTCAGCCGTGCTCATGAGTGCCCTGGTTTTTGCCGGCGCTTCTCAATTTGCCGCGTTGGATCTGTGGGGGCAGCAAGTGCCGGTCGTTCCGCTGATGATCACCGTCTTCGCCATCAACGCCCGGCACTTGTTGATGGGCGCGACGCTTTACCCGTGGTTGCGGGAATTGCCCGTTGCCAAACGCTACGGTGTGATGCTGGTTGTCTCGGACGCCAACTGGGCCATGGCGATGCAGGCGTTCAGTCAGGGCAAGCCGGGGCTGGGGATCTTATTTGGCGGCGGCATTGCACTGTGGGTCACTTGGATCCTGGGGAGTTGGCTGGGGCTTCATTTTGGCAGCGCTATCGAGAACCCGGTCAGTTTCGGGCTCGATATGGTGATGGGTTGTTTCTTGTTGGCGATGGTCGTGGGCGGGAAAAAGAACCTGCGCATGCTCATCATCTGGACCGTGGCGGCCTGCTCATCGCTGTTGGCCTATTGGTATTTACCGGCTAACAGTCATGTCGTGGTGGGGCTTTGGCGGGAGGCATTCTGGGAGCACTGTGGATGGAGAAAAAACAATGAACATTGAAACAGCGGGGTATGGCACCTTGCTGGTCATATTGATAATGGCCGCCGTGACATTGGCAACTCGGTGGGGCGGTGTGTTCGTGATGTCGTTCGTGCCGATCAACTATCGGGTGCAGCAGTTCATCACGGCCATGTCGGGCTCGGTGTTGGTAGCAGTGCTGGCTCCGCTGGCCGTTAAAGGGGATAACGGCGCGCGCTTGGCGTTGCTCACCACGGCAGTCGTCATGCTGATCCTGAAAAAACCGTTGCCGGCGATTGCGGCGGGCATACTTGCGGCGGCTTTAGCCAGGCAGTTCTGAACAGCCGAGTCGCCCGCGCACAAGCGGGCGACGGAGCCCCATCAACACTCTGGTCAAAAACTCAGCGCAGCCGCTTCTCCAAACGAGTGATCCTGTCCCCCCGTCATGAAATGCAGCGACATCTCCTGTGGCGCCTCGATGGGTGGAATTTCAAAACTCCCCACCACCTGTCCCTGAAGCGCACTCAGCCGCATCGACTCTTCTTCCTTTAACTTTGCCATTCTCGCGTGGTTCGCTGCGATTTCGTTGAGAGTTGACACGGTACATCTCCGTTTGCTGACCAAGCATTGATTAATTTGCCGCCGCGTCAGAATTACGTCGTTCTTGGCTGCTGAGACAGGCCAGTGCAAACCCTGAGCCAGACAGGGCCGCTTGTTGGCCCCGACATCTGACAGGTGACGAATGGCAGGGCAGACGTACCTCGACGCTGGCAACGTTTCAACCATGCCTCAACAATAAGTCACTGATAATACAAACCGACGCTCCGGCAGGGTCAGTCGGTATCGGTGCGGTAGACGCTTGCTCCGTGTGTTGAATGCCTGTTCACCAGGACCACTGCGGCTCCGATCAGAGCGGTGACAACCGCCAGTAGCAGAATCACCTCCTGCGTACCGGCAGGCGCGGCCAGCACCGCGACGAGCAGGCCCGCGAGCGGTTGCGACAGGTTGTTGAGCAGGGTGATGACGCCGACGGTCTTGCCGAAGTCCTGGGGTGGAATGACTTGCTGGCGCAGGGTGCGGAAGTAGACGTTGAACATTTTGTCGAAACCGACGATCAGCAAGAAGCCGACGACGTAGCCCCCTGTGTTCGGGCTGAGGGCGGTGACGAAGGCGCCGACGGTAATCAGTGTATAGGAGAGGGCACCCAGCAGTTTCAAGGGCAAGCTCACCCGGGCCAGGATAAACAGGATGACGATGGTGACCAGCGCACCGGCCGCCTGCAACCCGGCGTAATCATCCTTGCCAGCGCCGTAGTGGCCGATGACCATGGCCGCCGACGTGGCGAGGGTGACGCCGATGATCAGGTTGACGCCGACCGCCAGGCTGATGATTTTTTTCAGTTCCGCCAGGTTGCGAATGTGGCCGAAGGCAACGCGCAACGGATTCAGCCAGAGGTCGTGAGGTTGCTCGAAGGTTTCCAGGGTGACCGAACTGGTGCGCTGCCAGTACCCCATGGCCAGGTCCGCCAGCAGGAACAGCCCGGCAATCGCCAGCACCACCCAGTGCCATGCCCACACCTCAAGCAGCAGCGCAGCGATCAGCGGGCCCAGTACCAAGCCGGTCTGGTCGGCGATTTGCGAGTAGGACAGGGTCTTGGTGTAGGTGTAGTGCTTGAAGATGTACGGCATCACCACTTCGCGGGCCATGATGCCCTGGGTGGTCAAGACGCCGCAGAGTGCCGAGAGCGCCACGATCCAATAGATGCCGCCGAAGATGCCATACAGCAGCACCGCCAGGCCGCAGGCCACGGCGCGATAGACCTGGCTGATGTGCAGGATGCGAATTGGCGGAAACTTGTCGCACAGCGCGCCGCAGATCGGGAACGCCAGATAGCGTGGCAAGGACTCGACGAAGAAGGCCAGGCCTGCCCAAGCGACGCTGTTGGTGGTCTGGAAAACAATCAGCGGGACGATGAACAGCAAGATCTGGTCGGCTAACCGAGAGAGGAACATCGAGACGAAAAAAGCCAGGTAATCCTTACGCATGAAACTCCTTGATCGCTGTATTCAGGTGTAACCCAGTCGGCAAGCGGCGCGCAGCGTGATATGGAACTAACATCATCGTTAGTCTCTATATCTTTACAGGGGACATCCCTTTTTTTGAGAGAACTGCCATGTTCAAATCGCGCTCGTTGATTGCCGCAGTGACCTGTTTCGCCCTGGCGGTGGGCCCTGGCATTGTTGTCGCGGACCCGGGCAACGGCAAGGGGAATGCTCAATTCGATCAAGGCCCCGGCCATGGGCAGGGAGGTAAAGGCGGGCAAGGCAACAAGGGTGGTCAAGGCAATCCCGGCAACAAGGGCAACCAGGGCGGCAAGGGAAACCAAGGCGGCGGCGATTGGCACAACGGCCCGAGCATTGACCGTGGCGGCATTCTGGGTGTGATTGGCGGCTATCGCGATTATTGGAGCCCCGGCCCGGCACTGCCGCCGGGCATCCAGAAAAACCTGGCCCGAGGCAAGCCGTTGCCCCCCGGCATCGCCAAGAAACTTGATGGCCGGCTGCTGGGGCGGTTGCCGCACTATGACGGTTATGAATGGCAGCAGGTCGGCACGGACCTGATCCTGGTGGCGATCGCCAGCGGCATCATCTACGAAGTGCTCAATGGCGCGTTCGACTGACCCGGTGTTTCAACTGACTGGCACCTCTTTGCAGCGGTGTCAGTCAGTGAAGCGAACCTCCTGTGGGAGCGAGCTTGCTCGCGATGGCGTCGTGTCAGTCACTTCATCATTGGCTGAACTGACGCTATCGCGAGCAAGCTCGCTCCTACAGTTTTGGCATTCACCACAAATCCCTTGTGGGACAGGGTTTGTATCAGCTTTCAAGTTGTCGCAGGCGTTTGTACAGGGTGTTGCGGCTGACGCCCAAGCGTCGCGCCAGATGTGAAATATTTCCGCCCACGGCCTGCAGTTGGCGGTTCAAGTCTTCGGTATCGTTGAGGTCCACCGTCAGCGGCTCCGGTGTTTCCACCGGCTCCATTTCCAGGTCGACAAAAAAGTCGTCGGGCAGGTGCTCCGGGCGGATCGGCTGTTCCTCGGCCATCGCCAGGGCCACTTGCAGCACGCTGCTGACCTGTCGCAGGTTGCCCGGCCAGGGATGGCGTTCGAACAAGTCCAGTACCTCACGGCTCAGGCCGGCCCATTGGGTCGGTTCGCGGTGGTGTTCCCAGAGGCGTTTGAACAGCGCCTGCTTGTCGCTGCGTTCGCGCAGGGGCGGCAGTTCCAGGGTCAGGCCGCCAATGCGGTAGTACAAGTCTTCGCGAAACCGCCCCAACTGCACCTGCTCGCGCAGCGAGCGGTTGGTGGCGGAGATGATACGGATGTCTACCGGGAACAGCTCGGCACTGCCCACCGGTTGCACGCAACGCTCCTGCAAGACCCGCAGCAGTCGAGCCTGGGTCGGCAGGGGCATGTCGCCGATTTCGTCGAGGAACAGCGTACCGCGGTCGGCCTTGCGGATCAGGCCGATGCTGCCTTTCTGGTTGGCGCCGGTGAACGCGCCTTTTTCATAACCGAACAGTTCCGACTCCACCAACTCGGCGGGGATCGCCGCGCAGTTCACGGCAATGAACGGCTGCTTGCAGCGCGAGCTGGCCTGGTGCAGGGCTTTGACGAACACTTCCTTGCCGACGCCGGTCTCGCCATGGATCAGCAGCGGAATGTCCTTCTCCAGCAAGCGCTCGGCCTGGCGCACGGCTTTTTCCACACGGTTGTCACCGAAGTGCAGGGTATTGAGGCTGATGGCGTTGCTGGCGGGGGCTGGCGCAGGTGTCGCCTCGGTGAACACCCGGGCCCTGATCGACACTTGGCTCGGGCGCCTGAGCAAGCACTGGAACCGATTGCTGCCGGACGCTTGCAAGGCGAACGGCAGGCCGTCGGGTTGGTTCAACAGTTCGAGCAGCGAAACCTTGAACAGGCTTTCAATGCTCACCCGTGACAGGCTCAGGCCCAACAGGTTGTCGGCCCGGCGGTTGGCCGACAGGACTTGGCCGCTCTCATCGAAAATCAGCAGCCCGGCCCATTGGCTGTCGAGGTTGTTCAAGCCGGTGTTGAAGGTCAGCTGGAAGTGTTCACCGCGAAACAAGTTGAGGATCAGCCGGTTCTCCACGGTCTGGCTCATCATCTTGACCATGCCCAGGGTGTGGGACGGCGGCAGGTAGCTGTCGCTGGAGACGTCCAGCACGGCGATGACCTTGCGCTCGGCATCGAAGATCGGCGCGGCGGAGCCGGTCATGAAGCGGTTGGCCTTGAGGAAGTGTTCATCGTGCTCGATGTGCACTGCCTGTTCGCAGGCCAGCGCGGTGCCGATGGCGTTGGTGCCGGTGCAACGCTCCATCCAGCTCGCTCCGGCGCTGAAGCCATGGGCCAGTTTCGGCTCGATGAAGCGCTGGGTGCCCCAGGAAGTCAGCACTTGGCCCTGGTTGTCGGCCAGCATGATCAGGCAGTTGGAATTGCTCAGGATGTTCTCGTAATACGGCAAGACTTCCTGATGGGTGGTCTGCACCAGCGAATGCTGGCTCTCCAGCAACTGGGCGATGCCTTGGGCGGGCAACTGATCGAAGGCCGGCACGCTCTGGTGGTTCAGGCCAAAGGCGCGGCAACGGGACCAGGAGGCCTGGATGATGGCCTCGTGGGACAAGGCAGGAGCAGGTGCGGCCATGGGGCACTCTCGCAGGTGCTGTTTTTATTGTTGTGATCAGTCTCGCACAGACTCCTTGTGCAGGGGCAAGCCTGAATAGCACGTAATAACACAGACCATTGTGGGAGCGAGCTTGCTCGCGAAAGCGGTGGATCAGCAGCATCGATGTGACTGAAACACCGCTTTCGCGAGCAAGCTCGCTCCCACAAAGGGCATGGCCAGGCTAACCGAAAACGTTCATTCAGTGTTGTTCAAAATTGTTCATTGTCAACCCGAAGATTGTTCAGTTGTTCAGTCGTGGCTGTTCACTTGTGTTCATCTGCGAACGTGTTTTTCTCGGATTTTTTTACAAAAATAAGCAGGATCAAGGGCTTGTGATTTTTGGCACGGCTTTCGCTTTGAAGCTCGGGTCGCTTGACTCCAAATAATAAAAAGGCCGAGCCATGTCATTAAAGCTTGAGCACATCTGTCGCACCGTCGAAGGCCAGACCTGGATCGACGATGCCAATCTGAGTTTTGAACCCGGATCCTTCAACGTCCTGCTGGGCCGCACGCTGTCCGGCAAGACCAGCCTCATGCGCCTGATGGCCGGTCTGGACAAGCCCGACAGCGGCCGCATCCTGATGAACGGCGTCGACGTCACCCACCGCCCGGTGCGGCTGCGCAACGTGTCGATGGTTTACCAGCAGTTCATCAACTACCCGACCATGACCGTTTTCGAAAACATCGCCTCGCCGTTGCGCCAGGCTGGTGTGTCCGACGAAGTTATCCAGAACAAGGTGCTGGAAACCGCCAGGATGCTGCGGATCGAGAAGTTCCTGCAGCGCCATCCGCTGGAATTGTCCGGCGGCCAGCAGCAGCGCACGGCCATGGCCCGGGCACTGGTCAAGGACGCCGAACTGATCCTGTTCGACGAGCCACTGGTGAACCTGGACTACAAGCTGCGTGAAGAGCTGCGCCAGGAAATGCGCGAGCTGTTCCAGGCCCGCCACACCATCGCCGTCTACGCCACCACCGAGCCTAACGAAGCGCTGGCCCTGGGCGGCACCACCACGATCCTGCATGAGGGCCGGGTGATTCAAAGTGGCAAGTCGTCTTCTGTCTATCACCAGCCACAAACCGTGCTGGCCGCCGAGTTGTTTTCCGAACCGCCGATCAACCTCATGCCGGGTCGTATCGCCGGCAACGAAGTCAGCTTCGCCAATTTCGTGCACTTCCCGCTGAACGTCGACCTGCGCCCGGTGGGCGAGGGCGAGTTCCGTTTCGGCGTGCGCCCCAGCCATATTTCCCTGGTGCCGAGCAACGACGACGACCTCGAGCTGGCGGTGACCGTCGAAGTGGCCGAGATCAGCGGCTCGGAGACGTTCCTGCACGTGCGCAACGAACATTTCCTGCTGGTGCTGCACTTGCCAGGGGTGCATGAGTACGACGTGGACGCGCCGATTCGCATCTACATTCCGACCCATAAACTGTTTGTTTTCGACGCCCAGGGCAAGCTGGTCCAAGCCCCAGGGCAGCGTATCGCGAGGGTTGCCTGATGGCCGAAATTCGTTTGCAGAACCTCGCCCACAGCTACACCAGCACCCCGGCGGGCCCCGAGGATTACGCGATCCGCGAGATGAACCACATCTGGGAGCAGGGCGGCGCCTATGCGCTGCTCGGACCTTCGGGCTGCGGCAAGTCCACCTTGCTCAACATCATCTCCGGCTTGCTCAGCCCCTCCGAAGGGCAGGTGATGTTCGACAGCAAAGTCGTCAACGACCTGACCCCGGAACACCGCAACATCGCCCAGGTGTTCCAGTTCCCGGTGGTGTACGACACCATGACGGTGTTCGACAACCTGGCGTTCCCGCTGCGCAACCAGGGTATGGCCGAAGCGCGAATCCACACCAAGGTGCAGGAAATCGCCGAGGTCCTGGACCTGCAGAACCTGCTGGACAAAAAGGCTCGCAACCTCACCGCCGATGAGAAGCAGAAAGTCTCCATGGGGCGCGGGCTGGTGCGCGACGATGTGTCGGCGATCCTGTTCGACGAACCGCTCACGGTGATCGACCCGCACCTGAAATGGAAACTGCGGCGCAAGCTCAAGCAGATCCACGAGCAGTTCAACATCACCATGGTCTACGTCACCCACGACCAGTTGGAAGCCTCGACTTTCGCCGACAAGATCGCGGTGATGTACGGCGGCCAGATCGTGCAGTTCGGTACGCCCCGGGACTTGTTCGAGCGCCCGAGCCACACCTTTGTCGGCTACTTCATCGGCAGCCCGGGGATGAACCTGATCGAGGTCACGGCGCAGCCCGGCGGTGTCGGTTTCGCCTCGACCCACTTGCCGCTGTCGGAAACCTTGCAACGTCGTGTCGCCGAAGCCGAGGGCAAAAGCCTGAAGGTCGGTATCCGTCCCGAGTTCGTGCATGTCTGGGACGGCCCTTACGACGACGCGATGCAGGCTGACGTGGTGCACCTCGAAGACCTGGGCACCTACAAGATCCTGACCCTCAACCTCGATGGCGCACCGCTGAAGGTCCGCCTGGCCGAAGACAAGCCGGTGCCGGAAGGCACGGCGTACATCAGTTTTCCGGCCCAATGGCTGATGGTCTATGCCGATGAATACCTGCTGGAACCGTTGAGCGAGGTGCAGCCATGAACAAGGTGCAGAACAACAAGGCCTGGTGGCTGGTATTGCCGGTGTTCCTGCTGGTGGCCTTCAGCGCCGTGATTCCGATGATGACCGTGGTCAACTATTCGGTGCAGGACATCTTCGACCAATCCAGCCGCTACTTCGTCGGCGCCGACTGGTACAAGCAGGTGCTGCTCGATCCGCGGCTGCACGATTCGCTGCTGCGCCAGTTCATCTACTCGGCGTGCGTGCTGCTGATTGAAATTCCCCTCGGCATCGCCATCGCCCTGACCATGCCGACCAAGGGCAAATGGTCGTCCCTGGTGCTGATCATCCTGGCGATTCCGCTGCTGATCCCGTGGAACGTGGTGGGCACCATCTGGCAGATTTTCGGTCGCGCCGACATCGGCTTGCTGGGCTCGACCCTCAACGGCCTGGGCATCAACTACAACTATGCGGCCAACACCATGGACGCCTGGGTCACCGTGCTGGTGATGGATGTCTGGCACTGGACTTCGTTGGTGGCGCTGCTGTGCTATTCGGGGTTGCGAGCGATTCCCGACGTGTACTACCAGGCCGCGCGGATCGACCGGGCGTCGAACTGGGCCGTGTTCCGTCACATCCAGCTGCCGAAGATGAAGAGTGTGCTGCTGATCGCCGTGATGCTGCGTTTCATGGACAGCTTCATGATCTACACCGAGCCGTTCGTACTCACCGGCGGCGGGCCGGGCAACGCCACCACGTTCCTCAGCCAGACCCTGACGCAAATGGCCATCGGCCAATTCGACCTGGGCCCGGCGGCGGCGTTTTCCCTGGTGTACTTCCTGATCATTCTGTTGGTGTCCTGGCTGTTCTACACCGCCATGACGCACTCCGACGCCAACCGTTGAGGCCCGCACAATGAGCAAGAAAAAGCTGATTCCGCTGTTGATCTACATCCTGTTCCTGCTGGTGCCCATCTACTGGCTGCTGAACATGTCGTTCAAGAGCAACACCGAGATCCTCGGCAGCCTGACCCTGTGGCCGCAGGATTTCACCTTCCACAACTACAAGGTGATCTTCACCGACCCGAGCTGGTACACCGGTTACTTGAACTCGCTGTACTACGTGAGCCTGAACACGGTGATTTCCCTGGGCGTCGCGTTGCCGGCCGCCTATGCGTTTTCCCGTTATCGGTTCCTGGGGGACAAGCACCTGTTCTTCTGGCTGCTGACCAACCGCATGGCCCCGCCGGCGGTGTTCCTTTTGCCGTTCTTCCAGCTGTATTCGTCCATCGGGTTGTTCGACACCCATATCGCCGTGGCCCTGGCCCATTGCCTGTTCAACGTGCCGTTGGCGGTGTGGATCCTCGAAGGGTTCATGTCCGGGGTGCCGAAAGAAATTGACGAGACCGCTTACATTGACGGCTACAGTTTCCCCAAGTTCTTCGTCAAGATCTTCATTCCGTTGATCGGCTCCGGCATCGGTGTCACGGCATTTTTCTGCTTCATGTTTTCCTGGGTCGAACTGTTGCTGGCGCGCACGCTTACCTCGGTGAATGCCAAGCCGATCGCGGCGGTCATGACCCGAACGGTGTCGGCGTCCGGTATCGACTGGGGAGTGCTGGCGGCGGCGGGGGTGTTGACCATCCTGCCGGGCATGCTGGTGATCTGGTTCGTTCGCAATCACGTGGCCAAGGGCTTTGCCCTGGGCCGGGTCTGAGGAGTCGATGATGGAATGGATGAACTGGACCGGCCCGACGGCGGCTTTTTTTGGAGTCATCGCCTTGCTGCTGGCAGGCATGACCACGTGGGAACTGCGTTCGCCGAGCATCCCTCGGCGTGGTTTCCTGCCGATTGCCACCACCCGTGGCGATCGGTTGTTTATCGGTCTTCTCGGTAGCGCCTACCTACACCTGCTGGTGATCGGCGCCACCGACTGGAGCATCTGGATAGCGTTCGCGTTGTCTTGGGTGTGGCTGTTGGCAGTGATGCGGTGGGGCTAATCGCGACAATTCGACGATCAGGCTCTTAAACCCAAACAGGAGGTCTCTATGTTCGATAAAAACAATAAGCTGCGACATAGCGTTTCATTGGCAGCCATGCTGGCACTCAGCGGGCTGAGCGCTACGGCCTGGGCCGACGCCTATGAAGACGCCGCTAAAAAATGGATCGGCAGTGAATTCAAGCCGTCGACCCTGACAGCCGAGCAGCAGCTCGAAGAACTCAAGTGGTTCATCAAGGCCGCCCAGCCGTTTCGCGGGATGAAAATCAACGTGGTGTCGGAAACCATCGCCACCCACGAGTATGAATCCAAGGTACTGGCCAAGGCCTTTACCGAAATCACAGGGATCCAGCTGACCCACGACCTGCTCCAAGAAGGCGACGTGGTGGAGAAGCTGCAGACCCAGATGCAATCGGACAAGAATATCTATGACGGCTGGGTCAACGACTCGGACTTGATCGGTACGCACTTCCGCTACGGCAAGACCGAATCGATCACCGACCTGATGGCCAATGAAGGCAAGGACTACACCTCGCCAACCCTGGACATCAAGGACTTCATCGGCATTTCCTTCACCACCGCGCCGGACGGCAAAATCTATCAACTGCCCGACCAGCAATTCGCCAACTTGTACTGGTTCCGCGCCGACTGGTTCGAGCGTGCGGACCTGAAGGCCAAGTTCAAAGAGAAATACGGCTACGAGTTGGGTGTACCGGTGAACTGGTCGGCTTATGAAGACATCGCCAAGTTCTTCTCCGAAGACGTCAAGGAGATCGATGGCAAGCGCGTCTACGGGCACATGGACTACGGCAAGAAAGACCCGTCCCTGGGCTGGCGCTTCACCGACGCCTGGTTCTCCATGGCCGGCGGCGGCGACAAGGGCCTGCCCAATGGTTTGCCGGTGGACGAGTGGGGCATTCGCGTCGAAGACTGCCATCCGGTCGGTTCCAGCGTGACCCGTGGCGGCGACACCAACGGTCCCGCAGCCGTGTTCGCCACCACCAAGTACGTGGACTGGATGAAGAAGTACGCGCCACCGGAAGCGGCAGGCATGACCTTCTCCGAGTCCGGCCCGGTGCCGTCCCAAGGCAACATCGCCCAGCAGATATTCTGGTACACCGCCTTCACGGCCGACATGACCAAGCCGGGCCTGCCGGTGATGAACGCCGACGGCACGCCGAAATGGCGCATGGCACCTTCGCCACGCGGTCCGTATTGGGAAGAGGGCATGAAGCTGGGGTATCAGGACGTGGGTTCCTGGACGTTCATGAAGTCTACGCCTGAGAAGCAGAAACTCGCGGCCTGGCTCTATGCGCAGTTCGTGACGTCCAAGACCGTGTCGCTGAAGAAGACTATCGTTGGCCTGACGCCGATTCGTGAGTCGGACATCAACTCCCAGGCGCTGACCGATCTGGCACCGAAACTCGGTGGCCTGGTGGAGTTCTACCGCAGCCCGGCCCGCGTGCAATGGACCCCGACCGGGACCAACGTGCCGGACTACCCACGCCTGGCGCAATTGTGGTGGAGTCACATCGCCGAAGCTGCCAGCGGCGAGAAAACGCCGCAGCAGGCCCTCGACGGGTTGGCCAAGGACCAGGATGCGATCATGACCCGCCTGGAACGCTCCAAGGCCCAAGCCACCTGCGCACCTAAGATGAACCCTGAGCGCGACGCGCAATACTGGTTCGACCAACCGGGCGCACCGAAGCCGAAACTGGCGAACGAGAAGCCTAAAGGCGAAACCGTGAGCTACACCGAGCTGCTGAAATCATGGGAGGCGGCACGCAAGTAAAGCCCCGGATGTGAAAACGAACGGCACCGAAAGGTGCCGTTTTTTTTCCTGGGCTCACCGCAGCAGGCAGACCCGCCGCCATCGCGAGCAAGCTCGGCTCCCACAGGGTTTGGTGGTGAACGTAGATATTGCGTACACCCAAAATCCATTGTGGGAGCTTGCTCCCACAGGGTTTGGTGGTGAACGTAGATATTGCGTACATCCAAAATCCATTGTGGGAGCTTGCTCCCACAGGGTTTGGTGGTGAACGTAGATATTGCGTACACCCAAAATCCATTGTGGGAGCTTGCTCCCACAGGGTTTGGTGGTGAAAGTAGATATTGCGTACATCCAAAATCCATTGTGGGAGCTTGCTCCTGCAGGGTTTGGTGGTGAACGTAGATATTGCGTACATCCAAAATCCATTGTGGGAGCTTGCTCCTGCAGGATTCGGCGGTATCGATGAATGCTGCATACACCACAGTTCCCCTGTGGGAGCCGAGCTTGCTCGCGATGAGGCCGGCAGCCATCCACATAAACCGGCAGGCAAAAAAAACCGGCGCAACCGAGGTCGCGCCGGTGGTGGTGCCAGTGGCTGCACGGATATTCGTGGGTCCGTGCAACCACCGTTGAGCCCGTGTCGGTTATGCCCGTTCCAGCGCCAGGGCCACGCCTTGGCCGCCGCCGATGCACAGGGTCGCGAGGCCTTTCTTGGCGTCGCGCTTGATCATTTCATGCAGCAGCGACACCAGGACCCGGCAACCCGACGCGCCGATGGGGTGGCCCAAGGCGATGGCGCCGCCATTGACATTGACCTTGTCCATGTCCCATTTCAGTTCCCGGGCCACGGCCAGCGACTGGGCGGCGAAGGCTTCGTTGGCTTCGATCAGGTCCAGTTGCTCCAGCGACCAGCCGGCCTTGTCCAGGCAGCGACGGGTGGCCGAGACCGGGCCAATGCCCATGATGGCCGGGTCGACGCCGGCATTGGCGTAGGCACTGATTTTCGCCAGTACTGGCAGGCCCAGGGCCTTGGCTTTTTCCGCGCTCATCAGGATCACGGCGGCGGCGCCATCGTTAAGCGAGGACGCATTGCCCGCGGTGACGCTGCCATCCTTCTTGAAGGCAGGCTTGAGCTTGCCCAGGGATTCGGCGGTGGTACCGGCGCGCGGTTGTTCATCCGTGGCGAACGCCACGGGATCGCCTTTGCGCTGGGGAATCAGGATCGGCGTGATCTCATCGGCAAACCGGCCGCCCTCGATGGCGGCGACGGCTTTCTGCTGGGACGCGGCGGCGAAGGCGTCCTGCTCCTCGCGGCTGATGCCGTACTTGTCCACCAGGTTCTCGGCGGTGATGCCCATGTGGTAATCGTTGAAGGCATCCCACAAGCCGTCGGTGATCATGCTGTCGATCATCTTCGCGTGGCCCATGCGCAGGCCGGTGCGGGCGGCCGGCAGTACATACGGGGCCAGGCTCATGTTTTCCATGCCGCCGGCAATGATCACTTCGGCATCGCCACAACGGATCGCCTGGGCGCCCAGGTGCAACGCCTTGAGGCCCGAACCGCAGACCTTGTTCAGGGTCAGCGCCGGCACCGCATGGGGCAGGCCGGCGAGGATCGACGCCTGGCGCGCCGGGTTTTGCCCGGAACCTGCGGTCAGCACCTGGCCGAGAATCACTTCATCGACCTGTTCGCCGGACAAACCGGTCTGTTCCAGCAGGCGACGAATCACCGCGGCACCGAGTTCCGGTGCGGGAATGGCGGCCAGCGAACCCTGGAAGCTGCCGATGGCGGTACGGGTAGCGGCGACAATCACGACTTCTTGCATCGAATCTCTCCTCACTGGGCAGCGAACTGCATTTCAGGCACATGGTCCGGCACGATCAACTTGCCGGCGGTCTTGGCGACGATTTCCTCGACGCTGACGCCTGGGGCGCGTTCTTTCAGGATGAAGGCGCCGTCCTGGATTTCCAGGTAGGCCAGGTCGGTCAGCACGCGCTTGATGCAACCGGCGCCGGTCAGCGGCAAGCTGCAGCGCGGCAGCAGTTTCGACTCACCGTCCTTGGACGCATGGGTCATGGTGACGATGATGTTCTCGGCACCGGCCACCAGGTCCATTGCACCGCCCATGCCCTTGACCAGCTTGCCGGGAATCATCCACGAGGCAATGTTGCCTTCGACATCCACCTCGAATGCGCCGAGCACGGTCAGGTCGATGTGACCGCCACGGATCATGGCAAACGATTCGGCCGAGGAGAAGATCGAGGCGCCGATGCGCGCGGTGACCGTCTGTTTACCGGCGTTGATCATGTCGGCATCGACTTCGGCTTCGGTGGGGAATGCACCCATGCCGAGCAAGCCATTTTCCGATTGCAGCATGACTTCCATGCCTTCGGGAATGTAGTTGGCGACCAGGGTCGGAATGCCGATGCCCAGGTTCACGTAGTAGCCGTCCTGCATTTCGCGGGCGACGCGTTGAGCCATTTGTTCGCGGGAAAGTGCCATGTTCTTATTCCTTTATTCGGGCCGGGGGCAGGGGATCACTTGCGCACGGTGCGCTGTTCGATGCGTTTTTCGAACGTGCCGCAAATGACCCGGTCGACGTAGATGCCAGGGGTGTGGATCTGCGTCGGGTCCAGCTCGCCGGGTTCGACGATTTCTTCGACTTCCACCACGGTGATCTTGCCCGCCGTGGCGGCCAGCGGGTTGAAGTTCTGGGCGGTGTGGCGATAGATCACGTTGCCGAAATGGTCGGCCTTCCAGCCTTTGACGATGGCGAAGTCGCCGGTGATGGATTCTTCCATCAGGTACTGGCGGCCATGGAATTCACGCACTTCCTTGCCTTCGGCCACCGGCGTGCCAACGCCGGTGGCGGTGAAGAACGCTGGGATGCCGGCGCCACCGGCGCGCATTTTTTCGGCGAGGGTGCCTTGGGGGGTGAGCACGACTTCGATTTCGCCGCTCAGCAGTTGCTGCTCGAACAGGGCGTTCTCGCCCACGTAGGAGGCGATCACCTTGCGGATCTGCCGGTCTTCCAACAGCACGCCGAGGCCGAAACCGTCGACGCCGCAGTTGTTGGACACCACGGTGAGGTCGCGGATGCCCTTGCGCTTGATCTCGGCGATCAGGTTTTCCGGAATACCGCATAGGCCGAAGCCGCCGGCGATGACGGTCATGCCGTCCTTCAAGCCTTCCAGCGCTTGTTCATAAGAGCTCACGCGTTTGTCGAAACCTGCCATAGACACCTCTTTTATTCTTGATGGGGTCGCAATGAAATGCAGTGTTGCGCCAAGTCATATATTTGTTAAGTTGATTTTTAGATTGGATTGATTGATAAAACTCAATAATTGCCTCCCTCTGTAGGAGCTGTCGAGTGCAACGAGGCTGCGATCTTTCCAAAAACACTTGAATCCCAAACAAAAGATCAAAAGATCGCAGCCTTCGGCAGCTCCTACCCAACCGGACACGAACATCCCATGACCCTCAAGCAAATCCGTGCCTTCCTCGCGGTGGCCCAGAGCCTGAGCTTCGCCGTGGCCTGCGAGCGGCTGCACCTGTCCCAATCGGCCTTGAGCCTGACCATCAAGGCCCTGGAAGAGGGCCTCGGCGGTCGTTTGTTCAGCCGTAATACCCGTAACGTGGCACTGACCCCCGAAGGTGAATCCTTGCTGCCACTGGCCCGCCGGCTGGTGGCCGACTGGGACAACGCCGAGGACGAAATGCGCCAGCGCTTCACCTTGCAGCGCGGTCGCGTGACGCTGGCGGCGATGCCTTCGTTTGCCGGCAACCTGTTGCCGCCGATCCTCAAGACCTTCCGCGCCCGCTATCCGAATGTCAACGTCACGGTCAACGATGTGATCAACGAACAAGTGCTGGAAATGGTCCGTGATCGTCATGTCGAACTGGGCGTGGCGTTCGAGCCGATGCAGGGTTCGTCCCTGGCGTTCACGCCCTTGTACCTCGATCGCTTCGTCGCGGTGGTGCCGTTGGATTCAGCCTTTGCCCAGCGCGACGAAATCCACTGGGAAACCCTGCTGGAGCAGCCGTTCATCACGCTGCAACGACCCTCCACCGTACGGGTGATGCTGGAAGAACATCTGCAGGCCCGGGGCATGAAACTGCCGGTGGAGTTCGAGAGCCACCAGTTGGCGACCGTCGGACGGATGGTCGCCAGTGGGCTGGGGGTCAGTGCCGTGCCGGCGCTGTGCGTCGGGCAGATGCATGAGCTGGGTGCCCGTTGCATCACCTTGAGTGAGCCGGTGATCGAGCGAGCCATCGGGGTGCTGACCAAACCGGGGCATGAACTGTCGGCGGCGGCGCAGGCACTGTTCGATACGCTCAGGGATCAGGAGTTGGGTATGCAGTTGGCCGCAGGTTGACCCCGGCCACTGTGGGAGCGGGCTTGCTCGCGAAAGCGGTGTGTCAGTCGACAGCAGTATCGAATGTTCCATCGCTTTCGCGAGCAAGCCCGCTCCCACAAAGGGTCCGGGTGTTGCTAAAACGGGTGTTGTGTCAGCAATGGCAGTAGTTGTTCACACGGCTCTTCAAGCTTGAGGTCCAGCAACTCATCGGCCCGGGTCTTGCCGCGGTTGATTGCCAGCAGCGGCTTGCCCTGGTCCTTGATGGCCCGGCACAGGCGAAACGCCGAATACGCCATCAGCGACGACCCCACCACCAGCAGGCCGTCCGCTTGCTCGACGGCTTGCATGGCGCGGGTCGCAGTGAGGGGGGCGACGTTCTCGCCGAAAAACACCACATCGGGTTTCAACCGCTCGCCGCCGCAATGGGGGCAATGGGGCACTTGGAAGCGCGCCTCGAACGCGGGGTCGAGCAGGGTGTCGCCATCGGGTGCCTGAACCGCATCGACACCCGCCAGGTAAGGGTTTGCGGTTTCCATCAACCGTTGAATCTGCTGTCGCTCGCTGCGCTGGCCGCAATCCAGGCACAGCACGCGATGCAGGCTGCCGTGCAGTTCGATGACGTCCTGGCTGCCGGCCTGGTCATGCAGGGTGTCGACATTCTGGGTAATCAGGCCGGTGATGCGTTGCTGCGCCTGCAACTCGGCCAAGGCTTCGTGAGCCACGTTCGGCCTGGCCTGCCTGACCCGGGGCCAGCCCAGCATCGCTCTCGCCCAATAGCGCCGTCGGGCCTCGGGCTGGGCGAGGAACTCTTGGTACATCATCGGTTGTCGACCCCGACGGACCCCGTCGCTGTCGCGGTAATCGGGGATGCCCGAAGGGGTACTGATGCCGGCGCCGGTGAGCACCAGGAAGCGGCGCCCGACGGTGTACGCCAGTAACTGATCGATGGGTGCCTGGTGAAGGTCTTCGGGCATGGGAGGTGTCTGCGCTGGCCTTGGGCCGTTGAGGTTAGCACCTGGATCGAGCCGACGCCTTTCGTCGCCCAGGGGCTGGTTTGTTCAAACTTTCCCCCGTGTCGCGCTATCCACTTTTATGTGCGGTACTTCAGAACCCCCGCATACCGAAGCCAAGCGCTGAGCAGCCAAGAGCGGCCGGTCCTGGGGGGCGAGCGCTCCTGAAACTGCCGAGAGAGGAAACGCATGAAGCGGACCAAGGGTGAAGTACGGGCCATCAATCGAGAGAGTTCAATGGTGGGCGTGTACGTGAAGCAAGAGGACCGCCATACGGTGCTGAAGCTGAGTTCAGCCAGTGACATCGATATTGGCGACATCCTGGCATGGGACAGCGGTACCGCCTTGGGTACCCAGTCCTATCACAACCTGACCAAGGGCTGGACTGCCGATGTGTATGTGGCCAACCACGGTGTAGCGGCGGCGAACCTTGATGTCCAGTTGTGACGACGCCTCAACCCGTGACCTCTGGAGAGAGAGCATGAGCAAATTAAAGTGCGGTTGCCCCGATTGCCAAGGCGAGGTGGATCCGCAACGGATGTTCAACCACTAATCCGGGTATCGGCGACAGGGTATCCGGACGCCGCAAGCCGGTCAGTGCGGTGGTGCAGGACAACGCCGGCAGCCCGCGCGTTTTGGCTTCCTGGAACGGCGCGAGGCCAGGGTGACGAGACCGGTGCAATGGGGTGCTGGCGTTGCCTGGCCTTTGGCGGACAGCGTGGAAAGACACGCACTGTTTTTAATGTTGAAGCGGGGCAATTGTGGGAGCGAGCTTGCTCGCGATAGCGTCGGATCAGCCTTCCTTGACATGACCGACACACCGCCATCGCGAGCAAGCTCGCTCCCACAGGACTGTCACTGGATGAAGTTTCGGTCTCGGCCTGTTTAATAGCCTGTTGCACTAAAGACCACGGCGGCGATACACATCAAGCATTGACCACTCGTCGCCGTTTGCCGCGTTTCCTTCAAACCTTGGCGGCGTCATGTTTTCCGAATAAGACGAGTCAGCAAGGCTCGTGGAGATCAACTAAACGAGGTGAATGAAATGGCTAACACAGGTAATAACAACCCTGGCAATTTCGCTAACGATCGTGAGAAGGCATCGGAAGCCGGGAAAAAAGGTGGCCAGGCGTCGGGTGGCAACTTCGCCAATAATCCTGAGCGCGCCTCCGAGGCTGGACGCAAGGGTGGCCAGGCGTCGGGCGGCAATTTTGCCAACGACCCGAAACGCGCCGCTGAAGCCGGTCGCAAAGGCGGGCAAGCTTCGGGGGGGAACTTCGCCAACGACCCTGAGCGGGCTTCGGAAGCCGGCCGCAAAGGTGGCCAGGCGTCGGGCGGCAACGTTGCCAATGACCGGGAAAAAGCCTCCGGGGCCGGCAGGAAAGGGGCTGAAAAAAGCCATGGCGGCGGTCGTGAATCGTAATGTCCCGTGGTCTCGCAGGTCCCGTGCCGTTGGCATGGGACCTGGTCCGGCCGTGATATTAAAAGTCGGGTATTGATGCCCGGCGTTGCTGATGTGTTGATTGTTTAAAAGATAAGCGAGTGAGCCAGGGTTTCAATTAACCACTCGTCTTCTGTCTTGAATAAAAACTAAATGTTTAACTTCTTCAGACTTTCATGCAACTCGAGCCATCTGGAAGTGATCGGTTCGATCATCGTGATGTTGAACAAAGGCGCCAAGGGCAAGATGGCTGAAGGCGCGGACGATGTCCGAGCCTGAAAGCAACCCCACCACGGGTGCCGACTTGGGTTCGGGGATGCAAGGTGACAAACTATAAACCGATGGCGAAGGAGGCGACTCCCACGCCCGGTATTCCAAGCCATACCACGGCCAAGCCCCCTAAGGACATTCGATGGACCAGCCCACCTCCCGGATTCGATCGCCCTGGCGCACCTGGCTGAACCCCGTGCAAGAGAACTGGCTGTTGGGGGTCACGTTCTGGCTCGGGCTTGTGTTGGTGGCCGCATTGTTGCTCTACAGTGGCTACAACGCCCTGGTTGGCGCCAATCGTCAAAACCTGGGCTACGCCGTGCTGGGCGGTACATCGGGTTTTGCCGCCACCGCCCTGGGGGCATTGATGGCGGTGGTGCTGCGGGATATCTCGTCACGCACCCAGGACATCATGCTGGGTTTCGCCGCCGGCATGATGCTCGCCGCCAGCTCCTTCTCACTGATCCTGCCGGGCATCGAAGCCGCGCAGGTGATTTGTGGCAATCAGTTGCTCGCCGCCTTTGTCGTCGTGGTTGGCCTGGGCTTGGGTGTGGCCCTGATGATCGGCCTCGACCGTTTCGTGCCCCACGAACACGAGTTGAGTGGGCGGCGTGGTCCTGAAGTCGAGCGCATTAACCGTGTGTGGCTGTTCGTGCTCGCCATCACCTTGCACAACCTGCCGGAAGGCATGGCCATCGGCGTCAGTTTTGCCGACGGCGACTTCAAGGTCGGCTTGCCCCTGACCACCGCCATCGCCATCCAGGACATCCCCGAAGGCCTGGCCATTGCCATGGCGCTGCGGGTCACCGGTATCAGCACCTTGCGTGCCGCGCTCATCGCGGTCGGTTCGGGGCTGATGGAGCCCCTGGGGGCGGTGATCGGCCTGGGCATGTCGTCGGGCGTGGCCGTCGCGTACCCCATCAGCCTGGGGCTGGCGGCGGGTGCGATGATTTTCGTGGTCTCTCACGAGGTGATTCCCGAGACCCATCGCAATGGCCATGAAACCCCGGCCACCCTGGGGTTGATGATGGGGTTTGCGGTGATGATGTTTCTCGACACGGCGCTGGGTTGAAAGACTCACCGATACCCTGCGTCAACGTTTCGGCAAACGTCTGGAACATCCGGAATTTTCTCCGGGTCAGGGTTGATGACATGGCGCCACTCCCGGTCTGATCACCCTGTGTGCTCAAGGCCGGATGGGTTGAATTGGCGATGTATACTCAACCCCGTGGATGACATGAATCCGGGGTGGCGCGATCGTGCTGCGTTCGCTGATGTTGGCCGTTGTGCTCGTTCTGGCGGGGTGCGCCACGCCGCAGCGCGGTCAACAGGTCGCCCCGGTGGCGATTTCCCAGGACACTTGGCGACAGGTGGACCAGCAGCTCATCGCAGCCTCGAAAAGCGCCGTCGAGCAGGCGGCACTCTACGCCCGCGGGTCGATGGAGCATTGGCGCGTGTTGGTCTATGAGCGCACCGAGGTTGAATTCATCCCCTGGTTCAGTAGCTATTGGACCCAGGAGTGGCTGGCGGTGAAGGTCAGTTGGTACGCCGCCAGCGCCGAGGGCGAGACGGATTCCTCGGCCAGGCGCCTGGCGGTTTACCTGCAAGAACAATATCGCGAGCAGGTGCTGGAACCGGTGGCGGTGGAAATCGATCCCGAGGCGATCAGGGCCAACGCCACAGGCTACTACCTGCGCCAGCTCAATCAGCAGGTCCAGGTCATCGCCCTGCGGCATCGCATCCCGAACGAACTGATGAACCGACGTCTGCACGGCGTCCCGGCCATCCGCCTCGGCCCGCCAGCGGCGCGTGACGCTTCGTTGTACGAGATGGTCCACACCGAACCGTTGAACACCCTGCCGGCCTATGCGGCCCTGATCGATCACGTCAACAAGGCTGCAAGCACAGGTGCCGGACCCTCGGAGGCGGTGATCGCCACGGTGGCGCAACGCACCAGTGAAAAAATCGAGGCCCAGTTCGCTACGCGTGGGGCAACCGGTGCGGCGGCAGCCGTGGCCGGGAAGGCGGCGGGGGCGTTGATCTCGGTGGGCGTGGCGGGCATTCGCGCGATCATCCACGAGGGCGAGCGGCCGGAAATGGAGGCGCAGATCCGCAAAAGCCTGAGCGCTGCGTTCGACGAGGCGTGGTTCAAGTCACTCAAGCATCCCCTCAGCGGGGTGATGGCACCGGTGTACTACCTGGACGAGGAAATAGAAGGCAACCTGGTGGAGGCGGACCTGGCCAATCGAGCGGTGGCATTGCCGGACATCAAGCCGTGACGGGGCGGTTCATTCTGATCCGAGGGTGACACGACAACCCTTGCGATGGCGGATCTGCTCGTCCGATGGGCGCTCCTTGATGAACTCGAAGCGCGGCTCGCCTTCGCTGTAGATCACCAGCCCCCCCCATTCCAGCTCGCTTTCATCCTGCCCGGGCTGGGGCGGCGAGGCCCACCAGGGTTCTTTTTGCATGATCTGACGCATCGTCTACTCCTGCCGATTGATCCTTTGAACTATAGACCGCTCGATGAAGACGCTTGCATCCTGTGGGAGCAAGGGTTGTGTGCCTGAAGCTTGATAATCAGTGTGCTCTGACCCCGCCCACCAGCGTCTAGCGTCTGTATCCCCGCACTCGAACGGGGAATGACTGGACCCCGCGCATATGCAAGCACTGTTGAACGAGATCCTCGATGCGGTTCGCCCCCTGATCGGTCAGGGCAAGGTCGCCGATTACATTCCTGCCCTGGGCACTGTGGTACCCAACCAGTTGGGTATTGCCGTGTATGGCAATGATGGCGAGTTGTATTGTGCCGGCGACGCCGAAACAGCGTTTTCGGTGCAGAGTATTTCCAAGGTGTTCAGCCTGGTGCAGGCCATCGGGCATTCCGGCGAAGCGATCTGGGAGCGCCTGGGTCATGAGCCATCCGGCCAGCCCTTCAACTCCCTGGTACAACTGGAGTTCGAGCGCGGCCGGCCGCGCAATCCGTTCATCAATGCCGGCGCGTTGGTGATTTGTGATATCAACCAGTCGCGTTTCGCCGCGCCGGCGCTGTCGATGCGCGATTTTGTGCGCCGCCTGTCGGGTAACCCCCAGGTGATGGTGGACGGCAAGGTCGCCGAGTCGGAATACCAGCACCGCGCCCGCAACGCAGCGATGGCGTACCTGATGCAATCGTTCGGCAACTTCCATAACGACGTGGAAGCGGTGCTGCGCAGTTATTTCAGCCATTGTGCCTTGCGGATGAGTTGCATCGATCTGGCGCGGGCATTCTGCTTCCTGGCCAACGACGGGTTCTGCAAACACAGCGGCGAACAGATCCTCAGCGCCCGGCAGACCCAACAGGTCAACTCCATCATGGCCACCAGCGGCCTGTACGATGAGGCCGGCAACTTCGCTTATCGCGTCGGCCTGCCGGGCAAGAGCGGTGTCGGTGGCGGGATTGTCGCCGTGGTGCCGGGACGGTTTACCGTATGCGTCTGGTCGCCTGAACTCAACGCCGCCGGCAACTCCCTGGCCGGCATGGCGGCGCTGGAGTTGATGAGCCAGCGGATCGGCTGGTCGGTGTTCTAGTTTCCTGCCGCATAAAAAAGGCCCGCTCCTGATTCAGGCGCGGGCCTTTTCGTTAGGGGATATCAGCAGAGGCGGTCGATGACCCGGACCTCGGAAGTGTTCTGCATCGACTGCCAGGCCTGGGTCAGCGTTTGCAACACGCGGCCCATGAAGTCTTTGTCAGCCGCGGCCTTCTTGCCGACGTAGCCCTGGCCACGGCGGTACATCTTCAGCCGGGCACACAGTTCTTGCGTGTTCTTTTCGAACTCGTCTTCTTGGGTGTAGGGCGACAGGCAGTCCATATGGACCTGGCCAGTCTTGCTGATCCACAGGATATGGCTGTCGAGTGTGTCCTTGTGTGCGGCGAACATGCGAGCCAGTTCATCAATAGATGGTTGATTATTCAGATTCATGTGTAAGCCCCTTGACCATTTGGTTGATCTGTCTGGTGGTTCGCAAAAACTTCGCTACTCGGTAAGTGCCTGCCTGCTACCGAAACCAGGCCGTCAGCGTTCGTCCGTCGAACTTCGACGGGGTCGTGCATCGGTTGTGTAGTGTTATCGAAGGGCTGCTACGCAAATGCGCTACAACGAAGAGAAACAGCGAAGAATCATCAGGCAGTGTCAACTTTCGAGGGTCGACCACGCGCGTCATGAGGATCTTCGCCGACGTTTCTCGTCCTTGTTACCGGACGATCATGCCAGGTCAGCACCTTCAATCTGCCTTGTGGGCAGTCCCTATATCCAAAAAACAGCTCGGCGGTCAGACGAGCTTGCTCAAACAGTTGCCTGTACTCCCGATCGGGGAGACGTCTGCATCATGCAAGGGCAAATCGGAGGCGTCAACGGTTTTGTAGTGATTATTTTTGTTCACTACATATTGTCGGACAAAATGGTTTGGGTATGAGGATTTCCGGTCAGACACACAATCAATGTGGGAGCGAGCTTGCTCGCGATGGCGGTGTGTCAGTCAATTATCTG
Source organism: Pseudomonas sp. Pdm06 (assembly GCF_014851795.1). Lineage (NCBI taxonomy): Bacteria > Pseudomonadati > Pseudomonadota > Gammaproteobacteria > Pseudomonadales > Pseudomonadaceae > Pseudomonas > Pseudomonas sp. Pdm06. The sequence goes on from NZ_JACVAH010000004.1 coordinate 173,023, forward strand.
ATGGCTGATTCACCGTCATCGCGAGCAAGCTCGCTTCCACAGGGGAATCAGGTGGGCTGATTTTTGTTGGCCTTGCGCGGTGCGCCGCCGGTCTTGCGCTTGGTCGGCTTGCGTTTGTTTTTCCATGGCGTTGCGCCACGCCCGGCGGGGCTGGCCGGGCCGCTGATGGTCAGGCTCATGCCCTGGCAGCGGGCGACGTGCTTGCTCATCCAGGCGGCTTGCCGGGTCACGAATTCTTCCAGGCTCATTTCACCGCTTTGCACCATGTCCAGCGCTTGCTCCCAGATGGCGGTGGTGCCCGGGTCGGCGATGGCCCGGGGCACGGCGTCGATGAGGCTGAAGGCCGCCGGTGTGGCGGACAGGGCCTTGCCGTTCTTCACCAGGTAACCGCGGTCGAGTAGCCCCTGGATGATCGAGGCTCGGGTCGCTTCGGTGCCGATGCCGGTGGTGTCCTTGAGTTTCTGCTTGAGCAACGGGTCTTCCACCAGTTTGGCGACATTCTTCATCGCCTTGATCAGGTCGCCTTCAGTGAAGGGCTTGGGCGGCTGGGTCCATAGGTCCTTGGGTTTCACCTCGTCCACCGTGCAATCGCGACCTTCGGCCAGTGCCGGCAAGGTTTGCGGTGCCGGTGCTTCACGGCCCTTTGCCGGCGCCAGCGCTTCGGGCAGGGCGCGTTTCCAGCCGGGTTCGACGATCTGCTTGCCCACGGCACGCAGTGCCTGGCCGGCACAGTCGAAGTCGGCCTGGGTCCGGTCGTATTCGTGGTTGGGCAGGAACTGCGCCAGGTAGCGCGCGCGAATCAACGTATAGACCGCACGCTGCTTGCCGGCGAGTTTGTCGAGGTTCCTGGCGGCGGCGGTGGGAATGATGCCGTGGTGGGCACTGACCTTGGCGTCGTTCCAGGCCCGGGATTTGCGCTGCGGTTGCAAATGCTCGCGCAGCGGCGCGAGGCTCGGGTCGGCCTGGGCGAGGGCGGCCAGGATGGCCGGTGCTTCGCTGTGCTGGCTCAAGGGCAGGAAACCGCAATCGCTGCGGGGGTAGGTGATGAGTTTGTAGGTCTCGTAGAGCGACTGGGCAATGTCCAGGGTTTCCTGGGCGCCGAGGCCGAGTTTCTTCGAGCAGACTTCTTGCAGGGTGCCCAGGTCGAAGGGCAACGGTGCCGCTTCGCGCAGGCGCTCGGTACGCACCTTCAGTGTCCGGGCGGTGGCGGCGTTGCGCATGGCCTGGGCCGCGTCTCGGGCCAGGGCCTGGTTCAGGCAGCGTTCCTGGTCGTCGCAGGCATCCGGGTCGGCGCGCCACTGGGCGGTGAACGCCGTGCCTTCATGGCTGAGCTGCACGTCGATGGCCCAATAGGCGACCGGCACGAAGTTGGCGATGCTGCGGTCGCGGTCCACCACCAGTCGCAGCGTCGGTGTCTGCACGCGGCCTACCGGCAACACACCCTGGTAGCCGGACTGGCGCCCCAGCAAGGTGAACAGGCGACTCATGTTCATGCCGATCAGCCAGTCGGCCCGGGAGCGGCCCAGGGCCGAGTGATACAGGTTGAAGGTTTCGACGCCCGGCTTGAGGGCGGCCAGGGCCTTGCGGATCGACGCTTCGTCCAGGGCTGACAGCCATAGCCGCCGGATCGGTCCGCGATACCGGCAATGCTCCACCAGCTCCCGGGCGATCATTTCGCCTTCGCGGTCGGCGTCGGTGGCGATCACCAGTTCCTTCGCTTCCCCCAACAGGCGCTTGACCGCCTTGTACTGGCTGGCGGTTTTCGGCTTGACGGTCATTTTCCATTGCGCGGGCACAATGGGCAGGTCGGCCAGGACCCAGCGCTTGTAGCGCGCGTCGTAGGCGTCGGGTGGGGCGGTTTCCAGCAGATGGCCGATGCACCAGGTGACCGTGACGCCAGGACCCAGCCAGCAACCGTCGCCACGGCGCGTGGCACCGAGCACCGCGGCGATGTCCTTGGCCTGGGACGGCTTTTCACACAGGTACAGCTGCATAGCGCCCTTTTCCTGAGCAGATTTCATGGGGCTGTAGCATGGTCATGGATGCGCACAAGGGCAAGTTTTATCTGTATGGATATACAGATAAAAGCGTTGCGCTGCGTTGCCAAGGGGTGTCTGGCGTGACATTCGGCGTCCTGTCGGCATGCAGAATGAATTTCTCGCAGGGGTATGGCTCATAACTTCAAGGCGGTTGAAACCGCAAAGAAGGTTTATGAGGTCAAGGAGAGTCACTTTCATGAATTCGATGCCCAATGGCAACGGCCAGGCGACTACACGTTTGATTCTCGTGGTGGAAGATGATCCGACTATCCTGGAGTTTCTCTGTGAAATCCTCGAGGAAGAAGGATTTGTCGTAGAGCCTCAGAAAAACGCTGACGATGCTTTGGAGTTCCTTGAAAAGAGCGCCCATTTCGTCGATCTGTTGCTCACCGACATCACCATGCCCGGCAAGATCGACGGTGCCGACCTGGCCAACCTGACCGGAGACCGCTGGCCGCAGATCCCGCTGCTGATCATGTCCGGCTTCGAGACGCCGGAAAGCGCCGGGATCAAGCACCACGCGTCGTTCATCGCCAAGCCCTGGGCCCTGGGCCAGATGCTGGATCTGGTGGAGAGCACGGTGAAAAATCACGCCATGCACTGAGTGATCCCAGAGGGTTGCAGCGGCCGGGCACGTTTGGGTTGCAAGCGGCGATGGGCTCCATGACAATGCGAGTCATTATCAGTCGTGAATTATTCCATTGCCATGCCCGCCAACGATTTGTCCCTACGCAGTGCTGTCGACGTTCTGTACAGTGATCATCACAATTGGCTCCAGGGCTGGTTGCGCAAGCGCTTGGGCAACACTTTCGATGCCGCCGACCTGACCCAGGATACGTTTGTGCGAGTCATCAAGGCGCGCACCGCGCTGGATATCCGTGAGCCGCGACCGTACCTGTCGATGATCGCCAAAGGGCTGTTGATCGACCTGTTTCGCCGGCGCTCGCTGGAACAATCCTACCTAGAAGCCTTGGCCGCCATGCCGCAAGAGCAGCACCCATCGCTGGAAGAGCAGGCGATCCTGCTCCAGGCCCTGATGGAGATCGACCGTCTGCTCCTGGGGTTGGGGCCGCGCGTCAGGCAGGCGTTCATCCTGTCGCAGTTCGATGGCCTGACGTACCCGCAAATCGCCGAGCGCCTGGGCGTCAGCGTCCGCACGGTCAACAACCACATGGCCAAGGCCATGGAACATTGCTGCCTGATGCAAATTCAATTGCAGCTTTCATGAACCTGCCCCCCGACGAGTTGCAAGCCATCCGCGTGGCGGCACGCTGGTATGCCCGGCTGCATTCCGGTATTGCGACCGACGCGGACCGGGCCGATTGGCGCGCCTGGCTGGCTGCCGATCCCTTGCACAGCCAGGCCTGGCAGCGCATGGCCGCGGTGGCCGAGCAGATGGCGAGTGTGCCGGGCGCCCTGGCGGCACCGACTTTGAGCGACACCCACCAGCGATCCCGGCGCCAGGTGTTGCGCAGTGCCTTGCTGCTGACGTCCGCCGGCGGCCTGGGCTGGCTGGGCTGGCTGGGCTGGCGCAGCCAGGCAACCCAGAACCTGTTTTGTGATTACCGCACCGCAGTGGGCGAGCGTCGCGCGTTCCAGCTGGCCGATGGCAGCACGGTCCTGCTCAACACCGACACCTCGATCAATGTTCGTTTCGATGGACAGCAGCGGCGCCTGGAGCTGTTGCGGGGCGAGGTGCTCGTGACGACGGCGGTCGATCCCTTGCGACGTCCGTTCAAGGTGGTCACGGGGTCGGCCGAGGTGCTGGCGCTGGGCACGCGGTTTATCGTCCGCAGCCAGGCGCGGGGCGGCGAAGTGGCGGTGCTGGAGAAAGCGGTCGAGGTGAGCCTGTTGGCAAGTGGATCAAGGATGCGGGTCGAAGCCGGCCAGCGCCTGGATTTCAACGAACAGTCGTTGGGGGCGCTGCGCGGCAACGATGTGTCGGTCGGTGTCTGGCAGAAGGGAAGCATCATCGCCATTGACCGTCCCCTGGCGGCGCTGCTGGAGGAACTGTCGCGCTATCGCCCCGGTGTGCTGCGTTGGGATCCGGCGATTGGCGACTTGAAGGTTTCCGGTGTGTTTCCCGTCGATAACACCGATCTCGCCCTGGCCGCGCTGGAAAGCGGCTTTTCGTTGCGAGTGACCCGCTATAGCCGATTCTGGGTCCAGGTCTCCGGTGGCCATCGGCGGTAATGCTACGCAATAAAAAAATCAGCCCCTGCACTTTTCGTCCCCATCGTTCGGCTCTTCCTCAGTGAGTTTTTATCGACCGTTTTGGGGAGGGGAAATATGACTTGGGTGAGCGCGCCAGGCCGTCTGGTGTTTGCAGTGAAAATCAGCTTGCTGGCGGTCACGACCGCCGACGTCACGGTCGTGAACGCCAGCCCGGTTCCAGCGGCTGCGGCGCAGCAGCGCGCGGTGCAGGCCTACGATATCGGCGCCGGTCGCCTGGTGGATGTGCTGACCCGTTTCTCCAGCGCCGCCGGCGTCGCCATTTCGTTTGATGCCCGGCAACTCGGGGACTTGCAATCCCCCGGCCTGAAGGGGGCTTTCGGCGTGGGCGACGGCTTTTCCCGCATTCTTGGCGGCAGTGGCCTGCAAGCCGCCCTCCAGGCCAACGGCACGTACGTGCTGCGCCCCGCGCCGGTCAGTGGTTCGGCATTGGAATTGGACGCCACCACCATCGAGGCACAGCGGCTCGGGGCGACCACCGAGGACAGTCACTCCTACACGACGGGTGCGGTCACCATTGGCAAGGGGGAGCACTCCCTGCGCGAAACGCCGCAATCGGTGACGGTGATTACCCGCAAGATGCTCGATGACCAGAACCTCAATACCATCGATCAAGTCATGGAAAAGACCCCTGGCATCACCGTCTACGACTCGACCATGGGCGGCAAGTATTTCTATTCCCGCGGGTTCCGCATGTCTGGCCAGTATCAATACGACGGCGTTCCGCTGGACATGGGCAACAGTTATGTCCAGGCCGACAGTTTCAGCAGCGACATGGCCTATTACGACCGGGTCGAAGTGCTGCGCGGCGCCGCCGGGATGATGAAGGGGGCGGGCGGCACGTCCGGCGGCGTCAACTTCGTTCGTAAACGCGGCCAGGCCACGGCGCAGACCGAGCTCAGCCTGTCCGGGGGAACCTGGGACAATTACCGTGGGCAGGTCGATACCGGTGGCCCGTTGAATGACGCCGGCACCGTGCGGGGCAGGGCGGTGATCGCCGAGCAGAGCCGGCACTATTTCTACGATGATGCCCGGCGCAAGGACCAGATCTACTACGGCGCCCTGGACTTCGACCTGTCGCCCGACACGACGCTCGGCCTGGGCGTAGCCTATGAGGACGTCGATGCAAGCCCGTGCTGGGGCGGGCTTCCGCGCTACCGGGACGGCCGCGATCTGAAACTCAGTCGTTCCACTTGCCTGGACCCATCGTGGAACACCTGGCGCAGCCAGCGGACCACGGTGTTCGGCGATCTCAAGCATCAGCTCAACGACGACTGGGCCGTGAAGGTCGCCAGTGTCTATACGAAAAATACCCAGGACATCAAATACGCGTTTGCATCGGGCTCGGTGGCGCCAGGCACCTCGACCACCAACATGCTGGGCAGCATGTATGACTATGACCAGGTCGATTACGGCCTCGACGCCTACCTGGACGGCAAGTTCGACGCCCTGGGGCAGCAACATGAGTTGATCGTCGGTTTCAACGCCAGTCGTTCGGACAAGGATGATTTTTTCTCGGTGGCGCTGTTGCCACAGAAGCAGAATGTGTTCGATCCGGACCGACATATTCCCGAACCGGACGACAGTTACTTCATCGAAAACTCGACGCGGGGAGGTCCGGTCAAGACCGTGACCGAGCAGCAAGGCATGTATTCGACCCTGCGACTGAAACTGGCTGACCCCTTGACGTTTGTCGTCGGCAGCCGGGTGAGCTGGTACAGCTCCAAGACCGACTCGGTGTTCCTCACGGGCGGTACGGAGCACGCCAAGAGCACGGAGACGGGGCAAGTCACGCCGTTTGCCGCCGTGTTGCTGGACCTCAATGAGCACCTGACGGCCTATGCCAGCTATTCGGATATCTTCACGCCCCAGGGCAACTACCGCTCCGAAAGCGGCTCGGCACTCAAGCCCCTGATGGGCGAGAGTTATGAGCTGGGGATCAAGGGCGAGTGGTTCGAGGGACGCCTGAACAGCGCCTTCAACCTGTTCCGCACACTGCAGAAAGACCAGGCCCAGACTGACTACAACTCCAGTTGCGCGTCCTCGGACGGTTACTGCTACGAGAACGCTGGCAAGGTGCGCGCCCAGGGTTTCGAAGCCGAAATCAGCGGTGAAGTCATCGAGCGCCTGCAACTGCTGGCCGGCTACACCTACACCCAGACCAAGACCCTCGACGACATTGACACCAGCCTCAACGGCGGCTCGTTCAACAGCTACGTGCCGCGCCATGTGCTGCGCCTGTGGAGCGATTATGCCCTCGGCGGGGCGCTCGAACGGTTCAGTGTCGGTGCCGGGGTCAATGCCCAGAGCGATAACTTCCGCGTATCGCCGGCGACGGGCGAGAAGATCACCCAGGCCGGTTATGCCGTGTGGAACGGCCGCGTTGGCTACCGCATCGATGACACCTGGTCGGTGGCCCTCAATGGCAACAACCTGTTCGACAAGCGCTACTACACCACTATAGGCACCGAGAGCTTCGGTAACTATTACGGTGAGCCGCGCAACTTCACCATGACCTTGAAGGGGCGCTTCTGAAGCGGTGGCGAGGGCGCCCATGCCCTCGCCACGGTTTTGCCCTCAGTTGGTATCCAGGTCCACGTTGCGGGTTTCCCGCAGGCAGATCATGCCCACCACCAGGCTCACCCCGGTGATCACCACCGGGTACCACAGCCCGTAGAAAATATCCCCGGTGTAGACCACCAGGGCAAACGACACAGTGGGCAGGAAACCGCCGAACCAGCCGTTGCCGATGTGGTAGGGCAGGGACATGGAGGTGTAGCGGATCCGGGTCGGGAACAGTTCGACCATCAACGCCGCCAGCGGTCCGTAGCACATCGCCGAGATGATGATCAGCGCGACGATCAAGGCCACGATCATCGGCCGGTTGATCTGCTGGGCATCGGCCTGCTGCGGGTAGCCGGCCAGGGTCACCGCGCCGCGCAGGGCGGCTTCGTCGTAACCTTCGAGTTTCACGTCACCGACGCTGACCTGCACCGCGCTGCCGGCCGGGGCCGCGACGCTGCTGTAGGGCAGGCCTTGCTTGACCAGGAAGGTCTTGACCTTGTCGCACGGGCTGTCGAAACGCGCCTTGCCCACCGGGTCGAATTGGAAGGTACAGGTGGCCGGGTCGGCGACCACGGTGATCGGCGCCTGGCGGCTGGCCTGGTCGATGGCCGGGTTGGCGTAGTGGGCCAGCGTCTTGAAGATCGGAAAGTACAGGGCAGTCGCCAGCAGCAGGCCGATCATCAACACCGGTTTGCGCCCGACCTTGTCCGACAGCCAGCCGAAAAAGATGAAGAACGGCGCACCAATCACCACGCTGACAATCAGCAGGCTGTTGGCCAGGGCCGGGTCCATCTTCAGGAACTGGGTGAGGAAAAACAGCACGTAGAACTGCGCGGCGTAGAAGGTCACCGCTTGCCCGGCATTGATGCTGAACAGGGCGATCAGCACCACCTTCAGGTTTTCCCATTTGCCGAAGGATTCGCGGATCGGCGCCTTGCAGCACTTGCCTTCTTCTTTCATTTTCAGGAAGGCCGGCGACTCGTGCAGGCTCAGGCGAATCCAGGTGGAGATGCCCAGCAGCAGGATCGACAGCAGGAACGGAATGCGCCAGCCCCAGACTTCGAACTGATCGCCAGTGAAGTAGCGGCAGCCCAGCACCACCAGCAGCGAGAGCAACAGCCCCAACGTGGCGGTGGACTGAATCCAACTGGTATGGAAACCGCGCTTGCCCATCGGCGCATGCTCGGCGACATAGGTCGCCGCGCCGCCGTACTCACCACCCAGGGCCAAGCCCTGGAGCATGCGCAACACCACCAGGATGATTGGCGCGGCGATGCCGATGCTGGCGTAGTTGGGCAGCAGGCCGACGCAGAACGTCGCCAGGCCCATGAGGATGATGGTGGCCAGGAACGTGTACTTGCGCCCGATCATGTCCCCCAACCGCCCGAACACCAGTGCCCCGAACGGCCGCACGATGAAACCGGCGGCGAAGGCCATCAGGGCGAAGATGAACGCGGTGGTGTCGTTGACCCCGGCGAAGAACTGCTTGCTGATCACCGCCGCCAGGGCGCCATAGAGGAAAAAGTCGTACCACTCGAACACCGTCCCCAGGGACGAGGCGAAGATGACTTTCTGGGTTTCCTGGCTGGTGCCGGCGCTGCGCGTGGCTTCCAGGGGCTGAACATGCTCGGACATAGCGGTATCCCTCACAGTGATTGTTTTTGTTGTTCCACTGCGACGCCGGGGTGGCGTCTCCTGATTTGACACACTTTCCTTGAATCGACTCACCCCCTTGTGGGAGCGAGCTTGCTCGCGATAGCTGCCTGTCTGTCACCCACAAGTTGAATGTGCCGCCGTCATCGCGAGCAAGCTCGCTCCCACAGGTGTTTCTGTTGTTCTTCAGACCGTAGCAGGTGCTTTTTCGATGTCGGTGTTCCTCGTCGCGGGGTTGAGCATCATCTGCGCCGCCTTCTCGGCAATCATCAGCGTCGGCGAGCAGGTGTTGCCGGAGGTGATGCGCGGCATGATCGAGGCATCGGCGATGCGCAGGCCCTTGATGCCGTGGACGCGCAGTTGCGCATCCACCACCGCGTCGCGATCCTGGCCCATGCGGCAAGTGCCGACCGGGTGGAAAATCGTCGTGCCGATGCGAGCGGCGGCCTGGTGCAGTTCCTCTTCGGTTTGCAGGCTGGGGCCCGGCAGGTATTCCACCGGTTTGAACGCGCTCAGGGCCGGGGCCGCGACGATGCGGCGGGTCAGGCGGATGGCGTCGGCGGCGACCCGCAGGTCCTCGGGGTGGCTCAGGTAGTTGGGCTGGATCAGCGGCGCTTCGTGCGGGTCGGCCGAACGAATGTCCACCCGGCCACGGCTTTGCGGGCGCAGGTCGCAGACCGACGCGGTGAACGCCGGGAAGCTGTGCAGCGGTTCGCCGAAGCGTTCCAGGGACAGCGGCTGCACGTGATATTCGAGGTTGGCCGAGGTCTGTTCCGGGCCCGAGCGGGCGAACGCGCCGAGTTGGCTGGGGGCCATGGACAGCGGGCCGCTGCGGTCGTACAGGTAGCGCAGGCCCATGCCCATCTTGCCCCACAGGGTGCCGGCGATCTGGTTCAGGGTGCGGGCGTTTTCCAACTGGTAGATCAGCCGCAGTTGCAGGTGGTCCTGCAAGTTGCCGCCGACACCGGGCAGTTCATGGGTCACGCCGATGCCCAGGCGTTGCAGCAGGCTGCGCGGGCCGATCCCGGAACGTTGCAGGATCCCCGGCGACCCCACGGCCCCGGCGCACAGGACGATTTCCTTGCGGGCCTTGAAGGTCATGCCCTTGCCTTGCCAGCGAGCGCTGACGGCGTGGGCGCGGTCGTCACGCAGCAACACGCGGTCGACCTCGACGTCGGTCAACACCGTGAGGTTGGCGCGCTGGCGAACCGGCTTGAGAAACGCCTTGGCCGCGTTCCAGCGCACCCCGGCTTTCTGGTTGACCTGGAAGTAGCCACAGCCTTCATTGTCGCCGCCGTTGAAATCGTCGACGTTGGGGATGCCGCTCTGCTCGGCGGCGCTGCGGAAGGCATCGAGAATCGGCCATGACAGGCGCTGGCGTTCGACCCGCCATTCGCCGCCGGCGCCGTGAAATTCGGACGCGCCGGCAAAGTGGTTTTCGCTCTGGCGGAACAGCGGCAGCACGTCTTCCCAGGCCCAGCCGGGATTGCCCTCGGCAGCCCAGCCATCGTAGTCCGTGGCCTGGCCGCGCATGTAGATCATGCCGTTGATGGAGGAGCAACCGCCCAGGACCTTGCCGCGCGGGTAGCTCAGGGCCCGCCCTTGCAGGCCCGGTTGTGCTTCGGTCTTGAAGCACCAGTCGGTGCGTGGGTTGCCGATGCAGAACAGGTAGCCGACCGGGATGTGAATCCACGGATAGTTGTCGCGCCCGCCGGCTTCGAGCAGCAGCACCCGGTGTTGCGGGTTGGCCGAAAGCCGATTGGCCAGCAAGCACCCGGCAGGGCCGGCGCCCACGATCACGTAATCGTATTCATCGACGACAGGTTGCATTCGCGACCTCATTCTTGTTGTTGTGGGACTCATCCTAGTTGTTAGTTTTCGTCAAAAGAATGTTAGTTTTTGCGCAGTGGCTGTGCGTTTATAAACAGTCATGCCTTCAGGCGTGTTCAAGGATCGCTTCATGTTCGACTGGAATGACCTGCGCTATTTCCTGGAGCTGCAACGCAGTGGGCGTTTGTTGACGGCTGCACGGCGCCTGAACACCACCCACGCCACAGTGGCCCGGCATATCGAGGCCATCGAGAAAAGCCTGGGCACCGCATTGTTCGTCCAGCATGCCCAGGGCTATGAACTGACCCCGGCGGGCGAGACGTTGCTCAAGCACGCCGAGGCTATGGAAAACGTGGCATTGCTGGCCCAGGAGGACATCACCCAGTCCAGTGCGCCCCTGGGCAAGATCCGCCTGGGGGTGACCGAAGGTTTGGGCATCATGTTCCTCGCCAGTCGCATGGACGGCTTGTTCCAGCGTTATCCGGGGCTGGAAGTGGAGCTGGTGGCGGTGCCGCGGTTTGTCAGCATCCTCAATCGTGAGGCGGAAATCAGCATCCACCTCGAACGCCCGGCCGCCGACCTGCTGGTGACCCGCAAACTCACCGACTACAGCCTGGCGCTGTACGCCAGCCAGGCCTACCTGGATCGCTCGCCCGCGCTGCGCAGCCGCGAAGACCTGGCGCGCCACGCCTGGATCGGTTATGTCGATGACCTGCTGTTCAGCCAGGAACTGATGTTCCTCAACAGTTTTTGCCGCAACCCCCGGGTGGTGTTCCACAGCACCAGCGTCATCGCCCAGCAACAGGCCGCGCGCTCGGGCCTGGGGATCGCCGTGTTGCCGTGCTACATGGCCAGCGGTGACCCGACGTTGGTGCCGTTGCTGCCAGACGAAACCATCCGCCGCAGCTATTGGATCAGTACCCGCCGCGAGCTGCACAAGTCCGTACGCCTGCGGGTGTTGTGGGATTACGTGGTGCAGTTGTGCGAGCGCGAGCAGGGGTTATTACTCCCCTGAGCAAGCGATGCCTTTGTGGCGAGCCGTTCTGTGGGGGCGATCTGTGGGAGCAAGGCTTGCCCGCGATGAGGAAACACACAGTCTATCTGGAACCGAGTCGCCTGCTTCGCGGGCAAGCCTTGCTCCCACAAATGAATCCCCTAGCCACAGAGTCATCGACTCTCCAGTGCTGGCCGCCCAAGCCCCCTTTTATGGCCCCCAATGACCTCAAGCGGATGCGGTGGCGTGCCTTAGTGTGGGAACTGCCAGACCCACCACAAGAAAGGCGCAGCCATTGCGCCGCCAAGAGGGGCCTTATGTCGGCAATCACGCCTTCCTTCCTGTTTCGAACCGCTGCCGTCGTGTCGTTCGGCGCGTTGCTTGCCGCGTGTGGCGAAGAGGCCAAACCGCCCGCGCCCACGGTATTCACGGCCATGCCCAGCGATGCGGCACTGGCCCAGGTCTACGACAGCAGCTGCAAGCTCTGCCACGCCAACCCCGGCGCCGGGGCACCGTTGACCGGCGATACGAACGCCTGGGCCCCGCGGGTTGCCCAGGGCGCCGACACCCTGCTGGACCACGCGATCAACGGCTACAACGGCATGCCGCCGATGGGCCTGTGCATGCACTGTTCCGAAGAGCAGTTCCTGGCCCTGATCGCCTTCATGTCCGGTCAACACTTCCAATAATGAATACGGGTACTACGGCATGACGATGGATTACTCACGGCGTCGGTTGCTGCAACAGGCCGGCGTTGTCGCCGCCTTCACGGCGCTGGGCAGCCAGGGCGCCCTGGCCGAGCTGATGCGTGCGCCGCGGTTGATCCCGTGGCGCAACTGGTCCGGTGCGCAGAGTTGCCTGCCGGCGGCGCGCCTGGCCCCCAAGGACCTCGATGAACTGGTACAGGTGGTACGCCGCGCCGAAGGGCGGATTCGTCCGGTGGGTTCCGGTCATTCCTTCAGCGCCCTGGTGCCCACCGATGGCACCTTGTTGTCGCTGAGCTTTTTCAGTGGCCTGCTGGATCACGACGAGGCCAGTCTGCAAGCCGCGTTCGGCGGCGGCACGCCCATGTCGCGCATGGGCCCGGCGCTCAAGGCCATCGGCCAGGCACTGCCGAACATGGCCGATGTGGATTACCAGACCCTGGCCGGTGCCATCGCAACCTCGACCCACGGTACCGGCAAGGCCTTTGGCTCGTACGCGTCCCAGGTCGTCGGCCTGCAACTGGTGACGGCCAGCGGCGAGGTCCTCGATTGCGATGCCCAGCATCATGCCGAAGTGTTCAAGGCTGGCCGGGTGTCCCTTGGCGCGCTGGGGCTGGTGACCCGCGTGCGCCTGCAGAACCGCGCCGCCTATCGCTTGCGCGAGCACCAGTGGGTGGCGAAAACCGAGGAGTTGCTCGAGGACGTGGACGCCAACACCCGGGACAACCAGCACTGGGAAATGCAAGTCGTTACCCACTCCGACTATGCGCTGTCGATCACCCTGAACGAGACCACGGATCCGGTTACGCCGCCGATCAGCCCCGAGGAAGAGGGCGGCAATGAGTTCGTTTCCCTGATCGAAAACCTCGACAAGTACGGCAGCGATTTTCCGGCGATCCGGCGAGCGTTGCTCAACAGCCTGCGGCTGGTGGCCGATTTCGATGACCGCGTCGGCGACTCCCATGACATCTACGCCAACGCCCGTACGGTACGCTTCAACGAGATGGAGTATTCAGTCCCGGCTGAACACGGCCCGGCGTGCCTGCGGGAGATCCTTGCACTGATCCGCGACAAGGACCTGCGCACCTGGTTTCCCATCGAATACCGCTACGTGAAGGCCGACGACATTGCCTTGAGCATGTTCGAAGGCCGGGACAGTTGCTCGATCTCCGTGCACCAGCACTACCAGATGGACCATCATAATTTCTTCGCCGCCATCGAGCCGATTTTCTGGAAGTACCAGGGCCGTCCCCACTGGGGGAAATTGCACTCCCTGAACGCCAAGGCCCTCCAGGCGCTGTACCCGCGCTGGACTGAATTCACCCAGGTGCGCCAGGCACTGGACCCTGGCGGCAAGTTCCTCAATGGGCATCTTTCATCGATTCTGGGTTTGAGCTGAAGCAAGAACCTGTGGGAGCGAGCTGGCTCGCGATGGCGGTGCATCAGTCGACATTCATGCAAACTGATCCATTGCTATCGCGAGCAAGCTCGCTCCCACAATTGTTTTGGGGTGTTCATAAGGATCTGTATTCCCCTGCACACCTCCTGTGGGAGCGAGCCTGCTCGCGAAGCAGCGACTCGGTCAAAACGCAAACGGAATACTGATCTTGGCCCAGAGCATTTCCCCTTCCGGACGATTCTCCACGTCGAATTCCTTGGCCCAACGGATCTCGGCGCTGGCGTATTTGAGGAAGGTCAGGTGCAGCGCCGGGCCAATGGCAAAGACCTGGCCGCGTACGCCATCGTCCACGTCTTGCCCGGCGAATTGCACGGTGCGGCCATACTGTTTGTCGTCAGTGGTCTGCTTGAGGTAGTAGCCGTTGAGCCCCAGCCTCAGGTTGTCGGTCACGCGGTAGCTGGCGGAATAATCGAAGTGGAAAATCTGCCCCGAACGGTAGTCGGTGTCCTTGTTCTTGCGGTTGAAGCTGTAGGTGGTTTTCATCGACACCTCGGTGTCTTCCGTGGGCAACCAGGTGAAGGAAAACAGCGGCTTGTAGGTGTAGAAATTGTTGCTGGTGTTGGCCAATCGATCGGTGCTGTATTCGCCGGTCGGTACGGTGATTTCCACCGCCGCGGCCAGGGTCAGGTTTTTGCCCATGTCCCAGAGCACGATGGGCGAAATGGTCGTGTCGCCCATGCCCTCGCGGGTGTCGTGCAGGCCGAACACCGAAACTTCCTGCTTGATCCAGGGTTGGGCGATGTAGATCCCCGCGCGCCCACCGGCCACCCGCAACGGGCTCAGGTAATCGATGCGCGGGACCACTGCCGTGGATTCGATTTCGACATCCGGCAGTTCGCCGCCCAATGAACTGATGTTGAATTTCCGGGCCTTGTAATGGTTGTAGTAGAGGTTGAACGCGACCATGTGGTCCGGAAGGCTGTCGACCTCCAGCGGCAACACAAAAAAGCCGTCGGTGCCAGGGCCGATGTTGTCCACCCCCGATTCGGTCGCCAGGGCGGGCAGGGCACCGCCGCAGGCCAGGCCGAGGGTCAGTTGCAAGGCGAATGTCGTGCGGGTCGGGTTCATGAGGGGGCTCATTATTATTGTTGGAAATGCACCGGAGGTCCGAGTCATACAAATAAGCCGTTCGCCGCCGACAGGGCAGGGTATTGGCGGCCATACAGGGGACTTGGGCGGCCAGATTTTTATGCCCCTCTATCCAGCGGCTCATGCTAACTTTATGAAATAACCGGTTACAAAAACGCCACCTAACGTGCTCCGGAATCCGCCCCATGCAGATGAAAGTCATCGACCCCACCTATGAATTGGCGCTGGTATCGCCATTCCTGCTGCAAACCCTGGCCGAGGTGGTGGCGGACAAGGGCTTCGATGCCGCCAGCCTGTGTCGCGGCCTGGGGTTCGACCTCGATGACCTGCAAGATCCGGCCCAGCGCATTTCCTACCGCCAGGCCGTGATCATGATTCAACGTTCGCTCAAGCTGTTGCCCGACCAGGGCCTGGGGCTGTGGGTGGGTGATCGCAACGTGCTTGGCACCCTCGGCCTGCTGGGCCACGTCTTGTCGTTGTGCGAAACCCTGCGCGATGCCTTCGCCTTGGGGGTTCGTTACCAGCACACCACCGGCGGCATCGCGGTGACCCGCGTCGAAGAAGCCACTGACCGAATCAGGGTCGAGGCCACTTGCCGCCTGCCTTTCGCCGAGATCCAGGTGTTTGCCGTGGAAGAGTTCTTCGCCAGCCTGATGGTCTATGGCCGGGCGCTGGCCAGTCCCGATTTCAAGCCCCTGGCCGTGGAGTTCATGCACGCCGCGCCGTCCTATGCCCAGGAGTATCAGCGGATATTGGGACCGGATGTGCGCTTCGGTTGCCGGCACAATCGTATGTTGATCGATGTGCGCTGGCTGGATATGCGCCTGCCCAATCATCACCCGCTGGCCCTGCGCCAGGCATTGGCCTTGCTGGAGCAGGAGGCCTGCGAGGTCCACCAGAAGATCGACCTGATCCAGACCGTGGAACGGGCCATTGCCCGGGACCTGACCCGTGGCAGCCACATCGAGAAAATCGCCGGCGATCTCAACATAAGCAGCCGCACCCTGCGTCGGCGCCTGACCGAACACAACCTGACCTTCGAGACCTTGCTCGAACAAGTGCGCCGCGGCCGCACCCTGAACCTGCTGGCCAACCCCGAGCTGTCCATCGAGCGCATCACCGAAGAAGTCGGTTACAGCGATGTGCGCAGTTTCCGCCGGGCGTTCCGGCGATGGACCGGCATGAGCCCGAGCGCGTTTCGCAACGAGGGGCAAACGTTGTAGCCACGACATTCAGGCTGGGTCTGATTAAACTCCTGCCTTTTTTGAGGGGCTCATTGCGCAGCCTGGGCCTTGATTCCATGAGTCAAACGATGAAAACGGTACGCTGGGGCATGATCGGGTGTGGCAGCGTGACGGAACGCAAGAGTGGGCCGGCTTTCTACAAGGCGCCCGGTTCAGCGCTGGTAGCGGTGATGGGGCGACGTCTGGAGGCCGTGTCCGATTATGCTGGACGCCACGGCATCGCCAGGTTCTACACCGACGCGCAGGCCCTGATCGATGATCCCGAAGTCGATGCGGTTTACATTGCGACGCCGCCCGACAGTCATTTGAGCTATAGCCTGCTGGTGGCTGCCGCAGGCAAACATTGCTGTGTCGAGAAACCCATGTCCCTCAATGTCGCGCAGAGCCGGGAAATGCAGCGCGTATTCAACACCGCAGGGGTGCAGCTGTTTGTGTCGTACTACCGGCGCTCGCTGCCGCGTTTTCGCAAAGTGCGGCAATGGATCGAGCAAGGATGCATCGGTGACATCCGGCATTTGACCTGGACGCTGACTAAGCCCGCGTCATCGGCGGATATCAGCGGTGCGACCAATTGGCGTACCGATCCGGCGATTGCGGGCGGAGGTTATTTCACGGACCTGGCCTGCCATGGCCTTGACCTGTTCCAGTTCCTGTTGGGGGACATCGTCGAGGTGACAGGTTTCGCCGCTCGCCAGAACGGTTTGTATCAGGCGGAAGATGCGGTCGTGGCCAATTGGCGTTTTGCCTGCGGGGCCACAGGCATGGGCTGTTGGAACTTCGTCGCTGACCGACGTGAGGACCGTGTGGAAGTGATTGGCAGTCAAGGCCGGATCAGCTTCTCGGTGTTCGATGAGGCGCCGCTGCAACTGTGTACGGACACCTCCGTCAGCCTCGACATCCCTCATCATCCTGAGCATATCCAGTGGCACCATGTACTCGGCATGAATGCCCATATCCGTGGTGAGTCGAAGCATCCCGCCGTGGCCGAAGAGGCCTTGAAGACCGACTGGGTGATGGACCGCATTCTCCAGCGCCGCTGAGGCCAGCCACGTGGGCATAACCTAATGCTCAAAGAGTATTTCCCAAGCGTCGGACGGTTTCCCTAAGATCACGTCATAACTCGTTATGACAAGTGATAGGGGCCATGTCCGACAACGTTCTTTCCCTCAACAGCGTACCGCTGCACACACAACTGCGAGACGTGCTGCGTGCGCGGATTCTCGACGGTGAATACCCCCAGGGCGAGCAGATGCCCTCGGAAAGCGAGCTCGGCGCCTTGTTTCGCGTCAGCCGCATCACCGTGCGCCAGGCTTTGGGCGATCTGCAAAAGGAAGGCCTGATTTTCAAGATCCATGGCAAAGGCACGTTCGTGGCCAAGCCCAAGACCTTCCAGAACGTCAGCACTCTCCAGGGCCTGGCCGAGTCCATGACCGGGCGCGGTTTCGAGGTGATCAACCGCTTGCTCAGTTTCAAGTTCATCGCAGCCGACAAACAGGTGGCCGAGCGCCTGAAGTTGACGGAAGGGGACACGGTGGCGCAGATCAAACGGGTGCGCTTGATCAACCGCGAGCCGGTTTCCCTGGAGATCACCTACCTGCCCAAGGCCCTGGGTGAACGGTTGGAAAAGGCCGACCTGGTCACCCGCGACATTTTCCTGATCCTGGAAAACGACTGCGCCTTGACCTTGGGCCACGCCGATCTGGCCATCGATGCGGTGCTGGCCGACAGCGACCTGACCCAGGCGCTGGAGGTCGAACCAGGCTCGCCCATCATGCGCATCGAGCGCCTGACCCATGACGCCAGCGGCCAGCCCCTGGACTTCGAACACCTCTATTACCGCGGCGATGCCTTCCAGTACCGCTTGCGGATCGACCGGCACAAAGGGACGCAGCTCCATGACTAGAAGCACCCTGGAACAGGAATACGACATTGTCGTCATCGGCGGTGGCACGGCCGGGCCCATGGCGGCGATCAAGGCCAAGGAACGCAACCGTGACTTGCGCGTGTTGCTGGTGGACAAGGCCAACGTCAAGCGCAGCGGTGCCATCAGCATGGGCATGGACGGCTTGAACAACGCCATCATCCCCGGCCATTCCACGCCCGAGCAGTACACCAAGGAAATCACCATCGCCAACGACGGCATCGTCAACCAGGCGGCGGTGTACGCCTATGCCACCCACAGCTTCGAAACGATCGAGCAACTGGACCGCTGGGGCGTGAAGTTCGAGAAGGATGAAACCGGCGACTACGCGGTGAAAAAGGTCCATCACATGGGCGCCTACGTGCTGCCGATGCCGGAAGGGCACGACATCAAGAAGGTGCTTTATCGCCAACTGAAACGGGCGCGAGTGAGCATCACCAATCGGCTGGTCTGCACCCGCTTACTGACCGATGAAGCGGGCGCGGTGAACGGCGTGATGGGCTTCGATTGCCGCACCGCCGACTTTCATGTGATCAAGGCCAAGGCCGTGATTCTCTGCTGCGGCGCGGCGGGGCGCCTGGGCTTGCCGGCCTCCGGCTACCTGATGGGCACGTATGAGAACCCGACCAATGCCGGCGATGGTTATGCCATGGCCTATCACGCCGGTGCCGAACTGGCGAACCTGGAGTGCTTCCAGATCAACCCGTTGATCAAGGACTACAACGGCCCGGCGTGCGCCTATGTCACCGGGCCCCTGGGCGGCTACACCGCCAACAACAAGGGCGAGCGCTTCATCGAGTGCGATTACTGGAGCGGGCAGATGATGTGGGAGTTCCATCAGGAACTCGAAGGTGGCAATGGCCCGGTGTTCCTCAAGCTCGATCATCTGGCCGAGGAGACCATCCAGAACATCGAAGAGATACTGCACAGCAACGAACGGCCGAGTCGCGGTCAGTTCCATGCCAACCGCGGCACCGACTACCGCACGCAGATGGTGGAGATGCATATTTCCGAAATCGGTTTTTGCAGCGGCCATTCGGCGTCGGGCGTGTGGGTCAACGAGCGGGCCGAGACCTCGGTCAAGGGCCTGTACTCGGCCGGCGACATGGCGGCAGTGCCGCACAACTACATGCTCGGTGCGTTCACCTACGGCTGGTTTGCCGGTAACAACGCCGCGGACTTCGTCGCCGGGAAGGATTTCTCGGCGCTGGATGCCGGGCAGATCGAACGGGAGAGGGCACGTGTCTACGCGCCGCTGGACCGCGAGCACGGCCTGCCGCCGGCCCAGGTGGAATACAAGCTGCGTCGCTTCGTCAACGATTACCTGCAACCGCCGAAAGTCACCAAGAAAATGCAGATCGGCCTGCAACGCTTCAGCGATATCCAGCGCGACCTGGACCAACTCAAGGCTCACAACCCTCATGAGCTGATGCGCGCCATGGAAGTCAGCGTGATCCGCGACTGCGCCGAAATGGCCGCCCGTGCCTCGCTGTTTCGCGCCGAAAGCCGTTGGGGCCTGTACCACTATCGGGTCGATCATCCACAACGCAACGACAGCGACTGGTTCTGCCATTGCCATTTGAAGAAGGGCGATGACGGCGCGATGACTTCATTCAAGAAAGCCGTCGAACCCTACGTCATCGCCCTCGATGCCGACGAACTGCAGGCCTACGACCGGCTGCGGGTCGGTGCTGACGCGGCGTGAACCGTCCACCCAGAGAGAACCCCCATGGCCTATCAACCCCAGGAAATCTTTTTCCGCTCCAATGCCCCCGTCACCGTGGACGAGGATAAATGCATCGCCCACAAGGGCTGCACGGTTTGCGTCGATGTCTGTCCCATGGACCTGCTGGCGATCAACCCGGCGACCCAGAAGGCCTACATGGCGTTCGACGAATGCTGGTACTGCATGCCGTGTGAAAAGGACTGCCCGACGGGGGCGGTGAAAGTGGAGATTCCGTATCTGTTGCGCTGACTGACAGGACGTCATCGCGAGCAAGCTCGCTCCCACAGTGGGTCGAAGCCAATCGCAGATCTTATGCACACCGATAAACCTGTGGGAGCGAGCTTGCTCGCGATGAGGCCCACCCAAACACCACAAAAGCCATCCGGCCACCCCCGGACGCCACATTCAGAACACCCCTCGTTTCCCACCGCGCCCTGATCGTGGCGGAGACGACATCCAATAAATGATTCGAGGGGACACACCCATGCTATTGCGTGCAGCACTCGCCGGTCTGGTACTGGCTTCATTGACCCTGCCTGCCCAGGCAGAAACCATCCGTATCGCCATCGGCACCCAGGACACCACCATCAACTGCGCCGCCGGCGGGTTGTTGATCCGGGAGCTGGGCCTGCTGGATAAATACCTGCCCCATGACGGCGCCTATAAGGACGCCCAATACGATATCCAGTGGAAGAACTTCACCAGCGGCGCGCCGCTGACCAACGAGATGGTCGCCGGCAAACTCGACTTCGGTGCCATGGCCGATTTCCCTGGGGCGTTCAACGGCGTGGCGTTCGAAACCGCCGGCAAGCACAGCCTGTTCATTAGCGTGCTGTCGGGCAGCACCCAGGGCAGCGGCAACGGCATCGTGGTGCCCAGTGCGTCGGGCGTGCAGTCCCTGGCCGAGCTCAAGGGCAAGACCATTTCCGTGCCGTTTGCCTCCACCGCCCACGGTATGTTGTTGCGCGCCGTCGCTGCCCAGGGCTGGGATCCGCTCAAGGATGTGAACATCATTGCCCAGCCGCCGGAAGTCGCCGGCTCGGCGCTGCAAGCCGGCAAGATCGACGCCCACGCCGACTTCGTGCCGTTCGCCGAACTGTTCCCCAGCCGGGGTTTCGCCCGCAAGATCTACGACGGCGCCCAGGCCAACACACCGACGTTCCACGGCGCGCTGGTGGACCAGGCCTATGCCAAGCAATACCCGGAAATCGTCGTCGCCTACCTGCGCGCCACCATCGAGGCCAATCAACTGCTGGCCGCCGAGCCGGAGAAGTACAGCGAGCTGATCGCCAAGGTCACCGGGGTGGATGCCGAGGTCAATTACCTGTTTCACGGGCCGCTGGGGGTGCAGACCCGCGACCTGACCTGGAAACCGGAATACCGCCAGGCCGTCGGCACCGCCATCGACACCCTCAAGCTGCTGAAAAAGGCTGATCGCGGCCTGGACCTCAATACCTTCATCGATGATCAGTACATCCGCGCCGCCTTCAAGGCGTCGAACCTGGACTACACCGCGCAACTGGCTAACTACGCCCAGACCCCGCTGGGCAGCAGCGATGCGTCGACCGGCCAGGCAATCGCCGACGCCCGCCACGTGGCCGAGATCTGGGTACGCGGCGAGCCGAAAGTGCGCCATTACGCCTCGGCCCAATCGGCCTTCGCCGCGCTGGCGAGTCTCAAGCAGGAAGGCAAGGGCATCCGCGCCGTCTATGCCCAGGCCAGCGACAGCGGAATCAAGCTGCTGGCCGAACAGGCGTGGTTCGCCAGTGATACCAAGGGCCAGCTCAGTGCGTTCCTGCTCAAGGGGCAGGCCCAGCAATTTGCCACGGCCCAGGGCGGAAAAGTCTTCGACTTCAGCGAGGCCACCACCCAGGCCGTTGCCGCCCGCTGATTTCGGCCAATGACCTGTGGGAGCGAGCTTGCTCGCGATAGCGGCGTGTCAGTCACATCCATTCAACTGATCTGACGCTATCGCGAGCAAGCTCGCTCCCACAGGGGTACACATCAGAGGATAAATTCGTGTCCCCATTATCCAAACGCTGGCTCCTGCGAGCCGCTTCACTGCTGCTCTGCCTGTTGTTCTGGCAACTCGCTGCAACCGGCCACTGGAACCTAGGCCTGGTGACCTTCGCCAACGTCCCGACGCCACTGGCGGTGATCCAGGCGGCGCTGGGCCTGGGAGAGTCGGGCAATCTTGCCCGACACCTGGGCAGCAGTCTGGGCCGGGTCTTTGCCGGTTATAGCGCGGCGCTGTTGATCGGCGTGGCGCTGGGCCTGGCCATCGGTCGTTCGAAATGGGCCGAAGACCTGTTGCTGCCGCCCCTGGAAGTGCTGCGGCCGATCCCGGCGGTGGCCTGGATTCCCCTGGCGATCCTGATGTTCCCTTCGTCAGAACTGTCGATGGTGTTCATCACCTTCACTGGCGCGCTGTTCCCGATCCTGCTCAACACCGTACACGGCGTCGAAGGCGTGGACCGGCGTTTGATCGCCTCGGCGAAAAGCCTCGGGGCCGGACGCCGGGCGATCCTGTTGGAAGTGATTTTGCCGGGCGCCGCGCCGAGCATCATCACCGGCCTGGCCATCGGCATGGGCACGTCCTGGTTCTGCCTGGTGACGGCGGAAATGATCGCCGGCCAGTACGGCATCGGCTACTACACCTGGGCCTCCTACACCGTGCAGAACTACGCCGACATCGTCGTCGGCATGTTGCTGATCGGTGTGTTGGGCATGGGCAGCAGCCTGTTGATCAAACGCCTGGGCGGGCTGTTCACGCCTTGGCATCGGCCACGAGGAAAAGCCTGATGAGCATGATGCAAACACCCGAAGGACGGATCGATATCCATCAGTTGTCCATTGTCCTTGGCCAGGGGGCCCAGGCCTTCGAAGCGGTCCAGGGGCTCGATTGCCAGATCGAGGCGGGCCAGTTCGTCTGTGTCCTCGGGCCGTCCGGCTGCGGCAAGTCCACCTTGCTCGGGGCCTTGGCCGGGCATCTGCAACCGCGTTCCGGCAGCTTGAATGTCGACGGCTTGAGCGTTTCCGGCCCGTCGCCCCAACGCGGCATGGTGTTCCAGCAACACACGCTGTTTCCCTGGCGCAGCGTGCGCGACAACGTCGCCTTCGGCCTGAAGATGCGTGGCCTGGGCAAGGCCGAACGGCACCGGGCCGCTGATGAAATCCTTGCGCTGGTGGGCCTGGAAGGCTTCGCCGGGCACTGGCCGGACCAGCTCTCCGGAGGCATGCAGCAACGGGTGGAGATCGCCCGGGTGCTGGTCAACCGTCCACGGCTGCTGCTGATGGACGAACCCTTCGGCGCGCTCGATGCCCTGACCCGGTTGAATATGCAGGAGCTGCTGCTGGACATCTGGACCCGCATTCGCACCACCGTGGTGTTCGTCACCCACGACATCGACGAGGCGCTGTTCCTGGCCGATCGCTTGCTGGTGATGAGCCCGCGTCCGGGGCGGATCATCGAGGACCTGCGCCTGGACTTCCCACGGCCACGCACGACCGAACTGGTCACCCGCCCTGAATTCTCCCGCTTGAAGCGTCACTGCCTCGACCTGCTGCGCCATGAAGACGGCCGACAGTTGCCGCGCCTCAATCCCCTCGGGCTTCCCCCTGAAACCTCCTTGCCGCGATTTGCCCTATGACCTCTCTATTCGAAAACACCGACAACGACGACATCCTTGCCCTGCAACCACGCCTGACTGACGAGGATCCGGGCGTGCGCCGCATCGCCCTGATCGAACTGGCCGACCTTGAGGAGCCTGAAGGCCTGCTGTGGCTGGTGGACCGTCTGGCCGAGGACCCCAGTGCCGACGTGCGAGCCGAAGCCGCGCGATTGCTTGAAGCCTGGGAGGACGCGCCGGTGGTGACGGCCTTGTGCGAGGCCCTGACCGATCCGTCGCCAAGTGTGCAGGCCGCTGCCGCCCAGAGCCTGAGCCTGCTCAAGAGCGGGGCGGCGGGAAGGGTGATCCTGCCCTGGACGGCACATGCCGAGGCCGGTGTGCGCGTCGCGGCGTTCAGGGCCTTGCGCGAGTTGCGCTTGCTCGACGCGGCACCGGCGGCAATCGTTGCTCTGGCTGACGGCGATGCCAGCGTGCGCCGCGAGGCGGTTGGCGTGCTGGGCTGGCTCAAGCACCTCGACGCCTTGCCGGCCTTGGCCCGGTTGGCCAGTGATGATCCGGATACGGAGGTGCGCCGCGCGGCCACCGGCGCCCTTGGCCTGGCTTCGGATGCGCAAGTCTTGCCGGCGCTGCGCCAGGCCCTCCGGGATCCGGCCTGGGCGGTGCGCGAAGAAGCCGCCACCACCTTGGGCAAGGTCGGACACGCCGATGCCGGTCCGGCCCTGGTCGAGGCCTTGGGCGACGATTATTGGCAAGTGCGCTTGCGGGCCACTCGCAGCCTCGGTCGCTTGCGTTACGCCCCGGCGTTGGCGGCATTGATCGAAACCCTGGGCCATCGCATCAGCAACTTGCGCAAGGAGGCGGCCCTGGCCTTGGGAGAGTTGAACGAACCAGGTGCTATCCCGGCGTTGCAGGCGGCCCAGGACGATGGCGACCCCGAAGTGCGCAAGGCCGTACGCATTGCCTTGGGTCAACTGCAATGAGCCCGCTGGCGCTGGGCAACTCCCAAGGCAAAGGTCAATTGCGCCTGGACTGGCCCGACGGTCGGGAACAACGCCTGGACCATGCCACCCTGCGCCAGCACTGCCCATGCTCGCGGTGCCGGGCGCTGCGCCTGCAAGGGCTGACCGTCCAGGTCGATCCGCGGATCCGGGTGGTGGCGGTCAACCCACAGGGCTACGGGGTGCAACTGGTCTTCAGTGATGGACATGAGCGGGGTATTTACCCGTGGGCCTACCTGGCGGGGCTTGAGCACTGACACACTTAAGGAAAAGTGATGAAACCTGTGGCGAGGGAGCTTGCTCCCGCTGGGTGGCAGTGTAGGAGCTGTCGAGTGCAACGAGGCTGCGATCTTGTCCCAGACAATTGAATCTGGCGTGAAAGATCAAAAGATCGCAGCCTTCGGCAGCTCCTACGCGCAGGCAAGCTGTGAACTGACTGGCGGCGCTTGTCAGAAAAATCCCGAAAGAGTACAAATGTACTCCATGACGACTCTCACCCCCCGCCGCACCGCCATCCTGACGTTCATCCGCGAACGCATCGCCGATCAGGGGCAGCCTCCCAGCCTCGCTGAAATCAGCGAGGCGTTCGGTTTCGCCTCCCGTAGCGTGGCGCGCAAGCATGTGCTGGCGTTGACCGAGGCCGGTTTCATCGAAGTCAATCCGCACCAGGCCCGGGGCATCCGGCTGTTGAACCAGCCGCCACGGCCTGAACTGCTGGACGTGCCGGTGCTGGGCCGGGTAGCGGCTGGCGTGCCGATCGGTGCCGACGCCGAGGTTCACAGCCGCCTCATGCTGGACCCGGCGATTTTCACCAAGGCGCCGGATTACCTGCTGCGGGTCCAGGGTGATTCGATGATCGAGGACGGCATTCTTGACGGTGACCTGGTGGGCGTTCAGCGCACCCCCCAGGCTTCCAACGGCCAGATCGTCGTGGCGCGCCTGGACGGTGAAGTCACTATCAAGCGCTTCGAGCGCATCGGCGAACGGGTGCGGTTGCTGCCGCGCAACCCGGCCTACCAGCCGATCATCGTCGAGGCCGACCAGGACCTGGCGATAGAAGGGGTGTTCTGTGGCTTGGTGAGGCAAGGTTGATGGGCGCTGTCGTTGCGCTGGACACGCTGTTCAACGGCGGCCAGGTCTGGAAGGGCCGGCCTGCGCCGCCGGCCGTCAGTCCGCAACCCACTGGCCATGCAGCACTGGATGCGGCGTTGCCCAGTGGCGGCTGGCCGGAGGCGGCCTTGACGGAACTGCTCATCGCCGCGCCGGGCGTGGGCGAGTTGCAATTGGTGTGGCCGACCCTGGCGCGGCTGTCGGCAGCGGGGGAGCGGATCGTGCTGGTGGCGCCGCCGTTCGTGCCTTATCCCCAGGCCTGGCAGAACGCCGGCATCGACCTGCGCCAGTTGTCGGTGATCCGCGCCGATGAGCGCGATGCCCTGTGGGCCACCGAACAATGCCTGCGTTCGGGCAGTTGTGGTGCGGTGCTGTGTTGGCCCCGCCAGGCGGACGACCGGGCCTTGCGGCGCTTGCAAGTGGCGGCGGAAACCGGCCAGGCCCTGGCGTTCGCCTGGCGCTCGATCCAGGAAGCCATCAACCCGTCGCCGGCGGCGCTGCGCATTGCCATCGACACCCGACCTGCGCAGTTGCGCGTGCTCAAGTGCCGGGGCGGGCTGGCCCGGTCGGCGCCGATTGCCTTTGCCACGCTCGCCCCACAAACCGGGCATTGAGGTTGCGATGCGCTGGGTCTGTATTCTCTTCCCGCAATTGGCGCTGGACGCCGCGCTGCGTCAGCGCCCCGATCCCGACCAGCCCCTGGCATTGCTGACCGGCCCGGCCCAGCGTCGGGTGCTGCAAGCGGTGAACGCGCCGGCACGGGCCCTGGGCTTGCGGCCCGGCCAGACCATGACCGCCGCCCAGGCCTTGAGCAAAGGCTTTGCCACCGCGGAATACGACGCGGCGCAGATCGAACATTGGCAGCAGTTCCTGGCAGCCTGGGCCTACCGTTTCAGCTCTCAGGTCAGCGTGCATTATCCGCGTACGCTGCTGTTCGAGATCGAGTCGAGCCTGGGCCTGTTCGGACCCTGGCCGGTGTTCGAGACGCGCTTGCGAGCCGAGCTGACCGAGCTGGGCTTTCGTCATCGCATCGTCGCCGCTCCCAATCCAGTGGCGGCACGGGTGTTGGCCAATGCCTATGACGCCTTGGTGGTGCCCGATGCCGAGACCTTGCAACAGTACCTGGGACACATGCCCGTGGAGCGAATCGGCCTGGAACCCGACGTCGCCACGGCGCTGTCACGCATGGGCCTGCGTCGCCTGAGCCAGGTCCAGGCCTTGCCCCGGCAGACCCTGGCACGGCGCTTCGAGGCCCAGGTGCTCAAGCACCTCGACGCGTTGACGGGCCATCGCACCCTGGCGCTGTCGTTCTACCTGCCACCGGACCGTTTCGATGTGCGCATCGAGCTCAACTATGACGTGCAATCCCATCAGGCGCTGTTGTTCCCGTTGCGCCGCCTGACCGGTGACCTGTCGGCCTTCCTCTGCGGACGCGACAGCGGCGTGCAGCGCTTCGACTTGCACCTGGAACACGCCGGGTTGCCGGATACCGTGATCAAGGTCGGCCTGCTCAGCGCCGAACGGGCCCCGGCGATGCTCTTCGAACTGGCCCGTGGTCGCTTGGAACAGGTGCAGGTCGAGGCCCCGGTGCGGGGCTTTCGCTTGTGTGCCGAAGACCTGCCGAGCTTCGTGCCCCAGCGCCTGGAGTTGTTCGACGAACGCCCCCAACAATCATTGCCCTGGGAGCAACTGCGCGAACGCTTGCGGGCCCGGCTGGGGGATGATGCCGTGCAGGGCCTGGGGTTTCGCGACGACCATCGGCCTGAGTGCGCCTGGCAGATGACGTCCCAACCCCGATCCCAGGCTTGTCCGGTGCGCGACGGCGTGCAGCGTCCCGGCTGGCTGCTGGAGGAGCCCCAGGCATTGGCGCAAGGTCAGGCGCACATACTCATGGGCCCCGAGCGCATCGAGACCGGTTGGTGGGATGGCGCGGATGTGCGCCGCGACTATTACCTGATCGAAACCCGCAGCGGACAACGTGGCTGGGCCTATCGACCGGTGGGCGAGGGCGGGCCGCTGTGGCTGCAGGGCTGGTTCGCATGAGCGTTGAGTATGCCGAGCTGCATTGCCTGTCGAACTTCAGCTTCCAGCGCGGCGCCTCCAGTGCCCTGGAGTTGTGCCGTCGCGCCAAGCAGCAGGGCTACCAGGCCCTGGCGATCACCGACGAATGCACCCTGGCCGGGATCGTCCGGGCCTGGCAGGCGGCCAAAGAGTTGGCGCTGCCACTGATCGTCGGCAGCGAGATCCAGGTCGAGAACGGTCCGAAACTGGTGTTGCTGGTGGAAAACCTGGACGGTTATCAAACCTTGTGCCGGTTGATCACCCGCGCCCGGCGTCGCAGCGAGAAGGGCCACTACCGCATCGTGCGAGAGGATTTCGACCAACCCTTGCCGGGACTGCTGGCGTTGTGGATAGCCGAGGGCAAAGACGCCGAGGAACATGGACGTTGGCTCCAGCCGATCTTTGCCGGGAGCCTGTGGCTGACGGTCCAGTTGCATTGCGCACAGGACGACCGTCGTCGGTTGACAGACTCGTTGGTGCTGGCCGAGCGCTTGGCGCTTCCGGCCGTGGCCAGCGGCGATGTGCACATGCACGCGCGCGGCCGTCGCGCCTTGCAGGACACCATGACCGCCATCCGTCACCATGTCACGGTGGCCGAGGCCGGCCAGCGCTTGCACCCCAACGGCGAGCGCCACCTGCGCAGCCGCGAGGATCTGGCCGATCTCTACCCGCAGGCCTTGCTCGATGAAACCCTGAACATCGCCCGACGCTGCACCTTCGACCTTGGCCAATTGCGCTATCAATACCCCCGCGAGCTGGTGCCCGAGGGGCATGATCCGGCGTCCTGGCTGCGGGAACTGACCGAGCGCGGCATGCGCGAGCGGTGGAAGGACGGCGTGACAGACAAGGTGCGGGTGCAGATCGACAAGGAGCTGAGCCTGATCGCCGAGTTGGGCTATGACAGCTATTTCCTCACCGTGCAGGACATCGTCAGTTTTGCCCGCAGCCGTCATATCCTTTGCCAGGGGCGCGGTTCGGCGGCCAACTCGGCGGTGTGCTACGCCTTGGGCATCACCGAAATCGACCCCAGCCTCACCAGCCTGTTGTTCGAACGTTTCCTGTCCCGGGAGCGCAACGAGCCGCCGGACATCGACGTCGACTTCGAACACGACCGTCGCGAGGAAGTGCTGCAATACGTGTTCCAGCGCTACGGTCGGCATCGTGCGGCCTTGACGGCAGTGGTCAGCAGTTACCACGGGGCCGGGGCGGTACGCGATGTGGCCAAGGCCTTGGGCTTGCCGCCGGATCAGGTCAATGCCCTGGCCGATTGCTGTGGGCGCTGGAGCGACGAGGCGCCGCCGGTGGAGCGCTTGCGTGAAGGCGGCTTCGATCCGGACAGCCCGGTGTTGCGTCGGGTCCTGAGCCTGACCCGGCAATTGATCGGTTTTCCCCGGCACTTATCCCAGCACCCTGGCGGCTTCGTGATTTCCGAACAGCCCCTGGACACCCTGGTGCCGGTGGAAAACGCTGCCATGGCCGAGCGCACCATCATCCAGTGGGACAAGGACGACCTGGACGCGGTCGGGCTGCTCAAGGTGGACATCCTGGCCTTGGGCATGCTCAGCGCGATCCGGCGCTGTTTCGACTTGATCGAGCAGTACCGGGGGCAGCGTTATGCCCTGGCGTCGCTGCCCCAGGACGATCGGGCTACCTATGAAATGATCAGTCGCGCCGACACCATCGGTGTCTTCCAGATCGAGTCCCGGGCGCAGATGTCGATGTTGCCTCGGCTGAGGCCCAAGACGTTCTACGACTTGGTCATCGAAGTGGCGATCGTGCGGCCCGGGCCGATCCAGGGTGGGATGGTGCATCCGTACCTGCGGCGCAGAAACAACGAAGAGGCGGTGACTTATCCCTCTGACGCGTTGAAAGGAGTACTCAACCGCACCCTGGGTGTTCCCTTGTTCCAGGAGCAGGTCATGCAGATCGCCATCGTCGCGGCCGATTACACCCCGGGAGAAGCCGACCAGTTGCGGCGTTCCATGGCTGCCTGGAAACGTCACGGCGGGTTGGAGCCCCATCGGGAACGCCTGGCGCAGGGGATGCAGAAAAACGGCTACACCGCCGAATTCGCCGCGCAAATCTTCGAACAGATCAAAGGTTTCGGCAATTACGGTTTCCCCGAGTCCCACGCCGCCAGTTTCGCCTTGCTGACCTACGCCAGCAGTTGGCTCAAATGCCACGAACCGGCGGCATTCGCCTGTGCCCTGATCAACAGCTGGCCGATGGGCTTCTACAGCCCGGACCAGATCCTCCAGGATGCCCGCCGGCATCAACTGTCGATCCATCCGGTGGACGCGCGCGCCAGCGATTGGGATTGCAGCCTCGAGCCCATGGACGGCCGGCAACCGGCGATCCGCCTGGGGTTGCGCCTGGTCAAGGGCTTTCGCGAAGAGGATGCCCAGCGTATCGAAGCGGCGCGCCGGCATCGGCCTTTCAGCGATGTGGCCGACTTGGGCGAGCGCGCGCAACTCGATGCCCGGGCCCTGGCGCAACTGGCCGACGCGGGGGCCTTGCAGGGCTTGGCCGGGGATCGCCATCGGGCCCGCTGGGAAGTGGCCGGAGTGCAGAAGCAACTGGGTTTGTTCGCCAGTTTGCCCAGCCAGGAAGAACCGCCCGTGGCGCTGCCCGAACCCACACCGGGGGAAAACCTGTTTGCCGATTACGCCACGCTGGGCACGACACTGGGCCCTCATCCGCTGGCCCTACTGCGTCCCGAACTGCGCGCCCGGCGCTGCCGCAGCTCCCGGGAATTGCAGGACGTGGAGCATGGCCGCAATGTCAGCGTCGCCGGGCTGGTCACCGGCCGCCAACGCCCGGGCACGGCCAGCGGCGTGACCTTCGTCACCCTGGAAGATGAGTTCGGCAACCTCAACGTGGTGGTCTGGCGCGACCTGGCCGAGCGTCAACGCAAGACCCTGGTGGGCTCGCAATTGCTCAGGGTCGACGGCCGCTGGGAAAGCGTCGGCGAGGTCCGCCACTTGATCGCCGGGCGCTTGAGCGACCTGACTGAATTGCTGGCGGGTATCCAAGTGCAGAGCCGCGATTTTCGCTGAACCCCAGCAACACCGCCGTTTTTGTGGCGAGGGAGCTTGCTCCCGCTGGGCTGCGTAGCAGCCCCCCAAAAAAAATGGTTTACGCAATCCATCAGGCACACCGCGTCAGCCGGTTTACGACGGCTGCGCCGCCGAGCGGGAGCAAGCTCCCTCGCCACAGGATTGTGCGCAAACCGATCACCATGAAACCAAACGCCAACCTGGCGCTCGAAGCTCTGATCGCAAGGGATTTGTGTCTGTTGATTCCCTGCAGGCATTTTGAGGTTCAGAGTCGACCATGGAGTTTCTATCCCAGAATCACGGCTGCCCTGGGTGGGGTGGTGAGATGGCCGGGCGTATCCAGGCGTTCGATTGGAGCCGAACCGAGTTGGGCGCCATCGAGCACTGGTCCGCCAGCTTGCGTAGCGCTGTCCAATTGTTGCTGGCTTCGCCCCTGCCGATGGTGATGTTGTGGGGCCGCCAGGGCTTCATGATTTACAACGATGCCTATGCCGAGTTCGCCGGCGGCCGGCATCCCTACTTGCTGGGGTGCGCGGTGGAGTTGGGGTGGCCGGAGGTTGCCGAATTCAATCGCCATGTGCTGGACGTCTGTCTGGCCGGCGGCACCTTGTCCTATCGCAGCAAAGAGCTGGTCCTGCTGCGCGATGGCAAGCCTGAAGACGTGTGGATGGACCTCTACTACAGCCCGGTGCCCGATGATGACCAGTCCCCGGGGGGCGTGCTGGCGATTGTGGTGGAAACCACGGAGCACGTATTGACCGAGCGCGCCCGGCAAGAGGCCGAACGCAGTTACCGCGCGGTCAATGAACGCATCCAGCTGGCGCTCTCGGCCGGGCCCTTGCTGGGGTCGTTCGTCTGGGACATCCAGGCCGACACGCTGTCGGGCGATGAGCGTTTTGCCCGTACCTTCAACTACCCACCCGACTGTTCGCTGGACGCACTGCCCATCGAGATTGCCCGCCAGGGCATCCACCCGGACGACCTTGAAGAGGTCAACCAGCGGGTCGAACTGACCGTGCGCACAGGCACGCCCTACAGCGCTGAGTATCGGGTCCGCCGCCTGGGCGGTGACTACC
Source organism: Pseudomonas sp. Pdm06 (assembly GCF_014851795.1). Lineage (NCBI taxonomy): Bacteria > Pseudomonadati > Pseudomonadota > Gammaproteobacteria > Pseudomonadales > Pseudomonadaceae > Pseudomonas > Pseudomonas sp. Pdm06. The sequence continues at coordinate 204,409 of NZ_JACVAH010000004.1, forward strand.
GGTGGGTGCTGGCCAGCGGTCGCTGCGAGTTCGACGGGACAGGCCGGCCCCTGCGGTTTCCGGGAGTGCTGATTGATATCAACGAGCGCAAGACGGCCGAAGCTTCGCTGCTCAAATTCACCCGCGACCTGGAGCAGCGTGTTGCCAACGAGGTGCAGGCGCGGTTGGCAGCGGAAGAGCAGTTGCGCCAGTCGCAGAAGCTCGAGGCCATTGGCGGCCTCACCGGTGGCGTGGCCCATGACTTCAACAACTTGCTGCAAGTGATCGCCGGCAATCTGCACTTGCTGGCCCGCCACGAACGGGACAACGCCAATGTGCAACGGCGGGTCAGTGCCTCCATCGAAGCCGTGGAGCGGGGCGCCAAGTTGTCATCGCAACTGCTGGCTTTTGCCCGGCGCCAGCCATTGTCACCGGCGGTCTACAACCCTCGGCGCATCTACGAGGGCATGGGTGAACTGCTGCAACGGGCCTTGGGCGAAACCATCCTGATTGAAGTGAGCCTGCCCCAAGAACCCTGGCGCATCCATGTCGATCGCAATCAGCTGGAAAATGCCCTGTTGAACCTGGCGATCAATGCGCGTGATGCCATGCGGGGCGAGGGCACCATCCATCTGATCGGCGAGAACATCGTGCTCGATGAGGCGTTTTGCGCCGGCAAGGGGATTGCGGCCGGCGACTATGTCCGGCTGTCGGTGATCGATTGCGGTGCCGGTATGCCGCCCGACGTCCTGAAGCAGGTGTTCGAACCGTTTTTCACCACCAAGACCGATGGCCAGGGCACCGGGCTTGGATTGAGCATGGTGTTCGGGTTCGTCAAGCAGAGTGGCGGCCATATCGAGATCGCCAGTGACCTGGGCGAAGGCACGCGGGTGCGGATGTATTTCCCTCGAAGCCTAGCGCCTGAAACAGGGGAAACCGAGCAACATGATGCGCTTCATTCCGGCCGGCAAGAGACGATCCTGGTGGTGGAGGACAACGCCGAGGTGCGCAGCGCGTCGGTGGAACTGCTGGAACAGTCCGGCTACAAGACCCTCACGGCCGCCAACGGCGATGAGGCGATGAAGCTGCTGCTGGATGGCACCCCGGTGGACCTGATCTTCACCGACGTGGTCATGCCCGGCCTGATCAAGAGTTCCGACCTGGCCGCCTGGGCCAAGGTGCAGACTCCGCCGGTCCCCGTGCTGTTCACCTCGGGGCACACCCGGGACATCATCTCCCGCAACCATCAATTGAGCCCCGATACCCATTTGTTGAGCAAACCCTACGGTCCGGACGCACTGGCCCGGATGGTGAGGAGCGTGCTGGGCGGTTGATCGCGGCGTCTTAAACAAATGGAACCGAAGCCGTCGCGTCACCTTCGAATGTTCAAGACCGGTCATCCATCCGGCCCTGTCATGAACGAGGTGCCCATGAACGACGATCCCGCAAACACTCAGCAACAAGGCCAGGCACAGACGCCATCCCCGCGTAACGATCCGGCCATCGATCCCCAGGTCCCGGGCAAGCCTTCGAGTGCCGAGCCCGTCAGTCCTGCCGGGGCGGACCAGGCTGACAGCGCCGCCACTGAGGTCGATCAGAAGCAGCATCATCAGGACAACGACAACACCTTCAGCCCCGGCTTCAAGCCTGACCCGGACCGGCCGAAATCCGGTGACGACACGGATGCTGACATCGACACCGATGGTGGCTAGACACACCACCGCATCATGGTGGTAAATGCAAAACTCATGAACATCCACAATCCTTGTGGGAGCGAGCTTGCTCGCGATGGCGGTGGGTCAGCCTGCTTTATTCAGCCTTGAAGCAATACACAGCCAACTTGTTGCCATCCAGGTCCCTGGCATAAGCGGCAAAGGCATTGTCCGCCCAACTGCGGGGGCCTGGCAGGCCTTCGCAGACGCCGCCGTTTGCCAAGGCGGCCGTATGGAACGCCTGGACCGCAGCGCGGTTCGGCGCTTCGAAGCTCACCGTGACACCATTGCCGATGGACGCCGGATTGCCATTGGCCGGGTTGAGCACAAAGAACGACGGCTTGTCGACGCCCCAGATGGAGCCGGCATCCTCGAGATCAGCAACACGCTTGAGGCCGATCTCTTTCAAGGTGACGTCATAAAACGCACGTGCTTTTGCCAGGTTGTTGGTGCCGACGGTGACATGGGTAAAAACGGACATCTTGGTTTCCTTGCTATGGGGGGAATTGGATTTTCGAGCGGATCTCAGAAATGAATGACGGTACGAATGCTTTGCCCGGTGTGCATCAACTCGAAGGCGTCGTTGGTCTTGTCCAGGGACATGTGCAACGCTGCCCACTTGAGAAAAACGATGAACCTGTGGCGAGGGAGCTTGCCCCCCGCTTGAGCGCGAAGCGCTCACAAAATGGGGCTGCTGCGCAGCCCAGCGGGAGCAAGCTCCCTCGCCACAGGTTTACCGAGCGCCTTACCTCAAATGTCCTTGACCAGCCGCAGCGCATCGTAGATAGCCGCATGGGTATTACGCGCCGACACCGCGTCGCCAATTCGGAACAGCTGGAAGCGGCCTTCCGGGTTGGTCACGATATTCTGGGTTTTCCCGGCGATCAGATTGTGCTGCTCCACCGCGCCGTTATTGCTCGAGTGCGGGCGTAGCTCGAAGTACAAGTCGTCCAGGGGCAGGGTGCCGTGGTTGACCACCACCTGATCGACCACGCGCTGCTTGTGCACCTGACCATAATCGCTGCCGAAGTTGGCCACCAATTGACCGTCGCGCTTCTCCACGGAATCGACCCGATAGGTGACCGTGAAGGTGACGTTCAGGTCTTGCAGGCTGCGCATGTAAGGCACCAGGTTCATCGCCATTACCTCCGGCGCAAACGACCGGTCCGGCGTGACGATTTCCAGTTTCGCACCGCTGTTGGCGATGACCTCGGCCGCTTGTAGCGCCGCGTGGTCGCCCGCGTCGTCGAAGATCAGCACGTTCTGGCCGGGCTTGACGTCGCCGGAAATGATGTCCCAGGTCGACACCACCAGCTCATTGCCGTGCTTGAGCACCTCGGTATGGGGCAAGCCGCCCGTGGCGACGATCACCACGTCCGGCGCCTCGGCCATGACGGTCTCGGCTTCGGCCCAGGTGTTGAATTGGAACTTCACCCCCAGCCGTTCGCATTGCGCCATGCGCCAATCGATGATGCTGATCATCTCGCGCCGCCGCTCGCTCTGGGCAGTCAAGCGGATCTGCCCACCTGGCTGATCCGCCACTTCGAACACCGTGACGTCGTGGCCGCGCTCGCCGGCCACCCGTGCCGCCTCCAGGCCCGCCGGGCCGGTGCCGATCACCACCACCTTGCGCTTGACCGGCGCCTTGGGGATTTCGTGGGGCATGGTGGTTTCGCGGCCGGTGGCGGCGTTGTGGATGCAATACGCCGCACCGCCTTGATAGATGCGGTCCAGGCAATAGTTGGCACCGACGCAGGGGCGGATCTCTTCTTCACGCTTCTCGATGATCTTGCGCACGATGTGCGGGTCGGTCATGTGCGCGCGGGTCATGCCGATCATGTCCACTTTGCCGGAGGCGATGGCATGTCGCGCCGTGGCGACGTCCGGAATCTTGGCCGCATGGAACGTCGGGAAACCGGTGGCCGAGCGGATCTCGCCGGCAAAATCCAGGTGTGGCGAGTTGCGCATGCCCTGGATGGGGATCACGTCGGTGAGGCCGGCATCGGTATCGATGTGCCCGCGCACGACGTTGAGGAAATCCACCAGACCACTGTCCTTGAGCATGTGGGAAATCTGCAGACCGTCGCTGGCACCGAAGCCGCCGGGCAGGTCTTCATCGCCGGTGTAGCGCACCCCGAGCAGGAAGTCCTCGCCACAACGCTGGCGGATGCCACGCAGGATGTCGAAGGTGAAGCGCATCCGGTTTTCCAGCGAACCACCGTAGGGCCCGTCGAGATCGTTGGTCAACGGCGACCAGAACTGATCCATGAGGTGTCCGTAGGCCTGCAGTTCCAGGCCATCAAGACCGGCCGCCTTCATGCGTTCGGCGGCATCGACGTAGTCCTTGATGATGCGATCGATGTCCCATTCTTCCATCTTTTTCGGAAACGACCGGTGAGACGCTTCGCGGCGATGGGAAGGCGATACCACCGGCAACCAGTCAGCCTTGTCCCAGCGCGTGCGCCGGCCCAGGTGGGTCAGTTGAATCATCACCGCGGCGCCGTGTTCGTGGCACTCGTCGGTGATGTCCTTCATCCATTTGACCACTTCGTCCTTGTACGCCAGCACGTTGTTGAACACCGGTGGGCTGTCGCGGGAAACGGCGGCGGAGCCCGCCGTCATGGTCAGCGCCACGCCGGCCTTGGCGCGTTCGACGTGATAGGCGCGGTACAGATCCTTCGGCATGCCGTCGACAGGATAAGCAGGCTCATGGGAGGTGGTCATGATCCGGTTTTTGAGGGTCAGGTGTTTGATCTTATAGGGCTGCAGCAGAGGATCGCTGGACATGGTGTTGCGCTCCGGGAACAGAACATCAGGCTTGGTTTGACATAACGGTATGTCGAATGTTCATGAGTGTCAACGATTGGGACACAGGTGTACATTTTTCTTGCGTGACGTAAAAACCAGGATTACCATCCAGTCGAAACAGGGGTGGTCCGGCTCGTGCGGCCGGCCATCGCGCATCGATCCAAAGTGCAAGGGGGCTGTGCGAAGCGCTATGCCAGGAACCATGAAAGTACTCGTTGCGGTAAAGCGCGCCATCGACCCGAATGTGAAAGTCCGGGTGAAAGCCGACGGTTCAGACGTCGAGCTCAATGGCGTGAAGATGGCCTTGAATCCGTTTTGCGAAATCGCCGTGGAAGAGGCGATTCGCCTCAAGGAAAAGGGGCTGGCATCCGAAGTGGTGGTGGTCTCGGTGGGCACGTCGGCGGCGCAGGAACAACTGCGCACGGCATTGGCGCTCGGCGCGGACCGGGCGCTTCTGGTCGAGACGAGCGTGGTACTCGAGCCGCTCAATGTCGCCAAGTACCTGAGCAAAGTGATCGATCGGGAAAAGCCGCACTTGATCCTGTTCGGCAAACAGGCAATCGACCAGGAAAACAACCAGGTCGGGCAGATGGTCGCGCAGTTGATCGGCAGCGGTCAGGCCACTTACGCCTCTGCCGTCAATCAGGTCGACGGGCAATGGGTCGTCGAACGTGAAGTCGACGGTGGCAGCCAGGTGGTCGCCCTCGCCATGCCGGCCGTGGTGACCTGTGACTTGCGCCTGAACCAACCGCGCTACGCCTCGTTGCCGAACATCATGAAAGCCAAGAAAAAACCGCTGGAAATCATTGCCGCTGACACCTTGGGCGCGAGCGTGAAGGAACACGCTCGATTATTAGGGGTGGTCCCGGCTGCGGTGTGCAAAGCGGGGATCAACGTTGGTTCGGTGGCCGAGCTGGTGGATAAATTGAAGAACGTTGCGGGGGTGATTTGATGCGCACATTGGTGATCGCCGAGCACAGCGCCGGTCAACTGACGGCTGGTACATGGAGTGCCGTGACCGCCGCCATGGCCCTGGGGACCGAGACGGATTTGCTGGTGATGGGCGGGACAGCCGCATTGGCAGTGGCGCAACAGGCGGCGCTCACCCAGGGCCTGGAGCGGGTGCTGCTCGCACAAGGGACGATGTTCGAAAATGCCTTGGCTGAAAATGTCCAGCCGCTGATCACTTCACTGGTGGCCGAGGGGTATACGCACGTCGTTGCCGACGCCAGCAGCATGGGCCGCAATGTACTGCCACGGATCGCGGCGAGCCTGGATGTCGGCATGCTGTCCGACGTCACCCAGATCGTCTCGGCGGACACGTTCCAACGACCCATTTATGCCGGCAATGCCATCGCCACGGTGCAGTCCCTCGATCCGATCAAGTTGCTCACCGTCCGCGCCTCGGCGTTCGCCCAGGCCCTGTCCCACGAGCATCGCTGCGAAGTGGTGGCGGTGGAGGGCGGGCAAAGTGCAAGCAATGTGCGCTTCGTGAGCGAGCAACTGACGACCAGCGAAAGGCCCGACCTGTCGAGCGCCCGCGTCGTCGTGTCCGGTGGCCGCGGGATGCAGAGCAAAGAGCATTTCGCCCTGATCGAGCGGGTGGCGGACAAGCTTGGCGGTGCCGTAGGGGCCTCGCGTGCCGCGGTGGATTCGGGGTTTGCCCCCAACGATCTGCAGGTCGGGCAGACCGGGAAAATCGTCGCGCCAGAGCTTTACATCGCGGCGGGTATCAGTGGCGCCATTCAACATTTGGCGGGCATGAGTGGTTCAAAGGTCATCGTTGCGATCAACCAGGACGCTGAAGCGCCGATTGCCCAGGTGGCGGATTACATGTGGGTGGCGGATCTGTTCGAGGCCTTGCCGGCGCTCGAAAATGCATTGTGAGTGCTGACATCGATAAGTTTCGCCAAAGGGCGGAGGAGGGCCGAACGACCTGAATACAGGAAGGGTTTTCGCATAACTAGAACTTATCCATGCATAACATTAAATCCCTTGAGGAGTGTAATGGCACTCTGCTTTGATGAGGGAACGTAAATTCTTCTGCTGCCCTGCCAATAACTATTAATACAGTACGCGGAGATGCACCATGATGACGTTTTCCAGTAAAACTCGTATTGGCTGGCTTGCCGGTCTGGCGATGGCCGCCGGCAGCCTGATGGCCCACGCCGAGGAACCCACGCCCATTCGTATCGGTTGGGTGAATTGGTCAGATACGGAAATCGCTGTAAAGCTGGCGGATACCGCACTGCGCGACCACTTGAAGCAACCGGTCAAGTTGGTGCTCGCCGATATTGGTATCCAGTTCCAGGCCTTGGCCAACGGCAATATCGACCTGATCCCGATGGTCTGGCTGCCGAGCACTCACAAGGCATTCTATGACAAGTACCAGGACAAGCTCGAAGACCTTGGCGTGCTGTATGAAGGTCGGATCGGCATGGCCGTGCCAACGTCCATTCCCACCAGCGAACTCGCCACTGTCGAGGACCTCAACAAGCCTGAAGTGCGGCAAAAGCTCGACGGCAAGATCCTGACCTCGGAAGTGGGCAACGGCCAATACAAACTCACGGAAAAGGCCATCAAGGAATACAAGCTCGAAGGCTACAAGATGGTCGCTTCTTCAGAGTCTGGCATGTTGAGCGAGCTGGATCGCAATCTCAAACGTGACAAATGGGCATTGATCAACGCCTGGAGCCCGCACTGGATGTTCGCCAAGTGGCCGCTGCGCTATCTCGACGATCCGAAGCAGATTTTCGGCGGCGCCGAACAAATTCACGCGGTTGCCCGCAAAGGCTTCAGCGCCGAGCATCCTGATGTCGCCCGGTTCTTCGCCAACTTCAAGATTCCCAAGGCCGACCTTGAGAAGCTGATGGCGACCGCCCGTGACAGTTCGGCAGACAAGGTCGTTGCCGAGTACTACGCCGCTAACAAGCCTCGTTTCGAGGCCATGTTTGGCAGTCAGACCGCCTCGGCAACCGTCAGCCAATAATCGCCGCCGTTGCTTGATAGGTGTTTGCAGTTCGATGCCCTTGACGCAAAGTGAAGGGCGTCGGCTGTCATCGATTCCGTTCGGGCTACCCTTGGAACATCAGGGCCCCGCTTCCGGTACCGATGGGATACGTTGAGCAGCCTGTCATTTTCGTCTGCGCCTGACTCAGCAAGGGGGAAACGATGATTACCCGTCACGAGCATTTGTCGTCGGATCCGGTGGTGACTCGTAGCGCGCAGTGGCTTCGGCGATCGCTGCATGAAGTCCTCTCGAACAGCTCGGGGGACGGTACATCCGGCGCGACACAGGCCTATGCCGCCGCCTTGGGGCCGACCGAGTGGCCCCTCAAGAAGCCGCCGGCAACGCCCCGCGCGTTACCGGCAGTCCTGGCGCCCTATTTGGCCCAGGCATTCGACGCTGCGCCAAGAGTCCCCGAGCACCTGGCAGGGGTATTGGAGGCGTTGAACGCGCTGGTGCCCCATGTTCCCTGGATCAATCGTCAGGCCCAGGCAGGCCAGGACGATCGGTTCGTGGAGCGGCATCGCCATGGCATGGTCACCGGTCCAGGGGGATTGTTCGACTGTCCCGGCATGACCCTGGGGTTGGCCCTCATGGCGCCCGAAACCTGTTATCCATTCCACCAGCATCCTCCGGCTGAGTTCTATCTGGTGTTGTCCCCAGGCGACTGGTATCGCGAGGACGTAGGTTGGTGGACGCCCGGGGCAGGGGGCATTGTCATAAACCCACCGTCCTGCACCCATGCGATGAGATCAACGCAAGCGCCACTTCTGGCACTGTGGGGATTGCTCCATGAGCCCTGCGCTTGAGGCGAAGGGTCGAAGACTACAAGTCATTTCAGAGGCTGAGCGATGTCGGTCACCACATTGGGTATCAAGTTGGATGGGGAAACACGGGCCAGGCTGAAGTCGGTGTCGGCAAAGCTGGACCGCACCTGCCACTGGTTCATGAAACGGGCGATCCTGGATTTCATTGAAAAGGTCGAAGCCGGGGCAGGTATTGAAGCGCTCGTCGCGGTCGAGGCGCTGGAAAAAGACGCTGCGCGCCACAGCCTCGCAAGACGACGCAGGGATACCGTTGCCCTAGAGCCGGGCACGGGTGATACACACCGTGGGTGATGCCCCACGGCCTCAACTTGGAATCCTCTTGTGCCTGCTTTCCATGCTGCTCTTTGCAAGCCAGGACGGGATCACCAAAGTGCTGGTCAAGGACCTTCCCGTCGCCCAGCTCGTCATGGTGCGCTACTGGGTATTCCTGGCATTCGCTGTCGGCTATAGCCTTTATCGCGGCCACCTGGGAGCGGCGTGTCGAAGCCATCATCCTGCCCTGCAGGTCATCCGTGCCTTGCTGGGGGTGGGCGAAAGCGCGTTGTTCGGATTGGGGCTGCGCTACCTCGGAATGGCTGAGATGCATGCCCTGTATGCAGTGTTTCCGCTGATGACCCTGGCCTTGGCAGGCGCGTTCCTGGGTGAGTTCATCGGCGTCCGCCGCTGGATCGCGGCGGCCATAGGATTCTTGGGGACCCTGGTGATCCTCCGTCCGGGAACCGGCGTCTTCGAGTTGGCGGCGCTGATTCCGCTGTTGTCGGCCCTGGGTTTCGCGGTCTTCAGTGTGCTGACACGTCGGATCAGCCGGGATGATTCATTCGCGACGAACATGCTCTACATGGGCTTTTTCGGCGCCCTGGCCATCACGTTCTCTGGCTTGCCAGGGTGGGTTTCGCCGAACCCGACACAGTGGGGCCTGATCGCCGTGCTGTCGACGATCGGCATGGTGGCGCAGTTGCTACTCCTCCAGGCGCTCAAGTACGCAACGGCAGGTACGCTTCAACCGTTCAACTACACGCTGTTGGTGTTCGCCACATTCATCGGCCTGTTCATATTCGGCGAACTACCTGACCCATGGACCGTCGTGGGGGCGTGCATGGTGATTGCCGCAGGCCTGTATGCAATCAAGGCGAAAGGGTAGGGAGCCATTTTCATTTTATTCGATTCAGGAATAAGCATAATAGAATATATTCCTTGATCGAATTAGTTGGCATGTTAAGTTGACGCTACCGGACCGCCGGATATGTTCAACCCTACCCTATGGTACGACTATGTCCGGCGCCCGAATCTTCCAAATCAGCCTTGAGGCTCTGTCGCATGACGGGGCCCATGCAGTGATTTCTCAGTCCGGCACTCTGCGCATTAGTTCTTGTGCCGCCATTGCCGTTCCATTCGTGACCGGCAAACCTCTCCCTTGCCAGGCCAACAGTGAGGCCTGCAGTGCAATCAGCGAAGGCTTGGCGTTTCTGCTCTACGCCATGTGACGCACCGCTGTCGGCACTTCCATACCGTAACGTCAGTCAGTCATCTTGAGGTAATACCCGGTCCCGGGTGGTCGCTTGAAGTGTGAGTGAGTGGGCGTCTGTTCAGCGCAGCCTATCGCGACTTACCACCATGCCAAATTACTTGGATGAAGCTCATCGAGCCGAAATCGTCAAGCTCAGCAAGACCTTGACCAGCCAGACTGAATGGCCCACCTGGCTTTTACTGGTCGGCTTTTATCTGGCTTGGGCTCTTATTGTTTTTCATGGGCAGGCACTTGGCCAACTCATCAGCATTGCCCTGTTGGTTCCACTGGTCGTGCTCTGGATGTCGATCCAGCATGAGCTTATTCACGGTCACCCAACGCGTTGGCCTGCCATAAATAAAGCCCTGGGGTTTCTGCCGTTTGCCGTTTGGTATCCCTACGACATTTATAGGGACACGCATCTGGCGCATCACAACGACGAGGTGCTGACGGTGCCTGGTCAAGATCCAGAAAGTCGCTATGTCACCAGTGCCTTCTGGTTGCAGTCACCGCGTTATGTGAAAGCGTTGCTTTGGGTAAACAAGACTTTGGGTGGTCGCTTGCTCATGGGAGCACCATTGGCAGTGATATCCCTGCTGGGTAGCGAGATCAGAGGCTTGTTTCTCGCGGGACGAAGTACTGGACGAGTGTGGATAGCTCACGTGCTAAGTGTCGTCGTGGTGCTGACCTTGGTTGAACAATACAGCGCCATCAGTGCTGTGCAGTACGTATTTTTAGTTTCGCTGCCGGCCTTGTCCATTGCAATGATCAGGTCGTTTTACGAGCATCGGCCGTCAACGCTGCCAGAACACCGTACGGTGATCAATGAGTCCTCAGGGCTTTTGAGTTGGCTCTTTCTTAACCTCAATCTTCACTTGGTTCATCACGATCTTCCCGGTTTGCCCTGGTTTTATTTGCCCCGGGTGTATAGAGCCAGGCGTGAACAATGGATCGCGCGAAACAATGGCTATGTCATTCATGGCTACTTCCAGTTATTGCAGAGGCATCTGATCAATCCCGTGGATTGTCCTCGCCATCCTGCCAGGCACTAAAAATACTCAAGCTAATCTGGGCGTCGGAAAATGATACGTTTTGAAGCCATCAAGAAAACTCATAAAGGCAGCCCGCGAATGGCCGTGAGCGATTTAACGCTTCATGTCCGGGAGGGGGAGATCTGCGTATTTGTCGGGCCAAGTGGGTGTGGCAAAACGACCATTTTGCGAATGATCAATAGACTGGACACCCAGGACAGTGGCCGCATCAGTGTCAATGGGGTGGCGACCGATGAGCTTGACGTCGTGACGCTTCGCCGTGGCATCGGTTTCATGATGCAAAGCTCAGCCTTATTTCCTCATCAAACCGTTGCAGAAAATATTGGCGCGGTTCCGCGGCTCTTGGGTTGGAGCAAGCATAAGATCCGCCAGCGCGTGAGCGAGCTCATTTCCCTGGTCGGGCTTCAGCCGGAATTTCTGGACAGGTACCCTAATCAACTGTCGGGCGGGCAGCAAAGTCGTGTTGCCTTGGCGAGGGCATTGGCCTCGGACCCACCGGTTGTATTGATGGACGAACCCTTCGCCGCGCTTGATCCGGTGATCCGCGAGCGACTGCAGGACGAACTGGTTGCGCTGCAGAGGCGTTTGCATAAAACCATCATCCTGGTGACCCATGACATGGAAGAGGCCATCAAGATTGGTGACCGGATCGCCATCTTTGAGGGCGAAGGAAAGCTTGCTCAGTTCGATACACCTCACAATATCCTTGCCCATCCTGCCAGCGAATTTGTGAAGAACTTCATCGGCAAGGATCCGCTGTTAAAAAGACTGTCGCTGATGAAGGTTTCTGATCTTCCTGTGGATGAAGTCAATTGCCAATTCAAACTTCTGCTGGACGATAAGTCCAATCCGCTGAAGTGGGTCAGTGAATCGGACTTGCCTGTCCCTGAACTTACCACGGTGTCGAATAATGACTCGTTGCATCACGCACTGGTTAAAATTCTAACGGCTCCGCTCGGTGTGGTTGTTCGAGTGGACGAGGCGGGTGGTTACGAAGGTTGCCTGTCGATTGCCAGCTTTCACAGCGCACTCAATGAGCGCCGCTTTGGAAGTGCGCAATGATTGACTGGTCCTGGATCGTTGAAAACTGGCAGCAGATCGGCCAGCTGTTATTTGATCATATTCAGCTGGTGACCTTCGGCCTGTTTATAGGAATGTTGTTAGCGGGCGCAATGGTGCTCTTGACGTTATGGAAGCCAGGGTTGGCGCAGCCCATGATTTATATCAGCGGAATACTTTTTACCATTCCGTCCCTGGCGCTGTTCATTTTGATAATGCCCTTTACCGGTTTGTCCAAGACAACGGCGGTGATTGGTTTGAGCCTGTATGCCTTGCTCATTGTGTTACAGAACACTTTGGCGGGCCTTGCGAGCAACCCCCCGGACGTGCTGGAAGAAGCCCGCGCGCTAGGGTACACGCGCATGCAGAGATTCCTGGGGGTTGAACTTCCCCTGGCGCTGCCTTCGTTATTGGCAGGGCTGCGAACGACCGCAGTGACATTGGTAGGGCTGGTGACGGTTACTGCGTTAATTGGTCAAGGCGGATTGGGGCAGCTGTTCATTACCGGGTTGGCTCAAAGTTTCACTACGCCTGTGGCGGTCAGTTTGGTCCTGACGGTGATGTTGGCGTTATGTTTTGATTTTCTGTTTTATTCAATCAATAAATGGCTGGTCCCTTGGGTGCGCTAATGAATAGGATCGCAGATGTCTACCTCTGGTTTTCTCTTCCTGAAAACTGGTTGGGCGAAGACGGGATACTGACTCGGCTGGCAGAGCATATTTATTACGTGTCTTTGAGCCTGGCTATTGCTTGTGCGATAGCGTTGCCGCTCGGCGTGCTCATGGCGAACTACCGCAAAGGCGCGCAGGTGGCGATCGGGCTGTTCAATATTGGGCGAGCATTGCCGTCCCTGGGTATTGTGATACTTGCAATCATGGTCATTGGCTATGAAACCAGCACAGTGATTATCGCCTTGGTCACCATGAGCATCCCGCCGATATTGACCAATACCTATGTTGGCATCGATCAGGTGGATTCGTCTCTGAAGCATGCTGCCAAATCGATGGGGATGCGCAGATGGCAGATGTTTATCCAGCTGGAATTACCGTTGGCTTTTCCGTTGATCTTTTCTGGATTCCGATCAGCCCTGGTGCAACTTATTGCCACGGCCACCATCGCCGCCTATGCAGGGTTCGGCGGGCTGGGCAGGTTTCTCATTGACGGGCTGGGTCGAAATGACATCCCTCAAATCATTGGCGGCGCACTGGTGGTGTCGGCACTTGCGATTGTCAGCGAGTGGGTTTGTTCAATGATCGAAACACTCATGGTTCGAAAATGGCGAGCGGGGGATGTTGAACTGAGCGCTACATGATCAGGGGCATTTGAAAGTGCGTATTAATTCTGCAGAGGTGCAAATCCAAATGAAAAACAAACAACGTTCGAAGGCTCGTTCAGCGCACTCGGTTTCATTGTTGCTGGGGTTAGGCTTGCTGGTGGGCAGCGCATTTGCCAGTGCCCAGTCCATCACCATAGGCGGGGCCAATTTTTCCGAGCAGACGATTCTCGCAAATATCTATGCGTCAGCTTTGAAAAAGGAAGGGATTGAGGTCAAGACCCGGCTCAATCTGGGGAACCGCCAGATCATCGCCAAGGCGCTGGAAAACGGGGATATCGACGTTGTACCCGAGTACATAGGATCACTGTTGAGTTTCTATGACGACAAGAGCGCCCTGACCAGCCAAAACGAGATCGTCAGCGCCTTGCAACAGAAGTTGCCGGCGGGCCTCCAGTTGCTTGAACCTTCGGCCGCGGGCTCTATTACCGCTTGGGCCGTCACCAAGAAAACCGCAGAAAAGTACAACCTGCAGACCTTGTCCGACCTGGCGCCCGTCTCCGGTGAACTCACGCTGGGTGGGCCTCCCGAAGTCACCACTGCCGCCTTGGGCCTGCCCGGGTTGAAGGCGGTCTACGGCATCAACTTCAAGAGCGTCAAATCGCTGGACATGGGCGGGCCCTTGTCGCGGCTGGCGCTGAACTCAGGCGCTATCGACGTCGCCACGGTGGTCTCCACGCAAGGCATCCTGGCAAAAGAACCTTGGGTTGTGCTCGAGGACGACAAGCACCAACAGCCCCTGCAAAACATTACGCCACTGGGGCGCAAGGCGTTGCTAACCCCAGAAGTCACCAAAGTGCTCAACGAGGTCTCTGCAAAACTGACCGATGACGACCTCAAGCAACTCAATCGCCTGGTTGATATCGATCACAAGGATCCCGCAAAAGTCGCGGCGCAGTGGGTCGCTGAAAATACCGTCAAGGCGGCCAACTGAACATGAATGCGATGTGGGTAAGGTCGCGGAGGCGTTATGTCCAATAAAAGTATGATTTTGAATTTGTTCTTTTTTAATCCCCAAGGGGATCACCGTTTTTCCTGGCGCCACCCGCTGTCGCCGACCAAGGAAATATTGACGCTGGGCTACTACGTGAAACTGGTGCAGGCAGCCGAAGCGGCGAAGTTCGATGCGGTTTTTGTCGCGGATCACGTCGCGGTCTGGGACTCCGTCGCCAGTGGCTTGAGGCACTATGCCAACGCCCGCCTTGAACCGATTACGCTCTTGTCCGCATTGGCGGCTGTCACCGAACACATCGGGCTGATGGGCACCGCTTCAACGTCCTATAACGAGCCCTTCAACATTGCGCGATATTTTGCTTCGCTGGACTACCTCAGCACAGGGCGAGCCAGCTGGAATATCGTGACCTCCTGGTTGGAAGAGGAGGCTTCGAATTTCGGATTGTCAGGCGTGACGAAACACGGCGATCGTTATCGGCGGGCCGAGGAGTTCATTCATGTCGTCAAGCAGCTTTGGGACTCCTGGGAGGAGGGGGCTCTTGAGTTTGACAAGGACAGCGGCGATTTTGCCGACCCGTCTAAAATTCACCCGATCCATCACAAAGGAGCACATTTCAACGTGCGTGGGCCGCTTAACGTGCCGCGTCCACCGCAAGGACATCCGGTCCTTGCCCAGGCGGGCTCTTCTGAAGCGGGCAAGGATCTGGCCGCCGCCCATGGGGACGTGCATTTCTGTTTCATCAATACGGTCGAAGAGGGACTGGCGTATAGGGCCGATTTGAATCGCCGGCTCGAGTTGAAGGGCCGGCATTCCAGTGATCTGAAAATCATTACCGGTGTGCTTCCGGTGGTTCTGGAGGATGAGACTGAGGAGGAGCGCCGTCGGCAACTGGAGGACAGCCTCATTATCGATGCCGTGGCGATTGATCTGGTCTCCAGCTACACCCGTCTTGATCTGACAGGCCTGTCGCCGGACAGCCCGCTACCCGCGTTGCCGGATGAGTCTGAGTTCGATGGCATTCGAACCGAACTGGCCCTGCTCAAGAAGTACGACACGACCTTGTCCATCCGTGAAATAGGGCGTCGGTTGGTCAAGAGTTCCAGTACCTGGCTGCTGATCGGAACGGCGGAGCATATTGCCGATAAGCTTTCAGCGCTATACGAGTCGAATGCCGTCGATGGCTACAACCTCATGTTTCCGTTTTTGCCCACTGACTTCGAAACATTCACCCGTGGCGTGGTGCCCTTGCTGCAAGCCAGAGGGGTTTTCCGCAAGGAATATGAACCCGGGACCCTGAGGGATCGCTTGGGTTTTAAGACGCCTGCCAACCGCTTCCTGCTGTGATCAGCGTCAATCACAATCCTCTGAATGGCTTTCATATGACCAGCGATCTATCCATGTACCTCGCTCCCGCCAGGGTTTTACAGGCCCAGGACGCCTGGCTCCAGCGCATCCTGGAGATTCTGGGTGAGCGCCGTGAGCAAAGACCGATCGTTGATCCCGTGTCCCATTGGCTTTCCCCTGATCTGTTGTTGTCCCAGACCTGCGGCTATCCATTCGTCACGTCACTGCGGGGAAAGGTGAGGCTGATAGGGCGTCCGAGCTATGAGCTTGCTCATAGCTCGGGGGGTGACCATTGCAGTTTGCTGCTGTGTAGAGCTGATTCGGCCGTCACCGATCTGGCGGGTTTGCAGGGCAGCCATGGTCTGATCAACGCCCGGGATTCCAACTCCGGAATGAATTTATTGCGCCACACGTTGGCTGGGATCAGCGACCGTGGCTTTTTCTCGAAACTGACCTTCACCGGATCCCACAGGGAGAGCATTCGAAGGTTGAAGAATCACGACGGTGATTTGGCTTCTATCGACAGCGTCACCTACGACTATCTGGCGAGAGATAACAGTGACGAGATCGAAGGACTCAGGATCCTGGTGCGAAGTGTGCGCAGTCCCTGCCTGCCTTACATAACGTCGATTCGTCGAACGGCGACGCAAGCAGACGCTATCAGGCACGCAATGAACGAAGCCTTGAGCCAGCTTCCCGAGATTTCCCGTGACCTGGCGATCAGGGAAGTGCTGCCGGCCAGTGAGGCTGACTATGCGTGTCTTCTGGAGTATGAGCGCAGTGCGGCCAATCGCGGCTTCTCGTTTGTATCATCCTGAGCGGCGAGCCGTCCCTGGCTCGCCACCTCAAGCAAGCTAGAACTTGAACCGCCCAACCAAGCCCTTGAGCTGCCCGGAAATATCCGTCAAACGCCCCGAGCCGGTCTGTGCCGAGTGAGCGAATTCCTCGACCAACTGGGCATCGGCATGAATCTGCGCGATGTGCCGGTTGATGTCTTCGGCCACCTGGTGCTGTTCCTCTGCCGCCGTGGCGATCTGGGTGTTCTGGTCGCGAATCGAGTCCACCGAATTGCGGATCTTGTCGAAGCTGTCACGGGCCTGCTGAATGCGCTCGACGCTGGTGTGCGACACCTGCAGGCTGCTTTGCATCTGCTGGGTGACTTCCTGGGTGCGCCGTGCGAGGTTGCCCAGCAGGCTGTCGATCTCGCCGGTGGAGTCGGCGGTGCGGCGTGCCAGGGCCCGCACCTCGTCGGCCACCACGGCGAACCCACGACCTTGATCGCCGGCCCGTGCGGCTTCGATCGCGGCGTTGAGGGCCAACAGGTTGGTCTGTTCGGCAATCGAGCGAATGGTGTCGAGGATGGTGTTGATGTTCTTGCTGTCCTGCTCCAACGCCTGCATGGTCTGGGTCGATTTTTGCAGGTCTTCGCTCAGTTTCAGCACGCTGCCGGTGGCTTCGCCGATGTGATGCTGTCCGTCGTGCACATCGCGGTAGCCTTCGTCCGCACTGGAGGCGGCCTGGCTGCAAGAACGGGCCACTTCGTTGGCGGTGGCAACCATTTCGTTGAACGCGGTGCTCACCAGTTCCACGGCCTGGCGCTGGCGCCCGGCGGCATCGTTCATGTTCTGGGCCACGTGGCTGGTATCGGCCGCGGCGGTTTGCAGGTCGGAAGAGGCGCTGCCGATGCGTTGCATCAGTTGCGCGATCATGCCCAGGAACTGGTTGAACCAGCCCGCCAGGGTGGCCGTTTCGTCCTTGCCTTGCACCGAGAGTTTGCGGGTGAGGTCGCCTTCACCTTCGGCGATTTCCTGCAGGCCATTGGCAACGCCGCGAATCGGCCGCACGATCACGCTGGCGAAACTGGCGCCCACCACGGCGAAGACCACGGCCAGCGCGGCGGCGATGGCGGCGATCAGCCAAGTCAGGCTCGAGGCCTCGGCCATCACTTCATCGCGCTTGATCAGGCCGATGAAGCGCCAGCCCAACCCTTTGGAACTGACCACGTTGGCCATGTAGGGCACGCCGTCGATCTCGATCTGAGTCACGCCATCGCTGCTTTTGGCCAGCTCGGCATAGTTGGGGCCCAGGTCGGCCAGCGGCTTGAAGTTGTGCTTGGCATCGGCGGCGTCCACCAGGACGTTGCCGTTGGCTTCCACCAGCATCAGGTAGCCGCTGTCGCCCAGCTTGATGTTCTTGACCAGTTCGGTGAGCTGCTTGAGCGACACGTCCAGGCCGACCACGCCCACGACGTTGCCGCTGGCGTCGGCGACGGTGTGTACGGTGCCGATCAGCGACACATCGTCCGGCGCCCAGTAATAGGCGTCCGTGCGCACGGTCGTACCCGGTGCGGCGATGGCAGCCTTGTACCAGGGACGCACGCGTGGGTCATAGTTGGTCATCTTCGGGTCGTCAGGCCAGCTGGCGTAGCCACCGTCGCTCAGCCCCACGGACAGATAGGCGGTGGTCGGATGGCTCTTGGCGAATCGGTCGAATATTTCCAGAAGCTGTTGGTTGATCTCGGGGAGCGGTGTTTGTGCGGCATCGGCCAGGGAGTAGTTTTTCAACCCCTTGGCGGCGATGATCCGTGGATCCTTGGCGATGTATTCGACGTTCTGGCTGATGCCATCGAAGAACTGCTTCATACCGTTGTCGATCTGGCGGATTTCACGGCCGCTGCTGTCCAGGAAGTTGGCCTTTGCGGCGTCGCGCAGGTTCATTACGACAAGCACCGCTACCAGGATAACCGGGAGGCAGGCGATGGCCGCGAACGCCCATGTCAGCTTCTGTTTGATATTCATGACTTCTCCCGCGGAATATTTTAAGTGTTGGAACGGCGGAAACAGCAGTGTTTGGCCTTGCGAGTCTCTGGAAGGGAAAAGCGCCTATGCCTACTGCCACTGTATCGACCAAAGTCGTAGGCACTTGAGGCTGGCCATTTTGGCGCGGGACGATCGGTAGAGGGCGTAGGCGCGATTGCAGGCGGCTTGACTAGTCTGGAAGATAGCGTGGTTTGCCCTGCGGCTCGGGCACCCACGTGCAGCAAATCCTCATCGTCTTTAATGTATTAACGAGGCCCTATGCCAAGCGCATTCGAGAGCGTACTCAAGAACAAGAACATGGCTTATCGACCGCTCGGAGCGGCGTCCGCCAGCGAGGCGCCGATCCGCGTCGCGTTTGTATTGATGGACAACTTCTCGATGATGTCCTTCACCGGTGCGGTGGACGCCCTGGTGACCGCCAACCTGATGAGCGACATGCCCCTCTACGAGGTGCTGACGGTGGGGGTTTCAGGTGGGCAGGTGACGAGCGACCTGGGCATTGTCATCTCGACGGACATCGAACTGGCGCAGATGCCGGAGAACCAGGACGTGCTGATTGTCGCCGGGGGCTTTCGCGTGAAGTTGCAAGGTCATCCCTTGCTGCGCCGCAAGCTGCGCGCCAATGCGGCGTCCGGGGCGATCCTGGGCGGGTTGTGGAACGGTGTCTTCTTCGTTGCCGATGCCAATCTGTTGGATGGTTTCGAATGCGCTGTCCACCCGGAAAGCCGCGCCATGATGGTGGAGGTGTTTCCCCATGTGAAGGTGTCCAGCCGGGCCTATGTGGTGGATCGGGAGCGGGTCAGTTGCGCGGGCGCCAACAGTTCGCTGCGCATGATGCTCCAATTGATTCGCCAGACGGGCGGAGCGGCGCTGGTGGGGGCCATCGAGGAAATTCTGCGTTGTGATGAGTCAGGCGACGATGCGACGGACTTGCCACCGGTTTTCGTCGAGACCGACCCGACGCTGCCGGAAAGCCTCAAGTTGGCGTTGGAGCTGATGTGGCAGAACGTAGAGGAGCCCTTGACCATCGATGAGCTGGCGGCGTGCGTGAAGATTTCCAAGCGCCAGTTGGAGCGACGGTTCTGCAGTTTTCTCGGCGCGACCCCGACGCGCTATTACCTGGAGCTGCGCCTGACGCGTGCTCGTCAACTCATCCAGCAAACCAATCGGTCCGTGACCGAAATCGCCGTGGCGACAGGCTTCGTCAGCTCCCCGCACTTCCAGCGTCGTTTCCGGGATTTCTTTGGTGTGCCGCCTGGCAGTTACCGTTCGAAATCGGAGCGCAAGCAAGCCTTGCGCTGAAGACGCTGCGGGATCGGGAAGTGAGTTTTTGGGGCGGGAGGGCTATGCTGCTCAGCGGGAGCAAGCTCCCGCATCACGGACACAAATCAACTGTTATCGTCGGTTTGTGTTTCGGTGGGCAGGTCTTCGGTTTGCGGAGCGGCTTGTGATGCGGTCAAAGTCGTCTCCTTGCACAGCACCTTGCCTACTTCGTCGGCTATCGAACCGTCGATGATTCGCCCTTGCATCTGGTCGAACTGGGCTTTTTCCAGCACTGCGAGGCTGTTGTACATCCCCATGTGCCGTACATTGCGGCTGGCGCAATCGAGTTCGAGTTTTGTGTAGTTGGTGAAGTAAGCCCCCGATCTCTGTACGGTGGCCTGGATGGCTGAGCCGCTGTCGATAAACGACACGATGGAGTACACGGCATCCGAATCATCGTAAAGGTATTTGATGTTCTGAACTTCCGCGACCGCACTACACGCAATCGAGATTAAAGCGAGGGATATGACGGTTTTCATGCTTTCTTCCGTGAATAAGCAAGTCAGGAATAACAATGGCAAAGTGAAATCATTTTGCCGAGGCTCATGCATTGGGTCAATTGACTTCGGGCAGTCGCGATGACCGTCGGTCAGAAACGAAAACCTTTCGGGAACTTTATAGATCCCTCTGGCTCGTGGCAACAGACAAAGCGCATTTCAGCTGGGCATTGGGACCTGTCCGAGACGCACCGCAGCTCCAATTAGATCAAAGCTTGAATTCGTCCAATCGCCTGACTTTTTTTAGAAGTTTTTCGTCTGAGCTGCGTCGGTAATCACGGTTTCAGGACTTTCGAGCTTTTTTCTGTCCCGAAAGGGAAATCGAACATCAATGCAAAAGAATCGCCCGACGCAGATAGGTCTGGCGGGTCACCCACGCGGACCTGCGCCATACCGCACGGGGGCGGGCTGCCATCCATTCAATGTGGAGGCGCCATTGTGAAACACCCATTGTGGGAGCGAGCTTGCTCGCGATGGCGGAGGGTCAGCTAAATGAGTATCGGCTGACCTGACGCCATCGCGAGCAAGCTCGCTCCCACAGGGTCTACAGGTTGCTTCATAGCCTCATGGCATCTGTGGCAGTTCCTGCGGCCGCAGATCGAACACGAGCACCTCGGCATCCTGGCCGTGACTCAAGGTCAGGACCTGCTCCTCGCGCACCCGCACACCATCACCTTCCTGTAACTGCACGCCGTTGAGCTCGACAGCGCCTCGGGCCACGTGCACGTAGGCATAGCGATCCGCGGCCAGGGTCAAGGTGGCGCTTTGCTCACCATCAAACAGCCCAGCGTAGACCCGTGCATCCTGGCGCACCTGGAGCGAGCCGTCGGCGCCGTCCGGGGAGATGATCAATTGCAGGCGACCGCGTTTCTGCTCGCTGCTGAAATGCTCCTGTTGATAGCGTGGCGTGGCGCCACTGACGTTGGGCACGATCCAGATCTGCAGGAAGTGCACCGGCTCGTCCGCACTGTGGTTGAACTCGCTGTGGGCCACGCCGCTGCCGGCGCTCATCAACTGCACGTCACCGGGGCGGATGACCGAGCCCGTGCCCAGGGTGTCCTTGTGTTCCAGCGCCCCTTCAAGCACGTAGGAAAAGATCTCCATATCCCGGTGGGGATGCTGGCCGAAACCCTTGGCTGCGGCGACCCGGTCGTCGTTGATGACCAACAGGTCGGAGAAGCCCTGTTCGTTGAGGTTGCGGTAGCTGGCGAACGAGAAGGTGTGGAACGAGGTCAGCCAGCCGTGGCGGGCAATGCCGCGGTCCGAAGCTTTGCGAAGGGTCAGCATGATGATTCTCCTGATGTCTATGGGCGGCGGCTGGGGCCGTTCGCCGGGTTCAGAAGAAGGTTAATGGTTATCTTTAAGTTCAATAAGCAGGTGGAAAACGAAAGACTGTCTACTTGTAGTGGACAATCGAGAATGCCTACCGGCGGATGCCTGGCTTCGCCATAATGCTGACGATAAACCCTGTGGGAGCGAGCTTGCTCGCGATAGCGTCGGATCAGTTGGAATTGATGTAACTGACACACCGCTATCGCGAGCAAGCTCGCTCCCACCGGGGGGCATTTATGGTTTCTGGATTTTTTTGGCGTCTTTTTAATGAAAACCGTTGCAATGGTGCTGTTCCCGGATTTTTTGCTGCTCGACATGGCCGGGCCTCTGGAAGTGTTTTCCATCGCCAATCGTTACCTCGAAGGGGACCTGCGTTATCAACTGCTGACCCTGGGTACCGAGCGCGGGCCGTTGCGAGCGTCCAACGGTGTGGCGGTGCAGGCCGATATCCATATCGACCAGGCATGGGCAGCCTATGACGTGTTGCTGGTGCCGGGTGGGCCGGGGGCCTATAACGACCGGCATCCGGGGCTGCACACCTGGCTGCGGGCCGCGGCGCAACGGGCTACGCGCTACGGCTCCATCTGCACCGGTGCCTTCGTGCTCGGTGAGGCGGGCTTGCTCGACGGTTATCGCGTCACGACCCACTGGCATTACACCGAACGCCTGATACAACGTTTCCCCAAGGCCCTGGTGGAAACCGACAAGATCTTCCTGCAGGACCGCCGCCTGATCACCTCGGGCGGTGTCACCGCCGGGATCGACCTGGCCCTGTCCATCGTGGCCCAGGACCACGGCCGCAAAGTCGCGTTGGACGTGGCCAAGGTGTTGCTGGTGGTGATGAAGCGCCAGGGCGGCCAGGCACAGTTCAGCCCCTCGGTGGCGGCGGTGTCGACGCAGGAATCGGCCATTACCCGGGTGCAGAATCATGTGATGGAGCACCTGGAAGAACCCTTCACCATTGAGCGCATGGCCGCCTTGGCTTCCATGAGCGCGCGGCATTTCGCCCGGGTCTTTGCCCGTGAAGTGAAGATGACGCCTATGGAGTTCCTGCAGGGCGCGCGCATCGATCGGGCGCGTCAGCTGCTGGAAACCACTGACCTGCCGCTCAAGACCGTGGCGTTTCGCAGCGGCTTCGGCAGTGTGCGGCACATGCGCTTTTTGTTCGGTGAAAAGCTCGGTCTGACCCCGGTGCAATATCGTCAGCAGTTCAGTTGAGGCGTCGGTGTCCGTCCAGGGCACCGTGATGTCCGTGACGCTCCCAGTGCCAGCATTGTCCTGAGGCCTGCGCCTGCCAAGATAACGGCGAACCCTTTGGAAAGGATGCGCAGGAGCCCGGGGCAGACGTGTTCGGTGATCCGCACGCTGACGCCCGCCCCGGTTATCCGGCGCTGGATCGCCCATGAACAGTTTCGTCAAACCCGATAGCGAGCCGGCGGTAGGCTTCGGTCCGTTCGCCTTCTACCGGCAGCAACGGCTGGTCACCCGTGACGGCCAGCCCCTCGCGCTGGGTGGCCGGGCCCTGGATGTTCTGCAGGTACTGGTGGAGCACGCCGGCCACTACGTCAGCAAGCAAACCCTCATCGCCCACGTCTGGCCTGACAGCGTCGTGGAAGCCATCAACCTGCGGGTGCACATCGCGGCGCTGCGGCGAGCCTTCGGCGATGGGCGGGATGGCGCTCGCTATATCCTCAACCATCCGCGACAAGGCTATTGCCTGGCGATGCCCCTGGTGGTGCAAGAAGGCGTTGAGTCGCCTTTGAGTCCCAGGGCCGAGCGGCACAACCTGCCCACGCGCTTGAGCCCGGTGATCGGCCGCGACAGAGTCCTGGGACGGCTGCTGGCGCAAGTGCCCCGTCAAGCCCTGACCACCGTGAGCGGCCCGGGTGGGGGCGGCAAGACCACCGTGGTGTTGCGGGTGGCGGAGCTGCTGCTTGAGCACTTTGACGACGGGGCCTGGTTCGTTGACCTGGCGGACGTCAGCGACTCTTCACAGGTGATGGCGCGGGTGGCCGGCACGCTGGGCCTGGCCCCCGGTTCTTTGGGCCGGCGCCTTGAGTCCTGTCGCATGTTGCTGGTGCTCGACGGTTGCGAGCACGTGCTCGATGCCTGTCGGGAATTGGCCCAGGCATTGGCTACGGCAGCGCCCGGGGTGTCGCTGTTGTGCAGCAGTCGCGAGCCCCTGGCCCTCCCGGGCGAAAAGATCGTGCCGCTGCCGGGCCTGGCCGTGGCATCGCCCCTGGAACCCGAGCACCAGATCGTGGCGTGCCCGGCGGTGCAGTTGTTGATCGAGCGGGTGGGCGCCCGGCAACAGGGTTTCCAGCCCGTTGGCCGCGACGGGGTGATCCTGGCCCAGATCTGCCAGCGCCTGGACGGCTTGCCGCTGGCGCTGGAACTGGCGGCGGCCCAGGTCGACGCCTTGGGGCTGGCGGGGGTCCTCGAACAATTGGATTACGGCTTGTCAGTCTTGAGCCACGGGCGACGTACGGCGGTGGCCCGGCATCGAAGCCTGGAGGCCGTGCTGGATTCGAGTGTCGAGCGTTTGAGTGCTGACGAACAAACCGTGTTCCAGCGCCTGGCGGTGTTCGAGGGGCCGTTTACGCTCAGGGCGGCGCTGGCAGTGATCAGTTGCGCTGAACTGAGTGTCGGGCAATTGCCCTCGGTGCTATTGCGGCTGGCGAGCGTGTCATTGCTGATGGTCGAGCCGCTGGCCGACGGAGTACGTTTTCGACTGCTGCACACCACTCGCGCCTATGCCCTGGACAAATTGCGGCGCAGTGGTCAGTGGCCCGTGTTTCATCGGCGTTATGTGCTGCAAGGCGCTTGGGGCGCGGGCCATTCAAGGCCCCAACCGGCGAGTCAGCCCCTGGAGCAGCGCGCCGGCTTCCAATAGGTCGGGGGTGTTGAACCCCTCGCTGAAGCGTTGGTAGACCGGCCCGAGCAGTTCCTGCGCGGCTTGGACTTGCCCGCGGCGCTGCCACAAGCGGGCCAGGGACGTGGCGCTGCGCAGTTCCCAGGCCAGGGCATGATGACGACGGGCGACGGCCAGGGCGGCCAGCAGTTGCGTTTCGGCGGGGCCTTCGAGGGACGGCTCGTTCCGCGCCAGCCAGGTTTCGGCGCCGGCTCGCAGGAGCTCCGCCGAACACCAGCCCGCGGCGCCACTGCGGGCCCGTTCCAGTTGCGCCGGACTGACAACGCCAGGGCGCAGGGTGACGGCGATGTCCTGGATCAGCCCGTTTGTCGGGCTCGTCTCCAGGGGCTGGTCATTGAATACGCTGTCGTAATGACAGGCCCAGTCATGGAACAGCATCACCGAATGTTTCTTGGCCTGCTGTTTCAACAGCTCGAGCCTTTCCCGGGCAGTCTGATGATCGCCGGTGTAGTGGGCGATCACGCAACCGGTCAGCGCCAAGGTGTAGCAGATCGAAATGCCGTGGTTGATCTGCAAGGCGATCTGCAGCGCCAGGTTGGCGGTACGCCGGGCTTTCTCGGCAAAACCTTGCAGCCAGAGGATGCGCGCCAGAATCGTCAGCGCGGCCACGCTCTGGTCGTATTGCACGCCGAAGCCGTGGCTGAAGCGGCTGAGGTGGCCGCTCTGGGCCAGGCGCTGGATCACCTGTTCGGCCTCACGTCGCGCCGCGCCCTGGTCGCCGGTGAAATGCAGCGCCAGCACCCGCAGGCGTTGAGTGCTCAAGGACAGGATCGGGTCGCCCTGCAAACCGAGCCGGTCGAAATCCAGGCTGTGGGCCAGGGCCTGTTGGTAGTTGCCGCAGCTGAGGTCCACGGTCATTTGCCCGGACACGGCCCGCAGTTCGCTGGCCAGGTCCTGGCATTGCCGGGCCAGTTGCCGGGCGGTGGCGAAGGCACGGACCGTGGCTGGCGTGCCACCCTCGGTGTGGTAGTTGAAACTGGCGTGGGCCAGCTCCAGGGCCAGGGTCAAACGTGGGCATGGTGTGGGGCTGGCCCGCAACAATTGCAGCGCCTTGTTGACGTAGAGGCCGTGCTCCTTGAGCAGCGACAGCTCCTGCCAGAGGGGCAGGGTGCGGGCGGTCAGGCGGATCGCCACGGCGTGTGAACCCTGCGGGCTCAAGCCGCGGTCGAGCGCCGCGCGGATGTCGTCGCGATAGTCGGCGTAACGGGCGATCCACAGTCGGGTGGGGGTGTTCTCCCAATCGTTTTCCGCTTGCCCCATGAGCGCCAGGCAGCGTTCGGCGTGGCGTTCCTGGCTGGCCGCCAGTTCCCCGGCTTCGGCCAGTTTTTCCAAGGCATAACGGCGGGTGGTGTCCAGCAGGCGATAGCGCACCTCTTCATCGCCGATCTCGACGTTGAGCAACGATTTGGCGACCAACTGGCTGACCGACACCAGCACCTGGTCGGGTGCGACATGCTGGCCGACGATCACCGCCGCGGCCGAGGCCAGGTTGAAACTGCCCATGAACACCGCCAGCCGTCGCAGGCAGGTCTGCTCGCAGGTCGTGAGCAGCGCGAAGCTCCAGTCCAGTGTGGCGCGCAGGGTTTGCTGGCGCGGGGCGGCGCCGGTGTCGTTGTGGAGCAGGGCGACGTTGTCTTGCAGTTGCCGGTGCAGTGCTTCGAGGCTGAAGCGGCCGATTTGTCCGGCGGCCAGCTCGATGGCCAGGGGAATCCCGTCCAGCCGCTGGCAGATGTCGACCACCAACGGCACCTCGCGGTCGGTCAGTTCGAAGTCGTCACGGCTGGCCATCGCACGCTCGGCAAACAGTTGCAGCGCCGGGTACTCCAGGGCGGGGTAACCCTCGATGGGCATTTCCCGGGGTGGGAATGCCAGGGCATCCAGGCGCTGCACGTATTCGCCTTCGGCGCGCAGGCCTTCGCGGCTGGTGGCCAGGATGTGCAGGTGAGGAGCGCCGCGCAGCAAGGTCTCGCTGAGCTGGGCGATGGCGTCGATCAGGTGCTCGCAGTTGTCGATCACCAGCAGCAGGTGCCGCTCTTTGAGCGGTCGGGCGACGGTGTCCAGCGGATCACCGTCCTGCAGCGGCAGGTCGAGCAATGCGCACAGGTTGGGGACGATCATGGCCGCATCGTTGAGCGATGCCAGGTCCAGCAGATGGGTGCCGTCACGGTAGTGGCCGATCAGCCGTTCAGCGACCCGCAGGGCGACGGTGGTCTTGCCGATGCCACCGGTGCCGACCAGGGTTATGAAACGCTTTCGGGGCAACTGGGTCACCAGGTTTTCCACCAGGGCCTGGCGTCCGATCAGGCGTGTGCGCTGCAGCGGCAGGTTGCGCGCCAGGGACGGATGAGGAATGCGCGCCAATGGGTCGAGGGATCCGAATGACACCGGCGCGACAAAGCTGTAGCCGCGCTGCGCCACGGTGACGATGTAGCGCTGCCCGGCCTGGCCGTCCCCGAGGGCCTTGCGCAGTGCCGCGACGTGTACGCGCAGGTTGGTGTCTTCCACCACGCTCCTGGGCCAGACCCGGGCGATCAGTTGCTGCTTGCTCACCACCTCGCCTGCGTGTTCGAGCAACACCAGCAGAATTTCCACGGCCCGCCGTCCCAGGCGCAACGGTTGCTCGCCCTCCAGCACCAGGCGCTGGCGCGGATGGACCCGGTAAGGGCCGAAATGCACCGTCTGTTCGACGGGCAGGCTGAGGTAATGGCTCATGGTGCTCTCGATGTCCTGGGCCCGATGCCTGGGCTTTACCCGAGCATATTCCTCAGGTTTGGCTTCAAGCGCAACGGCGCGGGTTCTGCTCCCAGCCTTCCAGCCGTCGGGCCCTGTGGCGAGGGAGCAAGCTCCCTCGCCACAAAAGCAGGTTTTTAACACCCTCGTCCCGAAAAAATTAACAACGTTTAACTCACGCCCATGCCCCCTCTGACCAGACCATAAAGCGATCCACCCACCTCAAGGAGTCATGTCATGAGCACCTTCATCACCCGCGACGGCACCGAGATCTACTACAAGGATTGGGGCAGTGGTCAACCGGTGGTCTTCAGCCACGGCTGGCCGTTGAACTCGGACAGTTGGGAGGCGCAGATGATGTTCCTGGCGTCCCACGGCTATCGGGTGATCGCCCATGACCGCCGTGGACACGGGCGTTCCAGCCAGCCCTGGGACGGCAACGACATGGACACCTACGCCGATGACCTGGCCGAGCTGATCGAACGCTTGGACTTGAAGGATGCGGTGCTGCTCGGCTTCTCCACCGGCGGTGGCGAAGTGGCGCGCTACATCGGTCGCCATGGCGCCGCCCGGGTTGCCAAGCTCGGCCTGATCTCGGCGGTGACGCCGCTGATGGTCAGGACTGCGGCCAATCCTGGCGGCTTGCCCATCGAAGTCTTCGACGGTTTCCGCCAGGCCTCCCTGGCCGACCGCTCTCAGCTATACAAAGATGTGGCCAGCGCGTTTTTCGGTGCCAATCGTCCGGGCGCCAAAGTCTCCCAAGGCATGATCGACTGGTTCTGGATGCAGGGCATGCTCGCCGGCCACAAGAACGCCTACGACTGCATCAAAGCGTTCTCGGAGACTGATCTTTCCGAAGACCTGCGCAACATCGACGTGCCGACCCTGGTGGTCCATGGCGATGACGACCAGGTGGTCCCCATCGAAACCGCCGGCATCGCCGCCGCCAAATTGCTGAAGAACTCGCAGTTGCTGGTGTACCCGGGCGCGCCCCATGGCCTGACCGATACCCACAAGGACCGGCTGAACGCGGACCTGCTGGCGTTCATCCGGGGCTGAAGGGGAGGTGCCGGGCTTGCCCTGATGCTATGAGGCAAGCACAGATTTCATGTGGGAGCGGGCTTGCTCGCGAAAGCGGTGTGTCAGTCGACGAAGATGTTGAATGTCGGTGCGCCTTCGCGAGCAAGCCCGCTCCCACAGGGACTCCACCAACCCTTGGCATTCAACAGGACCAAAAAACCGATGAACCGCAACGATTTACGCCGTCTCGACATGAACCTGCTGGTGATCTTCGAGGCGCTGATGTTCGAGAAAAACCTGACCCGCGTCGCCGAAAAGCTGTTCATGGGCCAGCCGGCGGTGAGCGCGGCGCTGGGGCGGCTGCGGGATCTGTTCGACGACCCGTTGCTGATCCGTCACGGTCGTGGCATGGAACCGACCCCACGAGCCCTGGCGATCCTGCGAGAGTTGCAACCGGCCATGGACACCATCTCCGGCGCGGTCAGCCGGGCCAAGGCGTTCGACCCATCCACCAGTTGCGATGTGTTTCGCATCGGGCTGTCCGACGATGCCGAATTCGGCCTGTTTCCGCCATTGCTGAGCCAACTGCGCGAAGAGGCGCCGGGGATCATCGTGGTGGTGCGCCGGGCCAATTTCCTGCTGATGTCGTCGCTGCTGGCCAGCGGTGAAATCAGCGTCGGCGTGAGCTACACCACCGATCTGCCGGCCAATGCCAAACGCAAGAAACTGCGGGACATTCCTTGCAAGGTCTTGCGTGGCGACAAGCGCCCGGGGCCGCTGACCCTGGACGAGTACTGCTCGCGGCCCCACGCCATGGTTTCGTTTTCGGGCGATTTGAGCGGCAACATCGACCTGGACCTGGCCCGCATCGGCCGGACCCGCAAAGTGGTGCTGGCGGTGCCGCAATTCAGCGGGCTGCGAGCTTTGCTGGCCGGCACCGAGCTGATCGCCACCGTGCCCGACTATGCCGCCTGCGCGCTGGTGGAAGGCTGCGCGCTGCGTGCCGAGGACCCGCCGTTCGAGATCAATGCGGCTGAACTGTCGATGGTCTGGAGCGGCGTGCATGACAACGACCCGGCCGAGCGCTGGCTGCGCTCGCGCATTGCCAGCCACATGTCCCAACCCTTGCCGGCCGCGGCCTCGGCCGCCCCGGACGGAGCCCACCGATGAACATGACCGATGAACGCCCGTGGCAGGACCTGGGTTTGTTGTTCCTGCGCCTGAGCGGCGGGTTGTTCCTGCTGTGGGTCCATGGGCTGCCGAAGCTGTTGCACTACAGCGTCGAGCTGACCCGGATCGAAGACCCCTTTCACCTGGGGGCGGCGCCCACCCTGATCCTGGCGATTTTCGCCGAGGTGCTGTGTCCGCTGCTGATCATGGCCGGTGTGCTGGTGCGCCTGGCGTGCTTGCCCATCCTGTTTCTGCTGGCTGTGGCGCTGCTGGTGGTGCATCCGCAGTGGAGCCTGGAAGAGGGGCAGTTCGGTTGGTTGCTGTTGATCATATTTACCAGCGTATTGATCGCCGGGCCCGGGCGCCTGGCGCTGAACACGCGTTTTGTTGGAGTGCTTCGCCATGTCTGAATCTCAAACCATCGACTCTCCTGGGAGCCCGGCCAAACCCGGCCTCGATGAAATCGTGACCCTGGTGGTCAAGCACCGGATCAAGGCCGGCCAGGATGATGCCTATGAAGCCTGGTTGCGGCGCATCGTCAGCGTGGCTGGCCAGTGGCCGGGGCATCTGGGGGTGGATGTGGTGCGGGGCAAGCAGGGCGGATTGTCGCTGTTCACCTGTGTGCTGCGGTTCTGCTCCACCGAGGCCATGCAACGCTGGCTGGATTCGCCCGAGCGCCGCGAACTGGTGGAAGAGGCCGCGCCGCTGCTGGCCGATGGCGACCAGACTGAGGTCGCCTCCCACAAGGAATTCTGGTTCGCCCCGCTGGCCGATGCCGCCACACCACCGCCGCGTTGGAAGCAATCGGTGGTGACGCTGCTGGTCATCCTGCCGCACACCTTGCTGGTGCCGTTGCTCTGGGGCCCGCTGTTGCAGCTCAACGCGTTTCTGTCCAACTACGTGGTCGCCACGTTCCTGATCACGCTGACCATCGTGCTCTCGGTGGTCTATGTGTGCATGCCTTTGGCGACACGCCTGTTCGCGCCTTGGCTGGAACCCAAGACCCATGAGCACCTGGAGCCCGGCCATGGCCAATAAGGACGATCCGACCGACCCGCTGCGCCGCCAACTGCTGGCCGCCGGGTCCCTGCTCAGCGCGGCGGCGGCTTTTTGGCCTCGTCTGTCCCTTGCCTCTACTCATCCAGAAGGAAATCCGATGAACGCCGATCTGATTCTATTCAACGGTCAATTCCATACCGTCGACCGCGAGAAGCCTCGGGCCAGCGCAGTCGCCATCAGTCAGGGCCGCTTCGTTGCGGTAGGCACCGATGCCGAGGCCATGGCCCTGCGGGGCAGCGGCACCCAGGTCATCGACCTCAAGGGGCGTACCGTTATCCCCGGCCTCAACGACTCGCACTTGCACCTGATCCGTGGTGGCCTGAACTACAACCTGGAGCTGCGCTGGGAAGGCGTGCCGTCTCTGGCCGATGCCTTGCGCATGCTCAAGGACCAGGCCGACCGCACGCCGACGCCGCAGTGGGTGCGCGTGGTGGGGGGCTGGAACGAATTCCAGTTCGCCGAAAAGCGCATGCCGACCCTGGAAGAACTCAACCAGGCGGCCCCCGATACGCCGGTATTCGTATTGCACCTGTATGACCGCGCCTTGCTCAACCGCGCCGCGCTGCGGGTCGCCGGCTATACCCGTGACACACCGAACCCGCCGGGTGGCGAGATCGTGCGTGACAGCAAGGGCGAGCCCACCGGCATGCTGGTGGCGCGGCCCAATGCGATGATCCTTTACTCGACGTTGGCGAAAGGGCCAAAGCTGCCGCTGGAATACCAGGTCAACTCCACCCGCCAATTCATGCGGGAACTCAATCGCCTGGGCCTGACCAGCGCCATCGACGCTGGCGGCGGTTTCCAGAACTACCCGGACGACTACGCGGTGATCGAGCAGTTGGCCCGCGAGCAGCAGTTGACGGTGCGCATCGCCTACAACCTGTTCACCCAGAAGCCCAAGGAAGAACTCAGCGACTTCAAGAACTGGACCGGCAGCGTCAAGCTGCACCAGGGCGACGATTTCCTGCGGCACAACGGCGCCGGGGAAATGCTGGTGTTCTCGGCGGCGGATTTCGAGGACTTCCTGGAGCCGCGTCCGGACCTGCCGCCGGGCATGGAGCAGGACCTGGAACCGGTGGTCCGGCACCTGGTGGAGCAACGCTGGCCATTCCGCTTGCACGCCACTTATGACGAATCCATCAGCCGCATGCTCGACGTGTTCGAGAAGGTCAACCGCGATATTCCGTTCAACGGCCTGCCGTGGTTCTTCGACCACGCCGAGACCATCACGCCGAAGAACATCGAACGTGTGCGGGCGCTGGGCGGTGGCATTGCGATCCAGGACCGCATGGCCTTCCAGGGCGAATACTTCGTCGACCGCTACGGTGCCAAGGCCGCCGAAGCCACGCCGCCGATCAAGCGCATGTTGGCCGAAGGCGTACCGGTGGGCGCCGGCACCGATGCCACCCGCGTCTCCAGCTACAACCCCTGGACCTCGTTGTACTGGATGGTCAGCGGCCGCACGGTCGGTGGTCTTTCGTTGCACGAAGAGGGCCTGCCGCGCCTGACTGCGTTGGAACTGTTTACCCATGGCAGCGCCTGGTTCTCGTCGGAGCAGGGCAAGAAGGGCCAGATCAAGGTCGGCCAACTGGCGGACCTGGCGGCCCTGAGCGCGGACTTCTTCAGCGTCGAGGAAGAAGCCATCAAGTGGATCGAGTCGGTGCTGACCGTTGTGGACGGCAAGGTGGTGTACGCCGCCGGTGACTTCGAAAAACTCGGCCCGGCCAGCGTCCCGGTTTTGCCTGACTGGTCACCGGTGGTCAAGGTCCCGGGCCACTGGCGCCCGACTTCGCCGTTGCAGGCTCAGGTCCACCAGTGCAGCGGTCCGTGCACGGTGCATGCCCACAGCCATGAACGGGCACGACTGTCGAACGTTCCGGTCAGTGATTTCCAGGGTTTCTGGGGGGCGTTTGGCTGCTCCTGCTTTGCCTTCTGACTGATACACACAGATTCCCCTGTGGGAGCGGGCTTGCTCGCGAATGCGGACTGACATTCAGCATTTTCGTCGACTGATACACCGCTTTCGCGAGCAAGCCCGCTCCCACCAGGGTTTTGTCACAATCCATCCCAAAGGAGTCATCCCATGAGCAACGTTCCCGCCTATAACCGTCTGAACAAAGACGACGCGGTCGTCCTGCTGGTCGATCACCAGACCGGCCTGATTTCCCTGGTCCAGGACTTCTCGCCCAACGAGTTCAAGAACAACGTGCTGGCCTTGGCCGATCTGGCGAAGTTCTTCGAACTGCCAACCATTCTGACCACCAGCTTCGAACAAGGCCCCAACGGCCCGATCGTGCCGGAGCTCAAGGAAATGTTCCCGGACGCGCCATACATCCCGCGTCCAGGCCAGATCAATGCCTGGGACAACGAAGATTTCGTCAAGGCGATCAAGGCCACCGGCCGCAAGCAATTGATCATCGCGGGCGTGGTCACCGATGTCTGCGTAGCGTTCCCGACCCTGTCGGCGCTGGCTGAAGGTTTCGACGTGTTCGTCGTGACCGATGCCTCGGGTACGTTCAACGAAACCGTGCAACAGGCCGCCTGGGTCCGCATGACCGCCGCCGGCGCGCAGATGATGAACTGGTTCTCGGTGGCCTGTGAGCTGCACCGCGACTGGCGCAACGACATCGAAGGCCTGGGCAACCTGCTGTCCCAGCGCATTCCGAACTACCGCAACCTGATGAACAGCTACTCGGCGCTGACGGCCAAGTAAGCGATTCATGCTCAATGACGCCCGCCTTGTGCGGGCGTTTTTGTGCCTGGCATCAGGTTCTTGCAAGCTGATCCGCCGCTATCGCGAGCAAGCTCGCTCCCACAGGGTTTGAGGTGTATTCAGGTTCTGTAATCACTGGGAACCCATGTGGGAGCGAGCTTGCTCGCGATAGCGTCAGCCCACTCAACACCTTTCCAACCTGCCTTGCTCCACCCACAATGCCCAACTCATCCCCCTGACTGTCCACCCCAGGAATGACAATGAACCCCTTCGAAGAAATGCGCATCTTTGCCCAGGTCATGGAGTCAGGCAGCTTCACCGCCGCGGCGGACAAGCTGGGGCTGTCCAAGCAGTTCGTCAGCCGCAAGCTCATGGCGTTGGAACAGCGCCTGGGCGTACGCCTGCTCAATCGCTCGACCCGCCGGCTGGACGTCACCCCGTTGGGCCAGCGTTATTACGAAGCGTCGCTGCGCCTGCTCAATGACGTCGAACAGGTGGAGCAGGGGATCAGCGGCCAGACCAGTGAGCCCCGTGGCACGATTCGGCTCAGCGCACCGCTGTCCTTCGCCATGGCGCATCTGGGCAGCCTGTTACCGCTGTTCCTGCAGCGCTATCCGGGCGTCAGCGTCGAAGTGGACCTGAGCGACCGTTCGGTGGACCTGCTGGGGGAGGGCTATGACCTGGCGCTGCGCATCGGCGTGCTGGAGGATTCGACGCTGATTGCCCGGCGCATCGCGACCATCGAGCGGGTGTACTGCGCCAGTCCGGCTTACCTGGCGCAAAAAGGCACACCCATGCGACCGGAAGACCTGCGCCATCATGACTGCCTGCCCTATGGGCACAGCCGCCAGGTGCAGTGGCGTTTCGCGGGGGCCGGCAAGCCGTTGACCCTGGAGGTCACGGGACGCATGCGCGCCAATAACGGCGATGTGCTCAGGGACGCGGCCATCGCCGCAATGGGGGTCACCTACCTGCCCACCTTCATCCTCGGCGATGCCTTGAAGGATGGTCGGTTGATCAAGGTGTTGGAGGGGTTCGAAACCGAGCCCCTGGCGCTGTCGGCGGTCTACCCGCAACATCGCCAAGGCTCACGCCCGGTGCAGGCGTTGGTGGAGTTCTTGCGCGAACACATGCAATAACGCCTCGGGCGTGCAGCCGTCGGGTGACGGCTGACGCATCCGCGGCGTACGATCAGGCGGCGAGGCTGGCGCTGCTCAGTTCTTTTTTGTACTGCGCTTTCATGGTCTCCATTTCCGCACCCAAGGCGTCCAGTTTTGCCTTGCCCAGCAGTTTTTTCGCGTGGGGGAACATTTCTTTTTCTTCCTCCTCGATGTGGTGCTCAAGCAGCTCCTTGACCACTTTTGCCCGGCCGGAAAATTCCGCTGTGGACGGGTCGGTCGCCTTCAGGTCGGGCAGCACCAGCGAGTCGACGGTGCGGTGCTCTTCCTTGGCTTCGTAGTACATCTGTGCCTCCTCCTTGCCACCTGCCTGCTTGAAAGCCGGATAAAGGATTTCTTCTTCGAGGCGGGTATGGATGGAGATTTCCATTTCCAGTTTCGCCAACAGGTCGGTACGTTTTTTCACGGCGCGTTCGGTCGACTCGCTCAGTTGAGTCAGGATGGCTTTGACGCGCTCATGGTCGGCTTTCAACAGATCGATGGCATTCATGGGTAGCTCCTCGGCAATTCACGGATGCGGGCAGGCTTCAAGCGCCGACGCCGCGTAAAAGCTGAATTGCATCAGCTGTGCCAGCCGAACAGGGTTTTAAAGCCCTTTAAAAACAATGGGTTGAGAGACTCATTATTTTCAGCGTCGTGCAAGCTGCATGAGCCGGGCAAGAAACGCGTTGCACTTTGCGCTGATGGCCTGTCACTCCTCGTGATTCAGAGCCAAAAAAAATGCCCGTATCTCGCGATACGGGCATTTTCAGTGGTTACGACGCTTGGGCGATCAGCCCACCAAGCCCGCCTGCTGGACCAAAGTCAGCAACGGCTGCGGGTACACGCCCAGGAAGAACGCCAACACGGCGATGGCCAGCAGCATCACGCCGCCTGCCTTCTGTTCCCAGTGCAACTCGGCATCGTGACGACGCAGGTTCGGTTCCATCAGATACAGGGTGACCATCACGCGCAGGTAGTAGAACACGCCGATGGCACTGCCCAGCACCAGGGAGCCGACCAGCCACCATTGGTGAGCCTCGACGCCGGTGGCGATGATGTAGAACTTGCCGATGAAGCCGGCGGTCAGCGGGATGCCGGCCAGGGACAGCATCATCACGGTCAGCACGGCGGTCAGGTACGGACGGCGCCAGAACAGGCCGCGGTATTCGTACAGGGCGTCGGCGTCGCGGCCGTTGTACGGCGAGGACATCAGGGTGATCACGCCGAAGGCGCCGAGGCTGGTGATCACGTAGGTGACCAGGTACACGCCGATGGCTTCCACGGCCAGGCCCTTGCTGGCGATCAGGGCGATCAGCAGGTAGCCGAAGTGGGCGATGGACGAGTAACCCAGCAGACGCTTGAGGTTGCTCTGGGTCAGTGCCAGCAGGTTACCGAACAGGATCGACGCGATGGCGATGATGGTCAGCACGTTGCTCAGTACACCGCTGCTGGCCACGGGAGAGATCTGGAACAGCCGCACCATGACCGCGAACACCGCCACTTTCGACGCGGTGGCCAGGAACGCCGCCACCGGTGCCGGGGCGCCTTCGTAGACGTCCGGGGTCCAGAGGTGGAACGGTACCAGCGACAGCTTGAACGCCAGGCCGATCAGCATCATGCCTAGGCCCAGTTGTGCGATCGGGCTAGGCAGGCCGGTGGCCGCCAGGGCCTGGCCGATGCCGACGAAGCTCAGGGTGCCGGCTTCGGCGTAGAGCAGGGCCATGCCGAACAACAGGAACGCGGAACCGGCCGCCGACAGCACCATGTACTTGATGCCGGCTTCCAGGGAACGCTTGTTGAAGAAGGCGTAGGCCACCAGGCCGTAGACCGGTACCGACAGCAGTTCCAGGCCGATGAACAGGCTGGCCAGGTGCTGCGAGCTGACCAGCACCAGGCCACCGGCGGCGGCCATCAGGATCAGCAGGTACAGTTCTTCGCGGTTGCCCGGGTAACCCGAGCCGCCATCGCCGAGGTAGGCGTGGGCGAGGGTGACGCAGGCCAGGGTGGCGACCAGGATCAACGCCATGTAGAGGCAGGCGAAGCTGTCGATCTGCATCAGTGGCGTGACCGCCAGTGGCGCGACTTTCAGGGCCGGCAAAATCGACAGCAGGGCCAGGTTCAGCCCCGCCACCGACAGCAGGAAGGTCTGCGAGTGATTGCGCCGCCAGGCGATCGCCAGCATCACCACGATGATCGTGGCGCTGGTGATCAACAGCGGCGCAAGCGCGATAAAGTGTTGAATCGTGAATTCCATAGCGCTCTTACCGGGCCGAAGCGAGTTGAGAGAAGGCGGTGCCGAGCCACTGCTGCACGCCATGCATCGTGGCGGCAGAGGTGTCGAGGAACGGTTGCGGGTACACGCCGAGGTAAACCAGCAGCACCGCAAGGCCGAGCACCATGATCAGTTCGCGACCGTCCATGCCACGCAACACTTCATCCGACTTGGCCGGACCGAAGTAGGCGCGGTGGATCATGATCAGCGAGTAGACCGAACCGAACACCAGGCCAGAGGTGGCAATCGCCGTGATCCAAGGCGCACTGACGAACGAGCCGATCAGGATCAGGAACTCGCCGACGAAGTTGCCCGTGCCCGGCAGGCCCAGGGACGCGGCCGCGAAGAACAGGCTGATGGCCGGCAGGTAGGCGATGCGCGACCAGATGCCGCCCATTTCACGCATGTCCCGGGTGTGCAGGCGCTCGTACAGCTGACCGCTGAGGATAAACAGTGCCGCCGCCGACAGGCCGTGGGCCAGCATCTGGATCACCGCGCCTTGCAGGGCCAGCTGGCTGCCGGAGTAGATCCCGATCAGCACGAAGCCCATGTGCGAAACGCTGGAGAACGCGATCAGGCGCTTGATGTCGGTCTGGGCGAACGCCAGGAACGCACCGTAGAAAATCCCGATCAGGCCCAGGGTCATGGCAATCGGCGCGAACTCGGCCGAGGCATTGGGGAACAGCGGCAAGGCAAAGCGCAGCAGGCCGTAGGCCGCGGTCTTCAGCAAGATACCCGCCAGGTCCACGGAACCGGCGGTCGGCGCCTGGGCGTGGGCGTCCGGCAGCCAGGAGTGGAACGGCACCACCGGCAACTTCACCGCGAACGCGATGAAGAAGCCCAGCATCAGCACGTACTCGGTGGTGCGCGACATCTGCACTTTCAACAGGTCGGCGTAGTTGAAGGTAATCACGCCGGTGTTGTTGAAGTTGACCAGCACCAGGCCAAGGATCGCCACCAACATGATCAGGCCGGAAGCCTGGGTGAAGATGAAGAACTTGGTCGCCGCGTAGATCCGGGTTTTCTTGCCGTCCGAAGAACTGTGACCCCAGAGCGCGATGAGGAAGTACATCGGCACCAGCATCATTTCCCAGAAGAAGAAGAACATGAACAGGTCCAGCGCCAGGAACACGCCGACGACACCGCCCAGGATCCACATCAGGTTCAGGTGGAAGAAACCGACGTGACGCTGGATCTCTTTCCAGGAGCAGAGGACCGAGAGAATACCCAGCAGGCCGGTCAGCAGGATCATCAGCAACGACAGGCCGTCGAGGGCCAGGTGCACGCTGATGCCGAAGCGCGCGATCCAGGCGTGCTTGAACTCAAGTGCCCAGGTCGGATCGGCGCCAGGGGCCGGAGCGAATGAATAGTCGCCGGTCGCCCACAGCCAGAGGCCGAGCGCGAGTTCCAGGGACATGGTCAGCAGCGCAATCCAGCGCGGGAGCGTGGAGCTGGAGCGCTCCGCGATCCAGCACAGCAGGCCGCCGATGAAGGGGATCAGGATTAGCCAGGGCAGAATCATGACGGGCTCGTTTCCTTTCGCAAGTTCGCAAGGTTCATATCAGACCGCTACCAGCACGATGGCGCCGATAACCAGCACGGCGCCAGCCGCCATGGAAGCCGCATACCAACGCAGTTGACCGGTCTCGGTACGGCTCAAGGCGGTGTGACCGCCCTTGGCCATGCGCGGGATCAGGCCAATGGTCTGGTCGAGCGGGTCTTTGCGCAGAATGTGGCTGATCGCAAGGTATGGCTTGACGAACAGTTTGTCGTAGATCCAGTCGAAGCCCCAGGCGGCGAACCACCAGGCCGAAAGGAACCGCCCGATGCCGCTGTTGGCGACCGCCGTGACGAAACGACGCTTGCCCAGGAACAGCAGGGCGGCCAGCAGGATACCCGCCAGGGCGATGGCGCCGGAGGCGATTTCCAGGCTGTGCTTGGCTTCGCCGCCAGCATGGCCGACGCTTTGCGGCAGCACATCGGCCAGCGGTGGGGTGATCAGGGCGCCGACGAAGGTCGACAGCACGATCAGCACCGACAGTGGCAGCCAGTGGGCAATACCGTGGCCGGCGTGGGCTTCGGTCTTGGCTTCACCGTGGAACGCGATGAAGATCAGGCGGAAGGTGTACAGCGAGGTCATGAACGCGCCCACCAGGCCGGCATAGAGCAGGCCCTGGTTACCGCTGGCGAACGCTTCCCAGAGGATCTCGTCCTTGGAGTAGAAACCGGCGGTGACCAGTGGCAGGGCCGCCAGGGCCGCGCCGCCGACGATGAAGCTGGCGTAGGCCAGCGGCAGTTTCTTCCACAGGCCGCCCATCTTGAAGATGTTCTGCTCGTGGTGGCAGGCCACGATCACCGCGCCGGACGCCAGGAACAGCAGGGCCTTGAAGAAGGCGTGGGTCATCAGGTGGAAGATCGCGCCTTCCCAGGCACCAACACCCAGGGCCAGGAACATGTAGCCGATCTGGCTCATGGTCGAGTAGGCGAGGATGCGCTTGATGTCGGTCTGTACCAGGGCGGCAAAACCGGCCAGCACCAGGGTCACACCGCCGACAATGCCCACCAGGTGCAGGATGTCCGGCGCCAGGGCGAACAGGCCGTGGGTACGGGCGATCAGGTAGACACCGGCGGTCACCATGGTCGCGGCGTGGATCAGTGCCGAGACCGGGGTAGGACCGGCCATCGCGTCCGCCAACCAGGTCTGCAGCGGCAGTTGTGCGGATTTACCGACGGCACCGCCCAGCAGCATCAGGGTCGCCAGGACGATCCAGAAGTCACCGACCTTGAAGTGCTCGGGTGCCTTGACCAGCAGTTCCTGGATATTCAGCGTGCCCAGTTGCTGGAACAGGATGAACAGGCCGATGGCCATGAACACGTCGCCGATCCGGGTCACGATGAACGCCTTGAGTGCGGCGTTGCCGTTGTTGCGGTTGCTGTAGTAGAAACCGATCAACAGGTACGAGCACAGGCCCACGCCTTCCCAGCCGAAGTACAGGAACAACAGGTTATCGCCGAGCACCAGGAACAGCATGCTGGCTATGAACAGGTTGGTGTAGGCGAAGAAGCGCGAGTAACCGGCTTCACCGCGCATGTACCAGGAGGCGAACAGATGGATCAGGAAACCCACGCCGACCACCACACCGAGCATGGTGACCGAGAGGCCGTCCAGGTACAGGGCGAAGTTCGGGGTGAAGCCTTCCACCGCCATCCACTGCCACAGCACTTGCACGTACCGGCCACCTTCCGGCGGGGCGACGTTGAATTGCCAGATCACGTAGGCCGTGACGATGGCAGACAGGCCGATGGAGCCCACGCCAACCAGCGCCGACAGGTTTTCCGACCAGCGTCCACGGGAGAACGACAGCAG
This sequence comes from Pseudomonas sp. Pdm06, assembly GCF_014851795.1. Taxonomy (NCBI): domain Bacteria; kingdom Pseudomonadati; phylum Pseudomonadota; class Gammaproteobacteria; order Pseudomonadales; family Pseudomonadaceae; genus Pseudomonas; species Pseudomonas sp. Pdm06. The sequence continues at coordinate 244,386 of NZ_JACVAH010000004.1, forward strand.
CAGGAAACCGACAAGAGGAAATATGAAAGTCAGGAAGAGAAGGTTCATCCGCGCATCTCGCTGGCAGCGTCAATATCGAGAGTGTGGAAGCGGCGATACAGCTGCAACAGGATCGCCAGGCCGATACTGGCCTCGGCGGCTGCCAGGCTGATCACCAGGATGAACATGATCTGTCCATCCGGCTGCGCCCAGCGAGCGCCCGCGACGATGAAAGCCAGGGCGGAGGCATTCATCATGACCTCCAGGCTCATCAACACGAACAGAATGTTGCGGCGGACCATCAGGCCGACCAGACCGAGACAGAACAGGATGCCGGCAACCGCCAGGCCATGTTCGAGAGGGATAGCAGGCATGTGATTACTCCTTCGCCTCGTTACGGCCCAAATGGAACGCCGTGACGGCTGCGGCAAGCAGCAGCATCGAGGCGAGTTCGACCACCAGCAGGTACGGACCGAACAGGCTGATGCCCACGGCCTTGGCGCCTACGGTGGTGTGGCCGATGGCCTGGCCGCTCTGGTGAGCGAACAGCACATACAGCAGTTCACCCAGCAGCAGGGCGGCGAGAATCACCGGCCCCGCCCAGATGCCCGGCTTGAGCCAGGAGCGTTCCTGCTGGACCGCGGCCGGGCCGAGGTTGAGCATCATCACCACGAACACGAACAGCACCATGATGGCGCCAGCGTAGGCGATCACTTCCAGGGCACCGGCGAACGGCGCGCCGAGGGCGAAGAAGGTCATGGCCACGGCGATCAGCGAAATGATCAGGTAGAGCAGGGCATGTATGGGATTAGTGTTGGTGACCACACGAAGCGTGGACACCACCGCGATACCCGATGCGAAATAGAAAGCGAATTCCATCTTTCTTCCTTAAGGCAGCAAGCTCTTCACGTTGATCGGTTCGGCTTCATTCTGCGCGGCGCCTTTTGGCTTACCGGCAATGGCCATGCCTGCAACACGATAGAAGTTGTAATCAGGGTTTTTACCGGGACCGGAAATCAGCAGATCTTCTTTCTCGTACACCAGGTCCTGACGTTTGAACTCGGCCATTTCGAAATCCGGCGTGAGCTGGATCGCGGTGGTCGGGCAGGCTTCCTCGCAGAGGCCGCAGAAAATGCAGCGCGAGAAGTTGATGCGGAAGAAGTCCGGGTACCAGCGACCGTCTTCGGTTTCAGCTTTCTGCAGCGAGATGCAACCCACCGGGCACGCCACGGCGCACAGGTTGCAGGCCACGCAGCGTTCCTCGCCGTCGGGGTCGCGGGTCAGGACGATGCGGCCACGGTAACGGGGGGCCAGGTAGACCGGCTCTTCCGGGTATTGCAGGGTGTCGCGCTTGCGAAAGCCATGGCCGAAGATCATGACCAGGCTTCGCAGTTGGGTACCGGTACCCTTAACGATGTCGCCAATATATTTGAACATGGGTCAAATCCTCACTGAACCGCGGCCGCAGGCGCGTTCATCAAAACGATCGCAGCGGTCACCAGCATGTTGATCAGGGTCAGCGGCAGGCAGAATTTCCAGCTGAAGTCCATCACCTGGTCGTAGCGTGGGCGCGGGATCGAGGCGCGCAGCAGGACGAACAGCATGATGAAGAACGCGGTCTTCAGGGCGAACCAGACGAAGGACAGTTGCGGCAGGATGCCGAACGGACCGTGCCAGCCACCGAAGAACAGCGTCACCAGCAGCGCCGAGATCAGGATGATGCCGATGTATTCACCGACGAAGAACATGCCCCATTTCATGCCGGCATATTCAATGTGGTAACCGTCGGCCAGTTCCTGTTCCGCTTCCGGCTGGTCGAAGGGGTGACGGTGAGTCACGGCCACGCCAGCGATGAAGAAGGTACAGAAACCGAAGAACTGCGGAATGATGAACCACAGGTTCTGGGCCTGGTACTCGACGATGTCGCGCATGTTGAACGAGCCGGCCTGGATCACGATGCCCATGAGCGCCAGGCCCATGAACACTTCGTAGGACACGGTCTGGGCCGAGGCCCGCAGGCTGCCCAGCAGGGCGAACTTGTTGTTGCTCGACCAGCCGGCGAACAGCACCGCGTAGACCGACAGGCCGGCCATGGCGAAGAAGAACAGCAGGCCGATGTTCAGGTCCGCCACGCCCCAGGTCGGGGTGATCGGGATGATCGCGAAGGCGATCAGCAAGGCGCTCATGGCCACGACCGGTGCCAGGGTGAAGATCACCTTGTCGGCAAACGGCGGTGTCCAGTCTTCCTTGAAGAACATTTTGATCATGTCGGCGGCGATCTGGAACATGCCGAACGGGCCGACGCGGTTCGGACCGTAGCGGTCCTGCCACCAGCCCAGCAGGCGACGTTCGACGAAGCTCAGCAACGCGCCGCAGACCACCACGGCCAGCAGGATCACGATGGCCTTGAGGACCGTCAGGATCACAGCGATCACTTCAGGGGTGAACCAGCTCATTGCGCTGCCTCCTGCAGACCGTCGACGGTTTTGCCGAATATCGCCGGTGGAATACCCGCCAAACCGGCCGGCAGGGCCACCAGGCCGGCGCCCAGTTCTTCATTGATGCGCAGCGGCAGACGCAGGGTCTGGCCGGCCACGTTCAGGCTCAGCAGGGCACCATCGTTGACACCCAGGCGGTCGGCTTCGGACTTGGCCAGCGCCACGTAGGCGGTTGGGATGCGTTCCTGCACCGGTGCGGCCTTGGAAGAGTTCTCTTCGCTGCCGAACAGGTGATGGAACGGCACGACCTGCCAGGTGCCCGGTGCCGGGTTGAAGGCGCGTGGCACGCTGGCGAACCAGCTCAGGCCATCGCCCTGGCTTTCGATCAGGCGGGTGCCCGGGTCGCCAGCACGCAGGTGACCACCGACTTCGTCCTGGAACTTGTTCCAGGCTTGCGGCGAGTTCCAGCCCGGCGACCAGGCGAACGGCACTTGCGAGCGCGGTTCGGTGGAGCCCGAGTAACCTTCCATGGAGAACGAGAACGCTGTGTCGTTGTCCTGGGAGGTCCGTGGTTCGTGGACGCTGATGTCGGCGCGCATCGCGGTGCGACCGGAGTAGCGCAGCGGTTCGCGCGCCAGTTTCAGGCCCTTGATGCGGAACGAGGCCGATGGCGCGGCATCGACGATGCGAGCCAGTTGCGGGCTGCTCGAAGCGACGGCGGCGGTGACGTGGTCCAGTTGCGTCCAGTCGATCGGCTGGTCCAGCAGGGTGGCGCGCAGGGCATGCAGCCAGCGCCAGCCTTCGTGGACCAGGATGCTGGCGTCCAGGTAAGTCGGGTCGAACACCTGGAAGAAGCGCTGGGCGCGGCCTTCCTGGCTGACCAGCGTACCGTCGCCTTCGGCGAAGCTCGCCGCCGGCAGCACCAGGTGGGCACGGTCGGTGGTGGCGGTTTTCTGGTGGTCGGCGACGATCACCACTTTCGCGGCGTTCAGGGCTGCGTCCACCCGGGCTTTGTCGGTGCGAGTGTAGAGGTCGTTTTCCAGCACGACGATGGCGTCGGCACTGCCGTCGATCACCGCTTGCAGGGCGGCGTCCACCGATTCGCCACCGAGCATGGCCAGGCCAAGGCTGTTGGCTTCCGGCACGATCAGGCTGATGGACCCGTTCTTCTCGCGCAGCTTCAAGGCCTTGGCGATGTTGGCGGCGGCTTCGATCAAGGCCTTGGAACCCAGGGAGGTGCCGGCGATGATCAATGGGCGCTTGGCCGCCAGCAGGGCGTCGGCGATGCGTTGGGCCAGGGCGGCCGCTTCGCTGTCCAGGCCGTCGACGGCCGGGGCGCTGGCGTCCAGGGCGTGGGCCACGGCGAAACCGATGCGGGCCAGGTCGTCCGGAGCGGCGTGGACGCATTCTTCGGCGACGTCGTCGAGCTTGGTTTCAGCGAGGCTGGCGATGAACAGCGGGTTCAGCGCGTGCTGGCCGATGTTCTTCACGGCGGCGTCGAGCCATGGCTGCACGCGCATGGCGTCGGCCATGTCCTCGGCCTTGCCCTTGACCGATTGGCGCAGGGCCAGGGCCATGCGGGCGGCGGTCTGGGTCAGGTCTTCGCCAAGGACGAACACTGCGTCGTGGTCTTCGATGTCGCGCATCGTCGGCACCGGCAGCGGGCTGTCCTTGAGCACTTGCAGCACCAGGCGGATGCGTTCGAGCTCGCCGGCTTCGATGCCACTGTAGAAGTGCTCGGCGCCGACCAGTTCACGCAGGGCGTAGTTGCTTTCCAGGCTGGCCCGTGGTGAGCCGATGCCGACGATGTTGCGACCGCGCAGCAGCTCGGCGGCCTTGTCCAGCGCTTCGTCCAGGCTCAGCTTGGCGCCGCCCGCCAGCTGCGGTTGGCGTGGGCGATCCTTGCGGTTGACGTAGCCATAGCCGAAACGGCCACGGTCACACAGGAAGTACTGGTTGACCGAACCGTTGAAGCGGTTTTCGATGCGCCGCAGTTCACCGTAGCGCTCGCCCGGGGAAATGTTGCAGCCGCTGGAGCAGCCATGGCAGATGCTTGGCGAGAACTGCATGTCCCACTTGCGGTTGTAGCGCTCGGAGTGAGTCTTGTCGGTGAACACACCGGTCGGGCAGACCTCGGTGAGGTTGCCGGAGAACTCGCTTTCCAGGGTGCCGTCTTCGACGCGACCGAAGTACACGTTGTCGTGGGCACCGAACACGCCCAGGTCGGTACCGCCGGCGTAGTCCTTGTAGAAACGCACACAGCGGTAGCAGGCGATGCAGCGGTTCATCTCGTGGGAGATGAACGGGCCCAGTTGCTGGTTCTGGTGGGTGCGTTTGGTGAAGCGATAACGGCGCTCGTTGTGGCCGGTCATCACGGTCATGTCTTGCAGGTGGCAGTGGCCGCCTTCCTCACAGACCGGGCAGTCGTGAGGGTGGTTGGTCATCAGCCATTCGACGACGCTGGCGCGAAACACCTTCGCTTCTTCGTCGTCGATGGAGATCCAGCTGCCGTCGGTGGCGGGGGTCATGCAGGACATGACGATCCGACCACGCTTGTCGTTTTCGTCGGTGTACTGCTTGACCGCGCACTGGCGACAAGCGCCAACGCTGCCAAGGGCGGGGTGCCAGCAGAAATAAGGAATGTCGAGGCCCAGCGACAGACATGCCTGTAACAGGTTGTCTGCGCCATCGACTTCGAGCTCTTTGCCGTCTACGTGGATAGTGGCCATGGTTCAAAGTTCTTCGTTGGCCCGGTGTCAGCGGGCGTGGCTAATGGAATCTTGTTGTTCGCGTGAATCAACACAGCCGCTTACGGCGTCATCACACGAGAAGACGAAGGGCACGGACCCTTCGCCTTTTTAAGCGTTTACGCGCCGACTACGATCGGCTTTGCCAGAGGCGGGACGACGGCGCTGGTGGGCGCGATGCCGGCTTCGAACTCTGGACGGAAGTATTTGATGGCGCTGCCCAACGGCTCCACGGCACCCGGTGCGTGAGCACAGAAGGTCTTGCCTGGGCCGAGGAAACCCACCAGACCCAGCAGGGTCTCGATGTCGCCGGCCTGGCCTTCGCCGTTTTCAATGGCCCGCAGCAGCTTGACGCTCCACGGCAGGCCATCGCGGCAAGGGGTGCAGAAACCGCACGACTCACGGGAGAAGAACTCTTCCATGTTGCGCAGCAGCGACACCATGTTGACGCTGTCGTCCACCGCCATGGCCAGGCCGGTACCCATGCGGGTGCCCACCTTGGCGATGCCGCCGGCGTACATTTGTGCGTCCAGGTGTTCCGGCAACAGGAAACCGGTACCGGCGCCGCCGGGCTGCCAGCACTTGAGCGTGTAGCCGTCGCGCATGCCGCCGGCGTAGTCTTCGAACAGCTCGCGGCCGGTGATGCCGAACGGCAGTTCCCACAGGCCAGGGTTCTTGACCTTGCCGGAGAAGCCCATGAGCTTGGTGCCCATGTCTTCGCTGCCGTCGCGGGCCAGGGATTTGTACCAGTCCACGCCGTCGGCAATGATCGCCGGCACGTTGCACAGGGTCTCGACGTTGTTCACGCAGGTCGGCTTGCCCCACACGCCCACGGCGGCAGGGAAGGGCGGCTTGGAGCGTGGGTTGGCGCGGCGGCCTTCCAGGGAGTTGATCAGCGCGGTTTCTTCACCGCAGATGTAGCGCCCGGCGCCGGTGTGGACGAACAGCTCGAAATCGAAGCCGCTGCCCAGGATGTTCTTGCCCAGCAGGCCCGCGGCCTTGGCTTCTTCCACGGCACGGTTCAGGTGCTTGGCGGCGGTGGTGTATTCGCCGCGCAGGAAGATGTAGCCACGGTAGGTCTTCAGCGCACGGGCGCTGATCAGCATGCCTTCGATCAGCAGATGGGGCAGTTGCTCCATCAGCATGCGGTCCTTCCAGGTGTTGGGTTCCATTTCATCCGCGTTGCACAGCAGGTAGCGGATGTTGATGGATTCGTCCTTGGGCATCAGGCCCCACTTCACGCCCGTGGGGAAGCCCGCGCCGCCACGACCCTTGAGGCCGGAGTCTTTCACGGTCTGGACGATGTCGTCGCCGGCCATGTCGGCAAACGCCTTGCGCGCGGCGGCGTAGCCGTTCTTGGCCTGGTACTCGTCCAGCCACACCGCTTCGCCGTCGTCACGCAGACGCCAGGTCAGGGGATGGGTTTCGGCCGAACGCTGGATGCGGTTGGCGGGCCCGAAGGAAGTCAGGGTCATACGTAGCCCTCCAGCAGTTTGGCGACGCCATCAGGCTGGACGTCACCGAAGGTGTCGTCGTCGATCATCAGCGCCGGTGCCTTGTCGCAGTTGCCCAGGCAGCACACCGGCAGCAGGGTGAAGCGGCCGTCGGCGGTGGTCTGGCCCAGGCCGATGCCCAGCTTGCTCTGGAGCTCGCCGACCACCGATTCGTGGCCGCCGATGTAGCAGACCATGCTGTCGCAGACGCGAATGATGTGACGGCCCACTGGCTGGCGGAAAATCTGGCTGTAGAAAGTGGCGACGCCTTCGACGTCGCTGGCCGGGATGCCGAGGATCTCGCCGATGGCGTAGAGCGCGCCGTCGGGCACCCAGCCACGTTCCTTCTGGACGATCTTCAGGGCTTCGATCGACGCCGCGCGCGGGTCTTCGTAGTGATGCAACTCGTGCTCGATGGCCGAGCGCTCGGTTTCGCTCAGGGCGAAACGGTCAGTCTGGATAAGCGTGCTGTTCATGCTTAGCGGTCCACGTCGGCCATAACGAAATCGATACTACCCAGGTACGCGATCAAGTCCGCGACCATGCTGCCTTTGATCACCGAAGGGATCTGCTGCAGGTGCGGGTAGCTTGGGGTGCGAATCCGGGTGCGGTAGCTCATGGTGCCGCCATCGCTCGTCAGGTAATAACTGTTGATGCCCTTGGTCGCTTCGATCATCTGGAAGGACTCGTTGGCCGGCATGACCGGGCCCCACGAAACCTGCAGGAAGTGCGTGATCAGGGTCTCGATGTGCTGCAGCGTGCGCTCTTTGGGCGGCGGCGTGGTCAGCGGGTGATCCGCCTTGTACGGGCCTTCCGGCATGTTGCGCATGCATTGGTCGATGATCTTGATGCTCTGGCGCATTTCCTCGACACGAACCATGCAGCGGTCATAGGCGTCACCGTTGGCCGCCAGCGGTACTTCGAATTCGAAGTTTTCGTAGCCGGAGTAGGGGCGCGCCTTGCGCAGGTCGAAGTCGCAACCGGTGGAACGCAGGCCGGCACCGGTGACGCCCCATTCCAGGGCCTCTTTGGTGTTGTAGGCGGCGACCCCGATGGTACGGCCCTTGAGGATGCTGTTCTGCAGGGCGGCCTTGGTGTATTCGTCCAGGCGCTTGGGCATCCACTCGACGAAGTCCTTGACCAGCTTTTCCCAGCCGCGCGGCAGGTCGTGGGCCACGCCACCGATGCGGTACCAGGCCGGGTGCAGGCGGAAACCGGTGATGGCTTCGATCACCGTGTAGGCCTTCTGGCGGTCGGTGAAGGTGAAGAACACCGGTGTCATCGCCCCCACGTCCTGGATATAGGTACCCAGGAACAGCAGGTGGCTGGTGATGCGGAAGAACTCGGCCATCATGATGCGGATGACGTCGACTTTCTCCGGGACCTTGATCCCGGCCAGTTTCTCCACCGACAGTACGTACGGCAGGTTGTTCATCACGCCGCCGAGGTAGTCGATACGGTCGGTGTACGGGATGAAGCTGTGCCAGGACTGGCGCTCGGCCATTTTCTCGGCGCCACGGTGGTGGTAGCCGATGTCCGGCACGCAGTCGACGATCTCTTCGCCGTCCAGTTGCAGGATGATGCGGAACGCACCGTGGGCCGAAGGGTGGTTCGGGCCCAGGTTGAGGAACATGTAGTCCTCGTTGGCGCCCGAACGCTTCATGCCCCAGTCTTCAGGCTTGAAGCGCGCGGCTTCTTCCTCGAGCTGTTGCTTGGCCAGGGACAGGCTGAACGGGTCGAACTCGGTGGCACGGGCCGGGAAGTCCTTGCGCAGCGGGTGACCTTCCCAGGTCGGCGGCATCATGATGCGGGTCAGGTGCGGGTGGCCGGGGAAGTCGATCCCGTACATGTCCCACACTTCACGCTCGTACCAGTTGGCGTTCGGCCAGATGCCGGTCACGGTCGGCACGCTGAGGTCGCTCTCGGACAACGCGACCTTGATCATTACGTCACTATTACGCTCGATCGACATCAAGTGATAGAACACGGTGAAGTCGACGCCGTCGGGCAGCCCTTGACGCTTGGTGCGCAGACGCTCGTCCACGCCGTGCAGGTCATAGAGCATGACGTACGGCTTGGGCAGGTTGCGCAGGAAAGTCAGGACTTCGACGAGTTTGGCGCGGGCGACCCAAAGCACCGGCATGCCGGTACGGGTCGGCTGGGCGGTGAACGCCTCGGGGCCAAAACGGTTGTTCAGTTCGACGACCACATCCTGGTCGTCTGCCTTGTAAGGCGGGATGTACAGAGCACTGCCTGTAGTCATGGTTATTTATCGCTTTCGGTCAACGTAAAGAATGAAGCCAGGTTCTCGTTTCTTGTACAGAGCAGAGCTGGATCAGACTTCGTCGGGGCTGCGCAGGTTGGTGACTGCGATACGCTGTTCGCGGCGCTGTTCCTTTTGCGACGGCATCTCGGCGCGATAGACGCCTTGATCGCCAACGACCCAGGACAGTGGGCGACGCTCCTGGCCAATCGACTCCTGCAACAGCATCAAGCCTTGCAGGAAAGCTTCGGGGCGAGGCGGGCAGCCGGGCACGTAGACGTCCACGGGCAGGAACTTGTCCACCCCTTGAACGACAGAGTAGATGTCGTACATGCCACCGGAGTTGGCGCACGAACCCATGGAGATGACCCACTTGGGCTCGAGCATTTGCTCGTAGAGACGCTGGATGATCGGCGCCATCTTGATGAAGCAGGTACCGGCGATAACCATGAAATCCGCCTGGCGCGGCGATGCCCGGATCACCTCGGCGCCAAAGCGCGCGATGTCGTGGGGCGCCGTGAAGGCGGTGGTCATTTCCACGTAGCAGCACGAAAGGCCGAAGTTGTACGGCCACAGGGAGTTCTTGCGACCCCAGTTGACCGTGCTGTTCAGCACGTCTTCGAGCTTGCCCATGAAGATGTTTTTGTGGACTTGATCTTCTAACGGATCGGCGACGGTTTCCCGTTTGCCAATCGGATACTGCTCGTTAGGAGCATCGGGGTCGATCCTGGTGAGATTGTATTGCATTGCCAAAGCCTCATTGTTTCAGCTTCGCTTGCCGCTTGCGCCGAGCTTCCGGAGCCCAATCAAGTGCCCCCACCCGGTAAAGGTAGACAAGACCTGCCAACAGAATTGCTATGAAAACGAGAGCTTCGACGAATCCGGTCCAGCCGCTTTCGCGGACGGACACAGACCATGCAAAGAGAAAGAGGGCTTCGATATCGAAGATCACGAACAGCATCGCGACCAGATAGAATTTGGCTGAGAGCCGCAAGCGGGCGCCACCGGTAGGCAGCATGCCGGACTCGAACGGTTCATTTTTGCTGCGGCCCCAGGCTTTTGACCCAAGCAGGCTCGACACACCGAGCATGAAAGCACACAGGCCAACAACGCCCAGAAGGAAAATGGCAAAGCCCCAATTGTGGGCCATGAGTCCTGTCGCTTCGGACATGCTGGAAATCCTTAACAGAGAGCAAAGGTCTCTGAGCTTGAATGAAATAACGCAGTGACGATATGTCGCAGCAATCAATCGCGGTGATTTTATGGCTAAACACCGGGCAAGTAAAATTCCTATAGCGAAATTATTTATTGGAATAAGGACATAGCGCGCCTCCAGGACCCTGCGGCCCCGGCCCCGTGGGCGTTGGCCGGTTATTCATCAATAATATTTCGTGCGGAATGTAACAATGATAACGACTTCCAAATGATAATTATTATTATCTGTGCCGGCCTTTTCTACAGTGCACTTAGTGTCGTGTCCGAGAGGCTGTCTTACATCGTCGCTACTGCAATTGTCAGCGTCGGACGTTTTACTCCTTTTCGGACTGCCCAATACTGCGTTCGATCAATTTTTCTGTCAGCGCGCCGAAGGGAAGGGCTCGGTGAGGGTTGGATCGGCATGAGGGGCTGCTCCCGTGGAAGCCAGGCTTGCTCGCGATGTCGGCAACGCGGTCCCGAGGCAGACTGCCTTATCGTTCATCGCAGCCAAGCCTGGCTTCCACAGGTGCAGGCTTGCCCTTAAAGCGTAGGTGGCTTCAAAGAAAACGGGTAAAAAAACCTCGGCCATCCGATCGAGGTCGCTCAGTCGAGCCCATCCAGAAACTGCGCCCGGGGCATTGGAGCGTTAAGCGAAACCGCTTTGCCCGCAAAAAATCGGCAAGAGGCCTGGCCTAGAGCCTTGAAGGATTGATGGCAAATAGCTATCTTTGCCGCTCTCTCATCTAATCATCTATATCAATATTGATTAGACAATCGCTCCCTCCATAGATAGCTGCGTCAGTTCTCATCGCTCGCGGCTGATTACCAAAGGAATGTCATGAATTCTTGGTTCGCGAATATGAGCGTTATGCTCAAGTTGGCTTTGGGCTTTGCCGTTGTGCTGCTGCTGACCGCTATCCTTGCCGCGAGCGGCTGGTTCAGCCTGGGAAAAATGCTCGAGCGCACTGATCGAATGACCAGCATTACCGAACTCGGCAACCGCCTCGATCACCTGCGCAGGGCTCGCTTGCAATACCAGCTGGACAAGGGCGATGAACAAAAGGGGGCATTGATCCAGGCGTCGCTGGAGCAATTTGTCGCCAAGCAAAAAAGCCTTGCAGGCGAGTTGAGAAAGCCTGACAACCTGAAAAAGCTTGCGCTGATCGAGCAGGCCAGCAAGCAGTATCAGGTGGCACTGAATACGATGCGCGAGGCTTATCGCAATGACGCGGCCATGCGCAAGGAGATGGGCGTCAATGCGGTCAAGGGCGCCGCGCTGATTGCCAAGGTCATCAATGACGTAGAGGCAATGCCTGCCTCGGATGAGCGCCGTTTCGAGTTGTACCGGATCATTCTCAAGGCCAAGGAGGATGTGGCGCTGGTGCGTTATGAAGTGCGTGGCTACACCGGCAACCCCAACAGCGCCACCGAACAAGCCGCCTCTCGCCAGCTCGAAAATGCGCTCAAGGGCATCGAAACCCTTAATAGTGCTTTCGGCCCGAGCTATGCCGACACCATCAAGCAGCTGGAAACCGCACTGATTGCTTACCGCCATTCGGTGCAGAACTTCACCGCCAGTAACCAGGCCATTGGCAAGGCTGTGCAGGACACCATCGATTCGGGTGACACCATCACCCGTCTGACTGATGAAATGTATGCCAGCCAACTGACCTCCCGTGACGAAGACAGCGCCCAGGCCCGCATCCTGCAACTGAGCTGCACGGCCTTGGCGATGTTGTTGGGGATTCTTGCGGCCATGGTCATCACTCGCCAGATTACGCGGCCATTGCAGGACACATTGGCTGTGGTCGACCGCATTGCAGCAGGCGACCTCACCCAAGACATGGTCGTGACCCGTAGTGATGAGCTGGGTGTCTTGCAGCAAGGTATCCAGCGCATGGGCACCACGTTACGCGACCTGATCGGTGGCATCCGCGATGGCGTCACCCAAATCGCCAGCGCCGCCGAAGAGTTATCGGCGGTCACCGAGCAGACCAGTGCCGGGGTCAATAGTCAGAAGACCGAGACCGATCAGGTAGCCACCGCCATGCAGGAAATGTCGGCCACCGTGCATGAAGTCGCGCGTAATGCCGAACAGGCTTGCACCGCCGCGTCAGAGGCCGATGCGCAGGCCCGTATCGGCGACCAAGTGGTCGCCCAGGCCATCGTTCAGATCGAGCGTTTGGCCAGCGAAGTCGGGCGCTCCGTCGACGCCATGGATGGGTTGGAACAAGAAAGCGCGCGCATCGGCAAGATCATGGATGTGATCAGGGCGGTGGCTGAGCAGACCAACTTGCTGGCCCTTAACGCCGCCATCGAGGCTGCCCGCGCGGGTGACGCCGGGCGCGGTTTTGCCGTGGTCGCCGACGAAGTGCGGGGCCTGGCCCAGCGTACCCAGCATTCCACCGAAGAGATCGAAAGCCTGGTGGCGGGCTTGCAGAACGGCACGCGCCAGGTGTCGAGCATCATGCGCAATAGCCGCGAACTGACCGACAGCAGCGTGGAATTGGCCGGCAAGGTTGGCATCTCCCTGGGCAACATCACCCAGGCGGTTTCCGGCATCCAGGCCATGAACCAGCAGATTGCCGCTGCTGCGGTGCAACAAAGCTCGGTGGCCGAGGACATCAGCCGCAGTATTCTGAGCGTGCGCGACGTATCCGAACAGACCGCCTCGGCCAGCGAAGAAACCGCCGCTTCCAGCATTGAGCTGGCGCGCCTGGGTAACCAGTTGCAGCAACTGGTCAGTCACTTCAAAGTGTAAAAAACCGGCGAAAAAAAGCCCCGAACCAGTCGGGGCTTCAGATCGTCGGCTTTGCGGTTAGTTTTTATCCGGTCCGCAAGGGCCGCTTACTCGAGGCAAGCGTGTGAATCAGTGGAACTGTTCTTCTTCGGTGGAGCCGGTCAGTGCGGTCACCGACGAAGTGCCGCCCTGGATCACGGTGGTCATGTCGTCGAAGTAGCCGGTGCCCACTTCCTGCTGGTGAGCCACGAAGGTGTAGCCCTTGGCGGCGTCGGCGAATTCCTGCTCTTGCAGCTTCACGTAGGCGGTCATGTCGTTGCGGGCGTAGTCGTGCGCCAGGTTGAACATGCTGTGCCACATGTTGTGAATGCCGGCCAGGGTGATGAACTGGTGCTTGTAGCCCATGGCGGACAGTTCGCGCTGGAACTTGGCGATGGTCGCGTCGTCCAGGTTTTTCTTCCAGTTGAAGGAAGGCGAGCAGTTGTACGACAGCAGTTGGTCCGGGTATTCCTTCTTGATCGCTTCGGCGAAGCGGCGGGCTTCGTCCAGGTCCGGCTTGGCGGTTTCGCACCAGATCAGGTCGGCGTACGGCGCGTAGGCCAGGCCACGGGCGATGGCTTGGTCGAGACCGGCGCGCACCTTGTAGAAGCCTTCCTGGGTGCGGGTACCGGTCACGAACGGCTGGTCGTACGGGTCGCAGTCGGAGGTCAGCAGGTCAGCGGCGTTGGCGTCGGTACGGGCCAGGATGATGGTCGGTACACCGGCAACGTCGGCGGCCAGGCGGGCAGCGGTCAGCTTCTGCACGGCTTCCTGGGTTGGAACCAGAACCTTGCCGCCCATGTGGCCGCATTTTTTCACCGAGGCCAGTTGGTCTTCGAAGTGAACGCCGGCGGCGCCTGCTTCGATCATGCTCTTCATCAGTTCGTAGGCGTTCAGGACGCCGCCGAAACCGGCTTCGGCGTCAGCCACGATCGGTGCGAAGTAGTCGATGTAGCCTTCGTCGCCCGGGTTCTTGCCGGCTTTCCACTGGATCTGGTCGGCGCGACGGAACGAGTTGTTGATGCGCTTGACCACGGTTGGAACCGAATCCACCGGGTACAGCGACTGGTCGGGGTACATCGACTCGGCGGAGTTGTTGTCCGCAGCCACTTGCCAGCCCGACAGGTAGATCGCCTGGATGCCCGCCTTGACTTGCTGCACAGCCTGGCCGCCGGTCAGGGCGCCCATGCAGTTGACGAAATCTTTCTCGGGACGGAAGGCTGGCTTGGCGCCCTGGGTGACCAGGTTCCACAGCTTCTCGGCGCCCATTTTCGCAAAGGTGTGCTCAGGTTGAACCGAGCCACGCAGACGGACGACGTCAGCAGCGGAATAATTGCGCTTCACGCCTTTCCAGCGCGGGTTTTCAGCCCAGTCTTTTTCAAGGGCTGCAATTTGCTGTTCGCGTGTCAGTGCCATGGAGATAAACCTCGTCGCATAGGTCTTGGTGGAAAATTCCTGCTCCTGCCGACCAGGGGTTGGCGTACAAGTCGGTTCAGGCGAGGTGGCGACGGGATGAACGATGGGCTCGAGGGGAAAGTGAGCAGGTAGGGGCGAACTGCGGGCGCATTCGGGCGTCGTGGGCCTTTAATACGAACTCAGAGTGATGCCGGGTTACCTAGTTACGCTTCCGTCCCTCGGGACAACTTCGTTCCAGTCGCAACCTCGTCAAACACACCTTGTGGGCGGTACAGACACGAATCGGCTCGCAGGATAGTTGCAAGCGTCGACCCGAAGGCCCTTGCCAGGGCCCCTGATTAGCGGGAGCGAGGCCATCATGCCTTCGGTTTTTTGGCTCGTCAAACGTTTTGTAGTGCTTTTTTTATAGCACTACATCTTTGGTCTAATACGACTCATCAGTCAGTTTTTGGTGCTTCAGTTCAGGGTGTCGACCTTGACCCGCAAAATCATGTCGTCGCGGCCCTGGGTCGAGTAGCTGCGGGTCAGGCCTTGTTTGTCGGCCTGAGTCTGGCGATTCACGCCGGCCAGGGTGATCCATTCGCCGAGGCGTCCGCTGACAGTTGTGTCGGTACTCTGAACGTTCACTACATCGGGACGTTCCTGGCTCATACGGTCACGATTGGTGCTGATGCTCAGATGAACGGTCTCGCCGGTGACGCTGGCCGTGACATAAAAACCCTGGGTGACGTTGCGGTATTCAGTCTGGCTCTGCATGCGGCCGTAGTTGTCGGTCTGGTTGCTAGTGAATGGCACGCTCTGGCCTACCTGGATCAGCGCCGGCTGGCCTTCACTGGCCTGCACCTGCTGTACGCCGCCGTCACGGCTGGCGGTGCTGCGGTTGATGATGCGGGTCTGGCTGGGAGCTGCACCGTTGATCGAGTAACCCTGGTCGCCCTGGAGGTTGTTTTCGTTGGTGTCGACCGTGATCAGCAGGCGCTTGGGCGCGGTGTCCAATTGGGCCAGGAATTGCCGCAGCTCTTCGATCTTGCCGGGCTCGGCGTTGACGATCAGTTGGTTGCCGTAGGCGCTGACCTGGCCGTCCTTGCCAATGAAATTCTGCGCCACCGGCAGCAGGTCGGCGCTGGTACGGTAGTTCAGTGGCACGATTTGCGTATCGGCCATGACTGACAGGCTGCAACCGAGCAGCAGGGTGACCAGGAGGGTGCGTAGAGGCATGTCCATTTCTCCGCGAGACAAAGGCTTGATATTGCCAGTTTGTCGGCCCCGGATGGGGCAAGTTGAATGGTAGACGGCAAAACGCCCCGGCATCGGGGGATGGCGGGGCGTTTTGGGGGGGGGTGTGATGCACCTGTGGCGAGGGAGCTTGCTCCCGCTGGGCTGCGCAGCAGCCCTTTGTTTTTGGGGCCGCTTCGCGACCCAGCGGGAGCAAGCTCCCTCGCCACAAAGGTCACCCTCTTGCTGGTCAGCGGTTTCAGGCCGAGCGCCGCACCATGTCCACGTGAGGAATCCCGGCTTCCAGGAACTCCTCGCTGACCACTGCAAACCCCAACCGCTCGTAGAACGGCGTGGCATGCACCTGGGCGCTGAGCATCTGCTGCTTGAGCCCACGCTTCTCGGCTTCGGCGATCACCGCGTGCATCAACGCATCGCCCACCTTCAGGCCGCGCCAGTCCTTGAGGACCGAGACACGGCCGATGTGGCCGTCGGTCAACAGGCGCGCGGTGCCGATGGGGAAATCGCCTTCAAACGCCAGGAAATGCACCGCGCCCTGGTCGTCGGCATCCCATTCCAGCTCGGGCGGGACGGACTGCTCGGCGATGAACACGGTCTCACGAATGCGCCGGATCTCGGCGTTATCCTTTTGCCAGTCTGCGACACGAACGTGAATTTTATTCATCGGCGAACCCCAGGCTGCCTTGCTTGACCAGCTCGCAGATCAGGCTGCGACCGTCTTCGTCGGCCAGCCACGGGCCGAGGTTTTCGCTGTGCAGGGCGTCGGCGGCGCAGATCATTTTCAGCAGTTCGCGCAGCTTGCCCGGCAGGTAACGGCTCTGGCCGCTGGCGAACAGCAACAGGTCGTCGTCGACTTCCGACCAGGCCAGGCGGGCGCTTGGGTTGCGGATGATCACCGCGCCTTGCTCCAGGCCGGCCAACAGCTCGTCATCTTCCATTTCCGGACCCACTACCAGTTCCGGGTAGCGCGGCTCGGTCATGAACTGGCCGAACCAGGTCAGCAGCAGGCGCTCGTCGCTCATGTGCTCGGCCAGCAGGCCCTTGAGGCGGTCGAGGGCGTCTTGCTGGATCTGGTGCGGGTCGGCCACCGGGCGCGCGTCGGCGTCGGTGTAGCGTTCTTCGTCCGGCAGGAACTGGCTCAGGAAGTCGGTGAAGTGAGTCAGCACTTCAGCGGCGCTTGGTGCACGGAAACCCACGGAGTAGGTCATGCAGTCGTCCACGGCCACGCCGCAGTGCGCCAGGCGCGGCGGCAGGTAGAGCATGTCGCCCGGCTCCAGGGTCCACTCGTCGGTGGCTTCGAAGTCGGCGAGGATGCGCAGGTCGGCGTGCTGCAGCAGCGGGCTTTCGGAGTCGCACATCTGGCCGATCTTCCAGTTGCGCTGGCCATGGCCTTGCAGCAGGAACACGTCATAGTTATCGAAATGCGGACCCACGCTGCCACCGGGGGCGGCGAAGCTGATCATCACATCGTCGATGCGCCAGCTCGGCAGGAAGCGGAAGTTCTCCAGCAGTTCGCCGACTTCCGGTACGAACTGATCGACCGCCTGCACCAGCAGGGTCCACTCGCGCTCCGGCAACTTGCTGAATTCGTCTTCGGCGAACGGGCCGCGACGCATTTCCCAAGGGGTCTCGCCGTGCTCGATCACCAGGCGCGATTCGACTTCTTCTTCCAGGGCCAGGCCGGCCAGTTCATCGGCGTCGATCGGGCTTTGGAAGTCAGGAATCGCCTGACGGATCAGCAGGGGTTTTTTCTGCCAGTAGTCGCGCAGGAATTCCCGTGCCGTGATGCCGCCCAGGAGTTGCAGAGGAATATCAGGATTCATGTGTAACCTATTGAAAAAATATACTTTTCAGACGCGAATAAAAACGCCCGGCGCGGCCGGGCGTCTCAAAGGTAAAGCCGTGGATCAGATGCGCTTGGCTTGTTCCACCGCGTTGCCGATGTAGCTGGCCGGCGTGAGCTTCTTCAGCTCCGCGCGGGCCTCGGCAGGCATGTCCAGGCCATCGATGAAAGTCTGCAGCGCTTCAGGGCTGATGCCCTTGCCACGGGTCAGCTCTTTCAGCTTTTCATACGGGTTTTCGATGTTGTAGCGACGCATCACGGTCTGGATCGGCTCGGCGAGAACTTCCCAGCAAGCGTCGAGGTCGGCGGCGATCTTCTGCTCGTTCAGTTCCAGCTTGCTGATGCCCTTGAGGCTGGCTTCGTAGGCAATGACGCTGTGGGCAAAACCCACGCCCAGGTTGCGCAGTACGGTGGAGTCGGTCAGGTCGCGCTGCCAGCGGGAGATCGGCAGTTTGCTCGCCAGGTGCTGGAACAGCGCGTTGGCGATGCCCAGGTTGCCTTCGGAGTTTTCGAAATCGATCGGGTTGACCTTGTGCGGCATGGTCGAAGAACCGATTTCGCCGGCGATGGTGCGCTGCTTGAAGTAGCCCAGGGAGATATAGCCCCAGATGTCACGGTCGAAGTCGATCAGGATGGTGTTGAAGCGCGCGATCGCATCGAACAGCTCGGCGATGTAGTCGTGCGGTTCGATCTGGGTGGTGTACGGGTTGAAGCTCAGGCCCAGCTCGTCTTCGATGAAGGCGCGGGCATTGGCTTCCCAGTCGATGTCCGGGTAGGCCGACAGGTGGGCGTTGTAGTTGCCCACGGCGCCGTTGATCTTGCCCAGCAGCGGCACGGCGGCCACTTGGGCGATCTGGCGCTCCAGGCGGTAGACCACGTTTGCCAGTTCCTTGCCCAGGGTGGTCGGCGAAGCCGGTTGACCGTGGGTACGCGACAGCATCGGCACGTCGGCGAAGCGGATCGCCAGTTCGCGGATGGCCTGGGCGGTCTGGCGCATCAGGGGCAGCATCACCTCATCACGGCCTTCGCGCAGCATCAGGGCGTGGGACAGGTTGTTGATGTCCTCGCTGGTGCAGGCAAAGTGGATGAACTCGCTGACATTGGCCAGCTCCGGCAGCTTGGCCGCCTGCTCCTTGAGCAGGTATTCGATGGCCTTGACGTCGTGGTTGGTGGTGCGCTCGATCTCTTTGACGCGCTCGGCGTGCTCCAGCACGAAGTTTTCTGCCAGCGCGTTCAACACCGCGTTGGCTTCGGCGGAAAACGCCGGCACTTCGCCGATGGCAGGGTGGGCGGCCAGGCGCTGGAGCCAGCGCACTTCAACCAGGACGCGGGCACGGATCAGGCCGTACTCGCTGAAAATCGGGCGCAGGGCCTGGGTTTTGCCGGCGTAGCGGCCGTCAACAGGGGAAACCGCAGTGAGCGAAGAGAGCTGCATGGGGTGTTCTCGGACAGTCGGGCAACGAAATGGGGCGCGTATCATACATGAAAACAAGTGCCGGTCCGTCGCCAACTGACCGGCGTGCTACGCGTAACAAGCTAAAACTGTTTATTACCTGTGGCGAGGGAGCAAGCGCCTTCGCCACAAAAAAGCAGGTCGAGGCGACTTATTCGTTGCGCATCAACGGGTAAAGCTCTTTCAGCAATTTGCGGCGGCTGATCACCAGTTGCCAACGATGGCCACCCAATTGCCGCCAAAGTCGTGCCGAGCGAATCCCGGCCAGCAGCAGGGCGCGGATCTTCGAGGCATTGCTTGGCTGTTGCAGGTTGCGCATGTCGCCATGCACCTGGATGCGCTGGCGCAAGGTGCTCAGGGTGTCCTGGTACAGCGAACCGCAGGCCGCGACGACGTTTTCGTGAGCCGGGCCGAAGTGTTCGACTTGGGACTGGATCTGCGGCAAGCGTTTGCCGATGGTCTCCAGCAGGTCGTCGCGCTTGGCCAACTGGCGCTCAAGGCCCAGCATCGACAGGGCATAGCGCAGCGGCTCGCGTTGCAAGGTGCTGGGATCGCGCTCCAGGGCGCCGATCAGCGCACGATAGCCTTCGCGCAGGTTCAGGTCGTCGCCGCCATAGACTTCCAGGGTGTCCTTGGGGTCGCGAACCAGCAGGCTGCCGAGCATGCAGGCCACGCCCGCTTCGGTGGCCTGGCCGGTCTTGGCGATCCTGTCCACCAGCACGGCGGCGAGAAACACGCCGCCCAATGCCGTCAGTTGTTCCTGGATTGGGTTCATGCCTGGCTGCTCCAGGGCTCTGCGACTTCGATCACGCCGCCGCCCAGGCAGATGTCGCCGTCGTAGAACACCACGGATTGGCCGGGTGTGACCGCCCGCTGCGGGTCATCGAAGGTGGCGCGGTAGCCCGTGGCGGTTTTTTCCAGGGTGCAGGGCTGGTCGCTCTGGCGGTAGCGAACCTTGGCTGTCAGGCGGCGTGGTTCGCCGAGGTCGATGGGGTTGACCCAATAGATCTCGGAGGCGAGCAGGGCGCGGGAAAACAGCCAGGGATGGTCGTTGCCCTGGCCGACGATCAACTCGTTGTGCTCCAGGTCCTTGACCAGCACGTACCACGGCTCTTCCCCGGCGTCTTTCAGCCCACCGATGCCCAGGCCCTGGCGCTGGCCGATGGTGTGGTACATCAGGCCATGGTGGCGGCCGATGACTTCGCCTTCGGTGGTCTTGATCTCGCCCGGCTGGGCCGGCAGGTATTGTTTGAGGAAGTCGCTGAAGCGGCGCTCGCCAATAAAGCAGATCCCGGTGGAGTCCTTCTTCTTGGCGGTGGCGAGCTGGTGTTTTTCAGCAATCGCACGCACTTCGGGCTTTTCCAGTTCGCCTACCGGGAACAGGGTCTTGGCGATCTGGTCGCCGCCGACGGCATGCAGGAAGTAGCTCTGGTCCTTGTTCGGGTCCAGGCCCTTGAGCAGTTCGGTGCGGCCATCGATGTCGCGGCGGCGCACGTAGTGGCCGGTGGCGATCAGGTCGGCGCCCAGCATCATGGCGTAGTCGAGGAACGCCTTGAACTTGATTTCGCGGTTGCAGAGGATGTCCGGGTTCGGCGTGCGACCGGCCTTGTATTCGGCCAGGAAGTGCTCGAACACGTTGTCCCAGTACTCGGCGGCGAAGTTGGCGGTGTGCAGCTTGATGCCGATCTTGTCGCACACGGCCTGGGCGTCCGCCAGGTCATCCATGGCGGTGCAGTATTCGGTTCCGTCGTCTTCTTCCCAGTTCTTCATGAACAGGCCTTCCACCTCATAACCCTGCTCAATCAGCAGAAGGGCGGAAACGGAAGAGTCCACGCCGCCGGACATGCCGACAATGACGCGCTTCTTGGGTGTGTCAGAAGGGGCTGGATCACGCATAGGAATTCAATGAGTGTCTTGAAAAAGGACGCGATTCTATCAGGCCCGGGCGCGCAAGGCTAAAGAGAAGGACGGATCAGCGTCAGACTGTGGCAATGGCCGGCCAGATAATCGTCGATGCAACGGATGATCAGCTCGCTGCGCCAGTGCTCGCGCCGCTGGAGCAATTCGTCGCGGGTCAGCCATTTGGCGCCGAGGATGCCGTCGTCCAATTGATACTCGGGGTGGTGTTGCAAGGCCTTGGCGGCGAAACAGACGCGCTGGTAGGTCACGCCGTTGCTGGGGGCGGTGTACAGGTAAATGCCTACCACACCGGTGGGCTCGACGTCCCAGCCGGTTTCTTCCAGGGTTTCGCGTACGGCGGCGTCGATCAGTGTTTCGTCCGGGTCCAGGTGCCCGGCGGGCTGGTTGAGCACTGCGCGCCCGCCCTTGGATTCTTCCACCATCAGGAAGCGGCCGTTGTCCTCGACGATGGTGGCGACGGTTATGTGGGGTTGCCAGTCCATGGGGTTCCTTTATTTCTCGTAGGGAATATGGGCCACCGTGGAAGCGAGCTTGCTCGCGATAGCGGTGGGTCAGTCGATATTAAATGAATGACCAATCGCCGTCCCGAGCAAATGTCCATGCCTATGCTCATGTTTCCCTGGTCAGCGATGCTGGCCCGTGCAAGGTTTGGACGTCCTTAAAGGGCAATGCATATCGCATTGGGAAAGTGGTGTTCGTTGTAGGTGAATGCTCGGATATCGCACAGTCTGCTGGTAAAGGATTTAATTGTCATGGTGACCTGTTTATTGAACGTGTCGTGATCGAACTCAACGATAGCCGTCGTTTCCGAAAACCCGTCTTTTATAGTCAGGCTTGTGATTCCGGGGGGATAGCCCTTGTCCGGTGTAAGGTAGTAGTTGGTGGCCGCACTTGGATTGCCCTCGCCGTGACGATCAACTCTTTTTACTTTTCCTGGGGACTCTTCCAGGTATACATCGCAGCCCGAAAAATAGAGATTGACGTTGGATAAAAAAGAAAATTTATCCGTGTCTGCGAAAACGATTTGCGACACCTTTTTTGGGGGGGCGGGATGCACAGGGTCGGCTGAAGAGCATTGAATGGTCTGGCCGTTGATCTGAGCCTCGCACTCCCTGTCGGCCTCATGCCTCTTGCCCTCGACGGGTTCTCCGGGCTCGCGCATTGTAAGTTCGATCATGCGGAGAAAATCATCGAATATGAAATAGAACGCTTCGACGGAGGCGCCCGGTGAGTTGGTGGAATAGGTGACCTGATTTCCAAACTTGGTCGCATTGAATCGGTATTCGGCGGATGCGCTTTTAAACAGTAATTCATGGGAGGCAGTGGCGTAGCTGTATCGCTGGCCATAGTCATTGGTACGAACATCGGTAGAGTATCTTCCACCCGTAGAGCTGATCTTGCTCACTTCATAATAGGCAAAGGGCTCATTGTCATGGTCTCTTTTATAGAGGGTTGGGGAAACTGTCAGCTCCAGAAAGCTCCAGTTACCAATAGAGAAGTGCCTTTGGGCGGGTAGGGTTATTTGCGCATTGTTTTTCATGGTGTGCTTCCTCAACGGATGCGAATCAGGTAATGAGTTTTTAGCGTGTCGTTCGTTAAAAACTCAAACCAGGAAGGATTGCTATCGCTACGCAGGCGATTCGAGCAACCCGGTTTCGCTCCACTTGAGGTCGATACAGCTGTAGGCAGTTCAGAATGCTGCCCGATTTGACGCTCTCTCGTTCTCTTGCCGAGACATCTCGCATCCATAAACGCTGAAAGGGTGTGCTTGGATCAAGCCGTGGCTTTCGGCGCTCATGCTTTACTTCATGCGCCTTCAGTGAAGAGGGCGTACTTAGAACGATGCTTTTAAGGCTAGGCTGTCTGATTGTACTGTCAAGGTCAGCCTGGGCAGCCAATGGGGTGGGTCAAGAGAGGTTGGAGAGCGCCTGTGCTCGTGTGGGAGCTGAGCTTGCTCGCGATAGCGGTGGGCCTGCTTGCATCGTGGTTGAGCATGCAGCCGTCATCGCGAGCAAGCTCGGCTCCCACAGGAGGGCTTGGCATGCCTGGAAACACAAACCCCGGCACTAGGCCGGGGTTTGTGGTGTTCCCTTACAACCTTACACCAGCGCAGCAATCGCCGCGTTGAAGGTGTTGCTCGGGCGCATGGCCTTGCTGGTCAGCTCCGGGTTGGCGAAGTAGTAACCGCCGATCTCCACGGGCTTGCCTTGGACAGCGTTGAGTTCGGCAACGATTTTTTCTTCGTTGTCGGTCAGCGTCTTGGCCAGGGAAGCGAACTGAGCCTTGAGGGCCGCGTCGTCGTTTTGAGCGGCCAGCGCCTGGGCCCAGAACAGGGTCAGGTAGAAGTGGCTGCCACGGTTGTCGATGCCGCCGACTTTGCGCGAAGGCGACTTGTTGCGGTCCAGGAACTCACCGGTAGCCTGGTCCAGGGTCTTGGCCAGCACCAGGGCTTTCGGGTTGTTGTAGGTCACGCCCAGGTGCTCGAGGGATGCAGCCAGGGCCAGGAACTCGCCCAGGGAATCCCAGCGCAGGAAGTTCTCTTCCAGCAGCTGCTGGACGTGCTTGGGGGCCGAGCCGCCAGCGCCGGTTTCGAACAGGCCACCGCCGTTCATCAGCGGCACGATCGACAGCATCTTGGCGCTGGTGCCCAGTTCCATGATCGGGAACAGGTCGGTCAGGTAGTCACGCAGCACGTTGCCGGTCACCGAGATGGTGTCCTTGCCTTCGCGGGTGCGGCCCAGGGTGAACTTCATCGCGTCGACAGGCGACATGATGCGGATGTCCAAGCCGGCGGTGTCGTAATCCTTCAGGTAAGTCTGGACCTTCTCGATCACCACGCCGTCATGGGCGCGCATCGGATCCAGCCAGAAAATCGCCGGGGTGCTGCTGGCGCGGGCACGGTTGACGGCCAGTTTGACCCAATCCTGGATCGGCGCGTCCTTGGTCTGGCACATGCGGAAAATGTCGCCAGCCTCGACGTTCTGCTCCAGCAGGGTGCGACCGGTGTTGTCCGAAACGCGGACCACGCCGTTGGCCTTGATCTGGAAAGTCTTGTCGTGGGAGCCGTATTCTTCGGCTTTCTTGGCCATCAGGCCGACGTTCGGCACGCTGCCCATGGTGGTCGGGTCGAAGGCTCCGTGTTGCTTGCAGTCTTCGATCACTGCCTGGTAGATGGTGGCGTAGCAGCGATCCGGGATCACGGCCTTGGTGTCGTGCAACTGGCCATCGGTGCCCCACATCTTGCCGGAGTCACGGATCATGGCTGGCATCGAGGCGTCGACGATCACGTCGCTCGGCACGTGCAGGTTGGTGATGCCTTTGTCGGAGTTGACCATCGCCAGGGATGGGCGCGCCGCGTAGACCGCCTGGATGTCTGCTTCGATCTGCGCCTGTTGCTCGGCCGGCAGGGCCTTGATGCGAGTGTACAGGTCGCCGATGCCGTTGTTCAGGTTGAAGCCGATCTGTTCCAGCACTTGTGCGTGCTTGGCCAGGGCGTCTTTATAGAACTCGGCAACGATCTGGCCGAACATGATCGGGTCGGAGACCTTCATCATGGTGGCCTTGAGGTGAACCGACAGCAGCACGCCTTTTTGCTTGGCGTCTTCGATTTCAGCGGCGATGAAGTCGCGCAGGGCGTTTTTGCTCATCACGGCGCAGTCGAGGATCTCACCGGCTTGTACGGTGGTTTTTTCCTTCAGGACAGTGGCAGTGCCGTCCTGGGCGATCAGCTCGATTTTCACACTGCCGGCGGCGTCGATCAGGGCGGCTTTTTCGCTGCCGTAGAAATCGCCGGTGCTCATGTGGGCTACGTGGGACTTGGAGTCCGCGGCCCAGGCGCCCATCTTGTGCGGGTGCTTGCGCGCATAGTTCTTGACCGACAGCGGTGCGCGGCGGTCGGAGTTGCCTTCGCGCAGGACCGGGTTCACGGCACTGCCCTTGACCTTGTCGTAACGGGCGCGAGCGTCTTTCTCGGCGTCGGTGGTCACGGTTTCCGGGTAGTCCGGCAGTGCGTAGCCCTGGGCCTGCAATTCCTTGATCGCGGCCTGCAGTTGCGGCACCGAGGCGCTGATGTTCGGCAGCTTGATGATGTTGGCTTCAGGCGTAACGGCCAGGTCGCCCAGTTCGGCGAGGTGGTCGGCTACGGCTTTGTCACCCAGTTGCTCGGGGAAGCTGGCCAGGATGCGCCCTGCGAGGGAGATATCGCGGGTTTCCACGGCGATATCGGCCGAAGCGGTAAAGGCTTCGACGATCGGCAGCAGCGAATAGGTGGCGAGGGCAGGCGCTTCGTCGGTGAAGGTATAGATGATCTTCGAGCGGGTGGGCATATTCGGATTAACTCTCTTCTTTGCTAAAGCATGCGCAGAAACTCGAGGGGCGCCGGGTAAGCGCGTTCGTTCAAAGTCATCCGTGAACCGAATGTCGAGGTTTCTTCGCGGTGATGTTGGGTGCATCAGTCGAGCGTCAAGCGGTTGGGCCGCGGTAACGGTCCGGCTTTTAAACTGGCGGAAAGTCCTGTGATAGAGCCGTCAGCCGTCGTGACCCTGTGGTCAGCGGCGGCATTATACATAGGTAGCTGGCGATCTGCCGATGGTTCATAGACTTCCGTACACGTCCATTGGTCTAAACGTCGCAGTCCCCCTGGGGCGGACTATGCTCATGTTTGGCGCTTTTCCCTTGGTTTTCAGGGTTGTACGCGGCGAAGTGCAACGCTTTGCCGCCGATGGGCCTAACGTAGGGTTTGCGTGCCGATTCAACTGGGGTACGCTCGAACGCAGCCAGATGTTCAATCCAAGCAATGGAGTTCAGCATGGGGTATCAAAAGATTCAGGTTCCAGCCGTCGGTGACAAAATCACCGTCAATGCAGACCATTCTCTTAATGTTCCCGACAACCCGATCATCCCCTTCATCGAAGGCGACGGCATTGGCGTCGATATCAGTCCGGTCATGATCAAGGTTGTGGACGCTGCGGTTCAGAAGGCCTATGGCGGCAAGCGCAAGATTTCCTGGATGGAAGTCTATGCCGGTGAGAAAGCGACCCAGGTCTACGACCAGGACACCTGGTTGCCCCAGGAAACCCTGGATGCGGTCAAGGACTACGTGGTTTCCATCAAGGGCCCGCTGACCACGCCGGTGGGTGGCGGTATCCGTTCGTTGAACGTAGCGCTGCGCCAGCAGCTCGACCTGTATGTCTGCCTGCGTCCGGTGCGCTGGTTCGAAGGTGTGCCAAGCCCGGTCAAGAAGCCTGGCGACGTGGACATGACGATCTTCCGCGAGAACTCCGAGGACATCTACGCGGGCATCGAGTGGAAAGCCGGCTCGCCCGAAGCCACCAAGGTTATCAAGTTCCTGAAAGAAGAAATGGGCGTGACCAAGATCCGTTTCGACGAGGATTGCGGCATCGGCGTCAAGCCGGTTTCCAAGCAGGGCACCAAGCGCCTGGCTCGCAAGGCCCTGCAATATGTGGTCGACAACGACCGCGATTCGCTGACCATCGTGCATAAAGGCAACATCATGAAGTTCACCGAAGGTGCCTTCAAGGAATGGGCCTACGAAGTGGCGGCCGAAGAGTTCGGCGCGACCCTGCTCGACGGCGGGCCGTGGATGCAGTTCAAGAACCCGCGGACCGGCAAGAACGTCATCGTCAAGGACGCCATCGCCGATGCGATGTTGCAGCAGATCCTGTTGCGCCCGGCCGAGTATGACGTGATCGCCACCCTGAACCTGAACGGTGACTACCTGTCCGACGCCCTGGCGGCGGAAGTGGGCGGCATCGGTATCGCGCCGGGCGCCAACCTGTCCGACACCGTGGCGATGTTCGAAGCCACCCACGGTACCGCGCCCAAGTATGCCGGCAAGGACCAGGTCAACCCGGGCTCGCTGATTCTGTCGGCGGAAATGATGTTGCGCCACATGGGTTGGACCGAAGCGGCCGACTTGATCATCAAGGGCACGAACGGCGCGATTTCGGCCAAGACCGTGACCTATGACTTCGAACGCCTGATGGAGGGCGCCAAGCTGGTATCGTCCTCGGGCTTCGGTGATGCCCTGATCTCGCACATGTAAGCGGATCGGCGCTCAACGCGAATGCCCGGCTCGAGTGATCGAGCCGGGCATTTTCATTCAGGCGGGGTGGCGACTGCCGGGTCAGTGGGTCTCGGTGACCCTGACAATGACATTGGCAGGGGCGGGCGCGTCTTCGGCGAGGACAACCTTGATGTTGATCGCGTGCAGGCCCTTGGGCCCCTGGATGACGTTGAATGTCACCGGTTGCCCGGCCTTCAGGGTCTTGTAGCCGTCCATCTCGATCACCGAAAAATGGGCGAACAGGTCTCCAATATCCTTGCCGTCCGCAAGAATGAAACCGTAACCCTTGGCATTATTGAACCATTTCACCTTACCCTTCATCTTGACGACCGACATAACCCATTTCCCTCTGCAACGCACTCCATCACTGGAGTATCATCCAGTCCATCCGCAGGTTAATCTTCTTGTACAGGATAGATTCCACGGACCTTTTTAACCCACGATGGGCTCTATTGGTTGTAACACCGTTTTCCCGATAGTCAAGGTGGCTCCGGTGGTCGTGGTTGAAATCGCCCACAAGCGCCCCCATCACTGTATTCGCCAACTAAACGAACCTTTCTTTCCATGCATGCAGTCAGCCAGATTCGACTAACATTCAATCAGGATCGCCCGGATCTACACGACGACGATTCCGCAGGCATTGCTGTTCAGGAAGCAAAGCCCGCATTACAGGCGCCACCGATGTACAAGGTGGTTTTGTTCAACGATGACTACACACCGATGGATTTCGTCGTCGAAGTGCTCGAGGTGTTTTTTAACCTGAATCGGGAGCTGGCGACCAAGGTCATGCTGGCCGTCCATACAGAGGGACGGGCAGTATGTGGCGTGTTTACCCGCGACATCGCCGAGACGAAGGCTATGCAGGTCAACCAGTACGCCCGGGAAAGCCAGCATCCGCTACTCTGTGAAATCGAGAAGGACGGTTAACGCCGACCACTTGGGTATGAGGTGAAGCTATGTTAAACCGCGAGCTCGAAGTCACCCTCAATCTTGCCTTCAAGGAGGCTCGTTCGAAGCGTCATGAATTCATGACCGTCGAGCACCTGCTGCTGGCCCTATTGGATAACGAGGCTGCCGCCACCGTTTTGCGTGCCTGCGGCGCGAACCTCGATAAACTCAAGCATGATCTGCAGGAGTTCATCGACTCCACCACGCCATTGATCCCCGTGCATGACGAGGATCGTGAAACCCAGCCAACCCTGGGCTTCCAGCGTGTCCTGCAGCGTGCTGTCTTCCACGTACAGAGCTCGGGCAAGCGTGAAGTCACCGGCGCCAACGTGCTGGTTGCCATCTTCAGCGAGCAGGAAAGCCAAGCGGTGTTCCTGCTCAAGCAGCAGAGCGTTGCGCGTATCGATGTCGTCAACTACATCGCCCATGGCATCTCGAAGGTGCCTGGGCATGGCGATCATTCCGAGGGTGAGCAGGATATGCAGGACGACGAGGGCGGTGAGTCTTCTTCTTCAGGCAACCCATTGGATGCCTATGCCAGCAACCTGAACGAACTGGCACGCCAGGGCCGGATCGATCCGCTGGTCGGGCGCGAGGCGGAAGTCGAGCGCGTGGCCCAGATCCTGGCTCGGCGGCGCAAGAACAACCCATTGCTGGTGGGCGAGGCGGGCGTGGGCAAGACCGCGATTGCCGAAGGCCTGGCCAAGCGCATCGTCGATAACCAGGTGCCGGACCTGCTGGCCAACAGCGTGGTGTACTCCCTCGACCTGGGGGCTTTGCTGGCAGGTACCAAATACCGCGGTGATTTCGAGAAGCGCTTCAAGGCGTTGCTCGGCGAACTGAAAAAACGTCCGCAGGCGATCCTGTTCATCGACGAAATCCACACCATTATCGGTGCCGGGGCGGCGTCGGGCGGGGTCATGGATGCGTCGAACCTGCTCAAGCCGCTGCTGTCTTCAGGTGATATCCGTTGCATCGGCTCGACCACGTTCCAGGAGTTTCGCGGGATCTTCGAGAAAGACCGTGCCCTGGCTCGGCGTTTCCAGAAGGTCGATGTGTCGGAACCTTCGGTGGAAGACACCATTGGCATCCTGCGCGGCCTGAAGGGGCGATTCGAGCTGCACCACAACATCGAATACAGCGATGAAGCCCTGCGCGCGGCCGCTGAACTGGCCTCGCGCTACATCAACGACCGGCACATGCCGGACAAGGCCATCGACGTCATCGACGAGGCGGGTGCCTACCAGCGCCTGCAGCCCGTGGAGAAACGCGTCAAGCGCATCGAAGTGCCTCAGGTCGAGGACATCGTGGCGAAAATCGCGCGTATTCCGCCCAAGCACGTCACCAGTTCCGACAAGGAACTGCTGCGTAACCTGGAGCGTGACCTGAAGCTGACGGTGTTCGGCCAGGATGCGGCCATCGACTCGCTGTCGACCGCCATCAAGCTGTCCCGCGCCGGTCTCAAGTCGCCGGACAAGCCGGTGGGTTCGTTCCTGTTCGCCGGTCCTACCGGTGTCGGCAAGACCGAGGCGGCACGGCAGTTGGCCAAGGCGATGGGCATCGAGCTGGTGCGCTTCGACATGTCCGAGTACATGGAGCGCCACACCGTATCGCGTCTGATCGGTGCGCCTCCGGGCTATGTCGGTTTCGACCAGGGCGGCCTGTTGACCGAAGCCATCACCAAGCAACCGCACTGCGTATTGCTGCTCGACGAAATCGAGAAGGCGCATCCGGAAGTCTTCAACCTGCTCCTGCAGGTGATGGACCACGGTACGCTGACCGATAACAACGGGCGCAAGGCGGACTTCCGCAACGTGATCGTCATCATGACCACGAACGCCGGTGCCGAAACCGCAGCTCGCGCTTCGATCGGTTTCACCCATCAGGACCACTCGTCCGATGCGATGGAAGTGATCAAGAAAAGCTTCACGCCTGAATTCCGCAACCGCCTGGACACCATTATCCAGTTCGGTCGCCTCAGTCATGAAGTCATCAAGAGCGTGGTGGACAAGTTCCTTACCGAACTTCAGGCGCAGCTCGAAGACAAGCGTGTGTTGCTGGAGGTTACCGATGCGGCCCGCAGTTGGCTGGCCGAAGGTGGTTACGATGTGACGATGGGCGCGCGGCCGATGGCTCGCTTGATCCAGGACAAGATCAAGCGTCCGCTGGCGGAGGAGATTCTCTTTGGCGAGCTGGCCGAGCATGGCGGTGTGGTTCACATCGACATCAAGGACGGCGAACTGACCTTCGACTTCGAAACCACGGCCGAAATGGCCTGACCGTTAACTGCAACAAAGCAAAAGGCGCCGAAAGGCGCCTTTTTGCTGTTACTGGCCCCACCGCCAATCCCTGTGGGAGCGAGCTTGCTCGCGATGGCGGCGGCACATCCTGCATCAATGCAAGCTGACCCTCTGCTATCGCGAGCAAGCTCGCTCCCACAAGGAGGGCGGGAGCATCAAATCGCAGGCAAACAAAAACGCCCGGCATCTAGCCGGGCGTCTTGTATTGACTTGTTAGCGAGCGCGGTAAGTGATGCGCCCTTTGCTCAAGTCATAGGGCGTCAGCTCGACGCGCACTTTGTCACCGGTAAGAATACGAATGTAGTTCTTGCGCATCTTGCCGGAGATATGCGCGGTTACGACGTGCCCATTTTCCAACTCCACACGAAACATGGTGTTGGGCAGGGTGTCGACGACAGTGCCTTCCATTTCGAAGCTGTCTTCTTTCGACATGCAGTAAAGCCCTCGGTATCCAGTGAATGGCCCGGTGCAACTGCGCCAGGCAAAAGCGGCGTGCATTGTGCCCGAAAAAGGGGGGTCAAGCCAAGGGGTTCTAGCTTTTAAGCCAAAGGCTTCTAACTCAGGACGACCCATCGCTGGTTAATCAGCAATTCGATAGGCCGATATTGGGTCTTGTAGTTCATTTTCTTGCAGTTCTTGATCCAGTAGCCCAGGTACACCGCTTCCAGTCCCAGGCGCCGGGCTTCGTTGATTTGCCAGAGAATGGCAAAGCGCCCCAGGCTGCGCCGTTCTTCCTCCGGCTCATAGAAGGTGTACACCGCTGAAAGGCCGTTGGGCAGCAGGTCCGTGACAGCGATGGCGAGCAGTCGTCCCTCCAGCCGGAACTCATAGAAGCGGGAAAACGGCAGGTCACGCACCAGGAAGGTCGAGAACTGATCCCGGCTGGGCGGGTACATGTCGCCATCGGCATGGCGTTGTTCGATGTAGCGTTGGTACAGGTCGAAGTATTCCTCGGTGAACTGCGGCTTGGCCGGGCGGACCTGAAGGTCGGCGTTGCGTTTGAAAATGCGTTTCTGCTGGCGATTGGGCAAGAATTGCGCCACGGGAATGCGCGCCGGGACGCAGGCGTTGCAATGCTGGCAATGGGGCCGGTAGAGATGATCGCCGCTACGACGAAAGCCCATTTCCGACAGGTCTGCGTAGACATGCACATCCATGGGCTGGCTAGGGTCGAGGAACAGCGTCGTGGCCTGCTCCTCCGGCAGGTAACTGCAAGAGTGGGGCTGAGTGGCATAGAACTTCAAACGCGCCAACTCGGTCATGATCGGCCCTCGGAATAAGCTTTGGATTTAATTGTAAGCCAGGAGCGCGAATGTCGCTCAGCAAACCCATGTTGCTTGGTTGGGCAGGTCCAGATGTGCCTTTAGATAGCCCGCAAATTCGGTGCGTGGAATCGACCGAGCGCCCAGGCTGTGCAGGTGCTCGGTGGGCATCTGACAGTCGATCAGCACGAAACCGGCGGCCTTGAGGTGTTGGACCAGGGTGGCGAAGCCGAATTTCGACGCATTGTCGGCCCGGCTGAACATGGATTCGCCAAAAAACAACTGGCCCATGGCCAAGCCATACAGGCCGCCCACCAGCATCCCCTGGTCCCAGACTTCCACCGAGTGGGCGAAACCGCGTCGGTGCAATTCCAGATAAGCGGTTTGCATGGCGTCGGTGATCCAGGTGCCCTCGGCATAGTCTCGCGGTGCCGCGCAGGCCTGGATGACCGCGGCAAAATCCCGATCGAACGTCACGTCATAGCGCTGCTTGCGCAACAGTTTGCCCAGGCTGCGGGATATGTGCAGTTCGTCGGGAAACAACACCGTGCGTGGGTCCGGCGACCACCACAGGATCGGTTGCCCCTCGGAAAACCATGGGAAGCAGCCGTGGCGGTAGGCCTGGATCAGCCGGTCGGCGGATAGATCGCCACCGGCGGCCAATAATCCGTTGGGATCGCGCATGGCCTTTGCCAATGGCGGAAATTCGAAGCTGTTGCGTTGTAACCAGGTCAGCATGGGCGTCCGGCTTGTAGAAGGGGAGGGCGGCAGATGCGGGTCTCGCCGGTCAGCGAGCCCCCGCCTGGAAGGTTAACCGTCAAACGGCAGGGATGTCATCGAGATACTTCTCCGCGTCGAGTGCGGCCATGCAGCCGGCACCGGCGGAAGTAATCGCCTGGCGATAGACATGGTCGGCCACGTCGCCTGCGGCGAATACGCCTTCGATATCGGTCGCGGTGGCGTTGCCTTCGCTGCCGCCGTGCACGAGCAGGTAGCCGTCGCGCATCGTCAACTGGCCCTGGAACAGATCGGTGTTGGGTTTGTGACCGATGGCAATGAACACCCCGGCGAGGGACAAGGTGCTGGTTTCGCCGGTCTCGCTGTGCCGCAGGCGCGCGCCGGTCACGCCGCTGGCGTCGCCCAGGACTTCATCCAGGTTCTGGTTCCAGTGCAGCTTGATATTGCCGCTGGTGGCTTTTTCGAAGAGTTTGTCCTGGAGGATTTTCTCGGCGCGCAGCTTGTCGCGGCGGTGGATCAGGTGCACTTCCCTGGCGATGTTCGACAGGTACAGGGCTTCCTCGACCGCGGTATTGCCGCCGCCGACTACCGCTACCACCTGGTTGCGATAGAAAAAGCCATCGCACGTCGCGCACGCGGAAACCCCTTTGCCGGCGAAGCTTTCTTCCGAGGGCAGCCCCAGGTACTGGGCTGAGGCACCGGTGGCAATGATCAGCGCATCACAGGTATAGATGCCGCTGTCGCCGATCAATTCGAACGGGCGCTGCTGCAACTTGGCGGTGTGGATATGGTCGTAGACGATCTGCGTGTCGAAACGCTCGGCGTGCCGTTGCATGCGCTCCATCAGTACCGGGCCGGTCAGGCCTTCGACATCGCCGGGCCAGTTATCGACTTCCACGGTGGTGGTGAGCTGGCCACCGGCCTGCAGGCCAGTAATGACAACGGGTTTGAGGTTGGCGCGGGCGGCATAGACAGCCGCGCTGTACCCCGCAGGGCCGGAACCCAGAATGATCAGGCGTGAATGCTTCACTTCGCTCATAAAAACACCTCATAAGCCTTTGTCACAAAAGAGAATGCATGGTCCAATTGGCGCAGACAAACCCGTACAATGCCTGGGTTTTGAACGCAGGATGGGCTAAAGATCAAAATTTTCGGCCACGCCTGCGGTTTTCTGGATGCACCTCACAGTGGTAAAAGTAGTACCGGTTGTGCACATTCACTTTTTTACCTGCTCGTCATGGGCAGTTTTTTATAGTCATTCAACAGATGGACGCGCCGTTGGCGCAGGAAAAGAAGCGTTTTGAAGAAATCCACCGCAGCACCCAAACCAGTCGTTCCGCTCTGGCGCCAGCAACTGCACTACCGGCTCAAGGAAGGTGCATTGATCGCCATCGGTGCCCTGTGCCTGTTCCTGATGATGGCCTTGCTGACCTACGGCAAGGACGATCCGGGCTGGAGCCATAACAGCAAGATCGACGACGTGCAGAATTTCGGCGGTCCGGCCGGCTCCTACAGCGCCGACATCCTGTTCATGGTGCTGGGCTATTTCGCCTACATTTTCCCGTTGCTGCTGGCGATAAAGGCCTATCAGATCTTCCGTCAGCGCCACGAGCCGTGGCAGTGGAGCGGCTGGTTGTTCTCCTGGCGCCTGATCGGCCTGGTATTCCTGGTGTTGTCGGGGGCCGCGCTGGCCCATATCCATTTCCATGCGCCCACCGGTTTGCCGGCCGGGGCGGGTGGCGCCCTGGGGGAAAGCCTCGGTGACCTGGCCAGGAACGCCCTGAACATCCAGGGCAGCACGTTGCTGTTCATCGCCCTGTTCCTGTTTGGCCTGACGGTGTTCACCGACCTGTCCTGGTTCAAGGTCATGGACGTCACGGGCAAGATCACCCTCGACCTGATCGAACTGATCCAGGGCGCCGTCAACCGCTGGTGGGCGGCGCGCACCGAGCGCAAGCAACTGGTGGCGCAACTGCGTGAAGTCGACGACCGCGTCCACGACGTGGTGGCCCCGACGACGCCGGACAAGCGCGAGCAGGCCAAGGTCAAGGAGCGCCTGATCGAGCGTGAGCAGGCCTTGAGCAAGCACATGTCCGAGCGCGAAAAACAGGTGCCGCCGGTCATCACCATGGCCCCGGCCAAGCCGCCGGAGCAGAGCAAGCGCGTGCAGAAAGAGAAACAGGCGCCGCTGTTCGTCGACAGTGCGGTGGAAGGGACCTTGCCGCCGATCTCGATCCTGGACCCGGCCGAGAAGAAACAGCTCAATTATTCCCCCGAATCCCTGGCGGCCGTCGGCCACTTGCTGGAGATCAAGCTCAAGGAGTTCGGGGTCGAGGTGTCGGTGGATTCGATCCACCCGGGTCCGGTGATTACCCGCTACGAAATCCAGCCGGCCGCCGGCGTGAAGGTCAGTCGCATCGCCAACCTGGCGAAGGACCTGGCGCGCTCCCTGGCCGTGACCAGCGTGCGGGTGGTGGAAGTGATTCCCGGCAAGACCACCGTGGGCATCGAGATTCCCAACGAAGACCGGCAGATCGTGCGCTTCTCCGAAGTGCTGTCGACGCCTGAGTATGACAATCACAAGTCGCCGGTCACCCTGGCCCTGGGCCACGACATCGGCGGCAAGCCGGTCATCACCGACTTGGCGAAGATGC
The DNA here is from genome assembly GCF_014851795.1 of Pseudomonas sp. Pdm06. Lineage (NCBI taxonomy): Bacteria > Pseudomonadati > Pseudomonadota > Gammaproteobacteria > Pseudomonadales > Pseudomonadaceae > Pseudomonas > Pseudomonas sp. Pdm06. Next base: position 279,137 of record NZ_JACVAH010000004.1, read on the forward strand.
CCCACCTGCTGGTGGCCGGTACCACCGGTTCCGGTAAGTCGGTGGGCGTGAACGCGATGATCCTGTCGATTCTGTTCAAGTCCGGCCCGGAAGACGCCAAGCTGATCATGATCGACCCGAAAATGCTCGAACTGTCGATCTACGAAGGCATCCCGCACTTGCTGTGCCCGGTGGTCACCGACATGAAGGACGCTGCCAACGCCCTGCGCTGGAGCGTCGCCGAGATGGAGCGCCGCTACAAGCTGATGGCGAAGATGGGCGTGCGCAACCTGTCGGGCTTCAACGCCAAGGTCAAGGAAGCCGAAGAGGCCGGTACGCCATTGAGCGACCCGTTGTATCACCGCGAGAGCATCCACGACGAAGCGCCGCTGCTGCACAAACTGCCGACCATCGTGGTGGTGGTGGACGAATTCGCCGACATGATGATGATCGTCGGCAAGAAGGTCGAAGAGCTGATCGCCCGTATCGCCCAGAAGGCCCGTGCGGCCGGTATCCACCTGATCCTCGCCACGCAGCGGCCGTCGGTGGACGTGATCACCGGCCTGATCAAGGCCAACATCCCGACCCGCATGGCGTTCCAGGTATCGAGCAAGATCGACTCGCGGACCATCATCGACCAGGGTGGCGCCGAGCAGTTGCTGGGGCATGGTGACATGCTCTACATGCCGCCGGGCACCAGCCTGCCGATTCGTGTGCACGGTGCGTTCGTTTCCGATGACGAAGTGCACCGCGTGGTCGAGGCCTGGAAGTTGCGTGGCGCCCCTGAATACAACGACGACATTCTCAACGGTGTCGAAGAGGCCGGCAGCGGTTTCGAGGGCAGCAGTGGCGGCGGTGACGACGACGCTGAAACCGATGCGCTCTATGACGAAGCGGTGCAGTTTGTCCTGGAGAGCCGCCGGGCCTCGATTTCCGCCGTCCAGCGCAAGCTGAAGATTGGCTACAACCGCGCCGCCCGCATGATCGAAGCCATGGAAATGGCCGGGGTGGTGACGGCCATGAACACCAACGGCTCGCGCGAAGTACTGGCGCCGGGCCCGATGCGCGACTAATGACCCGGGCGGCCTGCCGAAGCGCCGCTCGAACCCCCACGACTTCATGAGGACTCCCATGCGCCTGATTCGCATGTTGCTGTTGCCCGTACTGGCCTTGTCTACCTTGTCGGCCCACGCCGGCGAAAAGGACGTGGCTCGCCTGACCCAATTGCTGGGGGGCTCCCAGACCCTGACCGCACGTTTTTCCCAGTTGACCCTCGATGGCAGTGGCACCCAATTGCAGGAAACCGCCGGCGACATGGCCCTGCAGCGCCCGGGCCTGTTCTACTGGCACACGGATGCGCCAGCCGAACAACTGATGGTGTCCGACGGCAAGAAAGTCTCCCTGTGGGACCCGGACCTGGAACAGGTGACCATCAAGACCCTCGACCAGCGCCTGACCCAGACGCCGGCGCTGTTGCTCTCCGGTGACATCTCCGAGATCAGCCAGAGCTTCGAGATCACCTCCAAGGAGGCCGGTGGCGTGATCGACTTCACCCTCAAGCCCAAGACCAAGGACAGCCTGTTCGACAGCCTGCGCCTGTCGTTCCGCAACGGCCTGGTCAACGACATGCAGTTGATCGACAGTGTTGGCCAGCGCACCAATATCCTGTTCACCGGGGTCAAGGCCAACGAGCGGATCGCCGCGTCCAAGTTCAAGTTCGACATCCCCAAGGGTGCCGATGTGATCCAGGAATAAACACTGGCCCCCTGTTGGAAATGGCCTGTGGGAAAAGGTCTGTGGGAGCAAGGCTTGCCCGCGATACAAACACCTCGGTGCATCTGGTGGACCGAGACGATGCAATCGCGGGCAAGCCTTGCTCCCACAGATTGGCTCCCATGGATCTGCTCCGGCAGAGAGGAATGGCAACAGGACCCAGCGGAGGTTTTGTAGTAATCATGGACCTGTTTCGAAGCGCCCCGATTGCCCAGCCACTGGCCGCTCGCCTGCGCGCGACCAACTTGGATGAGTACGTCGGCCAGGAACATGTGCTCGCCCGCGGCAAGCCTCTGCGCGAAGCCCTGGAGCAGGGCGCCCTGCACTCGATGATCTTCTGGGGCCCGCCGGGCGTGGGCAAGACCACCCTGGCGCGGCTGCTGGCGGAAGTCTCGGACGCTCACTTCGAAACGGTGTCGGCGGTGCTGGCCGGGGTCAAGGAAATCCGCCAGGCGGTGGAAGTGGCCAAGCAGCAAGCTGGGCAGTACGGCAAGCGCACGATCCTGTTCGTCGACGAAGTGCACCGGTTCAACAAGTCCCAGCAGGACGCATTCCTGCCCTACGTCGAAGACGGCACGCTGATCTTCATCGGTGCCACCACCGAAAACCCTTCGTTCGAACTCAACAACGCCTTGCTCTCGCGGGCGCGGGTCTATGTGCTCAAGAGCCTCGACGAGACGGCGATGCGCAAGCTGGTGCATCGGGCGCTGACCGAGGAGCGCGGCCTGGGCAAGCGGCATTTGAGCCTCAGCGATGAAGGCTTCCAGATCCTGTTTTCCGCCGCCGATGGCGATGGCCGGCGCTTGCTCAACCTGCTGGAAAACGCCTCGGACCTGGCCGAAGACGACAGCGAGATTGGCGTCGAGCTGCTGCAAAGCCTGCTGGGCGATACCCGGCGCCGCTTCGACAAGGGCGGCGAAGCGTTCTACGACCAGATTTCGGCGCTGCACAAATCCATCCGCGGTTCCAACCCCGATGCGGCCTTGTACTGGTTTGCGCGCATGATCGACGGCGGTTGCGATCCGCTGTACCTGGCGCGGCGCGTCGTGCGCATGGCCAGCGAAGACATCGGCAATGCCGACCCCCGGGCCCTGAGCCTGTGCCTGGCGGCGTGGGATGTGCAGGAGCGCCTCGGCAGCCCGGAAGGTGAGCTCGCCGTGGCCCAGGCCATCACGTACCTGGCCTGTGCGCCGAAGAGCAACGCGGTGTACATGGGCTTCAAGGCGGCGATGCGCAGCGCCACCGAACACGGCTCCCTCGAAGTGCCGCTGCACCTGCGCAACGCGCCGACCAAGCTCATGAAGCAACTGGGCTATGGCGAAGAATACCGTTATGCCCATGATGAGCCGGACGCCTATGCCGCCGGCGAAGATTATTTTCCCGATGAACTCGAACCCCAGCGCTTCTACCAGCCAGTACCGCGGGGCCTTGAGCTGAAGATCGGCGAGAAGCTCAACCACTTGGCACAACTGGATCGCTTGAGCCCACGGCAGCGGAGAAAACCTTGATCCCCCTGATACTTGCCGTTTCCGCTGGCGGTGTCGCCGGCACGCTGCTGCGTTTCGCCACGGGCAACTGGATCAACGCAAATTGGCCCCGGCACTTCTATACCGCGACGCTGGCCGTTAATATCGTGGGCTGTCTGCTGATCGGCGTTCTATACGGTCTGTTTTTGATTCGCCCGGAAGTGCCCATCGAGGTGCGGGCCGGGCTGATGGTTGGCTTTCTCGGCGGCCTGACGACTTTTTCATCCTTTTCACTGGATACGGTGCGCCTGCTGGAAAGCGGGCAGGTGCCGCTGGCCCTGGGCTATGCGGCCATCAGCGTATTCGGCGGGCTGCTCGCCACCTGGGCCGGCCTGTCCTTGACCAAACTTTGATAACGAGAGACCGACATGCTCGATTCCAAACTGTTACGTAGCAACCTCCAGGACGTAGCGGACCGCCTGGCTTCCCGTGGCTTTGCCCTGGACGTCGCGCGCATCGAAGCGCTGGAAGAACAGCGCAAGACCGTCCAGACCCGCACCGAAGCCCTGCAGGCTGAACGTAACGCGCGCTCCAAGTCCATCGGTCAGGCCAAGCAGCGTGGCGAAGACATCGCGCCGCTGATGGCCGATGTCGAGCGCATGGCGGGCGAATTGAGCGCGGGCAAGGTCGAGCTGGACGCGATCCAGACCGAGTTGGATTCGATCCTGCTGGGCATCCCGAACCTGCCGCACGAATCGGTGCCGGTCGGGGAAGACGAAGACGGCAACGTCGAAGTGCGCCGCTGGGGCACGCCGACAACCTTCGATTTCCCGGTGCAGGACCACGTGGCCCTGGGCGAGAAATTCGGCTGGCTCGACTTCGAAACCGCCGCCAAGCTGTCGGGCGCCCGTTTCGCCCTGTTGCGCGGGCCGATCGCGCGCCTGCATCGGGCCCTGGCGCAGTTCATGATCAACCTGCACGTCACCGAACACGGCTACGAAGAAGCCTACACCCCGTATCTGGTCCAGGCCCCGGCCCTGCAAGGCACCGGTCAGTTGCCGAAGTTCGAGGAAGACCTGTTCAAGATCAGCCGCGACGGCGAGGCCGACCTGTACCTGATCCCGACCGCCGAAGTCTCGCTGACCAACATCGTGGCCGGCGAGATCGTCGATGCCAAGCAGTTGCCGATCAAGTTCGTTGCCCACACGCCGTGCTTCCGCAGTGAAGCCGGGGCGTCGGGCCGTGATACCCGCGGCATGATCCGCCAGCACCAGTTCGACAAGGTCGAGATGGTCCAGATTGTCGAGCCGTCGAAATCCATGGAAGCGCTGGAAAGCCTGACCGCCAACGCCGAGAAGGTCCTGCAACTGCTTGAACTGCCGTATCGCACCCTGGCGCTGTGCACCGGCGACATGGGCTTCAGCGCGGTCAAGACCTACGACCTGGAAGTCTGGATTCCGAGCCAGGACAAGTACCGCGAGATTTCGTCGTGCTCCAACTGCGGCGACTTCCAGGCCCGCCGCATGCAGGCGCGTTTCCGCAACCCGGAAACCGGCAAGCCGGAACTGGTCCACACCCTCAACGGCTCCGGCCTGGCGGTGGGGCGCACCCTGGTGGCGGTGCTGGAGAACTACCAGCAGGCCGACGGTTCGATCCGTGTGCCCGAGGTGTTGAAACCCTACATGGGCGGCATCGAGGTCATCGGCTAAATGGACTATTTGCCACTGTTCCACAACCTGCGCGGCAGCCGCGTGCTGGTGGTCGGCGGCGGGGAAATTGCCTTGCGCAAGTCCCGCCTGCTGGCCGATGCCGGCGCGTTGCTGCGGGTGGTCGCACCCGACATCGAACCGCAGTTGCGGGAACTGGTCAGTGGCAGCGGCGGCGAGTGTGTCCAGCGCGGTTACCTTGAGTCGGATCTGGACGGTTGCGGGCTGATCATTGCCGCCACCGACGACGAACCGCTCAATGCCCAGGTCTCGGCCGACGCCCACAAGCGTTGCGTGCCGGTCAACGTGGTGGACGCGCCGGCCCTGTGCAGCGTGATCTTCCCGGCGATCGTCGACCGCTCGCCCTTGGTGATCGCAGTGTCCAGTGGCGGCGACGCGCCGGTGCTGGCACGGCTGATCCGGGCCAAGCTGGAAACCTGGATTCCCTCGACCTATGGGCAGTTGGCCGGGCTGGCGGCGCGTTTTCGCAATCAGGTCAAGCAACTGTTTCCCGATGTCCAGCAGCGCCGGGCGTTCTGGGAGGAAGTGTTCCAAGGCCCTATCGCCGACCGCCAACTGGCCGGGCAGGGCGGCGAAGCCGAGCGCTTGCTGCGGGAAAAGATCGACGGCCAGGCGCCGAGCGCGCCGGGCGAGGTTTATCTGGTGGGGGCCGGGCCGGGAGATCCGGACCTGCTGACCTTCCGCGCCTTGCGCTTGATGCAGCAGGCGGACGTGGTGCTGTACGACCGCCTGGTGGCGCCGGCGATTCTGGAATTGTGCCGACGCGACGCCGAGCGCATCTACGTCGGCAAGCGCCGCGCCGACCACGCCGTACCCCAGGACCAGATCAACCAGCAATTGGTCGACCTGGCTCGCCAGGGCAAGCGCGTGGTGCGGTTGAAGGGCGGCGATCCGTTCATCTTCGGCCGTGGTGGCGAGGAGATCGAAGAGCTGGCGGCCCATGGCATCCCGTTCCAGGTCGTCCCGGGCATCACCGCCGCCAGTGGTTGCGCGGCCTACGCCGGGATCCCGCTGACCCATCGCGACTACGCCCAATCGGTGCGTTTCATCACCGGCCATCTCAAGGACGGCACCAGCGATTTGCCGTGGGCCGACCTGGTGTCGCCGGCGCAGACGCTGGTGTTCTACATGGGTTTGGTCGGCCTGCCGATGATCTGCGACGAGCTGATCAAGCATGGCCGCGCGGCGGATACGCCAGCGGCGTTGATCCAGCAGGGCACCACGTCGAACCAACGGGTCTTTACCGGCACTTTGGCCGACTTGCCACGGCTGGTGGCCGAGCACGAGGTGCATGCGCCGACGCTGGTGATCGTTGGGGAAGTGGTGCAGTTACGCGAGAAACTGGCCTGGTTTGAAGGGGCTCAGGGGCAGGTCTAGGAAGACCGAGTCGCCCCGATCGCGAGCAAGCTCGGCTCCCACAGGGGCCTTTGGCGCACTGAAGATCCAGTGTGGGAGCCGAGCTTGCTCGCGATGAGGCCCTCAAATACAGCGAGAATCCAGAATCAAGCACCAGCCCCACGCCAAATTCCTTTCCCGCTCAACCTTTCCCGATCATGGGCAACCGTGAAATCCTGCTTCGGCCCCTTGGGCACGATCCCGTTAGGGTTGATGGTCTTGTGGCTGCCGTAGTAATGGCCCTGGATATGGGTGAAGTCCACGGTTTCGGCAATGCCCGGCCATTGGTACAGCTCCCGCAGCCAGTTCGACAGGTTCGGATAATCGGCGATGCGCCGCAGGTTGCATTTGAAGTGACCGAAATACACCGCGTCGAAACGGATGATCGTAGTGAACAGGCGGATATCCGCCTCGGTCAGGTATTCGCCAGCCAGGTAGCGTTTGGTCGCAAGCAAGGCCTCCAGCCAGTCCAGTTCGGCGAATAAACCGTCGAACGCTTCTTCGTAGGCCGTTTGGGTGGTGGCGAACCCGGCGCGATACACACCGTTGTTGACCGCCGGGTAGATCCGCTCGTTCAAGGCATCGATATCGCGGCGCAGGTGCTCGGGATACAGGTCCAGGTGGTTGCCAGTCAAACCATCGAAGGCACTGTTGAACATGCGGATGATTTCCGCCGATTCGTTGTTGACGATGCGCCGCTGGCGTTTGTCCCACAGCACCGGCACGGTGACGCGGCCGGTGTAGTCCGGCGTGTCGGCGGTGTAGCGCTGATGCAGGAATTGCAGAGGGTCGAGTTTGTCGCCTGTGGAGCCGTGGGCCTTGTCGAAGGTCCAGCCGTTTTCCAGCATCAGGTAGCTGACCACCGAGACATCGATCAGCGCCTCCAGGCCCTTGAGCTTGCGCACGATCAGCGTGCGGTGGGCCCAGGGGCAGGCCAGGGAGACATACAAATGGTAGCGCCCGGCCTCGGCGGCAAACCCGCTTTCGCCCGAGGGGCCGGCGCTGCCGTCGGCGGTCACCCAATGACGGCGCTGCGCCTGTTCGCGCTGGAAGGTGCCGTCCTTGCTTTCATACCACTGGTCCTGCCAGCGGCCTTCGACCAACAAACCCATCTGGATATCCTCGCTCAATAATCGTTGGAGACGAGTCTATTCCCATAGGTTCGAACTAAAAGCGCAAAGGTTGGGCGTTAATGATCGGTTAAATCGAACGATCCCGCGCGTCCCAATACTGCCGGGCTTTATCGAACGCTTCTTCGCGAGTCAGGCCCAGGCCGCGCAAGGCCAGTGCCATGGTGGCGATCAGCGCCAGTTGCGGGTAGCTGTCCTCGACGTCACCGCGCCAGATCGCCTTCAAATGCTCGGGGTCGAGGCTCTCCGGTTTGACATGGCGCTGCTCGGCCAGGCGCGGCCATTCTTCGTCCCAACTGGCGCCGCCGGTGGTGCCGTACAGGTGGCTATCGGCGTCCGGGTTGATCTCGATTTCGCCGCCGTCGCCCTTGATCACGATGGCGGTGTCACCGAGCAAGCCGCTGGCATCGCGATGCACGGCCTGGTAGCCCGGATGGAAGATGCTTTGCAGGCCGCAGCGGGCGGCCAGTGGGTTGAGAATCCGGGCCAGGGAATGGATCGGCGAGCGCAGGCCCAAGGTGTTGCGCAGGTCGATCATCCGTTGCATTTGCGGCGCCCAGTCCACCAGCGGCATGAAGGCCAGGCCGCCGTTGTCCAGCGCGCTGCCGACCTGTTGCCAATCCCGGCACAGCGGGATCTGCAGCAAGCCCAGCAATTGTTCGGTATAGAGGCGACCGGCGGTGTGAGCGCCGCCGCCGTGCATGAAAATTCGCACGCCGTTCTGGCCCAGGCACTTGGCCGCCAGCAGGTACCACGGCAAATGGCGCTTCTTGCCGGCGTAGGTCGGCCAGTCGAGGTCCACTGTCAACGCCGGGACCACCAGGCGTTCACGCAGGGCTTCGGTGAAGCCGGCCATTTCCTCGGCGCTTTCTTCCTTGTGCCGCAGCAGCATCAGGAAGGCGCCCAGTTGGGTGTCCTCGACCTTTTCATCGAGCACCATGCCCATGGCCTCACGGGCTTCTTCGCGGGTCAGGTTGCGGGCGCCGCGCTTGCCTTTGCCAAGGATGCGCACGAACTGGGCGAACGGGTGTTCGGCCGGCGTCTCAAGGGTCAGTGCTGGAAAGTCGGTCATAAGCAATTCGTCGGTTTGGGCAGGCCCGCCAGCTTGGCGGCGAGTTTGGCGGGAGTGCCTTTGAACAATCGGTTCAGGTGCAGGCTGTTGCCTTTGTCTGCCCCCAGTTTCAGCGCCGTGTACTTGATCAGCGGCCGGGTTGCGGGGGAGAGCTGGAATTCGTCGTAGAAACCGCGCAGCAGTTGAAGGATTTCCCAGTGTTCGGGACTCAGCTCGATGTCCTCGGCGCTGGCCAGGGCCGTGGCGACTTCGGCCGACCAGTCGTTCAGGTCGGCCAGGTAGCCGTCCTTGTCCAGCGCGATGGCGCGGTCGCCCACATTCAGCGTGTTCATAGCCAGGTGTTGACCTTGTCGTGCTCGATCGATAGCTCGACGAAACCTGAGTAGTTGATGGCTTCGGCCCAGTCTGGCGTGTCCAGGGCGCGGGCCTGGAGGTCTTCGGCGAGCACGAACAGGTTCACGCCGGCGGCCTGTAGTACTGCAAATGGTGGGCTGCCCGGTTGCAATGCGTACGTCGCGTCGCCGCACAGCAGCAGCGCATCCTGATTGCCCAGCACCCGCAGGCAACTGGCGAGGCGGTTATCGCCGAAGGGCGAATGAGACAACACATGCAAAGTCGACATCAGAGGGTGATCACCTGGTCGTAACGGTCGATGAGCGCGGCGATGTCCGGCGCGCTCAGTACTTTCACCTCGCCCAACGCCAGGGCGGCGCTGGTAACGCCGCGTTCGGCGGCGCTGTCGGCGCAGAGGAACAGGTCTTCGACGCCGAACATCGGCAACGCCTGCAGGTTGGCGCTCAGGTCCTTTTGCTGGACCGCCTTGGCGTTTTGGCCGGCGGTGAGCTGGAACACGCCGTCATCGAGAAACAGCAGGCCGATGGGCAGGTCGAACGCACCGCCGGCCAGGACGATATCCAGGGCTTCACGGGCGCCGGGGCCGGACCAGGGGGCCTGGCGGCTGATCAGCAATAAAGACTTGGCCATTACGCGCCTCCAAAACAGATCAAGCGGTCGGCGTCCTGGATCGCATCGTGCAGCTGGCCCAGCCCGGACAAGGCCCAGGGCGCTTCGACACTGGCCGCCGTCCGCTGGTAACGCTGGGCTTCTTCCTCGTTCAACACGCCACGACGCAACGCCGCCGCGATGCAGACCACGCCGTCGAGCCGGTTGTCGCTGACGAATGCGCGCCACTGTTGGGGCAGGTCCTGTTCGTCCTGGGGCGTGACGACACTGGCGCAGGCGTTATAGACGCCGTCCTGATAGAAAAACAGCCGCACGATCTCATGCCCACCTGCCAGCGCCGCCTGGGCAAACAGCAAGGCACGGCGCGAGGAGGGCGCATGGGCGGCGGAAAACAGCGCAATGGCGAACTTCATGACAGACCCGATCAGCAAAACTGCGGCCATGATAAAGCTTTATGGGCGGTGGGGCGATTGCCAGGAAAGGAGGGCTAGACCTGTTTGTATCAGGGGGGATTTAAAGATTGCTCCTGCTCGATTGCATTGTAGGAGCTGCCGAGCGAAGCGAGGCTGCGATCTTTTCGAATTCAATTGAGTCTCAAGCGAAAGATCAAAAGATCGCAGCCTCGCTTCGCTCGGCAGCTCCTACGGGCCCAGCGGGAGCGAGCTCCCTCGCCACAGGGGTCAGGGTTTAGCCTTCAGGCCATGCAACTCGCAATACTCCGCCCACTCCATCCCCGCCATCTCCGCCACTTCCTTATGCACCTCCAGGCGCTGGGCCTGGTAGTCCTCGGGCGAGGCGGCGGTCAGTTGCAAAGTCAGTTCCCAGGCAAACAGGCCCAGGCGCTCGGCCTCGGCTTCGAACGCTTCGTGCAAGCGCTCGGCACGGTACTGTGCGGCGGTCTCGCCCTTGGCCTGGGCCAGCAGCGGGTTGAGGTGGTCCAGTTCGTGGCGCAGTTCGGGGCGCTCATCGAGAAAATTTTCCAGGGCTCGTTCGTGTTGCTGTTCGGTTGCCGCCATGGTCACTCCTTGGGGGATGCAGACTGCTTCTTGCTGGCCTTGGCCGCAGCCGCCAGGCATTCAAGGGCGAATTGTTCGGTGTAGGTCATCTGGATCGGCGTGGTTTCGCCCTTGACGGTGCGTTCGCCGTCGAGGATGTAGCGAATCCGCTTGTCGGTGACGCCGATTCGCTTGGCGATCCACGAAGGTGTCTGGCCGATCTGGCTGATCAGTTTGTCGGCATATTCCGGGGTGGGCTTGTAGAACTCGGCGTTGGGGGTCATGGGTGTTCCGCGTGGCTGGTGGCGATGGCGCGACAGATTGCGTGAATCGGTGCTCGCTGTCGCGGGTAAATTTCAGTAAAGCAGCACGATGGCTTGGGCCGCAGTGCTACAGTCCGTTTTTTTTCGATGAGTGAACGCAATGCGAATGTTGACGGTGGCCCTGGCCGCCACTTTGCTGGTCGGCTGCGCGGGTTCGGCGATGAACGAGGCTCGGACCCAGGCCCCTTACAAGACCCTGACCTCGGACAAGCCGGAACAGGTCGTGGCCCAGTGCGTGCAGTTTTCCTGGCAGGACGAAGCGGTATTCGGTGTCGATGCCGGCGCCTACCTGCAACCGGGCAAGAAAGGTGGCTCTACGGTCTACACCCGCTCCGCCGAATCGTTTGTCGATCTGCACGCCGGTGCGACGGGCACCGAGTTGAGTTATTACGCCAAGCATGACGACTTCGTGGCCAAGCGCCGGTTGGCGGCGTTGGCGACTTGTTTGTAAGCAGCTCGCACTAACGCCCGGGATCCTATGTGGGAGCGGGCTTGCTCGCGAAAGCGGCGGGTCAATCGACATCGATGTTGAATGTTAAGCCGTCTTCGCGAGCAAGCCCGCTCCCACAGGGGGTTGTGCTTCAAGTGTCCAGGCGCTTCTGGAAGAAGAAGTGTTGGTGGCCTGGCGGGTAGTCGTCGATCAGGCCGCACTCGGTGAAGCCGTGTCTGCGGTAGAACGCGGGGGCCTGGAAGTCGAAGGTGTCCAGCCAGATGCCCACGCAGTTTTTCTCCCGGGCCAGTGCTTCGGCCATCTGCATCAGGGTCGAGCCGGTGCCCTGGCCCCGGGCCTGTTCCGGCACCACCAGCAGTTCGATATACAGCCAGCGAAAAAACACTCGGCCGTAAAGCCCGCCGACAATTTCGTCCTGCTCGTCCCGCACCAGCCAGGCCACCAGTTCAGGCACCGTCCCGCCGGTCTTGGCGGTGTTATAGGCACGTAGCGGGGCGAGGATGGCTTGGCGCTCTTCGTCGGTGGGCGTGTCCGTGCGTTCGATTCGTAGCGTCATCGGCGATGTCCCTATTCAGTCAAGATCAAGCGCAGGAGCCTATCCCAAAGGCTGCCGTGACGTCATCCGGTCGGCGGGGAAACAGGCGCATTACGCAAACCAAGCCATACTGCCTAATGCTTTTGAAGCGATCCCTATTCCAAAAAACAAGAAGAGACCGACTCATGAAGTTCGAATCCTTGGCCCGGACCCTCATCGCGACGTCACTGACCCTCGGTTGTTTATCGGCGTACGCCGCTTCCCAGGCGCCGGTGGCGGCCGAGAACGGCATGGTGGTCACTGCCCAGCACCTGGCGACCCATGTCGGCGTCGATGTGCTCAAGAATGGTGGCAATGCCGTGGATGCGGCGGTGGCGGTGGGCTATGCCCTGGCGGTGGTGTATCCGGCGGCGGGCAACCTGGGCGGGGGTGGTTTCATGACCCTGCAATTGGCCGACGGTCGCAAGACGTTCCTGGATTTCCGCGAAAAGGCCCCCCTGGCCGCCACCGCCAACATGTACCTGGACAAGGACGGCAACGTCGTGCCCGAACTCAGCACCCGCGGCCACCTGGCGGTAGGCGTGCCCGGCACCGTGTCCGGCATGGAGCTGGCGTTGAGCAAGTACGGCAGCAAACCGCGGGCGGAATTGATCGCCCCGGCCATCAAGTTCGCCGAAGAAGGCTTCGCTCTGGAGCAGGGTGATGTCGATCTGCTGGAAACCGCCACCGATGTGTTCAAGAAGGACATGCGCGATTCCGGTGCGATCTTCCTGCACAACGGCGAGCCCATGCAGGTCGGCCAGAGGCTGGTGCAAAAAGATCTCGCCAAGACCCTGCGGGAAATCTCCGCCAAGGGCGCCGACGGTTTCTACAAGGGCTGGGTCGCCGATGCCCTGGTCACCTCCAGCCAGGCCAACAAAGGCATCATCACCCAGGCCGACCTGGACAAGTACAAGACCCGCGAGCTCGCCCCGGTGGAGTGCGACTACCGTGGCTACCACATCATCTCGGCGCCGCCGCCCAGTTCCGGCGGGGTGGTGCTGTGCCAGATCATGAATATCCTCGACGGCTATCCGATGAAGGAGTTGGGGTTCCATTCGGCCCAGGGCATGCACTATCAGATCGAAGCCATGCGCCACGCCTACGTGGACCGCAACAGCTACCTGGGTGACCCGGATTTCGTGAAGAACCCCATCGACCATCTGCTGGACAAGACCTACGCCGCCAAGCTGCGGGCCGCGATCGAGCCGCAAAAAGCCGGCGACTCTCAGAAAATCAAGCCCGGCGTGGCGCCCCATGAGGGCAGCAACACCACCCATTACTCCATCGTCGACAAGTGGGGCAACGCCGTTTCGGTCACCTATACCCTGAACGACTGGTTTGGTGCCGGTGTCATGGCGAGCAAGACCGGGGTGATCCTCAACGATGAGATGGACGATTTCACCGCCAAGGTCGGCGTGCCCAACATGTATGGCCTGGTGCAGGGCGAGGCCAACGCCATCGCGCCGGGCAAGGCACCGCTGTCATCCATGAGCCCGACCATCGTCACCAAGGACGGCAAGACGGTCATGGTGGTGGGCACCCCGGGCGGCAGCCGGATCATCACCGCGACGTTGCTGACCATCCTCAACGTGATCGACTACGGCATGAACCTCCAGGAAGCGGTCGATGCGCCGCGTTTCCACCAGCAATGGATGCCGGAGGAAACCAACCTGGAGACGTTCGCGGCCAGCCCCGATACCCAGAAACTGCTGGAGAGCTGGGGGCACAAGTTTGCCGGCCCGCAGGACCCCAACCACATCGCCGCGATCCTGGTCGGCGCGCCGTCATTGGGCGGCAAGCCAGTGGGCAAGAACCGCTTCTATGGCGCCAACGACCCCCGTCGCAATACCGGGTTGTCGCTGGGTTATTGATGAGTTGCACGGCTGCGACACGGTTTGAAGAGGGAAGGTCATGAACACCGCATTGCTGATTATCGATGTCCAGAACGCGCTGTGCAGTGGCGAAGAGGAATGCTTCGACAGCCAGCGCATCATCCGGACCATCAGTGACCTCGGTGCCAGGGCCAGGGCTGCCGGCCGGACGGTGATCCTGATCCAGCATGAAGAGCTGGATGGGGCGCTCACCCATGGCGCCGCCGGCTGGCAACTGGCTGCCGGCCTGTCGACCGCGGCGGATGACCTGCGGGTGCGCAAGACCACGGCCGATGCTTTCTACCAGACCGACCTGCAACCGTTGTTGCAGGCCCGAGGCATCGACCGCCTGGTGATCTGCGGGCTGCAAACCGACTATTGCATCAATGCCACCGTGCGTCAGGCCCATGCCCTGGGGTACGACGTGGTCTTGGCGGCCGATGCCCACTCCACCGTGGACAACGGCAGCATGGCGGCCGAGCAGATCATCGCCAACCACAACAACCGGCTGGGGCGGCTGAGCAGTGCGGTGTCGCGGATTGATGTAATGCCGGCTGCTGAAATCCGTCTGTAGCCGATACTCACTGTTTGGGCTGGAGCAGGAGACCTATGGCTCAGCCTCGAGGATGGTTCTTCACGGCGCGCCAAGCACCATCGTCCAGTACACCCCCGCATCGCTGCGCGAGTCGCTGGCCGACGCTGCGCCCATCTGGGTGAACATCGGGTTCATCAGGTTGGCGCAGTGTCCGGGGCTGGCGAGCCAATCGTGCAGGGCCTGGCTCGGTGAGCGTTGGCCGGCGGCGATGTTCTCGCCCAATTTGCGTCCGCGAAAGCCGGCGCTCCTGGCGCGATCGGAGGTGGAGCGACCGTCCGGGTCGCGATGGGCGAAATAGTTGTCCTGGGCCATCGACCGGCTGTGGCCTTGGGCGGCCGTTCCCAACGCGGCGTTCCAGCTCAGCGGTCGAGCCGCCGCGAAGCGCTGGCGCCCGCACATCCGTGGCTTGGCCCTGGCGGCGTTGACCTGGGCCAGCAGCGTCTTGTCCGCCGAACCCACATCGCTCATCCGCGTGCCACCCATGGGCTGCGCCAACACCAGGCGCCACTCGTCACCGACCCGATTGACGCCGATATCGGCGTACTGGTTGTCCAGCAGCGCCGCGCAATGCTCGTCCGCCAACATCTCGAAGGCCTCTTCGGCATCCCGTGCATCGGTCAGGCGGATGCTGCGCACGGCCCGGGCTTGATAGCCGGCGTCCTGCAAGGTTTCCCGCAGGCCACCGCGAAAGCCGATCGGCAAGCCCAGGTTCGAACGCAGCACCAGCGGCTGTGTGGCGCGTACCGTGCGCCACTCACAACGGCGGGACTGGCTACGGAAGTCGTTGATGGCGTCCACCAGTTGCTTTTCGCCACGCGCATGAGCGGGGCTGGCGAACAAGGGAAACAGGGCAAGCAGGCACAGCGAAACGAAACGGCAAGAGCGAACAAGGTGGCGCATGGGGCGAACGGCTCAAGAGGGGAGGTTGCTTTAGCGCCAGGCTTGGCGCCGATCAGCTGGAAAACCCGTGGCTGCAGGTTGGCGAGGTTTTCACGGCTGGGGTAGGACTGTGGGTTTTGAAACAAGTTTCCGGAAGACGAAGACTCTCTGCGAGCTGGCACAACTCATTGTGGCGAGGGGAAAGGCTCCCTCGCCATAAAGAGTTCAGTCAGTTCAATTCGCCGTTTCAGCCACAGGCACCTTGGCCCGCTCAACCTTGCGATAGGTCAGCAACACGATGCCGGTTATCACAATCGCGCCGCCCATCACCTGGCCCGGGTTGAGCATCTGGTCCAGCACCAGCCAGCCGATCAGCAGTGTCGCCAGCGGTTCGATGTTCATCACCGGAGCGTTGCGCGGCATGTCCAGGCGGGGCACGGAAATGAACAGCACGATGAACCCGGTGCCATAGAGCACCACCAGGGTCGCCAGGGCGAGCCAGCCGGTGCTGCTGGCCGGCAGGTCGAAACCCCCGGGCAGGGCACCGGTCAGGCCGGCGAGGTTGACGCTGCTGAACACGATGAAAATCGTCAACAGGCTGCGTACCGATCCGCGCACCTGGGACAACTTGTGGTCGGTGATCCACAGCGCGCAGGCGAACACGCAGGCGGCGCAGAAGGCCAGGCCCACCCCGAGCAACCATTGCGGGCCGACGTCCTGTGCGGAGGATAAGCGTGCCGGCACTTCCAGCACGAACACCAGCCCCACCAGGATCATGCCCATCAACGCGGCGGTGCGCGCCGTCGGGCGTGGCCCGCCCAGCGCCCAGGTCAGCAAGGCCAGCAGGATCGGAAACACGTTGCCCACCAACAACGCCAACGCCACTGGCACGCGCGCCACGGCGGAGTACAGGCACAGGCTCTGGGCGCCGATCAACAATCCCAGAGTCAATTGCCAACGCCACGCCCCGGGCGGCAGGCGCAGACGCTGGCGTTGCCAGAGCACCATTGCCGCCAATACCAGCAGCGTCCCGCCCGAGCGCAGCAGGATCGCCAGCAGCACCCCGGCGCCGTCGTCGAAGGCGGCCCGGGCGGCGACATGGTTGCCGGCGAAGGCACAGCCCATGCACAGCAGGACGAGCACCGCGAGGTGGCGGGGTAACGGCGTGGGGGTATCAGGTGTGGCAGTGGAACGGGTCATGGCAGGTGTCTCGAAGGCGACCGCCAAGGCCAAAGGCCTCGGAGCGGTTATTTTTAGTTATAGGTTGTCGTACAACTAAAGGCTTTTTACCCCATGGGGTGGTAACAGACAAGGTCCACTCGAGACCTTCGGAAAACCTGTGGCGAGGGAGCTTGCTCCCGCTGGGCTGCGTAGCAGCCCTTTGTTATGAGCGCTTCGCACTCAAGCGGGAGCAAGCTCCCTCGCCACATCGTATGTCTCGCACATTGTCCGGCGCTTTGCTGTACAACAATCTTGCCGCTGTGTCATTTACAGCCTTGCCCTTTTTACGGAACAACTCATGCGCCTGGCTGATTTCATTCTCGACAATATCGAGCCGATTCTTCAGGCGTGGGAAGACTTCGCCAAAACCATCACCCCTGCGTCCATTGGCATGGATTCCATTGCCTTGCGCGACCATGCCGAACAGATGCTGCGCACCATCGCCTCCGACCTGCGCACTTCGCAAACGCGCAAGGAGGCGATTGCCAAGTCCCATGGGGAGGCGCCGGCGACCGATACCGAAACCGCCGCCGAAACCCATGCGGTCATCCGCCAGTCCTCGGGTTTTACCGTGGAGCAAATGGTCTCCGAATACCGGGCCCTGCGTACCAGCGTGCTCATGCTCTGGATGCCGCATACGCAGTTGGATCACAAGCAGGTCATGGACGATCTGATTCGCTTCAACGAGGCCGTGGACCAGGCCTTGGCCGAGTCTGTCGTCAGCTACTCCGGGGCGGTGGATGCCTCGCGCAACATCTTTCTCGGAATTCTCGGACACGACCTGCGCAGCCCCTTGGGCGCGATCCTGCTGAGTTCCGAAGTGCTGCTGCGGGCGGGGGACCTGCCCGCCAAAGCCACCAAGATCACTTCGCGCATCTACACCAGCGTCAAGCGGGCCAACAAAATCGTCGGCGATCTGCTGGATTTCACCCGTACCCAACTCGGCTCGGGCATTCCGGTGCAGCGCTTCAACGGCGATCTGGTGGCGGCCTGCGAAGGCATGGTGGAGGAGGCGCGGGCCTATCATCCGGAAAGCGAAATCCTTTTTGAAACGACCAGCGCCCTGGAGGGGCTGTTTGATCCGGCCCGCATGGAGCAGGTATTCGCCAACTTGATTGGCAACGCCGTGCAGCATGGCACCGAAGGCACGCCGATTACCGTTTCGATGAGCGCTGAAGAGGATGTGGCAGTGATCGCGATCAACAACCAGGGCAAGCCTATCGAGAAAGATGCCATCGCCAGCATTTTCAACCCGATGATCCGGCATCTACGCAGCGGTGAGATGCAGTACGGTTCCACGGCCGGGCTCGGACTGGGCCTGCACATCGCCTCGGCGATCGTATCGGCCCATAAGGGCACCATCGAGGTTCACTCGAAGGCGCGAGTCGGTACGACCTTTACCGTGCGTATACCCCTGCACCCGGACTGATCGATTGTGCGGATGAGCCTTTTCGTATACTTGTACGATGTCTTATCACGGAGTAAAACTGTCGTCCCGTCCAATAATAATTAACGGAGACGCACGATGGATGTTTCGCAATCTGCAACCGCCGCCGATCAGGGCCGCCGGGTGTTCCTGAAAAAATCCCTGGTGGTCTCGGCCGCTGCCGCCACCCTTGGCAACCTGCCCGGGCTCGCCCAGGCCGAGCCCTTGAGCCAGCGTTACCCAGACCCGCTGATCAACATTCTTGACCCCAGCTTCATGGACTTGCGCATCTTCAACGCCAGCGTGGAGAAGCTCGCCACCGGCCTGCGTTGGGCAGAGGGGCCAGTGTGGGTCGGTGACGGGCGTTATCTGCTGGTCAGTGACATTCCCAACAACCGCATCGTGCGCTGGGATGAAATCACCGGCGGGCTGTCGGTGTACCGAGAAAATGCCAATTTCTCCAACGGCATGTGCCGCGATCGGCAGGGGCGGCTGCTGGTGTGCGAAGGCTCCACCACCTCCAGCGAAGGCCGGCGCATCACCCGCACCGAGCACAACGGCACCCTCACCGTGCTGGCGGACAGTTTCGAGGGCAAGCCTTTCAACTCGCCCAACGACATCGTCTGCAAGCGGGACGGTTCGGTCTGGTTCACCGACCCGCCGTTCCAGACCGGCAACAACTACGAGGGACACAAAGTCACGCCCGTCCAGCCCCACGCGGTGTACCGCATCGACGGCGAAACCGGCAAGGTCAGCCGGGTGATCGACGACCTGGCGGGGCCGAACGGGTTGTGTTTTTCCCCGGACGAAAAAATCCTCTATGTGGTCGAAGGCCGGGCCAAGCCCAACCGCTTGATCTGGGCCATCGCCGTCAAAGACGACGGCACCCTGGGCGAGCGGCGCAAGCACATCGAAGGCCTGGATTACGCGGCGATCGATGGGATCAAGTGCGATGAAAGCGGCAACCTCTGGTGCGGCTGGGGCGGCAATGGCGACCCCAAGGCCGACCTGGAAAAACTCGACGGCGTGCGGGTGTTCAACGCCGAAGGCAAGGCCATCGGGCACATCTCCCTGCCGGAGCGTTGCCCCAACGTCTGCTTCGGCGGCCGGGAAGGCAATCGGTTGTTCATGGCCGGCAGCCACTCGTTGTATTCGCTGTTCGTGAATACACGGGGGGCGACGTTTGCCTGAGTGAAACACTCACCCTTGGCGTTGATGGACTTTGTGGCGAGGGAGCTTGCTCCCGCTGGGCTGCGTAGCAGCCCCTCCACCAGGCAGCGTGGTGTGTCTGGTTGATTCAAGCGGCTTCATCGGGGCCGCTTCGCGCCCCAGCGGGAGCAAGCTCCCTCGCCACGGGTTCCACTCACTGTCTGGCTATAGGGGCCGTACTGCCCCGCACCGTCAACTCAAACGGCAACACCACATGCCGTTCGGCAATCGGCTTTTTCTCGATCAGGGCAATCAGCATCTCCACCGCTTTTTGCCCAAACATCTCGGCAGGCTGCGAAATGGTCGTCAGGGGCGGGTCGCAGTAGGCGGCGAACGGGATGTCGTCAAAGCCCACCAGGGAAATGTCCTCGGGCACTCGCAGGCCCATTCGCTTGATGCGCCTGAGCGCGCCGATGGCCATTTCGTCGTTTTCACAGAACAGCGCACTGGGGCGATCGGCCAACGCCAGCATCGCCCCGGCACCGTCGTCACCGGCCTTCAAGGTGAAGTCGCCATGGCAGATCAGGCTGGGGTCGACGGCGATGCCGGCCTGGTGCAGGGCATCCTGGTAGCCGGCCACGCGGTCCAGGGTCAGGGGACTGCTGCGTGGTCCCTTGATGATGCCGATGCGGCGATGGCCGAGGCCGATCAGGTGTTCGGTCATGGCCTGGGCGGCGGCTCGGTTGTCGAGGCTGATGGTCGGGTAGGGGGCACCCTTGACCACTTCGCAGGCGTTGACCAGCGGCAGGCTGTCGGCGCCTGTGGGCATCGATTCGAAAGGATCGCTGGCACGCAACTGGATCACCCCGTCGGCCTGGTGGGCGTAGACCAGGGCGGCGAATTCCCGCTCGATCTGCGCCCGACCCTGGGTGTCGCACAACAGCAATCGATAACCCGCCGCCTGCGCCGCCTGTTGTGCGCCACTGATGACCCGGGCGAAAAACGTGTTGGCGATGGCCGGCACCAGGATCACCAGGTTGCCGGTCCGGCGGGAGCGAAATTGCACCGCCATCAGGTTGGGTCGATAGCCGGCCTGTTCCACCGCCGCGTTGACCTTGTCCCGTGTTTCGGGGAGTACCCGCTCGGGCGATTTCAGGGTTCTGGACACCGTGGCCACCGAAACACACGCCAGCCGGGCCACCTCACGAATGTTGGACAAAATCACCTCGGGGAACAGGGGGTACGGTGGGGGAGCTTACCGCAGGTTGAGCGCCTCACAAATATTCCACGGTGAACCCGTTGGGTTTGACACGCGGGGAAACTGAGCCTAGATTTTCGCCATGATGTAACCGGTTACATCATCATCCTGACAGGAAGAGAATCGCGATGAATCCTGCAGCACCGAAAATAAGAATGGGCTTCGTCGGCGGTGGAGAGGGCGCTTTCATCGGCCAGGCTCACCGTCAGGCCGCGGGCCTGGACGGCGGTTTCGAACTGGTGTGCGGCGCGTTCAGCCGCGACCCGCACAACACTCGGCAGACGGGTACGGCCCTGGGCCTGGCCGCGTCCCGTTGTTATCACGACTGGCAGCACATGCTCGATACCGAAGCGCTGCTGCCGCTTGATCAGCGCATGGAATTGCTGGTCATCGTCACCCCCAATCATCTTCATGCACCCATCGCCAGCGAGGCCTTGAAAGCCGGTTTCCATGTGTTCAGCGAGAAGCCCGCCGCGCTGGACCTCAAGCAATTGCTGGCCCTGCGCGAGGTGCTGCACGGCAGCCGTTGCCTCTATGGCCTGGCCCACACCTACCTGGGCTATCCCATGGTGTGGCAGGCCCGGGACATGGTGCGCTCGGGCGTGATCGGCCAGGTGCGTAAAGTACTGGTCGAGTACCCCCAAGGCTGGCTCGCCCAGGATGTCGCCGCCCAAGGCAATAAGCAGGCCGAGTGGCGGGACGATCCCGACCAGTCTGGCCTGGGCGGTTGCATCGGCGACATTGGTACCCATGCGTTTTCCCTGGCCGAGTTCGTCGCGGACCAACCGATCCAGCAGCTATGCGCTGCGTTGGGCACGCACGTCCCGGGGCGGCAACTGGATGACGATGCGGCGATGCTGTTCAAGATGGCGGGTGGCGCCAGCGGTGTGCTGATCGCAAGCCAGGTCTGCACCGGCGAAGAGAACCCGCTGAAGATTCGTGTCTATGGCGACAAGGGCGCCTTGGAGTGGCGCCAGGAAGAACCGGCGAGCCTGATCCATCGCGCCTTCGACCAGCCTTTGCGCATCCTGCGTAGCGGCCTCGGCCAGCCGTGGCTGTGCGAGGCGGCCACGCGGCGCATGCGTCTGCCGGCCGGGCATCCCGAGGGTTACCTGGAAGCCATGGCCAACCTCTACGGCGATTTCGCCCACGCCATTCGCAGCCATGTCCAAGGCCCCGACGCCCCAGGCGTACCCGGCATCGAGACCGGCTTGCGTGGCATGGCGTTCATCGAGGCCGCCATCCTCAACCACCGTGGCGACGCGAAATGGACCACCGTGCAAACCGGAGCATCCCTGTTGTGAATACCTTCGACAAGACCCCGAGCGGCCTGCGCGGCCCGGGCATTTTCCTGGCGCAGTTCATGTCCGCCGAAGCCCCGTTCGACACCCTGGCCAACATCGCCCAGTGGGCCGCCTCACAAGGCTACAAGGCCATTCAACTGCCGACATCGGGCACGCAATACATTGACCTGGCCCGGGCCGCCGAAAGCCAGGCCTATTGCGATGAGCTCAAGGCCACCTGTGCCCAGGCCGGTGTCGAGATCAGCGAGCTATCGACGCACCTGCAAGGCCAGTTGGTGGCGGTGCATCCGGCGTTCGACGCGCTGTTCGATGACTTCGCCCCGGCCCATTTGCGCGGCCAGCCCCAGGCGCGGACCGAGTGGGCGATCGAGCAACTCAAGCTGGCCGCCCGCGCCAGCCAGCGGCTGGGTCTCAAGGCCCATGCGACGTTTTCCGGCGCGCTGCTGTGGCCGTATCTCTATCCCTGGCCGCAGCGGCCGGCGGGCCTGGTGGAGCAGGGTTTCGCCGAACTGGCCCGGCGCTGGTTGCCGATTCTCGATTGCTTCGACGCGGCCGGTGTGGACCTGTGCTACGAGATCCACCCCGGCGAAGACCTCCACGACGGTGCCTCGTTCGAACGTTTCCTGGAGGCGGTCGATCATCACCCACGGGCGGCGATTCTCTACGACCCCAGTCATCTGTTGCTGCAACAGATGGACTACCTGGGCTTCATCGACCGTTACCACGCACGGATCCGCATGTTCCACGTCAAGGACGCCGAATTCCGCCCCGATGCCCGTTCCGGGGTGTACGGCGGCTACCAGGGTTGGGTCGATCGTCCCGGGCGGTTCCGTTCGCTGGGGGATGGCCAGATCGATTTCAAATCGATCTTCAGCAAGCTGACCCAATACGATTTCAGCGGGTGGGCGGTCCTGGAATGGGAATGTTGCTTGAAGGATTCGCAACAGGGCGCCGCAGAAGGGGCGGCGTTCATCCAGCGGCACATGATCAGCAAGACCCGTAAGGCGTTCGATGATTTTGCCAGCGTCACGGCGGATGAGGATTCCAACCGGCGGTTGTTGGGCTTGTTGAGGTAGCCGGCCCCACCCAAAACCCAGTGGCGAGGAAATCCATTGTGGGAGCAAGGCTTGCCCGCGATGAACGAAAACGCGGTTCAACGGTTGGAGCGCGGTGCGGCCATCGCGGGCAAGCCTTGCTCCCACAGGGGATCCTCCGTAACAAAAGCGGTGCGGCTTTTTTTCCACAAGAACAACAATAAAACGGTGACGCTCATGACCACGATGAATGCACGCCTCAGCGTGATGATGTTCCTGCAGTTCTTTATCTGGGGTGGCTGGTTCGTCACCCTCGGCACCTTCCTGTCCAGCACGCTGGGCGCCAGCGGGGGGCAGATCGGCATGGCGTTCTCCACGCAATCGTGGGGGGCGATCATTGCGCCGTTCGTCATCGGCCTGATCGCCGACCGCTTCTTCAACGCCGAACGGATCCTGGCGGTGTTGCACCTGCTCGGCGCGGTGTTGCTGTATCAGCTGTATTCGGCGGCGGATTTCAGCGTGTTCTACCCGTACGTGCTGGTGTACATGGTGGTCTACATGCCGACGCTGGCCCTGGTCAATTCCGTGGCGTTCCGGCAGATGCGCGATCCGGCGCTGGAGTTCTCCCGCATCCGGGTGTGGGGCACGATTGGCTGGATCGTCGCGGGCGTGGTGATCAGCTTCGTGTTCGCCTGGGATTCGCGCGAAGCGATCGCGGCAGGCGGCTTGCGCAATACGTTCCTGATGGCGGCCATCGCGTCCCTGGTCCTGGGGCTCTACAGCTTCACGCTACCGGCCACGGCGCCGCTCAAGGATCAGGCCAGCGCGGGCGGCGTCAAGCAACTGCTGGGGCTGGACGCGTTGGGTCTGTTGAAGGATCGCAGCTATCTGGTGTTCTTCATCGCCTCGATCCTGATCTGCATTCCCCTGGCGTTCTATTACCAGAATGCCAACCCGTTCCTGGCCGAAACCGGGATGACCAACCCAACGGCGAAGATGGCCATCGGGCAGGTCTCGGAAGTGTTGTTCATGCTGCTGTTGCCACTGTTCATCCAGCGCTTCGGCATCAAGCTGGCACTGTTGGTGGGCATGTTGGCGTGGGCGCTGCGCTACGTGTTGTTCGCCTACGGCAATAACGGCGACCTGGCGTTCATGCTGTTCGCCGGCATTGCCTTGCACGGCATCTGCTACGACTTCTTTTTTGTTTCGGGGCAGATCTACACCGACGCCAAGGCACCGGAGCGCTTTCGCAGCTCGGCCCAGGGCCTGATTACGCTGGCGACCTATGGTGTGGGGATGCTGATCGGCTTCTGGGTGGCGGGGCAGGTGACCGATCACTTTGTCGTGGCGGGCGGTCATGACTGGCAGAGCATCTGGCTGTTCCCGGCCGGTTTCGCGCTGCTGGTGTTGGTCTGCTTCCTGTTTACCTTCCGTGGCCAGCAGGCGCTCGTTGCGCCGTCAAAGGCCTGAAGCAGGGTCGGGCGTCAGTCATTTGTGGCTGACGTCCAGTTTGGTGTAGGTCACTTTCCCGCCTTCGCTGGCATAACCGACGTTGTCCAGGGTGTAGACGCCGGCCTTGAAATAGAAGTCATAGCCATACCAGGACGGGTCCAGCTTCACCTGTTTGCCACTGTTGCCGATCAGCACCGAGAGCTTGCCTTGCTTGTCCATTTGCAGCGAATAGGAGAAGGCCTTGTTCAGCGGTACGTTTGGCACGGTGTAGATCACCGGGCTTTTCTTGTCCTTGGGCTTGACCCGGTATTCCACGTCGATATTGCCGGTGCCCTTGGCGTAGCGGTACACCAGTTTCAACAACGGCGTCGGTGCATCCTTGGCGTGGATCTGCGCCACCACCACCCGGCCTTCGGAAGGCACCTGGTTCACCGCCAGGGTGCCCTTGAGGGTATTGGTGCCGCTGTTGTAGCGCCAGTTGCGCAGCTTGCCGTCCTTGCTGGTTTCCCGCAGCTCGGAGCGCGGGTATTCGCTTTTACCGGTATGGGAACCGGTGACCGGCGCCCAGAAGACGATCCGCTGGCCGTTGTTGTCGAAATACTTGTTTTTCAGGGCCGGCATGGCTTTGGTCGCCACGACCTGCGCCGGCGTTTGCACGGGCAGGGTAATGTTCCAGACAGTCAGGTCAATCATGATAAAACCCTCCAACGGGACCGGCCGTCACCTGGCGGCCGTCAAGACAGAAACTGCCTTCCGTGGCGCAGTTTTCATGTTATCGACAAGGGGCTGTTTCGCTGGAGACGCACCTGACGGATGGCTCTGCGGCGAGCCTTTCAGGCACTGAATTGGGCGGATTAGGGTGTGTCAATTTATGGCTGATCGGTTAGAGTACGCGCCGCCCGAGAGACGGATCCCGGGCGTCTTCCCATGGAGCCTCAAATGAATCACATCAGCAAAGTTGTCGCCTGCGCACTGTTCGGCCTGGCCCTGGCGGGTTGCACCGGTACCCCGATGAAAACCCAGCAATACGACAGCACCCAGTACACCGTTGTCGGCCACAGTGAAGCCAAGGCCACCGGCCTGCTGCTGTTCGGCCTGATCCCGATCCAGCAGAACAACCGTTTCGTGCGCGCCCAGACCGCGGCGATCAAGGCCAAGGGCGGCGACGCCATGATCAACACCCAAGTCCAGGAAAACTGGTTCTGGGCCTGGGTCCTGACCGGCTACACCACCTCGGTGTCCGGTGATGTGGTCAAGCTGAAAAGCGTTCAGTAACACCCTGCTTCAAAGGTAAGCGAGCCTGCCGGTTGTAAAGGCGCTTGCCTGTGGCGAGGGAGCTTGCTCCCGCTCGATCGCGCAGCGATCGCAAAAGGGCCGCTTCGCAGCCCAGCGAGAGCAAGCTCCCTCGCCACAACAGCCCTATCTGCCGGATCCTCGATCACTGTCCTCCCACCACCATATGCGTGAACGGCGCCACATACGCCTGCAACGTCACCAGCCCACCCACCAGAATCGCCAGCACCACCGAGTGGAAAAACACGTAGCGCAGGATTTCGCCTTCGTGACCGTACCAACGGGTCGCGGTGGAGGCGACCACGATCGACTGAGCGTCGACCATCTTGCCCATCACCCCACCGGAACTGTTGGCTGCGGCCATCAACACCGGGCTGATGCCCAACTGCTCGGACGTGACCCGTTGCAAGCCGCCGAACAACACGTTGGAGGCTGTGTCCGAGCCGGTCAGCGCCACGCCAAGCCAGCCCAGCAGGGTGCCGAACATGGGGTAGAAAATGCCCGTGGCGGCGAAGGCCAGGCCCATGGTCGCGTCCAGGCCCGAATACCGGGTGAGGAACCCCAGGGCCAACATCGCGACGATGGTGATCAGCGAGTAGCGCACCACCCAGAGCGTTCGCAGGTAGTGGTGCACCAGTTGCGGAATGGAATAGCCCATCAGCAAGCCACCGAGAATCGCGGCCAGGAAGATGCCGCTGCCCGTGGCGGTGAACCAGTTGAACTTGTAGACCGCTTCCTCGGTTTTAGGCTGGGGCACCACGGGCGGGACTTTTTCGATCTGCTGGTGAATGGTGCCGAAGGTCACCAGGGGCGAGAAGATCGGATTGGCCTCGCGCATCGGCTTGCCTTGGGGGTCGAGCTTGGCTGATTGGGTCTGCGGGTCCAGCGCCGGACGGGTGTCGAACAGGTTCTTGAAACCCTGGGTGCCCCAGGCGAACACGAACACCGTGAGGATGATCCACGGCATCCAGGCCCGTCCCACGGCGGGGCGGGCGTCGTTGGAAAACGCCGCGCTGGCGGTGGGCTTTTCATCCTCGCTGGCGTCGATCTTCGAGTTGTCGACCCGCCCGGACAGCGCGGCGGAGGTGTGCACCGTGGCCGGTTTCCAGACCTTGAGGAAACCGGTGAGGCAGGCCATGGAAATCAGCGCGGCGATGACGTCCACCAGCATCGGCCCGTGGTAGTTCGACACCAGGAACTGCGGGATGGCGAAGCTGACGCCGGCCACCAGGATCGCCGGCCAGACTTCCAGCATCTTGCGCCAGCCGGCGAAGGCCCAGATCAACCAGAACGGCACCAGCACCGAGAAAAACGGCAACTGCCGACCGACCATCATCGACAGCTCCATTTCATCCAGCCCGGTGACTTTGGCCAAGGTGATGATGGGCGTGCC
Organism: Pseudomonas sp. Pdm06; assembly: GCF_014851795.1. NCBI lineage: Bacteria > Pseudomonadati > Pseudomonadota > Gammaproteobacteria > Pseudomonadales > Pseudomonadaceae > Pseudomonas > Pseudomonas sp. Pdm06. The sequence goes on from NZ_JACVAH010000004.1 coordinate 305,863, forward strand.
CAGGGCGCCGAAGGCCACGGGTGCGGTGTTGGCGATCAGCGCCAGACCCGAGGCGGCCAAGGGGGAAAATCCCAGCCCGATCAGAATCGCGCCGGTCACTGCCACCGGCGTGCCGAAGCCCGCCGCGCCCTCGAAAAACGCACCAAAGCAAAAGGCGATCAACAGCAGTTGCAGGCGCCGGTCGTCGGTGATGCGCGCGAGGGAATCCTGCAGGACCTTGAACGAACCGTTCTCGGTGGTCAGCCGGTGCAGGAAAATGATGTTGAGCACAATCCAGCCGATGGGCAGCAGGCCGTTGGCCGCACCATAAAGCGCCGCAGACCCGGCCATGCCGACGGGCATGCCGAAGGCGAAAATCGCGATCAGCAAGGCCGAGGCCAGGGCCAGCAAGGCCGCCAGGTGTGCCTTGACATGAAAGAACGCCAGGGACGCCAACATCACCACCACCGGGACCGCCGCCAGGAGCGTGGACAGCACCGCATTACCGAAGGGATCGTAGACTTGTTGCCAGACCATGTTCCACCTCTGCTTTTTATTGTTGGAAGTGCAGGCCCCAGGGGGGATTGGCAGAGAAGTATAGGCGGGGATTGACGAGGGGAATGACGCAGAGGCCCGGGGTAAGACCCTGTGGCGAGGGAGCTTGCTCCCGCTGGACTGCGCAGCAGGCCCAAGTTTTTTGTTTAAGCACAAATTCTTGGGGCGGCTTCGCCACCCAGCGGGAGCAAGCTCCCTCGCTACAGGGTAAGTGGTGTGCTGGCTAGCGTGGGGGCTCACCTTCCTCCAGGCGAAGCCCGAGGCTCAAGCCATCGCAGCTTTGCGACCAGGCGACCAGCCAGTCGGGCATGGCTGGCGTTTGTTCGGCCAGGCCCAACTCGCGGATGAACTCAGCCGGTGCAATCGTGCCTTTGGCCGAGCGGAACAGGCCGCGCATGATCACCACCCCGACCACACGTTCCTGGCTGATGAAACGGTGCTCCATGAAGATCCATTTTTCGTCCCAGCCGAGCAGGCGGGTGTGCACCTCGAACGCCTCGAACAGTTTCAATTCCCGCCTGAACTTGCCCCAGACATCTCCCACGATCGGCACCGCCCGGTTACGCAACGCCACTTTGTAGGCGCCGCTGCGCAGCACGTAATCCATGCGTCCCACATCGGCCAACGTGAAGTAGCGTCCGTTGGTGACGTGGCGATTGAGGTCCAGGTCCAGCGGCCATACCCGCATGCGCACCACCGTGGTGCCCAAGGGCGCCGCCGGCTTGCGCCACGGGCGGCGGAACAGCATCAGCAACAGTCGGAACCAGAGATTCATAAGCAGGCCGTGAAGAGGGAAAACGGCGCACTCTAGACCCCGTGCAGGGAGCGGGCTAGGTGCGAAAATGACGATTTGCGTGGCAATCGCGCATTTGGGGCATGTTCGAGCGGCTTTTGTGGAAGCGAGCTTGGGCCCGCTGTGTGGCGAAGCCGCCCCAGGAGTTTGTGTTGAAGCAAAGAACCTGGGCCTGCTGCGCAGTCCAGCGGGAGCAAGCTCCCTCGCCACAAAAGCGCTGCGGCGCTACAAAGGTTCGTTCAGCCCTTCGCCGCCATTGCGGTCACTTCCACTTTCATGCCTTCAACCGCCAGCGCCGCCACACCCACCGCCGCACGAACCGGCCAAGGCTTGGCGAAGAAGCGTTTGTAGACCTCGTTGAATGCGGCGCGGTCAGCCATGTCGGTCAGGTAGATGGTCAGGTGCAGGACCCGGTCCATGGAACTGCCGGCGCCCTCCAGGGCCTTCTTGAGGGCTTGCAGTGTGCATTCACTCTGCAGGGTGATGTCACCCAGTTCCAGGCTGCCGTCGGCGTGGGTGGGGATTTGCGTGGAAACCAGCAGGCCGCCGAAACCGGCGACGTCGGAGGAAATGGAGTCCGCATCCGGATCTGGAATAAACGTGATGTCTGGGTTGCTCATGCAAAGCCTCATGCTGGAAAAGAAAAAGAACCGCCGCAGTTTACCGTCCCTTGCTGCGTCGTTCCTGCATTCCTTTATCCGCATAGGACTGCGCCGCCGCGGGGCTGCGAATCAAAACCAGATGCATCAGCAGCGGCATCGTTCCCACAATGGATTTGTGCTGGGCGGGATTTTCAGCTACACAGCCGAACCCTTGTGGGAGCGAGCTTGCTCGCGATAGCGGTGTATCAGCTTGCGGGGGTGTTGGCTGTGCTGACGCCATCGCGCGCAAGCTCGCTCCCACACCGTTGTGCATTGATGAAGTCCACGAACGCCCGCAGCGGCGAGGGCAGGTAGCGGCGACCGGGGTAGTAGAGGAACGGCCCGGTGAAGCGCTGCCACCAGGGTTCGAGCACCGGTTCGAGGGCGCCGCTGTCCAGGTAGGGTCGTAACCAGTCTTCGAACAGGTAGACGATGCCCAGACCGTCTACAGCCGCTTGCACCGACAGGTCCACCGCACCGCCAATGCGCGTGATCAACGGGCCGCTCGGGTCGACGCTGATGGTTTCGCCGCCACACTCATACTCCCACAGCGGCATGGCGCCGCTGGGGAACTTGCCCCGCAGGCACGCGTGTTCCAGCAGGTCTCTGGGATGTTCCGGCCTGCCCCGGGCATCGAGGTACGCCGGTGCGGCGGCCGTGGCGAAGCGCTGGAAGCGGGGGCCGATGGGGAGGGCGATCATGTCCTGCTCAAGGCGTTCGTCGTAGCGAATGCCCGCGTCACAGCCGGCCGCGAGCATGTCGACGAAGCTCTCTTCGGTGACCACTTCCAGGCGGATGTCGGGGTAGCTTTTCAGGAACGGCGTGATGATCGCCGGCAACACCAGCCGGGCCGCGCTGACCGGTACGTTCAGCCTGAGAGTGCCCGAAGGACGGTCGCGAAAGTCGTTGACCACGTCCATCGCCGCCTCGACCTCGCCCAGGGCCGGGACGATGCGCTCCATCAACCGGGCACCGGCCTCGGTCGGTACCACGCTGCGGGTGGTGCGGTTGAGCAGGCGCACGCCGAGCCGGCTTTCCATCCGGCGTACGGCATCGCTGAGGCTCGACGCGGACTTGCCGCTCACCCGCGCGCCTTCACGAAAGCCCCCGGCATTGACCACGGCCACAAAGGCCAGCAAATCTTGAATATCCGTTGCCATTGTTCTCTCCGCCGTACAGCCCGTGCCGATTGCACCTGATTATCAAGGGAATGGTCAACGCCTATAGTCGGCCCACTCACATTGACCCGAGGGCGACGAGATGAACATTGCAGGCAAGGCAGGCAGCTTTTTACTGGGCGATCGCACGGTCAATCGCATGGGCTACGGCGCGATGCAGTTGGCGGGGCCCCAAGTCTTCGGCCCGCCCAAAGACCCGGCGGCCGCCATCGCCGTGCTGCGCGAAGCCTTGGCGAGCGGGGTCAACCACATCGACACCGCCGATTTCTACGGGCCCCATGTCACCAACCAACTGATCCGCGAAGCGCTGCACCCTTATGCCCAGGACCTGGTCATCGTGACCAAGGTCGGTGCCGTGCGCGGTGCCGATGCATCCTGGAACCCGGCCCACAGCCCCGCCGAGCTGACCCGGGCGGTCCACGACAATCTGCGCAACCTGGGCGTGGAGGTCCTGGACGTGGTCAACCTGCGGGTGTGGGGCGACCTGCATTCGCCCACGGAAGACTCCATCGAAGAATCGTTCACGACACTGGCGCAGCTACAGCGCCAGGGCCTTATCCGTCACCTGGGCCTGAGCAACGTCACGGCCGCGCAGGTCAAGCAGGCCCAGGGCATTGCCAAGGTGGTCTGCGTGCAGAACCACTACAACCTGACCCATCGCGACGACGAACAGCTCATCGCCGACCTGGGGCGGCAGGGCATCGCCTACGTGCCGTTCTTCCCCTTGGGCGGCTTCACACCGTTGCAGTCGGAAACCCTTTCCAGCGTGGCGGCGCGCTTGCAGGCGTCACCGCTGTGCGTGGCCCTGGCGTGGTTGCTGCAACGTGCGCCGAATCTGCTGCTGATTCCCGGCACATCGTCCCTGGCGCACCTGCGGGAAAACCTCACGGCGAGTGAGCTGAAGATCCCTGCGCCGATGCTCGCCGAGCTGGATGCATTGGTCTAGTGGCCTGAAAGACCAGCGTCTCGCCAGCATCGGCGCTGAGCTGGGTTTCAGCAGCAGCGCCAACTGGCAGCCGATGTCCGGCGCAAGTTCGGACGCGTATGACACCGGTCAACCCGGCGTCTTGTCGGTTTCGTTGCGATGGTGTTCCGGCCAGCTGTCGACGGGGTGGGCACGGTCTTCGTTGAACATCTCCGTGAGCAGCGCATTGGCGCGTCGGTAGGCGTCGTGGCGGAACGTGAGGTCGTCTTCCGGCTGGGCGACGATCTCCTCCAGCATCTTGAGGTTCAGCCGCCGGAACTGATCCGCCCGTTCACGCGCTTCGTAAGCCCCGACCCCCATGTGCTCCAGTGCACTGCGACCCAATGCCAGCGCACTCTCGAAGGTTTCCCGCTCGGCCGCTTCCACGCCCATCTGCCGCAGGGTGATGAGGTGGCCCATGTCCCGCGCCCGCACGATCAGTTGCAACGCGGGGAAGTGCTCCTGGGCCAGCCGGGTCAGCGTCAGGTTGTCTTCCTGATTGTCGATCGCGTTGATCAACACCACCGCTTGGGCCGCGCCGGCCGCATGCAGCAAGTCGAGGCGCGTGGCATCGCCATAAAAGACTTTCACGCCGAACTTGCGCAGCGTCTCGATGTTGTCAGGGTCGTGATCCAGTACCACCACCTCGACGCCGCAGGACATCAACAGGCGTCCGGCGATCTGCCCGAAGCGGCCGAACCCGGCGATGATCACCCGTGGGTTCTGCTGGTCGACGAGGTCGGACTCGCGTTTGTTTTTCCGGGTGACGGACTCGAAGCGATCCAGCAGCAGGATCAGCAAGGGCGTCAGGCACATGGACAAGGCCACCGCCAGGGTCAGGCTCTTGCCCCATTGATCGGTCAAGATGCCGGCCACGGTCGCCGCGCCAAACACCACGAAGGCGAACTCGCTGCCTTGGCCCAGCAACACCGCCTGCCAGGAGCGCTGGCCGGCGGGGACGTTGAGGAATCGGCCCGCCATCTTGATCACCAGCAGCTTGATCAGGATGAAACCCAGGGTCAGGGTGATGACTTTCAGCGGTGCGTTGACCAGGGTGCCGAAATCGATCGACATGCCGACGCCAATGAAAAACAGACCCAACAGCAAACCTTTGAACGGCTCGATGTCACTCTCCAGGGCATGTCGGTATTCGGAGCTGGCGAGCAGCACCCCGGCGAGGAACGCGCCCATGGCCATCGACAGGCCGGCTTCCTCCAGCAGAAAGCCGAAGCCGAACACCAGAAAAAGCGCGACGGCACTGAAAATCTCCCGCAAGCCTGAGCGTGCGGCGAAGCGTAGCAGCGGTCGGGTCAGGTAGCGCCCCAACAGCACGACGATGGCGATGGCAGCGACGATTTTGCCAATCGATAGCAGCAGCGCGGTGCCCGAAGGTGTGTCGCCGTGGGCCGACAACAACGGGATCATCGCCACCAGCGGAATGGCCGCGATGTCCTGGAACAGCAGCACGGCAAAGCTGCTGCGCCCGACGGCGGTGGCGGTCAGGTTGCGTTCGCTCATGGCCTGCATGGCGATGGCCGTGGAAGACAGGCTCAGGGTCAGGCCGACCAGCAACGCTGCCGTCCAGTTCAGGCCCAAGGCCGTGCAGAACAACCCAATGGCAGCGCCACAGGCGAGCATCTGCAGGGCACCGCCCCCAAACACCATCCGGCGCAGGGCCCAGAGCCGTTTGGGGTCGAGCTCGAGGCCGATGATGAACAGCATCAGCACCACGCCGATTTCAGCGAACTCCAGGATGGCCTTGACATCGGTAATCAGCTTCAGCCCCCACGGGCCGATGATGCACCCGGCCAGTAGATAACCCAACACCGGGCCCAGGCCGAATCGAACGGCAATCGGTACGATCAGCGTCGCCGAGGCCAGGTAGATGAGCATTTCAATCAGGCTGTGAGTTTCCACTTCAATCTTCCTTCCAGGCGGCCAGGCGAGCGGCATAGTGTTCGATTTGGGCGTGCTGGGCATCCGCTTCGGCGGCATAGGCGCCATGCACGACGACCGGCTCCAGCCAGCGCATGCCGCAATAGATGGCCGTGGCGTGGAGGGGTTGGGCCAGTGCGGCAAAGCCTGGGTAGCCGCCGATCTGGAAATGCCCCTGATCGCCACCGGTGGTCACGGCCCACAGCAGGGATTTGTCCTTGAGCGCCGTGGCGCCTTTGCCATAGGCCCAGCCGTGGGTGAAGACTTTATCGATCCACAATTTCAGCAAGGGCGGGGAGCTGTACCAGTACATCGGGTGCTGGAGGACGACCAGCTCTGCTTGTTCCACCGCACGCTGTTCCGCCTCCACGTCGATGTCGAAGTCGGGATAAAGCGCATAGAGCGAACGTATGACCACGTCCGGATTGCTGGATGCTCGCTTGAGCATCTGTTGGTTGACCCGCGATTTGTCGGGGTAGGGGTGCGCGTAAATGATAAGAATCATCGGTGAATTCCTTGGTTTGGCTCCGTCGATTCTTGTCTGTCGTGGGCGCGAACGATGGCACTGGGTCGGGCGATACAAACAAGAGCGCCTTTCCGGGACAGGGTCAGGCCGGAAAGGCCGGACATCCTACCGAGGAAGGCGCCGATTGTTTAGCGCGGATCGACACATCGGGGCCTTCAGTCAAGCGGCAGCGAGACCCTGGCCTCCAATCCGCCACCCTTGCGATTGCGCAGGGTCAGCGTCCCGCCATGCTCCAGCACCGTCGCCCGGGCCGCCGACAGACCGAGCCCGACGCCGCCAGTGTGCTTGTTGCGAGAACCTTCGATACGAAAGAACGGCGTGAAGACCTGCTCAAGGTATTGGCCGGCGATGCCCGGCCCTCGGTCGAGGATGCGAATGTCCACACGGTGGGCGTCGGCTTCGAGTCGAACCGTCGGCTCGCCACCATACTTGATCGCGTTGTCGATCAGGTTGACCAAGGCGCGCTTGATGCCGATGGGCCGACCGACATACACCAAGCGCTGGGCACCTTCGAACCCCACCTCGGTGCCGGCGTCCTTGAGGTCATCGACGATGGTGTGCAGCAGTTCGGCCAGGTCGAACGCGGTGGCATGTTCAAGCCGGGCATCGTCGCGGAAGAACTCCAGGGCTGAATTGACCATCGCCTGCATTTCGTCCACGTCCCTGAACAAGCGCGATTGCTGCTCGGCATCCTCGATGAACTCCCCGCGCAGGCGCATGCGGGTCAGCGGCGCGCGCAAGTCGTGGGAGATGGCGGCGAGCATCTGGGTGCGGTCCTGCAGGAAGTGCTTGAGCTGGGCCTGCATGGCATTGAACGCGAGGATCGCCTGACGGATTTCATGGGGGCCGATGACCGGAATCGGTGGCGCCTGGTGGTCGACGCCAAAGCGTCGGGCGCCTTCGGCAAAGCGTTCCAGCGGTGCGGCCAGGTGCCGGGTGGCGATCAGTGCGACGATCAACGTCGAGAGCAGGATCAGCGCGATGATGATCCCGTTGCGCGCCCATTCGCCCAGCCCCCAACTGCGCGACGGCACGGAGAAGATCACCCACGAATGGTCGGCCAGTTCGATGATCACCGCGTAGCGTGCATCCGGTTGGTCGGCCGGCCAGTCGCCCGGTTCGTAGGCTTCGATCCTGGCATCCGGACGACCCAATTGCTGGCGCAGGAGCGTCGAACCTTCACTGAACTCTGGGTCGTCGATCACCGGCAAGCGCGCCTCTTCATGCCGCTTTAACCAGTGCGCGTTGAACGCCTGGTCGCTGGCGGCCGCGGCAATCGCGGGGCGTTGTTCGGGGGTGACGGAGTCGATGATGCGGGTGATGGCGGCGGCCTTTTCCATCAGGCCGGTTTCCATCAGGGGAGGGCGCGCCCAGGCACCGGCCAGCAGGCTGAACAGTTCGTTGAGGGCCAGCAAGGTCAGCATGGCGATCATGGTGGTCAGGGCGATCCAGCGCGCCACCGTGTCCCGTGGACGTTGAGTGCCCGAGCGCGAGGGTTTCATCGCTTCACCACGTGAGGGCTGAACAGGTAGCCGCTGTTGCGCACGGTGCGGATCATCGACGCACCGGTGATGTCGGTCTCCAATTTGCGCCGCAGGCGGCTGACCTGGACGTCGATGCTGCGGTCGAACGCCTCGAAGGTTTCGCCGCGGGCCAGGTCCAGCAACTGTTGGCGAGTCAGCACCCGGCGCGGGTGTTCGGCAAACACCAGCAGCAGTTCGAACTCGCCGGTGGACAGCGGGATCATGACCTTGTCCGGTGAGCGCAGCTCGCGGCGGGTGACGTCCAGTTGCCAGTTTTCGAACTCCAGGATGGGCCGGGAGGCGTCGCTCGACGCGGCCCTGGCTTCACCGGTGCGCCGCAGCACGGCACGTACCCGGGCCAACAGCTCCCGCGCATCGAAGGGCTTGGTCAGGTAATCGTCCGCCCCCAGCTCCAGGCCGACGACGCGATCACTCAACTCGCCCATGGCGGTGAGCATGATGATGCCGACCGTGTGCTCGGCCCGCAGCCGTTGGCACAGCACCAGCCCGTTGTCGCCCGGCAACATGACATCGAGGATGATCAGGTCCGGCACCCGGTGCTCCACCGCCTGCCACAGGGCGTTGCCGTCGGCGGCCACATCCACGCTGTAGCCATGTTGTTCGAGGAACTTGCGCAAGAGGGCGAGGACTTCGAGGTCATCGTCCACCAGTAATAAATGGCTCACGGTGGGCACGCAGGGTAATGAATACAGGAGGGGATACTAGGGTCAATCCAGGGCCCGCGTCATATATTTCAACCCGGTAATAAAGTTGCCGGCGGGCAATATTCTGGAAATCTGCGGGCAAGAAAACGGCGGCAGGATGGCCTTGATGTCGGTCAGTTAAACCACCCACCAACACTGAACCCTGTGGCGAGGGTGCTTGCTCCCGCTGGGTCGCGAAGCGGCCCCAAAAAAAGCGGTGAGCGCTTCGCACTCAAGCGCGAGCAAGCTCCCTCGCCACAGGGGGCGGTGTTTGGTTTTCGACCGGCCCAGGCAGCATCCCATTCCTCGCCGAGATAACCCTGTATGCCGATCACCAAGCCCGCTCCGTTGTTCGTTCGATCCACCGTCGTGGTTGTATTGGCGGCACTCGCCAGCGGTTGCTCCAGTACGCCCGCTGCAACGCCGGGCTCGTGTGAAAGCGCGACCTACACCGTTTACGATCCCGCAGAACCGGTTAACCGCGGCATATTCGCGTTCAACCGAACCGTGGATGACTATGCGGTGGCCCCGGTGGCCCGTGGTTATCTCAAGTTGCCGGAGATGTTCCAGGCCGGCGTCCACAACTTCGTGGCGAACTTCGGCGAGCCCAAGGTGTTCATCAACGACTTGCTGCAAGGCAATGGCCAACGCTCGGTCAACACACTGGGCCGTTTCGTCATCAACACCACTGCGGGCATCGTCGGGCTGATCGATGTGTCGGGCAAGCTGGGCATCGAGCGTCACAAGGCCGATTTCGGCCAGACCTTCGGCGTCTGGAACCTCGCCCCCGGGCCCATCGTGGAACTGCCGCTGCTGGGCAGTGCCAACCTGAGGGACGCGACGGGCAAAGTGCTGAGTTTTGCCGTCGACCCGTTCGGCGACAACAGCAGCACCGTCGACACCCTGGGCACGATCAACACCGTCGGCGGCGTTGTCGATGGTCGTGCCGAGGCATTACCACTGACCGACGAGTTGCAGGCGGAACCGGATTACTACGCGGCACTTCGCGATGCCACGGCGCAGCGGCGTGCCGATCTTGTCGCGCAGGGCAAGTTGGGAGCGGTGGAGGAGGGCCACCCTCAGTGCCAGGATGGAGCCGCTGCCGATGAATAACCAGGCGCTGGTCTTGCATCGGCGAATGCGCTCGCTCGAGCCGGATGTATTGCACTGTCGTGAAGTTGAATTGCGCTTGGCCGAGGATGGTCGCCATGTATTGCTCAACCGTTATGTCGAGTTGTATCGCCATGAACATGTCAGTTGGTGCGCCATCCAGCAGCATCGGGTGCCGTTGGCGAAGATGGTGCGCTGGCTGGTCGATAACGGCGAGCAGGTGAAGGATTAGTGGCAATTTGCTCTTGAATACAGCGCTACATCGGGGGGCGAATGCTATGAAACATTTTTACATAATTACGCACGAATAATGGTTGTACGACGTCGTATCTAATATGTTCGACTGTGGCCGTTTCTCACAAAAAAAATAAACGGAGACTCCATCCATGACGAGCATTCCTTCCGCTGAAGGCAAGGCTGCGGCGCCCGTGCAAGGCCGTTTCGTGCGTCTGCTCAAGCTTCTCGGCCCCGGCATCATTGCCGTTCTTTCCTGGCTGGGTGCCGGCGACCTGATCACCTCATCCGTGGCGGGGGCGAACTACGGTTACGCAATGATGTGGGTGCTGGCGGTTTCTCTGCTGCTGCGCTACCTGATCGTCAACATCATCGCGCGCTTCCAGCTCTGCAATAACCAGGGCATGACCATCCTGCAAGGTTATGCCCAGCTCAATCCGTTTTTCGCCTGGTTCCTGCTGGTGTATGCGCTGCTCATGGGGCACCTGATGAATGCCTACATGATCAAGGGGGCTGGCGAAGCCCTGGCCATGTTGCTCAAGGTCGACTATCCACTGCTGTGTTCGGTGGCGGTGGTTTTGGCGGTGTGGATGCTCGTTGGGCGCAATATCTATTCGATGATCGAAGGCGTGATGAAAGGCCTGCTGGCGATCATGACGCTGGCGTTCCTGGCCCTGGCGGTGATGTCCGGCCCGGATGTCGCAGGTATCGTCAAAGGCACCATCGGCTTCAGCATTCCGCCCGATGAAGGCGTGCACGGTGCGCTGCTGGTGGCCGTCTCGGTGATCGGTGCGGTGGCCGGCTCCATCGCCAACTTCGTCCATCCGTATGTCATGCGCCAGAAGGGTTGGGTGGGGCCTGAACACAAGCGTATCCAGCGTAACGACCTGCTGTTTGCGGTGTTTGTCGGGATCATCATCAACCTGGCGATCTGGATCGTCGGTGCGGAAATCCTGCGACCCAACGGTATCGAGGTCAAAACTCTGGGCGATCTGGGCAAGGCCCTGGAAATGTTCTTCGGCTCGATCGGTTGGTACGTGTTCTTTATCGGCGTGTTCGCCACGCTGTTCGCCAGCATCTCCGGCAAGACCACGGCGTTTCCGATGCTGATCACCGATGCCTTCCAGCACGTGCGGCCCGAGCGCCGGGAGCGTTACGGCAAAGAGTTCCACCATGATCCGATGCACAAATGGTTCATGTTGTTCATTCTCGTGACGCCGCTGATCTGGTCGCTCCCCGGCATGCCGGACTTCGTCACGCTGACCATCGGCGTCAACGCGCTGAATATCGTCGGCTTGCCGGTGATTTCCCTGGGCCTGCTGATCATGTCCAACCAGAAGTCCCTGCTGGGCAAGGAATATCGCAACAACCTGTTCGAGAACATCGCGCTGATGTTTGCCACGGGCCTGGCGTTGTGGGTCGCGTTCCAGCTGGGGGTCGATCTGTTTACCTGAGGCCCGGCCATCTGCAACTTTCGGGGGGACTGCTAGACTTTATCGTCCAGTCCCTCTCGGAGAAGCGGAATGAACAATAAAAACAGGATCTGCCTCTGGTACGACGGCAATGCCCAGGAAGCTGCGCAGTTCTACGCCAAAACGTTTCCCGACAGTGCGGTGAACGCCGTCTATCAGGCCCCGAGCGATTATCCGTCGGGCAAGGAGGGCGATGTGATCACGGTGGATTTCACGGTGATCGGCATCCCTTGCATTGGCCTCAACGGCGGGCCGGTGTTCAAGCACTGCGAGGCCTTTTCATTCCAGATTACAACTGAAGACCAGGCCGAAACGGACCGCTTGTGGAACGCGATCATCGACAACGGCGGCCAGGCCAGTGCCTGTGGCTGGTGCAAGGACAAGTGGGGCTTGTCGTGGCAGATCAGCCCGCGTGTGTTGCTTGAAGCGGTCGCCAGTCCTGACAAGGCCGTCGCCAAGCGGGCCTTCGAGGCCATGATGACGATGACCAAGATCGACATTGCGGCGATTGAAGCGGCGGTGAAAGGTTAGCCGGCGCAGCACTTCCATTCCCTTGTGGGAGTGAGCTGCTCCCACACTGGATCGTTGGTGGCTTCGATTTTTCGGCCTGTCCGAATCCCCTGTGGGAGCGAGCTTGCTCGCGAAGGCGCCGGCACAGCCAACAGTGATGCAAGCTGACCCACCGCTATCGCGAGCAGGCTCGCTCCCACACTCGATATCACGGGGTGGTTTCAGGCAACCTGGCAATCACCTTGATCTCGAACTGAAAACCATACAACCACGTCACGCCCACCGCCGTCAGTGTCGGATGCGGCGCGCTGCCCCAGAATTCGGGCACAACGCTCCATACCCGTTCGAAGGTCGACTCGGGATCGACCATGAACACCGTCACATCCACCACATCGTCAAAGCTGCAATCGGCCGCGGCCAGGATCGCCTTCAGGTTGTTGAACGCCAGCCGCACCTGAGCTTCCAGGTCGGGTTCCGGCGAACCGTCGGCGGTGCTGCCGACTTGCCCCGACACGAACAGGAAACCATTGGAACGAATCGCCGGTGAATAGCGATTGCGCTCATACAGTGCCTGGCGTCCGGGCGGGAAAACTACATCGCGCTGTGTCATTAAATATCTCCATCAAAGAGTGGGTTCCAAACGATGAACTCACTCTAGGGGCTTGTGTCCGGGCGATAAACGAGCAACCTTGGCGATCACTGTTTGCAAATTCCAAACAATCGGATCTATACCTGGGGCAGAAATGGATCGTTTTGATGCGATGCAAGCGTTCGTGCGAGTCGTGGAGGCGGGCAGCTTCACCAAGGCAGCGGAAACCTTGCACATGAGCAAGACCACCGTGACCCAATTGGTGCAGCAGCTTGAGGCACGGTTGCGGGTCAAGTTGCTCAACCGCACCACGCGCAAGGTCAATGTCACCGCCGACGGTGCCCTTTATTACGAACGGGTGATCCGTTTGCTGGCCGACATGGACGATGCCGAGACCAGCGTCTCCAGCGCCCAGGCGCTGCCCCGCGGGCGCTTGCGGGTGGACGTGCCGAGCCCGCTGGCAGTGATGATCCTGGTACCGGCCTTGCCGGCGTTTTATGAACGCTATCCGGACATCCAGATCGACATGGGCGTCAGTGATCGCATCGTCGACATGATCGATGAAAGTGTCGATTGCGTGGTGCGCGGCGGTGAGCTGATGGATCAGTCGCTGGTGGCCCGGCGCGTCGGCGATCTTGCCCTCGGCGTCTTCGCCGCCCCGAGTTACCTGGCACGGTTCGGCCGGCCCGCGCATCCGCGCGAACTGGAAGATTCACAGCATCGCACCGTGGGTTTCCTGTGGGCGCGCACCGGTAAATCCCTGCCTTACGCCATGCGCCGTGGCAGTGAGCTGCTTTACGTCAAAGGGCGCTACGCCCTGGCCATCGACGACGGCAACGCCTACCTCGCCGCCGGTCTGGCGGGGCTGGGCGTGCTCTGGTTGCCGGAGTACATGTCCCGGCGTCACCAGGCGCAAGGCGAGTTGGTGCCGCTGTTCGAAGACTGGCACCTCGACCCGATGCCGCTCTACGTGGCTTACCCTCCGAACCGTCACGTCAATGCCAAGCTGCGGGTGTTCATCGATTGGGTGGTGGAGCTGATGGCGCAGCATGCGCCTATCATTGATCGACCGGTTTCGTGAAGTTTGTCTGTCCAGTTGTAGAGGAGATGCGCGATGGACCCATTCACTGGCGGTTGCCTATGCGGCAATGTTCGACTTGAAGCTGCTGGGCGCCCGTATCGCGTCGGTGTCTGTCATTGCCTCGATTGTCGCAAGCATCACGGGGCACTGTTCTACGCGGCGGCCGTGTTTCCCCAGGATGCGGTGACGATCGAGGGCGAAACCCGGGACTACGCCGGGCGATTTTTCTGCCCTCGCTGTGGCTCGTCACTGTTTGCCCGCTCTGGCGACGAAATCGAAGTGCACTTGGGGATTCTGGATGCTCCCGGTCAACTGATGCCCACCTACGAAAGCTGGACCGTGCGCCGTGAGTCCTGGTTGCCGGCGTTTCCGCTCACCCGATGCTATGCCCATGATCGTGAGGGTACGGGGCGGTCTGAGGAATAGATGCAACTTGCTCCACCGTCATCGCGAGCAAGCTCGCTCCCACAGTTGATCTTGGGTGCACGCCAATTCCGGATTCACCCTGTGGGAGCGAGCTTGCTCGCGATGACGGCAGCCCATTCAACACCCATGCAAGCAGGCCCGCCGCTTTCGCGAGCAGGCCCCTCACAACCGATCCAGGTGTTATTCCTTGAGGAAGGTCAGCAGATCCTGGTTCAGGCGGTCCTTGTGCGTCTCGGTCAAGCCGTGCGGTGCGCCAGGGTAGACGATCAGTCGGGCGCCTTTGATCAGCGCCGCCGAGGCCCGGCCTGCAGCGTCGATGGGCACGATCTGATCGTCATCGCCATGGATGACCAGGGTCGGCACGTCGAACTTCTTCAAATCGCCGCGGAAGTCTGTCGCCGAGAACGCCGCAATCGAGTCATAGGTATTCTTGCTGCCACCCTGCATGCCCTGCATCCAGAACGATTGGATCAGCCCCTGGGATGGTTTGGCACCCTTGCGGTTGTAGCCGTAGAACGGGCCCGAGGCGATGTCCAGGTACAGCTGCGAACGGTTCTCCAGGGACGCCTTGCGCAGGCCGTCGAACACCTCGATAGGCAAGCCGCCGGGGTTGGTGTCTGTCTTGAGCATCAACGGTGGCACGGAAGAAATCAGCACGGCTTTCTTCACCCGAGCGGTACCGTGGCGACCGATGTAACGCGCCACTTCACCACCCCCCGTCGAGAAGCCCACCAGCGTCACGTTCTTGAGGTCCAGCGCTTCAATCACCGCCGCCAGGTCGTCGGCGTAGTGGTCCATGTCGTTGCCTTCCCAGGGCTGGCTGGAGCGACCATGACCGCGACGGTCGTGAGCAATCACCCGATAGCCTTTGGAGGCGAGGAACATCATCTGGCCTTCCCAGCTGTCGGAGTCCAGCGGCCAGCCGTGGCTGAAGGTCACGACCTGGCCATCACGCGGGCCCCAGTCCTTGTAATACAGCTGAACGCCATCCTTGGTGGTGATGTAGCTGGCAGACTGGATCACGCTGCCGACCGCAGACACGCTTGCAGCGGCTTGGACCGACGATGCGGCCTCGGCGCTGAGGGTGGCCAATGCCAGGGTCGCGACAGCCAGGGTGCGGTTGAAGGTGTTCATCGTGTCTCTCTCCATTAAGGTCGGTTTGATCTGCGGCGATCGTCATCGATCGCGTTGGTGGGCAGATTAGAGAGAGAGGCCGAAGACGAGAACGGCGTGGGCATCGATAACAACTATAGGAAAATCGGATAGCTGCGTTTCGCTTCGGTTGCCGTGATCATTTGTGGCGAGGGAGCAAGCTCCCTCGCCACAACGACTGTTCAAGCGCCTGAAGTCGCCCTCAACCAAAAGAGGGCATCGGCCCCAACGAATTAAAGATCCACACGACCACCGCTACGGCCGCCAGCACCGCAACCACAATGCTGATAAACACCCATTTAAGGATTTTCAACCCTTTCGACGGCTGGGACGTGGCGGCGAGAGCCTCTTCCGAGAGCCTCATTTTTTCGACGCAGCGCGGGCAAGCAGCGATTTCGTCAGGAATGACGGACCTGCATTGATCACAGATTTTCATGGGTCGAGGCTCATAAGAAGGGGGGGGGCCATCATGGGCGGTGATGATGCGTTGAAACGACAGGGGATCGATAGGATTCATGCGGGCTGGGTCGCAGGGAGGAGGGCGCAAGGGGAGCGCCGCGTATCCGGTTCGCGCTGATCCTACACCAAGGTCCAGAGGTTGCTAAGGGTCGGAATGTGGACTGCGTCAACTGTCAGGCAAGTGTTTAGGTCTATGCTTACCTTGCCCTCTTGAATCAGGCCCACCCATGCACGAACACCGAACGGTCCACAAGGAGTACGCGTGAGACATTCGATATCGGTTGCAGCGCTGCTTTGTCTCTTGCTCGGCACGGTTGCCAGGGCCGAGCAGTATCAGATCGTCACCGAAGAATGGGCACCGTACAACTATCTGGAAAACAACCGGCTCACCGGCATGACCACCGAGATCGTCCGGGCCATCATGGCGCTGACCGGAGATGACTTCGAGGTGTTGCTGCAACCCAGCATGCGTGCCACCCAAATACTCAATCACCGCCCCAAGACCATCATGTACTCCCTGTTTCGCACGCCGCAACGCGAGTCGTTGTACAAATGGGTCGGGCCAATCGTGGAAGAGTCCATTCACCCCTATCAACTGGCCAAGGCGCCGCCGGTGAACTCCCTGGAACAACTGCTGCACGCCCCGCAGATCACCACGCGACATGCCGGCCTGGTGCCGACGATGCTGTTGTCGCTGGGCTTCAACAACCTGGACAAAAGTGCCACCGAAAGCAAGCTGCTCTATCGCATGCTGCTTGCCGGACGCACCGACATCATCATCGGCGACACCGATGCGGGCGTGGCCTACTACAGCCGCCAGTTGAACATCGCGCCGGGCACGCTGCGGAAAATTCCTATCGAGCTATATCGTTCGTCGTTGTATATCGCTTTTAGCTTGGACTCTGAAGACGAAGTGGTTGCGGCATGGACCAAGGCTTTGGAGCAGTTGCGGCGATCAGGGGAGCTGGAGCGGATTCAGCGGCGATATGAGCAATAGAAGAGCGGAGCCGGCGCAGTGCCCCCTGACGACGCGGTGTAGGAAACCGCTCCGCGATCCACTCAGCCACCGCAGTCGCAGCCTGAGCCCGCGATGACGGATCAGCGCGTATAGGGGCCTTGCAAGTTGACCTGATTGCCAAGGAACCAGCCAAACCAACTGGCGACACCGAGCCAGGGATCGGTCCGGGCCATGATGTCCATCAGGTTGACGTTCAGTGTGCCGGTGAGGTCCGTCATCATCGCTGTCGTTGGATAGCTTTTGACGATATTGCTGTCGCTCCAGATGATCGCGAACTCGTAATACGTCCCCTCGACATAGGTGCCCTCGGGTGCTCTGGGAATGGTGAGTGTCGAGTAAGCATCATATCCACTGCCGCTGAGCGGGTCGGGGCAGGCCCAGGCGATTGCCCAGAAGAGCGGCATCAGGTTCTGGTAGGCCTGCAACATCAACCCGTTGGCCATGGCGGTAGCGGTGGCGCTGTCGCCGTCGGAGGTCGAGGAGCCGCCGTTGTTGCCAGTGGGTATCGGCAGGTTGCCGTTGTCGGCGTAGTGGTAGAAGTTCATCAGGCGCCCGTGGTCGCTGACGATGGTCGTGTAGAAGTTGCTTAGGCTCGTGTTGCTCGCTTCGAAGGAATCGGCGACCTGCTCCCAGTACTGGCCGATGGTGATCGAGCTGGACGTTCCGTCGAGGCTGCTGGTGATCACCCGGATGACATCGGTCACGGCAACCACCGCAAGATTGGCCCAGGGGGCGACGGCTTCGGGGAAAAACCACACCAGCGAGTAACCGAGATCCTTGAGCAGTTGGACGAAGTCCAGCAGCGTGCTGTCGTCGGTCTTGGCCTGCATGTTGGCGATAGCGCCGCTTATCAGGGTATTGGCCGTGCTCTGGGCGGTATTCAGGGTGCCTTGGGTGTAGGTGTAGAGCGATTGAAGTTGTTCGACAGCGCTCATTTCCTGCCAGACCGTATAGATGATCTGGAGCCAGTCGTCGGCGGCCACACCCGTCGGCGCAGCGGGGGCGGTGGGAGAAAAGCTGTAGTTGCCGCTGGCGTCGAACTGCAACCAAGTGGCGAGCTCGGTGGTGACGGTGTTCGGGGACCAGTCCGGGGACGTCGCAAGCCCACGTGGATCGAGTGGATCGTTGGAATTCGCGCCATTGATGATGTCGCCGAGTGTAACGCACAGCGCCGAGTAGGCATTGTTGAAATCAGGCCAGGCCATGGCGGGTTGATCGACGATGGATTGCAGCAAGTCCATGGTTGGCTGCTGTGGCGCGAAGCAGATGACGACGTCGTGAGTAAAAATGGTGTACCAATCGCTTTCCACGTCGTACCTGGCGGAGCAATAGCCAAAGGTGCCCGCGCCGCACACACCACCGTAGCGCATGGCCCAACGGTTGGCCGCGACGGCCAGAACACTCATGTTCGAGTCCATCAGGTTCGCACTGTCCAAGGGTTCGAGAATGCCCGCCAGGATCTGATCCATCAGTGCAGCGCGACCCGCCTTGAGTACCTGGATGCCAGGGGTGTTGCTGAAGACGTAGACGCCTCGGTAGTTCTGCCCACTCTCCACCACCATCTCCCAGCTCGGGATGCCGGCCACGTAGGCGTTACCGTTGGCGTCGCTTTGCGTCAGGGCATAGGCATGGGCGGCAGCGGCCCAACGCCGCTCGTCAGGATCGCCGGTCTGGTTCGAAGTCAGCGTGAGGGGTGGCTGATTGCCGTAGGCGCTCGCCAACGCGGCGTTGAGTTCGTCGTCGCTGGGCTGCAGCAACGTGACCTGGGTGCCCACCGGGAACAGAAACGCCCCGACGACGGGATTGCCGTTGTCGTCAGAGCCCGTTTCCCACGACGGGATCGCGAATGCGTAAAGCGGGTTGCCGTCATCATCCTGCTGGCTCAGCGCCCAACGAAGAATGCCGTTTGCCCAGTAGCGGTAATCGATGAAGGAGCCGGTCAGCGGAGGGTTGATGTCCGAGAGCATCTGGAGCACGTCACTTTGCAGAATGTTCTGCCAGACAACCGCCACGCCGGTACTTTCGATGCCGCCATTGGTGGGTGGAACAGCGGCAAATGCAGGGGCGATGGCACGTTTCGTATGCTCGGAATCGTCGAGATTGAACATGAGAGATATCCCTATCTGCGAGGCAACGTCCTGTTTGAGTGATGCGCTTGTGCGTGCAGTGACGTGACGGTGCTATGAAGTCTAGTCCGGTATTTTTACTTGGCGAGTGAGCCGGGCGTCGGCGAATCGTCTGTGGCGTCCAGGCAGGCCTCCGTCTACTGTTTAAGATCCTGTCTTGTCATCCTTGGAGACATCATGTTCACCTTTCCCCGAGCACAGCAGGTTAGAAGATGGGAAGGGCAGGGAGACCTGCTCGGCGGGGGAATGCCCTATTTTGGCGTGGACAGCCTGGGCGTGTGTTTTGGCTTCAGTTCGCTCTGGGTCAAGCTCGGCGCACCCTACGCTTGTTTCGATGTATTGCAGGGCGAAAGTCAGGCCGTCATCAAAGCTCAGCGTGAGCTGACGCAGGCGATGCACGTGTACGATGTGCTGATGGCCCTGGGTGTGATCGCCGAGAGTGTCATCGGTCGCAATTCGGTAAAAGAAACCGCCTACGCCAACGGCGTCGCCAGTCATATCGTCCTCGATATCCTCCAGAGCGTCGGGGCGCGCCACTTCGTGGTGTCCTTCTACTTTTCCGCAGGCCCGCAAGGCGCCGGCGGTCATGCAATTGGTGTGTCTTTCGACGCGGGCCAGACGGGAAGGCTCTTCGATCCCAACTACGGTATCGGCAGTTATCAATCGAGAACCGATCTGAGCAACGACCTGCATGCGCTATTGGCGAGCTACGTCGTGCCCGGCGGGCATGTGACTCAGAGTTACCTTTTGGAGTTCGGGCATGTGGTCACGGACGATGACTTTGAGTTCGGTGCTTTTCAAAGCGCGGCCGACTTTCATTGATTGAAGCCCCGCTCGTTCCAGGCGCCGGGTCGGCAAGCCGGCATCGCCTTGGGCTGCGTGGATCGTTTGTGGAGTATCGGGTCAGACCACGGTCATTGAATGTTGGTGTTGACCTGATTTCTCCTGTCGCGGTTTATGTTTCCGGCTGGAAGGGGGCGTTCCAAGCCACGCTCCCGTTGCTCCACTTTTTCTAGAAACTGTACTTGGCAGTCAACATCATGTTGCGCGGGCTGCCGTAGGAGTCACCGCCGTAGCTCACGGAGTTGGCGATGGTCGAGTAGTAACTGCGGTCGAAGATGTTGTTGGCGTTGACCTGCACGTCCAGGTTCTGGCTGACCCGGTAGCCGGCCATCAAGTCCGTGACAGCGTAGCTGCCTTGCTTGAGTCGGTATTCACTGCCATCAGCCAGCGGGATGTCGTTATACATGCGGCTCTGCCAGGAGACGTTGCCGCCCACACGCAGTTTTTCCAGCGGGCCCTGGAAGTGGTAGCTGGTGGTCAGCTTGAACAGATGCTCCGGTGTGTCGGTGTCGAACTGCTTGTTTACGTTCTGTGGGTTGGCGGCATCCTTGATGGTGTGGGTGCGTGCGTAGGTATAGCCACCGCCGACTTGCCAGTTTTCGGTCAAAGCGCCTTGCAGTTCGAAGTCGATACCCTGGCTGCGAATCTCTCCGGAGGCTTCAGAGCAGGTTGCCTGTGGGCAGTTTGCCGTAAACAATTGCACGGCGCGGTTTTCCTGGTCGATGCGAAACAGCGCCACGCTCGCATTCAGTGCGCCATCAAAGTATTCGCCCTTGATGCCGACCTCGTAGTTCTTGCCTATGATCGGCTTGACCGGGCTACCCGAGGTGTCCTTTTCGCGCTGCGGTGTGAAGATGTCGCTGTAGCTGACGTAGACCGAATGATGGTCGTCCAGGTCGTAGATCAAGCCGGCGTAACGGGTGAGGTTGCGGGTGACCTTGTAGTCGGTGTCACCATCACGGTTATCGTAGTCGTACCAGTCCAGGCGCCCGCCGAGGATCAACTTCAACGGGTCGGCCAGGCTCAGGCGCGTGGTGACGTAGACGCCATCTTGAGTAGTCACCTCGCGCTGGTTATCGGTGTGGACGAAGTCCGGTTTACCCGCATTGATCGGCCAGTTGGTGTCGTACGGGCTGTAATTGTGGGTGGTCATGTCGTAGATGCGTTTGCTGGCGCCCACCACCAGTTCATGGGTACGCCCGAACGCCTCGAAGGGTCCGCTGGCAAAGGCGTCTACGCCGGCCTGGTTTTCATCGAAATTGGCCTGGTAAACCGTGCGGGCCAGTGTGTTGTTGACCCAGCGAGATTGATAAGAGCCGGAGAACAACGCGTTCTGCTCGGAGTAGTTGGCGTTGACCTGAAGGTTCCAGTCATTGGCCAGGCGATGACGGACTTCGGCGAATACGGTGTTGATCTCCTGATCCTTGTTTTCCCAATCCGTACCCGGATTGTAGGAACGCGGCAGGTCCAGATGATGGCCGTCCTGGCCGATCATCGAAGAACCCCAGAAGTAATTGGTCTTGTCCTTCTGATGGGAAAACCCCAGGGTCAGGGTGGTGTCTTCGCTCAGGTCCGCTTCGGTGACCGCATAGAACAGGCCGTGATCCTCCTCGACGTTATCGATGAAGCTGTTGGCGTCGCGGTAAGACGTCACGACCCGACCGCGCAGCGTGCCACTGTCGTTGAGCGGGCTGGAGGCATCGACCTCGCCGCGGTAGTCGTCCCAACTGCCGGCGGCACCGGTCAGGGTGAGTTTCTGCTCGGCCAATGGCCGCTTGCGGATCAGGTTGATGGCGGCCGAAGGGTTACCTGCACCCGTCACCAGGCCGGTGGCACCGCGCACAACCTCGACTCGATCGAACATGGCCAGATTAGGCTGGGCACCGACGTTAACGCCATCGTAGCCACTCGGAATGCCGTCATACATCAGATTGTCGATTTCAAAACCGCGCGCCTTGTAGGTCTGCCGGCCAGGACCGCCGGAAAAGTCCAGGAACAAGCCGGGCGCCGCCTTGACCACGTCGTTGATGCTGGTCATCGTCTGGTCATCCATGCGCTGACGCGTAATCACAGTGACGGCTTGCGGGGTTTCACGCATTGTCAGCGGGAGTTTGGTCGCGGTCGACATCGCGCCGGTGGTGTAGGACTCGGTGCCTTCCGTGGTACTTCCCAGTTGGCCACTGCCGGAGACCTCGGTTGCGTCCAGTTCCATGGTGGCGGGTGGGGTGATGGTGTTGTCATCGGCGTAGGCGGGGGCCATGGAGATCATGCAGATAGCCATGGCCAGAAGATTGCGGGCAGGAGTGAAGTGACGCGGCGGGGTGGTGCGAGTCGACATGAGCAGGTCCTGGGTTACTAATGCTTGTGATAGTGATTCGCATTAAGTATTGCAGGGTTTGTTTGTGGGATAAAGCTTGTTGGGGTTGGGCGCGCTGATGCGTGGAGGGTAGGGTTTCAATGCCCAGTGGGGCCGAGGGCTCTTCTTTGTCGAGAGTTTCCTAGGACTGACCCCCTGAGTCGTTTGAACGAAGCGCTGCTTGATTTTTACGCCGGCAGGTAATATTTTCAATGCACGGCAGCCAACCATCAAGTACGTGAGCGCTTGCATCCGGTCTTAGAAAAAACAGCATATTCATTAATGCTGACTTTGTAATTGCTCACATTTTAAGTCGGCGTGGAGATGAATATGTTTAACTCTGTCATCGTTTCTGACATCCCTTTTTATACATCCGTTCAGGATGCACGAAAGGCGAATTCTGTAAATTTGAACCATCTCAAGGAATCATTAGCATACGGGCTTGGTTTTAAAACCTTGGCTGCGCACGCTGCTCATTTTGACGCTTTATCAAAAGGTGAACATGGCATAGCCAAGGTCGCGTTGTTTTCCAAGTCGCGCACAATGTCTAGGCTTATGGAGCTTGGATATACTAAAGATAAGTGTGAAGTGATGGCTGATGTCGTGGAAAGTTCTTACCAGGAAGCCCTTTCTGAGCAATTTTTCTTTGTTCCCTTTAAGCCCGATAGCGGCCCATCTGATCCATTCCGCGCAGATGCGTTTGATCGGACAAGAGTTTGGCTTCATGGCGGTAGCCGCGACGATATCTGTAATAAGGACTATCTAGAAGCGCTTTCCGATGAGTCAATGTCTAATGCAGCTGTAGAGTGGCTCCATTCTAAAATATCCAGCTTTGCTTTCCCTACCATTCTTGACAGAAGAAACTATCAAGGCGGCATCATTATCAGGTTACGCGACTTGAATATAGAGAGCTATCCACTTGCTGGTTGGAGCAAACTTAGTCGTGCAGGTATTTTGGAATACGGCTCAAGTGCTGATACTTTTCTTTGTGCTCCGATGAAATAAAGAAGTATTCGGCTGGCCTTGCAAGGCCAGCCGAATACTTCGTGAATTGGACGGGGTAACGGCGTGAGCCTGATCAAGGCTATCCAAGATATCGGCAGCGCTCGTACGTTGATAGGTCAGCGAGTATCTGCGGTTCTCCATGATCAGTATTGTTTTAACAGTGGAAAGTATCTTGGGGAATTATGGCCGTCGTACCCTGACAAGGCTAGTTGCCCCGGCCACCACCAAACGACCACTCATCGCTGGCCGTAGTGTTGATCACCACCATGACATCCTCCGCGTGGAGACCGGGCGCTCGCCCCAATTTCTCGACCAAGTCGCGGTAGAAACGCTGTTTCGTCTCGACGCTTCGAGGGCGGCCAGCGGTAATCGTGATCAACACAAAGTCATGGCTGCGCGGTCCACCCAGGTAGTCGGGATCAAATATCAACTCGCCCACTTCATGTTGGTGGATGACCTGGAAGCGATCGGTCTTCGGCACCTCGAAGCTATCAACCAAGGCATCGTGCAGCCCTTGGGACAATGCTTGTAGATACTCGGCCGACTTCCCCCGGTGCAGTGAAATTCGTGAAAACGGCATAACAGTTACCCCATGGCTAAAGCGACAGAGGGTCTGGACTTGGCCCTGACATGGGACACAGGGCATACGTCGCCCTATGCGACGCGGCTGGGCGAAACGCAGATGCACTGGATCGGGGCCCGTGGCATGCCGTCACTGACCCGTCTTGCTGACTCACCGCTGCCATTGATCATGTTCGACGCGCCTTGCGTATTGCGTAGCGCTGCCACACAAGCACTGGATGCCGCGCAAATTCCCTGGAGAATCGCCCTGACCAGCCCCAGCGTCGCGAGCATCTGGGCGGCTGTCGCCGCCGGCTTGGGCTTGACGCTGCGAACTCGCATTGGGCTGCCGAGTCATCTCGCTGTCGTTTCCGGCTTGCCGGCCGTACCCAGCCTTGGTTATGTGCTTCACCGCAGTGGAAAAGACTCGACGCCCGCCATCCAGCAACTGGCCGCGTTGATCAAAACGAGCCTGCAAGAGCACACGTTCGGTTTTGCGGCTGCGCAAGGCCGGCAATCGACCCTTTGTCGCCGTCCAACGGATCACGCCTTTTAGGGGCTTTACTTCCAGTTAGGCCCTGTAAGTAAAGTTGGGAGCGCGCGATGAGCAACGAACAGGTGGCGCCTGAGACGAAAGGGGTGACGGTGACGTTACTGTCGACGATTGATCTGGGGCCTGAGATCGAGGGTATGGTAGGGCGCCAACTCAGGATGCGCAGGGTGACCATCGAGCCTGGAGGCGTCTTCGGGCCGATTCACAACCATGTAGACAGGCCAGGCACGGTCTACATTCTGCAAGGAACGATCACTGACCATCGAAATGGCGTCGCCACGGATTACGGGCCGGGAGTGGGCTGGCCCGAGGACAGGAATACCACGCACTGGCTCGAGAACAGAGGCACGATTGCGGCGGTGGAAATCTCGGTCGATATTGTCAGGCAAGGGTAAGTTGACTTCACTTGAACTGAGCAACCAATCCTTCAAACGCCACAGGCCGGATCTTCTTGTCACTAATCATCCGGTACTGAAGCGACTCCGTCACCGGCCAGACCAGCGTCGCCGCTGGCTTTTCCTAAGCCAAATTTCGGTTGGTCATGAATCGATGTGCAGCGGGGGCACCCGAAGCGCCGACGACAAACTGTCTGCCAGGCTTCCACGTAGGGTTTCTGGAAGTCGAAGTGCCCCGCCGGAGTGATCGACTGCGCTGAAAAATCTAGGCCGCGGGCGTACGTCACCACGGCGAGTTTATTGTGCAACATGCCTTCCAGACCGCGCTGCGGGTCAACGCTGAACAGGATGTCTTTCTGCGATACCAGGTCGATGAAGTGCTTGAAGTTTGTACGGGATGTCACACCATCGCAGTTGCAATCGCCCTGGAGCGCCAGGCAAAAGCCAGCACCATCAGCAGCCCCAGACCCGCCCCCATCGCGTTGCCGAGATTAAAGGTACCAATGTTCACCGCCGAGGCCAGAGTTGTCGATTTCAAAACCGCGTGCCTTGTAGGTCTGCCGACCAGGACCAGAGGAAAAGTCCAGGAACAAACCGGGCGTCGCCTTGACCAGCATTGAGAATGCGTTGATGCAGGAAAACCTGAAGTGCGGAGCATGAATGCCCAGGGGAGCAAGTCTCTGCGGCTAATTAATCCAGATGCGTTGCATCTGGGCTGAGGTACTGAGACCAGGCACGGCGGTCAGTGAGTTTTTGTGACAGCCGAGCGAATTTTTATCGATTGCTGGATTGACAGCGCCTTCTTAGGATTTCCACTGACCGACTGGGTTTGGCAACGATAATAAAAGAGGAATTCTCGATGACGCTTGCAAATAAGAAAGTCGCCGTAATTACCGGCGGCGCTATGGGTATTGGAGCGGAAGCGGCAAGTGCGCTGGCAAGCGATGGCCATCATGTAATCATTTGCGACATCAATACCACCGAGGCCGAACGTTTCGCGCAACACCTGCGTGACCAAGGTTTCTGCGCCGATGCCTTCCAGATCGATGTCGGTACACCTGCCTCTGTGTCCGCTGCGTTCGAATGGATTGAGGCCAAGTTTGGGCGCTGCGATGTGCTGGTCAATTCCGCAGGCATCGCCAAGACCATGCCTTTCCTGGAATTTGATGCCGATGTCTTCAACCGGACAATGCTGATCAATGTCACGGGCACGTTCTTGTGCTGTCAGCTGGCGGCACGCATCATGCGTAAGCACGAATTCGGCCGGATCATCAACATTGCCTCCGTTGCAGGGATGCGCGCAGTAGGCAAAGGCCGGACGGCCTATGGCACATCAAAAGGTGCTGTGATCGCGCTGACAAGGCAGATGGCCGTCGAGCTGAGCGAATACGGAATTACCGCAAATGCCATCGCCCCTGGACCGGTCGATACGCCGATGACCAAAGAACTGCACAGCGATGAGTTCCGTAAGGCTTACAGCAACGCCATCCCAGCGAAACGTTATGGCACCACGCGTGAAATCGCCGGAGCAGTCAGTTATCTGGCCTCTGACGTTTCAGCTTACGTAAATGGAATTGTCTTACCCGTGGATGGTGGCTTCCTTGCGTGGGGCGCCGGCGATATCTGAGTAGCACTGACACGAACAGAAGGGGGCGCGTAATGACCAGGCACTCCCTGTGCGGCTGATCATTCGGCCGCCATTTCTTCTACGACCCACTTCACCAGGTCCGCTGTGTCGGCCCGCGCTCTGGCGTTGGGCGAGATCCACAGCACCAATTTTTCCGGGCCTTCAACACAGCCAAACGGGGCTACCAGCGCGCCACTCTCCAGTTCCGCTTGCACCAGCATCCGCGGCACACAGGCAAATCCCAAGCCGACCTTGGCCGCTTGAATAAGCAGATAGAAATGCTCGAAGTACTCCAATTCAAGGGAATCGGGCATGGTCATCTGCAAAGCTGAATACCATTCTTTCCAAGCATGCGGGCGAGTCTTGGTAGCCAGCAGCTTTTTTCCACTCAGGTCGCTAATTTGCTGCACACCTGAAGCCGCGAGGTAATCAGGCGAGCATATAGCCCCAATCCATTCATTGGCCAACGGGATCGGCGCGATGCCGGGAGGTGGGGCAATGCTCTCCAAGCGTATCGCCACGCTGACGCCATCTTGAGCAAAGTCGATTGGACCGTGTCCGGTTCTCAAGCCCAGTTCCATCGTCGGAAAGTTGCTGTGCAACCCGGCAAGCCTTGGTAGCAACCAATGCATCATGATGGACGCCGAACATGACAGCTCCAGAGGTTGAGGGCGCACTTCGTCAATACTTTGCTGGATCAAGTTGAATGCGCGGCCCAGGCCGGCGGCAAGGCGTGCGCCTTCGGGAGTCAGTTTGGTGCCATGCGCATTACGCGTGAGCAAGACGACCCCCAGCACATCCTCAAGCGTCCGAATGTGTCGGCTGATAGCACCGTGAGTCACGGAAAGGGCATCAGCGGCTTCGCCGAAGGTGCCTTTCCTCGCAACCATTTCGAAAGCTCTGAGTGCATTGAGAGACGGTCGCGGAGGGGATGACATGTGCTGCACCTCATGAGCAGGCCATGGCGACCAGAACGCTGGTCGAACCAGAAACCTAATGTGAGTTTTTCTCAACTTAGCGGGAAATCATATCGTTAGCCCGTTCGCAGGGTCAATGTATATTCGAAGTGAGGGCCGCCCCTGCAAAAGTGGCCATTGAATATAAAAAAAGTAAAGCCAAGGTGATTATCTATGGTCGATCAAACAGCCGGGCGCGAAGAGTTTACGGCCCGTTTCTTCGTTGAGAGCAGTTACCCGATTGAACGGGTCGGCGAGGTCATCGCTGGCGAGCAATCCAGCGGTACATTTATTGCCTTGCCCGGCGAATCTGCAGAGTTGAAAGAGCGTTCACGGGCACGTGTAGTGTCCGTCAAGTCTCTTCCAGCGGTCACCCGTGCTTCGTTACATAGCGAATACCTGGCCAGGCACAATCCTTCGGCGACATATTATCGCGGCGAAGTTGAAATCGCTTTTCCAACGGCCAATATTGGTCCGAATCTTCCTGCACTGTTGACCACCATTGCCGGCAATCTATTCGAGATAGGTGAAGTCAGCGGTTTAAGAGTGCTCGATGTCGATCTTCCGGCAACATTTGCCGCTGGCTTCTTGGGCCCACAGTTCGGTATTGAAGGGACTCGCAAACTGTGCGGCGTTCATGACCGTCCAATCATTGGCACCATCATTAAACCCAGCATCGGCCTGACACCTGAGCAGACCGCTACCGTGGCCGATGAGCTGTGCGCGGGTGGTATTGAGTTCATCAAAGATGATGAACTCCTGATCGACCCGACCTATGCATCCTTCGATGCGAGGCTGAATGCTGTCATGCCTGTACTTCACAAGCATGCAGATCGCCTCGGCAGGATGCCGATGTACGCGATTAATATTTCTGGGAGCATTGATGAAATGCTTCGCCGCCACGACGCCGTGCTGGAGTCGGGGGGGACCTGCGTCATGCTCTGCCTGAACTGGGTTGGGCATTCGGGGGTCGAGCACATCCGTAAGCATTCCCAACTGCCTATTCACGGCCATCGCAACGGCTGGGGTGCCTTTACCCGCAATCCACAGCTGGGCTTTTCGTTTGAGGTCTATCAGAAAATCTGGCGCCTGGCTGGCATCGATCATCTGCACGTCAATGGCATTCAAAGCAAATTCTGGGAACCGGATGACTCAGTCATTGCCTCGGCACTGAGCTGCCTGACCCCGTTTTCGGGCGTCCAACCAATCCTACCGGTTTTCTCTTCCGGCCAATGGGCTGCCCAAGCGCCAACGCTTTTCGAAAAGCTGCAGTCGGTGGACCTCATGCATCTGGCGGGCGGTGGAATTATCGGCCATCCCCTAGGTATCGGTGCCGGCATTCAGAGTATGCGCGAAGGATGGGAAGCGGCGACTCAAGGCATACCCTTGCAACAGTATGCAGAGGGCCGGCCAGCACTAACCGCCGCCTTGGCAAAGTTTGGAGGCGTATGAATCATGCAGTCAGCCAATACGCCTAGGCTTCGTCTGGTGTTTTACGGTGACGACTTCACCGGCTCGACCGATGCTCTGGAAGTCCTTACCGCAGCCGGCCTGAGATGCGCACTGTTTTTGGCGCCACCGTCGCCCGAGTTGTTAGAGGAGCTGGGTGGTTTCGACGCTATTGGCATCGCTGGCGATAGTCGCGCGTTATCCAATGCTGAAATGGATGAAGTGCTTCCAGACCTATTTGAAGCAATCAAGCGCCTGTCCCCCGACCTTGTGCATTACAAAGTTTGCTCCACGTTCGACAGCGCTCCCGACGTGGGCAACATTGGCCATGTCATTGAGCTCGCATCACGCGCCTTTGGGGTAAAAGGTGTGCCAATCGTCGCGGGTAACCCGGCCCTGGGTCGTTACTGCGTGTTTGGCAATTTGTTTGCGCTGTCCAAGACCGACCACTGTGTACACCGGATCGACCGCCATCCCGTCATGCGGGCCCACCCCATCACGCCTATGGGAGAAGCGGATCTGAGTGTCCATATCGGCCAGCAAAAGAATTTATCGATTGCCAAAATTGACATCCTTCAGCTTGACCAAACTGCCGACCTGAGTTTCCTGGTCAGCCAAGCTTCTCTGAGCCATGACTCGGTTCTGATCGACGGCACCACCGATGCACATATGACCCTTGCAGGGAAAGCACTCACGGAGATCTCTAGCAGCTCGGCGCCGTTGTTCGTGGTTGGCTCTTCAGGTGTCGAATATGGATTGACGCAGCACTGGCATTCGGTGGGGCTGATAAATGCCTACCAAACTCAGGTCACTGCGCTGCAGCCCACCAGACAGGTGTTGGTCATTTCTGGAAGTGCATCTCCGTTAAGTCGCGCTCAAATCGATACCGCTATCGCGAGTGGATTTGTCGAGTTGGCAGTGGATGCGGCAGCGATTCTCCCAGAATCACATAAAGGAAGGAGGGTTCAGGATGTAGTGGCGACGGCAGTGGCGCACCTCAAAAGCGGACGCTCCGTGCTGATCCACACGGCAAAAGGTCCGGATGACCCGAGAATTGAACAAATGATCGAAGCGATGACCGCCAAAGGCCTGCTTCGTGACGAGGCAAAAATCCGCGGCGGTAAGCAATTGGCTGTCGAAATGGGCTACATCGTTCTGGACATTCTTAAGGCGTATCCGCTCGAAAGATTGGTTATATCCGGTGGTGATACGTCAAGTCAGATCACCAAGATTCTCGCCCCTGAAGCATTGGTCATCAAATCCGATCTCTCTCCCGGTGCGCCCCTCTGCCAGGTGCGCTCGAAAAAACCGTACTTGGACAACCTGGAAATCGCCTTGAAAGGCGGGCAGATGGGTGACCAGGACTACTTCGTAAAAGCGCTCACAGGTAGGAGCTAACTTCCGTTCTAGGACAGGAACACGCTTGCATATTTACAATAACAACAGGTGAAACTATGCAAACCTCACTTTTAAGTAGCAACGAGACTCATCATGAGTTTATTGATGATGAGAAGAAAAAATCCATGAAAAATGTTGTTGCCGGGAGTCTCTTCGGCACAGCGTTAGAAACCTATGACCTCTATTTGTACGGTACCGCGGCGGCGCTGATCTTCGCTCCTCTGTTCTTTCCAGGCACCGATGAAGCCGTCTCAAGACTCGCCTCGCTAGCGTCCTTCGCCATATCATTTGTCGCACGGCCACTGGGCTCGCTGGTGCTTGGGCATTTCGGCGACCGGATAGGCCGCAAGAAATTGCTCTACCTCACGCTGATCATCATGGGCTTGAGCACCGTCGGTATTGGCTTGCTGCCTACCTACGCGAGCGTAGGAATCTGGGCACCCATCATGCTGTGTGTGCTGCGCTTCATCCAGGGCTTCGCTTTTGCCGGAGAATACAGCGGTGCAGTGCTCATGCTACTTGAGCATGCACCCCGGCGAAAACGTGGCTTTTATGCAGCCATCAACAACATTGGTCCGGTGTTCGGATTCATCGCCTCGGCGGGGTTGCTGTTGATTGTCAGCAGTTTATTGTCGGTGGAGGATTTCTATAAGTGGGGATGGCGCATTCCATTCATCGCCAGTCTCGCTCTGTTGGTCGTCGGCGTCTTCGTACGGTCCAAAGTTGCCGAATCTCCGGTGTTCGAAAAGACTGCCGAAAAGCGCGCGGCAGCCAAGGGGCCGAACCTGTCACCTGCCATGCGCCTGTTTACCAAGTATCCTAAACAGTTACTTTTGGTCGCAGGTGCCAACATCTGTCATTTTTCGACATTCTATCTTTTTACCGTGTTCGCATTGAGTTATGGCCAGAAGGAACTGGGCCTTTCCAATGCCTTTGTGCTCTCGGTAGCGATGGTAGCTATCTGCACGCACCTGGTAATCGTTCCCTTCGCCGGCGCAATGGCTGATCGACTGGGTCGACGCACCATGATGTTGATTGGCTTCGTGGTGACTGCACTGGCCGCGTTTCCCTTCTGGCACCTATTTTCCACAGGCCAGTTCCTACCCATGGTCTTGGGCTCATGCTTGTTCATGGCCGGCTATGGCTTGGTATACGGTGCTGTGCCTTCATTCACCGGCGAGGCATTTGGACCCAGCGCACGATTCACCGGGTTTGCCATGGCCACCAATGTCGGTGGCATCATCGGTGGCGGCACGGCGCCCATCGTCGGCGCCTACCTGCTCAGCCATTATGGCTCGCCCTACGCCATCTCGGTCTACACGGTAGTGCTCGCAGCAATCTCTGCCTTGTGCGTCTACCTGTCTGCCGAAACCAGAATGATCGACATCACTGACGAGTAATGCCCCCCGCGTGCGGCTTGCCCACATGCCGCACGCTTGCTCGACTCAGCAAGCGTAACGCCCTCCAGGCATAAGCGGGCGCAGACCACATTTATCAGTAAGCGGGTCAGACCACGTTCATGAATCGTGGTCTGACCCATACCCTCCATACCCTCCATACCCTCCATACCCTCCTGGCGAATATATGATGATTCGAACAGCACCGGTGGCATAGGAATCCAGTGTATCGAGAGGTTCGTGGTTTTAACTGGCCAGAGTGATCACACCCTGGGCCGCGAGGACGAGATCTGCTGCCCGCTCGCCAATGACCACACAAGGCGCCATGGTGTTGCCGACGGTGATTCGGGGCATGACCGAGGCATCCGCGATCCGCAATTTCTCGATGCCATATACGCGCAACTGATGGTCGACCACAGACATTTCATCTCGGCCCATTTTCGCGGTGCAGGACGGGTGCCAATAGGACACGGCAGAATTGCGGATGAACTGCTCCATGGCACGGTGCGCTTTCGGCCCGGGCACCACCTCGCGCTTTACCAGGTCGTTGAAGGTTTCGCTGTTCCCGAGTGCCCTGCAGAGGTCGATCGATGCAAACGCCGCCGCCATGTCCTCGGGCGCGCTCAGCGAGTTCGGTTCGATGAGTGGAGCATCCGACGGCCCGGCGCCCGATAGGCGCAGGCGCCCTCGACTGACAGGCCTGGCCAGCCCTGCGAACATCGTCCAACCCTGTTGCGGTGGCTGGATACCCACTTCAGCAGGAGAGGGCACCGCAAATTCAAGCTGGCAGTGCAGCAGGTCTGGCGCGTCCAGGCGACTGTCGCTTTTCCAGTACAACGTGGTTTCACAACCGCCGCCACCAACCGCCTGGGGTTGCAGGTACTCCCAGGTACAGCCAAAGGCAACATGATCCTGAAGATTCTGACCCACACCGGGAAGGTGACTGATCGGGACGATGCCATGGGTGCGCAGTTCACTCTCCGGGCCGATGCCTGATTGCATGAGCACCTTGGGCGTGTTCACCGCGCCCATGGACAAGACGACTTCGGCTTCGGCATAGAAGCAGTGCCGTTGCCCTTCGATGATCACTTCGACACCGACCGCCCTTGTGCCCCTAAGCAGGACACGGGCCACCAGCGCGCCGGTGAGGACGGTCAGGTTCGGTTGGTGCAGCCGTGGTCGGACATAGGAATCGTAAACGGATTCGCGCCTGCCCTGGTTGATGCGTAGGTCGGTGATCGCGGCCCCGCCGGGGCCTTCCATCATCGCTCCGTTGGGACTGTCATATCGGGGGATACCCAGACGGCTGGCCGCTTCCAGGGTTGCCCAGGCGAGGGGTTGAGGCGAGGCCGGCTGCTCGACATGCACGGGGCCACCTGAACCACGCCGTGCGGCATCCGGGCTGCCGTGCCAGTTCTCGATCCTGCGGTAGTAATCCAGCACCGAATCGTATCCCCAGGCGCAGTCGCCGGACTCGGCGGCGAAGTGATCCCAGTCCGATCGATGCCCGCGTGCCCAGACCATCACGTTGATGCTGGAGCCACCTCCAAGTCCCTTGCCCATGTTCAAGGAAAGGCGACGCCCGTTGAGGTGCGGATTGGGTTGTCCTGCGAATGCCCAGTCGCGCTCTGAACCGAGGTTCAGCGGCCACTGCGCCGGCTCTGCAACTTCAGGGCCGGCGTATTCGCTGCCTGCTTCAATCAACAACACGCGTGCGTTGTCCTGTTGGGCAAGGCGGGCCGCGACCACGCAGCCGGCCGTACCCGCACCACACACGATGAAGTCGTAGTTTCGATCACGCCGATGATTCATGAGTCCGTCCATATCGATGCAGCGGTTGGGTTCAGGGTTATCAGGGGGGGGCCGCGTCGGTCACTGCTCGCCGACGCTTTTCACGGCCTCGAGAATCACCTTGGCCACTTCGGCCGGCTGCGACTGCTGGGGCACGTGGCTGGTGTGCACCTGCGCCAGGGTGGCGCCGATACGCTTGGCGGCGGAACGCTGGACATCGGGATGGATCATCCGGTCCTCGGTGGCGAGCAGATACCAGGACGGTTTGGTCTTCCAGGCGGAGACGGTCGTTTTGTCCTCGAACGCGGATGCCTTGATGGGGCCTTGCGTCGCGGTCATCACGGCGGTCTGCGCCGCTGGAAGATCCTGGGCGAAGTCCTTGGCCATGCCTTCCGGGGTCAAGTAGAGGAAACCGTTGCCGTCAGCCTTGATCTGACTGATGCCCGGGGGCGTGGGCGCGCCTTTGCCTTGTTCGCCGCTGGTTTGACCGGCATCGGGAGCGAAGGCGGCGACATACACCAGGGCGCGGACTTTCTTGTCGTTGCCGGCCTGGGTAATCACGGTGCCGCCCCAGGAATGACCGACCAGCACGACCGGCCCCGTCTGATTGTTCAGCGTTCTTTGCGTTGCAGCGACATCGTCGGCAAGCGAGGTGAGCGGGTTTTGCACGACCGAAACGGCAACCCCCTTGGCCTGCAGAAGCGGCACGACCTTGGCCCAATCGGAGCCATCGGCGAATGCGCCGTGTACGATGACCACCGAAGGCGTTGTATCTTGGGCCTGGCTGATACCGGCGGCCAATGTGCTTGCAAGGGCGAAGGCGACGGTGACGGCTTTTGATCTGAATGTTTTCATGGGATGAACTCCTGTGTGGGAGCTCAATTCTGCTGACTGGCCTGCTTCGTGGGCATCGGTCATTTATCCGACCCCAAGGCATTTTCATGGATAGTGCGTTGCAACTGGACATTTCATTGAGCGCAGCGCTGCAGGCGATCGGCCAGGTCGGGGACCTCAGCATGGGCCAGCCACTCGGGCATTCGCGACGCGTTGCCGCACTGGCGCGCAGGCTGGCGCAGGCCTCACACGGCGATGGCGAGCACCTGAGGGTGGCGGAGCAGGTTGCCTTGCTGCGCTGGTCCGGCTGCACTGCCAACGCCGAAGGGTTTGCGGATCTGCTCGGTGATGACGTCGATGGCCGCCGCGCGATGCTCGACCTGACCCTGAGCAAAGAGGCCATGAACGCGGTGCATCAGGCGACCCCGCTGGCCGTTGTGCACTGCGAGGTCTCCGGCGAAGTCGCGAAAACCCTCGAACTGGGGGCCGCTGTCGAGGCAGGCTTGTGTCGCGTATTCGAAACCTACGATGGGACTGGCCGGCCGCTGGGCTTGACCCATGAGCACATTCCGGAGGTCGCCTATCAGGTGGTGCTTGCCGGTGATCTGGACATTCTCAGTCGAGCACATGGCTTGGACGCGGCGCTGCGCTGGATCCGCGACCAGTCGGATCGGCGCTATCCCGCTGCCCTCGCGTCGTTGCTCATGGATAACGCCAGGGCGTGGCTGGCAGACCTGGATGGCCGCTCTCAAAACCCGGTCCATGGGGAGGCCGAACGCTCCGTCTCACTGACCTTGGTGGGGGACGTGATTGACTTGAAGCTACCCTGGCTGGCGGGGCATTCGCGGCGGGTGGCGCATGTCGCCATGGAGGCTGCGCGCTTGTGGGGGCTAGATGAACCCACCCTGACAGCGCTCGGAAAGGCGGCCCTCGTCTACGGTCTGGGGCGGGCAGCCGTTTCCAACCAACTCTGGAACACCGCCGGGGCGCTTCCTTATAGCGCCGCGGAGCGGGTGCACCTGGTTCCCTACTGGACGCAACAGGCGCTCAGGCCTATCAGTGAACTGGCCGTGCCTGCGGAGATTGCCGCCCATGCCTACGAACGGCTCAACGGCAGTGGCTACTTTCGAGGCGTGATGGGGGATGCGCTGTGTGCCGAGCATCGACTGTTCGCCACTTCCGTAGCCTGGGTCGCACTCAGGGAAGCCAGGCCATGGAGGGCGGCCCACGGCGAATCGGAGGCGGCCAGACTGCTGGAGCAGGATGCCGCCAGTGGTTTGTTCGACAAGGCTGTATGCGAAGCGGTTATCGCCGCTGCACGTGGCGAGCGTCTGACTCATCAGCCGAAGAGTTCGTTACTCACCGCACGGGAGTGTCATGTACTCCTGGAAATCAGCCGTGGCGCCAGTAACAAGCAGGTGGCGCGACTGCTGGACATCAGTCCGAGCACCGTTCGCACACACATGGAAAGCATATTTCGCAAACTGGAATGCTCGACCCGAGCCGCCGCGACCCTGAAGGCATTGACGCTGGGCTTGATCTCCTGATGCCAAGGCGCGGCAGATCGATCATTCCTGGGCGGACGGATTGGCGCGAGCCAGGGCGATGAATGCCTTGACCGCGGCAGAGGGGTTGCGGCGGTTCGGGTAGTACAGGCAAAGCTTGTCCCTGGGCGGTGTCCAATCTTCCAACACTCGCTCGAACTGGCCGGCCTCGATTTCATCCTGAACGTCCTGCTCCATGAAAAAGCCGAGCCCCATGCTTTCCTGCACCACTGCCTTGACGACGCTCGGTTCATCGAGCGTGAGCGGGCCGCTCACATCGAGCCTGGTCACTTCCCCATCGCGCTCGAAATGCCAAGGAAAAATCGCCCCATTCGGCAAACGAACACGCAGGCACCGATGGTTGAGCAGATCAGGCGGCGTCCGTGGCCTACCGTATTGCTCGAAGTACGCCGGTGTACCGACCACGGCATACCGTTGCGGCAGGCCGAGGGGGATCACGATCATATCGCTCGGTACGAGGCTCGCGGAACGGACGCCGAAATCGAAGCCGTCAGCGACGATATCCACCAGGCGGCCTTCGGTGACAAGGTCGATGTGTACCTTCGGATGATGCCGCAGCAATTCCATCATCAACGGCAGCAGTGCTGCTCGAGCAGCGCTGGCGAACGCATTGATGCGCAGCGTGCCCGAAGGACCGGCATTGTGAGATCGCACCGAGTCGAGCGCAGTCCGCAAATCCTGCAGGGCCGGCCCCACCTGCTGCAGAAAGATCCTGCCCGCTTCGGTGACGGCCACGCTACGCGTCGTACGATTGAACAACCGCGTTTCGAGGCTCGCTTCCAGCTTGGCGATGGTGCTGCTTAACGCGGTGGTCGAGACATTGAGATCGATGGCGGCTTGTCGGAACGAAGCCCTGCGGGCAACCGCTAGGACAGCGTCCAGCTCGCTCAGGCCTAGACGAGTATCTGACATGAATTGTCCTGGATTTTGGGATAGGCCATAAAGTTTATCCCAGTTGAGCAAACTATCGGTCAGGTAGCAAGATCGCTCCCAGCAATCCATCCAGGAGACCGGCCAATGAGCCTTCAGCTTCCCGACGTCGTTGAGACGTACTTCAATATCAGCAATGGCGGCGACGTATCACAGCTTGCGAGCTGCTTCTGCCCACAGGCCACGGTGTTCGATGAAAACCAGACGCATGAGGGCATTCAGGCCATCGAAGCTTGGCAACAGGAGGTCCGGCGGGCGTTCTCCTTTGACGTTCAACCTTTGCAGGCGCAGCAGGGGGAGGGCAAGTTGACTGTCATCGCACGGCTTACTGGCGATTTTCCTGGTAGCCCGGTTCATCTGAATCACGTCTTCACGCTGGAGGGCGATCGAATAGGTGCTCTGGAGATCACGCCATGCTGAACCTTGGCTTGAGTGGTAAGCGAGTCCTCGTCACCGGAGGCACCAAAGGCATCGGGAAGGCTGTAGTCGAGCTGTTGCTGGCGGAGGGCGCGCAGGTGCTTACCTCCGCTCGGAAGGCAAGCGGTACGCTGCCGGATAACCTCTTGGTCCAGGCCGATCTTTCGACCCGGGAAGGCTGTGATGCGGTCGTCGCCGCGACCAGGCAGCGATTGGGCAGTGTGGACATCATCGTCCACGTCCTGGGTGGTTCCTCGGCACCCGGCGGCGGCTTCGCGGCACTGGACGAAGAGCAGTGGCAACGTGAGCTCAATCTGAATCTGTTTCCGGCCGTGCGCCTGGATCGCGCCTTGCTACCGGATATGCTGGAGCGAAAGGAAGGGGTCATCCTCCACGTGACCTCCATCCAGAGTCGGCTGCCGCTGCCGGAAGCTACGACAGCCTACGCAGCGGCCAAGGCTGCGCTTTCGACTTACAGCAAGAGCCTATCGAAAGAGGTTTCGCCCAAGGGCGTCCGTGTTGTCCGGGTTTCGCCGGGCTGGGTGGAAACCGAAGCCTCGGTCGCCTTGGCCGAGCGACTCGCGCAGGAAGCCGGTACTGACTATCAAGGCGGCAAGCAGATCATCATGCAAGCCCTGGGAGGCATCCCGCTCGGGCGCCCCTCGACCCCGTCAGAGGTGGCCGACCTGATTGGCTTTCTGGCTTCGCCGCGAGCTTCATCTATCACGGGAAGTGAGTTTGTGATCGACGGCGGAACGGTGCCGACGGCCTAGGCGGTTGTTTCGGCCGAGACATTACGATGCATCCCGGTGCTGAGCGAGGACGCAGGAACCAGTCAAAGTGTTTTGTTACCAACGGGCTCACAATAAAGACAATGAGGCTGACGGTGATCAGCGTTAGAACCAGTGTTCGATGCCACACGGCCCAGTCTTCGGCCAGCGGACTCAATGCGTAGAGCAGGAGTGTCACGATGGGGTGAACGAATACGGTCATGACGATTACCATTCTGATTCTGGAGGGGCTGATCGGAGCGAAGGCAGGGCCGTCGCTTGCCTTCAGTCTCTTTGCATCGCAGTTCATGGCCTTGGACGTGTTCAAATCACTGACCTCTCAGTAGTCGGCGCTCGGCCGCTGGCGAAACTTCTTGTACCAGGCGTCAAGGCGTGGATGAGCGGAGCCGAAGGGGTGGTCGAATCTCTCCCGGCATGTTTGAAAAATTGAAAATACCGTGCAATCCACGATCGAAGGCCTGTCTCCTGCCAGGAACTCGTTATCTCCGATCGTCGTCTCCAGGACATCCAGTATGGCGCGCCATGACTATCTGACGGGAGGGAAGAGCCCGATTCTAAAGTCCATCCTCAACGAGGTTCTTCAAGCCGTCCCACAAACGATGGAATGGTGGGATGATCCCGAAATCCTCCCCATCGGCGATACGGACATTACGTTGCGCGACGCACAGGGCCGTTGGCGAAGCTATCGCATCAATATCCTTGTCTCCAAGGACAGGCCCGGACTTCGCATCGCCTTCTACGATGAAAAAGTAGCTTAGAGCGGAATGTACCGAACGGATCCCGGGAATGACCAGGCTGGCGTTTTTACCCCCATTAAAGGGTACGAAATGCCGCAAGCTCTCAGTAATTGAAAGTCATTATCATTTGATATATTCTCGCGACTCCTCCTCGCTTGAGTCGCTTGCGTGTCCAGGCCATCCGATCCTCATTCCACCGACGGCCAGTTCGAGAGCCATTCGAGTGAACTGCTGCGCTTCCTCACACGGCAGGTGAAGTGCGCAGAACTGGCGGCCGACCTGCGCCAGGAAACTTGGTTGCGCTTTCGCCGGCGCGAGTCCGAGCAAGAGATCGGCAATCTTCGTGCGTTCCTCTATCGCATCGCGCGCAACCTGATCATCGACTACCGCCGTCAGCAAAAATCCCGCCCCGTCGAGGAGGAGATATCCATCGAATTGGTCAGTGCCCAGCCGGGTCCGGAGCGAGCGGCAAGCGACGCCCAGCGCCTGGAGCGACTGCAGCGCGTGGTCCAGGATTTGCCACCGCACCTGCGCCAGGCGTTGTTGTGGAATCGCCTGGACGGGCTGACCCAGCGTGAGATCGGCGAGCGCCTGGGGGTCTCGGAAAGCATGGCCGGACGCTATATCCTGAAGGCCCTCGAACACTGCCAGCAGCAGATGGACCCGCAGCCGTGAATCATCCTTCGCTTCTCGATCAGGCCCGGCAATGGCAGGTGCTGCTACATTCTGGCCGCGCCACCGCTGCCGATCGCGCTGCCGCGCAGGCCTGGCGTCAGGCGGCCCCCGAACATGAGCAGGCGTTGCGTGAGGTGGAAGGGCTGTGGTCGTTGCTCGGTCAGATAGAACGTCCGGCCGAGCAGCCTCAGGTGCGCGTAATACGTCGCCATCGACTGTGGGCGGCTCCACTGGCCTGCGCCGCGATGCTGTTGCTCGCCCTATGGCTACCGCGCGGCACCTGGATTGGCCTGTATGCCGATATCAGCACCCAGCCGGGGGAGGTGCGCGAGGTGCGTCTGGCTGATGGTTCGCTGTTGACCCTCAACGGCGATTCGGCGCTGGACTGGCAGTTTGTCGACGGTCGCCGTGAGGTCAGGCTGTACCGCGGCGAGGCGGATTTCCAGGTCGCCCATGACCCGGCCCGGCCGTTCATTGTCAGGGCCGGCGAGGCGCGCATTCGCGTCACCGGCACGCGCTTTGATGTGCGTCTGGAGGAGGGCGGTGTCGACCTTGCGGTAAGCGAGGGCCGCGTGTTGGCTTCCAGCGAGGGGCGCGAGCCGCTGCCGGTGGTGGGCGGGCAGCAGGTGCAGTGGCGCGGCGGGGCGCTGCAGGCGCCGCAAGCACTGGATGCGCGCCAGCGTTTGAGCTGGCAGCGCGGCAAGCTGGTGTTCCGCGACCAGCCGCTGGAGCAAGTGTTCGCCGAGCTTGAGCGCAGCCAGTCTGCGCGGGTGCTGTTTGTCGA
The DNA here is from genome assembly GCF_014851795.1 of Pseudomonas sp. Pdm06. Lineage (NCBI taxonomy): Bacteria > Pseudomonadati > Pseudomonadota > Gammaproteobacteria > Pseudomonadales > Pseudomonadaceae > Pseudomonas > Pseudomonas sp. Pdm06. Next base: position 345,902 of record NZ_JACVAH010000004.1, read on the forward strand.
CGAAGCCGCTCGCCGGCTACAGGTGACCGGCGTGTTCGCCCTTGATGATCCACAGGCGGTGTTGAGCGCTGTGGAAACCACCTTGCCTGTGCGTCTGGTGCGCCTGCCGGGGTTGATCCTGGTCACGTCCCGCCGCTGAGGCACGCGCCTGTCCCTTCAAAAAAAGAAAATATTTAGGCGGCGATGGTTCAGAAATCATCGCCGCCTTCGTCTTCCGTTCCTGCAAATGCGACTTCTTCGTATTGATAGCCAAGGACATCAGCATGCGGTCGACCCCCTTCCTTGCGGCGCTAGCCGTTCTTCCCCTGGCCATTGCCGCCGCCCAGGCGCAAGCCGTCGAACTCGACGTGCCTGCCCAGCGGCTCGACGCGGCGCTCACCGATTTCGCCGAGCAGGCCGACGTGCGGCTGCTCTATGACGCCGGCCTGACCCGTGGCAGCGCCATGGTGCCGGCACTCAAGGGCGACTATTCGGTGGTCGACGGCCTGCAGCGGTTGCTGGAGGGCAGCGGCCTGACCTTCCAGACCGGCAACGACGGCACCATCACCCTGGTGCCGCTGCCCGAGCAGGGCGTGCTGGAGCTGGGCCCGACCACCATCAGCGGGCTCGCCGAAGGCCGTGTCGACCTGCCGGCCGAGTACGCCGGCGGGGAGGCGGCGCGGGGTGCCCGCATCGGCGTGCTGGGCAACCAGGACATGCAAGATGTGCCCTTCGCCTTCTCCAGCTATACCTCCGAGCTGATCGAGAAGCGCCAGGCGCAGACCTTGGCCGATGTGCTGGCCAGCGATCCGGGCGTGCGTCAGTCGTTCGGCTTCGGCAACTTCTCCCAGGTGTTCGTCGTGCGCGGGTTCCAGCTGTTCAGCGACGATATTGCCTTCAACGGGCTGTACGGCATTCTGCCGCGACAGATCATCTCCACCGAGTCGGTCGAGCGGGTCGAGGTGTTCAAGGGGGCCAACGCCTTCGTGAATGGCGTGTCGCCGTCGGGCAGCGGTGTCGGCGGGGCGATCAACGTGGTCTCCAAGCGTGCCGAAGACACCCCCACGCGCAGCGCCACTCTGGACTATGCCAGCGACAGCCGAGTGGGTGGGCACCTCGACCTGGGCCAGCGCTTCGGCGAGGACAACCGCTTCGGCGTGCGGGTGAACCTGGCCCAGCGCGAGGGCGAGACCGCGGTGGACGATGAGCACTCGCGCTTCAGCCTGGCCACCCTCGGCCTGGACTACCGCGGTGACCGTCTGCGCCTGTCCGCGGATCTCGGTTACCAGAAGCAACGGGTCAATGAGGGGCGCTCGGTGGTCTACCTCACCACGACGGGACCTACCAGCACACTCAACGGCAAGACGCCGTCGGCACCGGACTCCGACCACAACTACGCGCAACCCTGGAGCTGGTCGCAGCTCGAAGACACCTATGGCATGTTCAGCGCCGAGTACGACCTGTCGCCCACGTGGACCGCCTACCTGAGCGCAGGCGGCAAATACACGCGGGAGAACGGTGTCTACGCCTCCAACTACGTCTACGGCGCAAATGGCGACGCGCGTATCGGCCGTCTCTATTCGCCGCTGGACCAGGAAACCCTGAGCGCCGTCACCGGGCTGCGCGGCGAGCTCGCGACCGGGTCGGTCAGCCACAGCATCAACCTGGCCGCCAACGGCATCTGGCAGGAAAAGCGCAACGCGTTCGAGTCCACCGCGGCGGGCAGTCGTGGCTTCGGCAATCTGTATCAGGGCCAGCCCGTCGCCGAGCCACCGGCCACCAGCGTCTCCGGCGATATCCACGACCCGGACACCACCGCCAAGGTGCAGAACCGTAGCCTGGCGGTCTCCGACACCCTGGGCTTGCTCGACGACCGCGTGCTGCTGACCCTGGGCGTGCGCCGCCAGTCCATCGGCGCCGACGCCTGGAGCGCGGCCAGCGGTGCCCGCACCTCCAGCTATCAGGAAAGCATCACCACGCCGGCCTATGGCCTGGTGATCAAGCCCACCGAGTACCTGTCGCTCTATGCCAACCGCGTCGAGTCTCTGCAACAGGGCCCGACCGCGCCGGCCGCCGCACTCAACAACGGCGAGATGTTCGCCCCCTATCGCTCCAAGCAGACCGAGGTGGGCGCCAAGCTCGATTGGGGCACCTTCGGCGGCAGCCTCAGCCTGTTCCGCATCGAGCAGCCCCAGGGCGTGCTCGGCGGCGACGGCTACTACCGAGTGGATGCCGAGCAGCGCAATCGCGGCGTGGAACTGAGCCTGTTCGGCGAACCGCTGGACGGCCTGCGCCTGCTGAGCGGCGCCACCTGGACCAAAGCCGAACTGCGCGGCACCGCCGGCGGGCGCGACGATGGCAACCAGGCGGTGGGCGTGCCGAAATTCCAGTTCAATCTGGGCGCCGATTGGGATGTGCCTGGCTTGCCCGGGGCGAGCCTGAACGGCCTGCTACTGCGCACCGGCGGCCAGTTCGTTGACAGCGCCAACGAATACAGCATCCCCGCCTGGACCCGCGTCGACCTGGGCGCGCGCTATCGGACGAAAATGGATGGCCGCAGGGTGACGTTCAACGCGATGCTGGAGAACGTCGCCGATGAGAACTACTGGGCCTCGGCCAACGGTGGTTATCTGACCCAAGGGGCACCGCGTACGCTGAAAGTGTCGGCTACTGTTGATTTCTGAGGTTGTTGGCGATTAAAGAGGCGCCGTTGCAAGTTGTGTGATTACGCTAAAGGTGGTTTTGTCAGATGCTCTGAGAGGCTGCATTTGTGGCCTCTGTTGTTATTGTTGTGATTGGGTCGATTGGCGCTTTTCGCTAGGCAGGAGCCGGCCAGAAGCTGCCACTCAAAGCGACTCGATAATTCCCACCCGACCGTGCATCATCATGCTCCCCACGATCCCGTCTTGGCAGCGAGGCCGTAGGTGCAGTACCTGCCCGCCCGCAAAAACAAGCCTTTTGAAATGGAAGTCATCTCATGTTCGTACGTAACAAACTGGTTCCGGAGTTAATGGTCACCCACCTGGATAGCAGCCTAGCTTTTTGGGTTTCTCATCTGGGGTTCAAAGTAGCTTATCAACGTCCGGATGATGGATTTGCGTACCTTGATTTGAATGGTGCTCAAGTAATGCTCGAGCAGGTTGATCCAGACGCGGGTCAATGGCTGACTGCGTCGTTGACCAAACCGTTTGGAAGAGGCATCAACCTACAGATTGATGTAGAGGCTGTCGCACCCATCATCCAAAAACTTGTTCAGGCTGGATGTCCACTCTATCGAGAATGCAAAGACACCTGGTATCGGGCTGACGACATAGAAGTAGGCCAACGCGAATTCATCGTTCAGGATCCCGACGGTTATCTCGTAAGGTTGGTAGAGCGGTTGGGTGAGCGACCGGCTTGTTCAATGTGAATCTGAGCCAAGCCGACCGTCAGCAATGGGTCGATAGCAGCCGTTCGCGAGTGACCGCTATCGACCCATAGCAGTCCTTCAGTGAGGGCTGCGAACAATTTGTGAGAAGCGGAAGCTGTGACGGATGCTCTCAATTGACGTATGTTCTAGGAATACGCCGTCATCACGGTATCAGCAAATACATAATCAACACGGAAGTACATATACACCATGAAGAAATGCTTCAATGCAGAACAATATGGGCTATTAATTAAATGTTCCCAGAGAGAAGATTTCTCAGAGTGGAATGATTACGTCTCGCAAACCCAAGACATTATAGACTTTCGAGATGCAAATCTGGAAGGTATAAAGATTGTTGACGCAAAATTCATAAACTCCAATGGCAAGGGAGCGAATTTTTGTGATGCCAATCTAAAAAGTGCAAAATTAGAAGGCGTAGATATGTCCGACTGCCTATTCTTAAATGCCGACATGACCGGTATTGAGGCGGCCGGATCTATATTTCAAGGCTCTAAATTTGACAGGGCACAAATTTCTAACGCCTTTTTTGCACTGTGCCATTTCAATGAGGCAAGCTTTCAACAAAGCAATTTGATTTCGGTGAGATTTTTTAGCTCAAATTTTTACGAGTGTAGCTTCTACAAAGCAGACCTCTCGGACGCACAGTTTCAAGGCGGCGGTAGAAATCCATTCCTAAACGGAGAGTCGAGATTCAATTTGTGTGGGGCAATTTTTGCAGATGCGAAGTTTACAGCTAGGACTTACTTCCATCTTGCGAATGTTTCGAGGGAAACAGATTTTAGAACAGTAACGTTTGAGAACGCCTGTTACTCTGCTGGGCTTCGCCAAACTCTTCAGTACTGTAATCGCAGGCATAACTGGATTGCATGGTATGAGAAAGCCGGAAAAACAAAAAGCTTCCTAGCTAAATTATTCTGGATGGCGTCGGATTATGGGAGATCTCCTCGGCAAGTCGCAATATCATTTTTGATCGTATGCTTGTCCTACTCACTCCTTTACTGGTTAATACCCGGATCAACATCAGGAAATGAAGGAGGCGATTTAAGTATAGTGCAGAGCTTGTATTTTTCCGTCGTCACCATGACAACTCTTGGTTATGGAGACATTGCTGCCAACAAGTCAAGCTGGCTATCCCAAGCGCTAGTCATAACGCATGTCCTATTTGGTTACGTGATACTAGGGGCTCTGCTTACCGTACTATCGAATCTGTTCACTTCTGATGGGCCACCGGAGGGGCTAATAAAACATCCTATTACGGCAGGTACCCTTACCAGGCTCCATATACCTGATACTAGCAGAACTTCAGCCGAGAATGAGCCCTCTCCGGTTTAGGTGTATTGTGTAGCAGCTATTGGCGGATTGCAGCCTGTCGTGAATGGCTGCAATCGGCCAAGAGCTGTCATTCAGCTTCGACAAAAATAGGTGTGATTCAATGTTACAGTCCACCGATCCTCCAAAATCATTCAGGAAGAGACAGCTATGCGTATCATTGGATGGATACTGACAATACTTGGCTGCGTATGGGCCTTCTCGGGAATCATGAGAGTTATCGCCGCAGCTATGGGAGCAATGCCCGGCCCCGGTAAGCATTTCGCAATGGGATTAGTCACCCTTTTGTTAGCTGCATTCGCTATCTGGGGAGGAAGTAAGTTGAGAGCCAAAGCTGCTCATGCAAAGTCGTTAAAACAGATTGATTGACTTTCCGATGTCTAGCAGCGACGGGCAGCGGTGATCTCTCTCATCGCAATGGGTCGACTTCTACCCTTTCTAACATGCGGAAATCGGCCAATTGCAGCCCTTCACGAGAGGCAGCAACGGAAAAGCGGACAGATATATTTTTCTGATAGTAAATCTGCCCCTTTTTGGGCTACTGCTTTGGGCCTGGCGTTTGTCGTGGCAGTCGGGCTGCTAATTAGCACCAGCCCGGCGCAAGCGGCGGGGTTAGCCACCAACGCTGTGCGGCAGCGAAACCAGCTCAATCTGCGTACCCCACGGTGCTTGAAAATAGAACCAACGAACGCCGTCCGTGTTGGTGATGGGGTCGTTGAGAATGGTCACATTCAGGCGCTTGAGGGTCGCTAGGCTGCCGTCAATATCGGCGGTGCGCAAGGCCACATGGCTGGCTCCGGCGTCGTCGCCATGGGGTTGGACCTGATTGACCTCAGAGCCTTGGTATTGGAACAACTCCAGCTTCGCGCCGCCGTCCATTTGCAGCATCACAAAGCGTTGCAGCTCGCTGGAGCCATGCCAGCGGAATTGGCTTTTCCACTGATCCGGGATCTTGCCAGGGCTGATATCCGAGATCACCCGTGCGCCCATCAGCGCGGAGAAAAACCGGGTAGCGGTGTCGATATCCGGCACATTGATGCCGACATGGTCGATGGCTGAAACCTGAAGCGGTGCGGCTGAGTTCATACCGGGGTGGCTTTGGGGGGCGTAGTCGCCGCCTGAGTAGCGGCAGTCAGGGTCACGCTGGCGGCCAGCAATATCGATTGCAATGGGGTCACAACCTGTTCCTCTTGAGATGGGTTGGCGGGCGACCGTGGCAGTCGCCCGCTGGGTGGTCAGATTTGCGCCTGGCCGCCGTCAACAAACAGCTCGATACCGTTGACGAAGCTGGCGTCATCCGAGGCCAGGAACAACGCGGCGCTGGCAATTTCGTCAGCTTCACCGACACGCCCCATGGGGATCAGCGACGCCATGTAGTCGAGCAAGCCCTGCTGCTGAGCGGCATCGGGGCCGGCCAATTCAACCAGGCCAGGAGTGCGGGTGGCGCCAGGGCTAATGGTGTTGATGCGCACCTGGCGGTCTTTCAAATCCAGAATCCAGTTGCGTGCAAATGAGCGCACGGCGGCCTTGGACGCGGCGTACACACTAAAGGCGGCGGTGCCCGAGCTGCCCGCCGTGGAGCCGGTGAGAATCACCGAGGCTTTTTGGGCCAGCAGTGGCAGCGCCTTTTGCACAGTGAACAGCACGCCTTTTACGTTGCGATTGAAGGTGTCGTCGTACTGCTGTTCTGTGATGTCACCAAGTGGCAGCATGGAGCCGCCACCCGCATTGGCGAACAGCACATCGATTCGGCCGTGGGCGGCGCCAATCTGGCGATACAACGCGTCCAACTGATCGAGGTCGGCTGAGTCCACCCGCACGCCGGTGGCGTTGCCAACAGCGGCGACAGCGGCGTCCAGTTCGGCTTGGCGGCGGCCCGTGATATAGACGTGGGCGCCTTCCTGAGCGAAGCGTTTGGCAGTGGCCAGACCGATGCCTGTACTGCCGCCGGTCACCAATGCAATTTTGCCTTCGAGTTTGTTAGTCATGGTGTTTCTCCCGTATTTCGATTGAGTAAGTTGCGGTGTGGGAGAAGCTTATCGACGGGGCAAAACTTTCAAAATAGAATTGTCTGAAACCTATCGTTGCAGAAATGAAATGAGCAAGCTTCCAGATTTCGAAGGGTTGGCGATGTTTGCCAAGGTGGCCGAAGAAGGGTCGTTCGCCGGCGCGGCGCGCGTCATGAGCGTGTCGGTGCCAACGGTATCGCGGGCGGTCGCGCGCCTGGAGGAACGCCTGGGCGGGCGCTTGTTCAACCGCACTTCGCGGCAACTGGCACTCACCGAATTCGGCGCGAGCATGGCGGCCAAGGCGGGAGAGATTTATCGGCAGGCTGAAGAGGTGGAAAGCGAGGCTCAAGAGTTATCGGTCCAGCCCCGCGGCCAAGTACGCCTCGCTATCCCCATGTCGTTTGGCCTGCGTTGGGTGGCACCGCTGATGCCGCAGTTGATCCGGCAGTATCCCGAACTGTCGATAGACCTGCACCTTTCGGACGCCTCGGTAGACCTGATCGCCGAGGGCTTTGATGCGGCGTTACGCATTGCCGTATTGCCGGACTCCTCGCTGGTTGCGCGGCGTCTCTGCGCTGTCACCCAATACCTGGTCGCCTCACCGGCTTATCTGGATGCCCATGGCCACCCTGGCCATCCCCGCGAACTGGCGGCCCGCACGTGCCTGAGTTATGCCCACCGAGCCCGCAGCCAAGTATGGCGGTTCACCCATAAGGACGGCACCGAAGAAGACGTGGTGCCCAGCGGCCCGTTAAGAGTGACCAACTCGGATGCGTTATTGCCGGTGTTGCTTGAAGGCCTGGCCATCGCCGAACTGCCGGAGTTTATTGCCAGCGAATACTTGGCAGATGGACGCTTGGTCGTGGTGCTACCGGAATGGAGCATGACCCGTGGTGGCCTGTACTTCGTCACCCCCTCGGCCCGTACACGGCCGGTAAAAATCAAAGTGCTGTCGGACTTCTTCGCCGAGCATTTAAGCGAGCCCGTATGGCGATGGCCGTTATGAGACGATGCGGGCAGCTCTTTCAATTATGAAATGATGACTTTCATTAACTGCTATTTTTGAAACCTGGTGGATACCTTAACGTGGTTTGGTCGGCACAACACAGCGTGCCATCCAATTATTCGTTTCGGGAGAAAGTCGTCATGAAAAATGCCGTGGAATTACTTCAACAGTACTTGGATGCCATCCAGACGCCTTACTTGGCAGCGGCCCTGTTCGCCGAGGACGGCGTGCTGGAGCTGCCCTACCTGGAGTCGCTCGGCATTCCACACAGCGTGAAGGGGCCTGCAGCGATCGAGGGTTTATTGGCTCATTGCTCGGTAAAGTGCCGGATTTCAAATTCCACAATGTGCGCTTTTTGATCGACACCCCCGATCAAGTGTTTGCCGAATACAGCGTAGAGGCGCTGGTGCCTGCCACAGGCCGCATCTACCGGCAGATGTACGCAGGCCGCCTAGTGGCCAAAGACGGCAAAATTCAGCTGCTGCGCGAATCCATGGATACCGTGGCCGCTGCCAAAGCGTTCGCGCCGGTTGAGCCGGCGTAAGGCTATTGAATCGCGACACTAAAATTCGTGGCTGGAATCGCTTCTACTGAAAACCAAATGTCTTGTGGGAAAGGCTTTAGCCTCGATCCTTTCGTTCTTGGCTGAGTGGCAGCCAAAAGTCGCCATTCATGAACGAGCCCTATCGACCCAAAGCTGCCATCGAGGACTCAGCTTATGGCATGTGTAGAATAGCGGTTTCCCCCATATTCAAAGGAATGATCCAGTGATCACTTGCCACGTCAGGTATGTAATCGATCCCTACCAGATCCCGGCTTTCGAAAGCTATTCTCGCCATTGGATTCGTGTGGTGAACCGTATGGGAGGGAGCCACCACGGCTACTTTCTGCCAGCTGAAGGCGCCAACAACATCGCTTACTGTCTATTCAGCTTCTCCAGCCTGGCAGATTATGAGCAGTACCGTAGGGAGGCCGGAGTAGATCCTGAGTGCGTTCAATTAGTGACGCAGGCTACCGAGCAAAAATTCATCTTGAGCTACGAGCGCAGTTTCCTTCGTCCCATTTTTGATTGAAATGACTGTTTTCAGCCGCGCTCGGGCGCGCCAAAGAGGCTGCTTTTGGCAGATTGCTGCTTGTCACGAACGGTAGAAATCGGCCAAAAGCGGACACTATTGAACGACCGAAAACAGGTGGTCATTGCCAGGTTATTTCGAAGCGTGCTGGTCGCGCGCTACGGCTTGCGAACGATCCAAACGAATCCGGCACCCATTACTTTGTTCCCCGTTAGCCTTTTCGTATGATGAGCGTACATGCTATTTGGAATATCTCGCGTGAATACGCCACCTAACATCGGTTCATCACGCCAAGCAGTGCAAAAGGGGGACAGATCGGATTTCAGTGATGCTGTAGCCCAGCTCTCATGGGACGACTTGCGCATTATCAAAGCGCTCAGTGAATGTGCAAATCGCACTGATGCCGCCAAAAAACTAGGGATCAACATATCCACGGTATCGCGCCGAGTGGCCCAGCTTGAGAAAACACTTGGAGTTGCACTCTTCGATCACCGCCGCTCGGGATACATGCTCACAGCGGAAGGCGTAGAGCTGCGAGAGCTCGCCGAGCGTGTCGAACTGGATATCGTTAGTGTTGCACGGCGCGTTTCACGGACGGGTCAGGGGCCACTCGGAAAACTCCGCATCACAACGAGCGATTCGCTGCTGCTGTACTTCCTCACACCTATCATTGCGGAATTCAAAGCTCTGAATGAAGGGATAGCGATTGAAGTACTGGTAGGCAATCAGACATTGAGTCTTGCCCGCGATGAGTCGGATATTGCGGTGAGGGCGACCAATAAACCAGCTGAAAGCCTGGTTGGGCGCAAACTCGCGACAATTGCCTGGGCACCATACGGCAGTGTTAAAAACGCACCGACCTCGACACCTTTCGCAGAAGGCCAAGCGTGGGTGTCTTACTCGGCAGCTTTATGCGGCCTCAAAGCAACGAGCTACGTTGATAGCAGAGTTCGCCCAGATTGCATTTCGTATCGTACCGACTCCGTCGCCGCTGCAAGCGCTGCGATTGTGGCGGGTCTTGGTTTTGGGTTCCTTCCCTGCATGCTGGGTGACATCACGCCGGGATTGGTGCGTGTCGGCCCGGTTGTGCCTGAACTTCAGGATGGGCTATGGCTGCTGACTCACCAGGACATTCGAAAGTCATGGCGAGTCAAGGCGTTCATGACGTTTTGCGCAGCGGCGGTTGCCGAACTCAAGCCATTGGTCGAAGGTCAGCGAGCTCTCCCGGTTTCCTAGAGGAAACCGGGAGCATGTCTTAGCGGGTGCCGGAGCCAATGACTGCCTTGCAGACAATTTCGATCAACTGCGATCGCTGCGCGAGCCTCGATACGCCGATGATGTTGCTCGCGCACTGGGGCCGCTCGGTGCCAAACGCAGCCTTGCGAACATTGCCTACCACCGCAAACGCCGCGTCCATGTCCAGCACATAAAGCGTCTCTTCAACCACGTCTTCAAGTGTTGCGCCATACAGGGCAAGCAACTTGGAGATGTTGTCGTAGGAAGCGCGCATTTGCTCTCCCATTGAAGAGAAATCACTGGGCTTGCCTTCGCTATTGAGTGGGGCAGGAGCTACCAGGTTGCCGTCTTCATCATGGTTGAATTGGCCGGAGATATAGATCTCGTTTCCGACTTGTCTGGCCTGCGGGTAGCCGTAGCTTTCTTCCCATGCGACACCCCAGTAAGCGGTTTTTTTTCCGAACGGTTGCGAAGCTGACATTGCATCCTCCTGGCGTAGAAAAGACTGCTCGCATCGCGGCAGTCCGAGTTGTGGGAAGCCAGAGACTAGCACCGCAAATGATTTTTCAAGGGCGCATTAATGCGCCTTTGGAGACGCATTAATGCGCCCCTAAAATTGCGAATGATCGGTTACCTTGAACTCGAATTCGGCGCCGCAGCTACCGCCAACAACCTTCCGCGATTTTCAGCAGACAGAAGATTGGCCCGGCCCGCAAAGAGATTTGAAGACCATCATTTCACTAAAGGGAACCACCATGAACAATCCAAAAACCGAAGTACTGACCCCTCAAAACAGCCAACTGATTTTCATTGATCAGCAGCCCCAGATGGCCTTTGGCGTGCAAAGCATCGACCGCCAGACGCTGAAGAACAACACGGTCGCTCTGGCAAAGGCCGCAAAAATTTTCAACGTGCCAACCACTATCACCACGGTCGAAACCAATAGCTTCTCCGGCCACACATACCCCGAATTACTCGCTGTGTTTCCTGACGCTCCTCTGCTGGAGCGCACCTCGATGAACTCGTGGGACGATCAGAAAGTCCGTGACGCGCTGAAAACCAATGGCCGTAACAAAATCATCGTATCTGGCCTTTGGACGGAAGTGTGTAATACCACATTTGCACTTTCCGCCATGCACGATGCCGGCTACGAGATCTACATGGTCGCCGATGCTTCCGGGGGCACAACGAAGGAGGCTCACGATTACGCCATGCAGCGCATGATTCAGGCCGGCGTGGTGCCGGTCACTTGGCAGCAGGTGCTGCTGGAGTGGCAGCGTGACTGGAACAACCGCGACACCTACGACGCCGTCATGAATCTGGTGAAGGAGCACTCCGGTGCTTACGGCATGGGCGTCGACTATGCCTACACCATGGTGCACAAGGCTCCCGAGCGTGTAGACCACGGCCCGACCTTGGCACCTGTGGCCGCCTCTATCTGAGACTCACTGGCCCTCATTAAGTGGGGGCCAGTCCCCATTGCTATCCATTTGAACCGGAACGGCGACAGAGGCTATGTCAGCGTCGTCCGTACGCCTGCGACGTCACGCAATCCGATCCGCCTACTGTCCCTGGGCGATGTCCCGCGCCGAACTTTACCGAGTCTTCCGGTCGTTCATGTTGAAAAAAGGAATCACCATGAAAGGTGTCGAAAGCACTGCGCTTATCAATGTCGTATTTCTGCCCACGGGAAAACTCAAACTGTGGCAGGAGACAGTTGCAAAACAATTGATGCTGGAAAGCCTAGAGACCGGAGTTACCGTGTCGACGCTTGCGCAGGCCTGTGCACTCTCGCGCAGTCATTTCACCCGAAAATTCAAAGTAAGCACACGTTTGTCCCCTACAGAATGCAAACAGCTGCTTGAGTCCTCAGTAATGACGCTAACCCGGATCGCTATGGCATGCGGATTCTGCGACCAAGCACACTTTTGCAGAGTTTTCTCAAGGAATGAAGGTATGACGCCTCTGGCCTGGAGACGGAGTGCTCGCTCTGCCGCCTGATAACCTTTTTTAGATGTATTTTGAATCCGAAGGACTGCTAATCGCCAATAGCAGCTGCTCATGAGCGACCGCTAGCGGCCATGGGCCGGCGTAGATGACAGGTCAGCTTCCGGCCAGAAGCTGCCCTTCAGGAAGGCCAGCAATCGTCCAGAAGCAGGCTTTCACCTACATTGACAAAGCAGCGGCCGATCCAATTGGCTATCGATTTAGAACATGTGGCTGTTTGTGGTCGAAAGCCGGTCGTGGGGAAGCAGCGAATGTACCGGGAATGTGCGTGAAACGTTGTCATCTTTCTTCCTTCAGATGTCCCGCGCACAGTCTCCTCTGTTATTCTGATTCAAAAATCATGCGTGTGGATGAGACGCGATGTTGCATTCAATACAGTTATCAAACGGCAGATATGTCGGCTAATTAATAGTTGGGGAAGCTGAGTATGCACCGCTTAATAGCAAATGGACTTGTCTTCATCAGTATTGCGATATTATGTTCTGGCTGCACATCCTATTCGTCCCAGCCGACAATCAACGAACACGTTGAACCCGAAGAAAAAGAAAATGTCTTCAGCTTCAGTTACGAAATAAACTCTCCATGGAAAGATAGTCGCTTTGCCAGGGACGCATACGCAGCGACACTAAAATTTATTCCAGGCGCGCAAAATACTAGCTCAAACCTTACAGCTTTGCCCCTTCCTACCTTAGAAATAAAAATCTCGGAATTTTCATCTGGCGGCGCTTGCGCACAAGAATATTTAACGGGCTTGAGTCTTGGTTTAATTCCTAGTTGGTGTTCAAGGCCAAACCTTTTCAAGTTTAATTTCATACTGAATAAAGACCACAGCTTTTGCAGGCAAAGAACTTATTCAATAAGTTCCACGTCCTTCTCACATCTCACGATGATTCCCTTCGCCCTGTTCAATGCGGAAAATCAACCATTAACGCTCTATAAGGCCGCGCTAAAAGATTTCCTTCAAAGAGGTCAATGTACAACGTCCTAACAGGTACGTTCACATGCTTCGCCCGCCGCTACGGAGGCCCCATGTCAAGCATTGGGGGCCGTTTGAGGTGGAAACTTATCTTAGGTGACCGTCTGCTTCTGGCCGAGGCTGTGTAAAAACATTTTTGAGCGCGACAGGTACTCAAAACCGGACTTAAAATCGCGCTTCTACGCGAAATCCACATCTGCTCACGTGCCGATAAATTTCAGATTTAACGTAGACGCGCGCACTTCAATCTTGGCGAAGCGTTTTTACACACTCTGGGCCGATAGCGGTCGGTCTGTAAGCATCGGCCGAAGGGCCATGCTTTACCCCTGGGTGTCTTCGCGGAGCGGTTTCGCCTTTGTTGAACCCGCAACGCAGGAGCCCAGGGGGGCTGTTGGTCGATGGCTGCCTTTGGCAAAGGGCTGCTATCGACCCAGGTTGTGTGAACACGAGCTGGAAGCAGTTAACTAAACGTGATGCAGACTGGTTCCATCTCTACCAACGAATTTTCACAGGCCCCTACGAGATCTCGCACACAGTAAAGCCTCCATCCCTTACCTGATCCCCACTTTGCCGCGACAGGTTCAAGCGAAGACTCTTCCTCCTGCGTTGCGCGAGCCCAATCATCGTGCCCGATCTCAGCGATCAATTGAGCCTGGTAGACCTGTAAGAATGGAAGCAAGCTTTTCGCTTGTTCAACCTCTATGAGGACAAATTCTGCTGTATCGAGTTGCTGTTTAACATTTTCGACCAGTTCGTGAGCCTGCAACGGGAGTGCCTCTAACACAGCCTCCAAGGCTGATCCGGATTTGTCAGCACTTTGGAAGGTGCCACAGATGATGTTCCCTCCTGCCATATCTTTCCCCTGTCGTGGCTTCGAAGCTTGGATTAGGCAGCTCGCGATTACGTGTCTAACGTCGATTTTTTGCTGGTCTACGCCCGTTGCGAGCGGCCAATTAATCCAAGGCTTGATGAAAAATCTGCGATTCTCTGACCTTCTGGTGGTCGAGATCGTGACGGGACCTTTCAATCATTTCTTACCTGTTTGAGCCAGTTCCAGAAAGGATCACTGGATTCATGCGCGTCCATGCTTGTTGTGCTTGAGATGAGATCTGATGCGCGCGCCGGGACGCTGAGGCCAAGCGTGCATTCCACGTACGCCCGCAATGCCCTAGGTGGGGCTGGGTAGTCATCATCTGCGTATTGCTGCTCCCGCAGTTCGGCCGGTGTTCTCGTAAACTCCTCTGGCCAGCAGTGCTCGTTGTAACCGATGGCCAGTAAGCGAATCAGGTCTTGCGTACTATTGGTCAAGACGCAGAGCATGTCTGATCCCGAGCCCGAGCCAAGATGGACGATTCGCTGCTGATCGTGGTCGTCCAGCCACAACCCTGCCCACGATCCATCGCCACCAGTCCTGAGGAATATTGATAGCCGCTCGTTTACTCTGGGATCTTCGCAGGCCGTCCATCGAGCAGTATCGGCGGAGTCAGGAACGTGAAAGGCGGTGATAGCGCCGTTGTTGTATTCAGGTTCGGGATGCAAAGTCATGTAGCGGCCCCCGGTCCTATAGTGCCGGACGCAGCCTAGTGCTTCCAGGAATTCCATGGTCTGTCGTAATACTGGAGGTACCGGATTGCTTGCCGGGAAGGCGGCCACTAATTCGTCGGTGAAGCTCATGTCTTTCCTGACCATTGTCTTTAGCGAGTATCGTGAATGAAGGTGGATTGCTATGCCCGGAATATATCGCCATGTGCGACCCAATGCCCGCTTCTGGCCGATTACTGCCTGTCGCGAAAGGCGGTAAACGACCCGAAGCGGTCATAACGCAGCTTCCAAATCAGGGCGTGAATGGATCAATCCAGCCAGGCCGAAGTCCTGCCTCGTATTCTTTGCGTACGTAGGCGAGTGACTCTGCGCATCCCATTTCCGCCTCGATAGCGCCTATGCATCCCCAGCAATCTCCGCCGCAATTGCCTGATAGCGGATCTGCTGGGTCGTCGAGTACGCGTCTGCAAATCGTGCAGTATTCCGGCTTATTGCTGTTCGTCATAATCTCGCTTCCCAAACGTCTGGTCTTGGCCGAAAGCAGCCTTTGCCGAATGCCTGCACAATTACTACCCATCAGCCACAACCTGTAAATGCCAGCATCAAAACGGGCGCCTTAAGCGCCCGTAATCCCTTAATGTTCAACCTGTGCCTGAAGCCGCCGACCAATCACCTCCAGCAGATCACACCCATCCCGCAACGGAATCACCAAAAGCTGCGCGAAATCCGAAAGCACCACCGTATCGCTGGCAATCTCGGAGCGAAACGCGATGTTTTCCAATACTTGGGTCACCGTGCGAATGCGGTAATCGGCAGTTGCGTGCAGGACGTCAAGCGGCGCCTGGGTGTCGATAAGCAGGGCGGCAGGTGTGCAGTCGATGCCGGTGATGGGGATGTATCTCTGCATGGGATTGCTCCATTTGGTTAGAGGGCTTATCCGATACGCAGGTCGCCAAACCTGATCACCATGGTTGGCGACGGAAAGAACTATAGATTTGCGCACCCAAGACGAACAAGGTGAGAGATTCCGAGGCCTTCGTAGGAATGATGAGAGTTCTCCGAGGAAACGAACCGACTTTATCCATTTCTGTAGGAGCAATTACTCACACCGGAGAAACCCCCACCCCAACCCCGAGACCGCGACATCCGGTATCCTGCGCCTCTGAAACACCATCCCGGCCCGAGGCGTTCCAATCGTCATCCCGGCCCCTCGAACAGTCTGCAAAGCAACGCAACAGGAGGCATGCATGTTGATAGGACATCGGTTCGAGCGCACCGCGCAGGGTGACCTGTACATCCATTCGCGCAACGTGGTGCAGAGCCTGGTTGTGTTGGTGATAGGGGCGGTGGCCTTTGTCTTGCCAATGGCGTTCGCCGTGTTCGTGATGGTTGATGGGGCCTCGTTGATGGCGGAGGTGGATCCACTGTCCGCTCTATTGATGGTGCTGCTGTGGCTGCTGATTCCTGCCCTTGGTCTGCTGCTGGTGGTGTACACCGGCGTCCACGAGACGTTGGTGTTGTCGCGGGTCGACGGCGAAGGCAAGCGCCTGACCCGTAACTTTTTCGGGCGCCGCGAGCGTGTGCAATCGGTCTTCCGGATCGAGGCTGCCAAATCCCTCGAACTGCGCCGCCTCCCGCAGGCTGGGCGAGCCCGCCCCCAGCTGTGGCTGATACTGCGCGATGGCACTGCGCAGCGCCTGACCACCGACAACGTTCCGGTGGTGCCGGGCAGTCAACGCACGGACCTATGGCTGCGGGAGCTGGCCGATTACCTGGGCGTGGCGTTGCCCACTGAGGTCGTCGAGGGGGCGGCGCCGGTTGTGAAGGTACCCTATAGGCCAACTCCGGCCCCTAGCAGCGGCAAGGCAGTAAGGGCAGCCCGTCAGCGCCGGGAACAGGGTGACGCTCCTGCGCCTGAGCCGACCGAGAAACTGGGCGTGCCCGCACGTGCCTTGCTCACGCTATTGGGCGCCTTCTTTGCGGTGCTGGAACTGACTAACGTCATGAGCTTGGTGCCGGCCATTTTTACCGGACGGCTGCGCGTCAGTGGCTTTCGAACGGGTTCGACGACGTTCTATTGGGCCGAGCAGCCGCTGAGCTTTTCCTTCAACTTGCTGGTGGGTGTGGCCGAGGGCGTGATCGTCGGCTTTATTGCCTGGGGTTGTCTGCGCGTGGCGATCCAGGGGCGCATGAGCTCCAAGACCTGAGAGCGGTCGATTCGGTCGTCGTTGGGTCGGAAGGTTGAGAGGGCGCGGCTCAACTGAATGCGATTTTTAAACAGCTACAGAGGAGATGAGCATGGAACGCCACAACGACAGCAGCGCCTACATCACCACCACCCAGGCGCTGGAAAGCCTCTACGGCCCCGTCGCGGCGCCCTCGATGCTCAAGGAAGTCGACCATATCCATCCGGTTTACCAGCCCTTCATCGAGGCTGCATCCTTTGTGATCCTTGCTTCCTCAGGCCCCGGAGGCTTGGATGCGTCTCCGAGGGGAGACGCGCCGGGGTTCGTTCATGTCCACGACAGCAAGACGCTGTATTTGCCCGACCGCCGCGGCAACAACCGTATCGATTCACTGCGAAATATCGTCGAGGATCCCCGGGTCGCGCTGCTTTTCCTCGTGCCCGGCGTGGGGGAAACCTTGCGCGTGAATGGCACGGCCAGGATATCCATCGAGCCAGCCCTGTTGTCCCGCTTCGCAGTGAAAGGGCAACTCCCTCGAACCGTTCTGGAAGTCACCGTAACCAATGTTTATTTCCAATGCAGCAGGGCGGTGGTCAGGGCGGGGTTGTGGGACGTGAAACGGCAGATCGAGCGCAGTGCATTGCCCACGGCAGGCGAGGTGTTCAAACGCATCTGCCCATCGCAGGTCGATGGCGACGCTTATGACAAGGCGCTGCCGGAGCGTGTTGCCAATACGCTTTACTGACGGTTTTATAAAACACTTCAATACCCAGGCCCGAGAAACCCTGGGTATTGCCTGTTGTTATCGATAAGCCGAGGTGGCAGTTCCCCGTAAGATCATTTGTTTGAAATGACCTCACTCATGTATTGATGCAGATCGCGCAGGTCGTTGACGCTCCAAGGGTGCGGCGGGATCTTCACGCCATTCTCTTTCAAGGTCCTTGGAATCAGGTTTCCATTGGGGCGAAGTATGATCGAAGAGACAATCACACCCGGGTAATCGGTCAGTCGTTTCTTGAAGGCGGGTGTCGTAAGGTCGGGAGTTGGAGGGTTGCTTTTCCTGGCCAACGGCCCTGTTCCCTTGATGTCCGCGCCATGGCACACGGCGCATCGCTGAAGATAGAGCGTTTTCCCATTGGCGTTGTCCGCGAAGGACGTTGACGCTTGCATGCATGACAGGATTCCAAGTAGAGCGACGAATGATGTTTTGATGTTCATGTGACCTATTCATGGCCGAGCGTTTATCGGTGGTAGCGCCGAACGCGTACAGCTGTGTATGTAATTGGGAGTGACTGCGGGATAGGACAGCTGGCCGTTAAACCACGTTAGATTTGAGGTTAACAAACGCGATGATTTCCTGGGGTGGGGCATGAGGATAGGCGAACTGGCGAAAATCAGCGGGTTGGCGCCTTCGCGCATCCGTTTTTACGAAGCGAGCGGCCTGATCAAGTCTGTCGAACGCAAGGCCAATGGTTATCGGGACTATGCCCCCGAGACAGAGTGGGTCCTGGAAATCATCACCGGCGCACAGGCAGCGGGGTTTTCATTGGAAGAAATCCGGCAATTGCTGCCGGTCGATGCCAGCGGCTGGCAGCATCAAGAGTTGCTCAGTGGGCTCAGGCGCAAAGTTGCGGAGATCGAAATCCTCCAGCAACGACTGGCCCAGAATAAAGCTCAGCTTTTGTTGGTCATTGATGGTATCGAGGGTAAGCCCGAAGGCTTGGGGTGCGCGGACAACACGCAGCTGTTGTTGCACCGATTGCGCGAAGAGAGTGTGGCGCCTGCCAAGAAAAAAGCGGCTCGCCAGGCTTCAGAACACAACCCCAGAAATCACCAGGCCTCGTTGCGGGAGCTGAAAAAAGGGGGTTGACCTTAAAGTTCACTTCAAGCTTAAGGTGGCCCTACGTCAAATGAGGACCGCCCCATGAATGTGTTCGATGCCCTGATGCTTCCCAATGGTTCCACTCTCAAGAACCGAATCGCCAAGGCCGCCATGGAGGAAAACATGGCGGATGCCGAGCAGGCACCCTCCGAAGAACTGATGCGTCTCTACCAGGCCTGGGCCGACGGTGGGGCCGGCCTGATCATCACGGGCAACGTGATGGTCGATGGCCGTGCCATGACCGGTCCGGGCGGCGTGGTGCTGCAGGATGACCAGCAATTGGACAAGTTCAAGCGCTGGGCGCGTATTGGTCGATCCGCAGGTGCTCAGTTCTGGCTGCAGATCAATCACCCCGGTCGTCAGATGCAGGCAAACCTTGGGCAGAAGGCCTGGGCACCGTCAGCCATACCGCTGGAATTGGGCACATTGTCCAAGCATTTCGCCACGCCGCACGCGATGACTCAAGAGGTGATCGAAGAGGTTATCCAGCGCTTTGCGCGCACCGCACGCCTGGGTGAACAGGCCGGTTTCAACGGCGTGGAAATCCATGCCGCCCATGGCTATCTGTTGAGCCAGTTTCTTTCGCCGCTGAGCAATCGCAGGACGGACCAGTGGGGCGGTTCCCTGGAGAATCGGGCGCGTCTGTTGCTTGAGATCGTCAAGGCGGTGAGGGCAATGGTTTCTGCGGACTTTGCAGTGGCGGTCAAACTGAATTCCGCTGATTTCCAACGGGGAGGATTCACGGCCGACGACGCCAAGGGGGTGGTCGAAAGGCTCAATGACCTGGGTGTGGATCTGGTGGAATTATCCGGCGGCAGCTACGAAGCACCCGCCATGCAGGGTGAGGCCCGCGATGGTCGCACCTTGGCGCGCGAGGCCTATTTCGTTGAGTTTGCCCGTGATATCCAGGCTGTCACCAAGATACCCATCATGGTCACCGGTGGCATACGTCGACGTCCGGTGGCCGAAAGTGTCGTCCAGAGTGGGGTGGACATGGTGGGCATCGGAACGGCCTTGGCCATCGATCCGCACTTGCCTCGCGATTGGCTCCAAGGCAAGGACAATGCCCCTCAGTTGCCGCCGATCACTTGGAAGAACAAAGCCGTCGCGTCCTTGGCCAGCATGGCTGTCGTAAAGTTCCAGCTGCGCAAGCTCAGTCGACAGGGAAAGACCGATCCTGATGTATCGCCGTTACGCGCGCTGATCTTGCAGCAACTCGGCATGGCATGCCGCACTCGCCAGTACCGGCGCTGGATAGAAAAACGTTCGGCGTGACGCGACGCCGTGGCTGCTCAAGCCCCGGCCACGGCCTCGCGCACGAAGTCTTCATAGGTGCGTAGCGGGTGGATTCGTCAGGAACAGTCGAACCTCACCGGCTTCTGCAGATGTCTCTCTCGAAGCACTCAAGACAAATCGTGCAGATCCTTGCCAAGCGCTGGCCCAAGCGTCCAGTCCGAAAACAGCACTTTCAATCCACCTCGCTTGGGGCTGCAAGCCATCGGGCCGACCCGGTAATTCGGTGCGACAGGGAAGGGGCATAACCGCACCAACGGCCAGTGGCTGCCGTCGGACGAAACCTGCAGCCGAAGCACGCCGTCGGCCACCGTGGCGCGCATCCAGAAGTCGGTGGGGTCTGCGGTATAAGGGCTGGTCACCCAGTCGGACTTTCCATCCGTGAGCACGCTGCTGAGCATGGCGTGTCCGTCGCTCAGCTCGATACCTGCCTTGACCCATTGCCGCTCGTTGATCCGGACCATGATGCCGGCTTGGTCGTACAGCGCCTCGAAGGTGCCGCGGATACGGAATTGGCAGGTGAAGCGGGAGGGGGCTTCAAGGCCCAGGAAGTGACCGCTGTCGTGGGTGAAGCCGTAGTAGGTCTCGCGCCAGAAGTCCGTTTCTTTGTCTGTTAGCAGTTCCAGCGTGGTTTCTGTGGGCGTGTAGATCTTCGGTTCATTCAACCATGAGCCGTTGAGCAGTGCTAATTCCAAAGCAGACTCCTGTCGTAGTGCGGTTAGGACCGATCCCTCAACTATGTAACATTTTTCAGCCGTGCGCTGACAGGTGAGTTGATGAAAACCTGTGGCGAGGGAGCTTGCTCCCGCTGGCCGCGAAGCGGCCTTCGAACAAGCCATGGGAGTTGACTGGATACACCGTGTTGGCAGGTTTCGGGACTGCTTCGCAGTCCAGCGGGAGCAAGCTCCCTCGCCACGGGGGTTGTGTTGGTCGGTGGACCGAGTTGTCGGCTTTTAGGGCCGCTTCGCGCCCCAACGGGGATAAATCCCCTCGCCACAAGAAGGGTCAGCGGGATGCCGCTCAGCGCAGTCCGATGGCTTTTGTGGGGAGGGTATTGCGACTACCCTTCGAACTCCGTCTTCAACATCGTCAAAAACGCTTCCCTGGCAGGATGCCGGCCAGCGTTTTCATGCCAGTAGAACAGGTTATCGATGCCCGTCAGCTCAGGGAATTCATACCCTATCCAGCCAGCCCCCTGACGGTATTGCTCGTAGATCCCCCGAGGCACCAGCGAGACGCCGGCACCGGCACTGACGCAGCCGACGATGGCGCCATAGCTGGCGATGCTGATGATCGGTTGCACTTGGTCATGGCGCAGCAACCACTGCTCCAGGGCGAAGCGGTACGGGCAGCCCGGGGGCCACATGAAAATGGCCTTGCCTTGCAGGTCTGCGGCGTTGCGCAAGGGGCCGTGGGATTCGGAGGCGATGAGCATCAGGTCTTCGCGGTACATCACCGCGCGCTTGAGTCCGGGCCGTTCCACGTCTACCGCCACGATCACACCGTCGAGCCGGTGGTGCTGGGTATCGTCCAGCAACTGCGCCCAAGTCCCCGTGCTCAGTTCCAGCGACACCTGAGGATACTGCGCGTGGTATTTGGCCAACAACTGCGGCAGGCGCCCGGTGGCGCTGGATTCGATGGCGCCTATGCGCAACGGTCCGCTTGGCGTGTGGTTGGGGTTTACTGCGCGGCGGGCTTCTTCCGTCAGGCTGAGGATTTTTGTCGCGTACCCCAGGAACACCTCGCCCGCCGGGCTGACCCGCAAGCCGCGACCTTCACGAAAAAACAACGGTGTACCCAACTCCCGCTCCAGGGATTTGAGCCGTGCCGTGATGTTGGACGGTACGCAGTGCAGCACTTCGGCGGCACGGGCGATGCTGCCGGTGTCGCAGACGGTCTTGAGCATGCGCAGTTGGGACAGTTCCATAGCTCACCAAAAGTGAATGATTGGCTGAGTTTAAGTCACTTGTATTGAGGGTGGGTGGTTTTGATACTGCGGCGTAAATAGACCAGACGCTCAGTGCGCAGGAACTCTGAATGGAAACCCGTTGTGTGCCGTTTGACGGCTTGAAGAACCCCAGCAGACCCCGCGTGAAAGTGATTCTGGCGACGATGTTCGTGATTCTTTGCTGGGCCTATTCGCCGATTGGTATTCGCATCGGCTTGCAGGCTTACGAACCGGGTCAGCTGGCGTTGATGCGGTTTCTCATCGCCTCGGTGTTCATGGTTGTCGTCGCGATGGTGAAGGGTATTTCCCGGCCACGTCTCGGGGATTTGCCGTTGCTGGCGGTATTGGGTTTCTTTGCCGTGAGTCTGCACCACATCGCTCTCAATTACGGTCAGCGGGGCGTCAGCGCAGGGGCGGCCAGCGTCCTGGCCCAGTCCACGCCTTTGTTCAGCACGTTGCTGGCGCATTTTGTCTTCAAGGACAGAGTCGGCGCTTGGCAATGGGGCTGTGTACTGTGCGGCTTGCTTGGCGCTGCCGTGGTCGTCACGGGGGATCGAGGCTTGGGTGACATGGACGCCCGTGGGCTATTGATCCTCCTGGCGGCGCTATCCTGGAGTGTGTATTTCGCTTTGCAGAAGCACCATACCCATCGCTACGACGGCTTGACCCTGGTCTGCTACACCGTCTGGTCGGGCACGCTCCTGTTGTTCATTTTCGCGCCGGGCATGTTGAGCGCGGTGCGACAGGCTGCGGCTTCGGTGAACCTGGCGGTGTTGGTTCTCGGTATTTTTCCCAGCGCGCTGGCGTACCTTGCTTGGGCTTACGTGCTGGCGCACAGCGACGTGAGCCGCGCTTCCACGGCGCTTTACCTGATACCGCCCACGGCGATGTTGATGGCTTGTCTAGTCCTGGCTGAACGCCCAGCGGCGATGGTGATGGTTGGGGCGGTTATCGTGTTGGCGAGTGTGCTTGCGTTGAATGTCGGGCCGGTGAGTGTGGCGAAAGCCGGCTGATTCTGTAGTGGATGTGGGCAATGATGTTCGATGCTGTCCTGTTTAGGGCTGCTGCTGCGCAGCCCAGCGGGAGCAAGCTCCCTCGCCACGGTTGTGTTTCGAGCCAACAACTTTCGATCGCTCCCGTGCGTGGGAATGCCACCAGGGACAATCAACGCACCGCCACCTTATTTTTTAACCTGATAATCCTGGCCCCACACGCGCACGGTGTTGATTTTCTCGTTCAACCCTTCAAACACAAACTTCTGCCGCACGGCCGTCTTCGGCGGAATGGTGACTTCATCCGGGTTTTCAAACCCTGCGAGCTTGTTGGCGTAACCGGCCTGGTCGATGGCGAGCAGGGCGCCCGTCTGGCCAAGGTTGATCAGGCGCAGTTGCGTGTCGGTGCTGTTCTTGAAGCCGAGGGTGACGCTGAAGGTGTCGTCAACGGGCTCCAGCTTCAGGACTTCGATGGTGACGCGGTCTTTCAGTTGTTCATTGGAAGAAATGATCGCGGCGCCATCGGCGCCCTGGGCCGATTCGCGGCCATCGAGCACGCCTTCGCTGACGCCGCCCAACAGGTTCTTGCCCGCGGTAATGAAGCTTGAGACGGCTGCCTTGGTCGAGTCCTTGATGAGGCTGCCGTCGGTTGGCTCGCCTTCGGCGAAGCACAGCGAGCTGAGCAAAAGGCTGGAGACGAAGAGGGTGGAGCGTGACGGCAGAAGGTTCATACCTGAGTCCTTGAGGGGGGCAGCGACATCGCCCGTCAACAGGGCGAACGGCAATGATAGCCGTGATCATGGGCCGCTAGCGATCTGCTTCCTTGAGTTTTTCCGACATCTTCACCAGCGTTGCCAACGAGTCCGCATTCATCTTGCGCATCAGCGACCCGCGGCGCACTTTCACGGTCACCTCGCTCAAGCCCAGTCGGGCGGCCACCTGCTTGTTCAACAGCCCTGACACGACCAGGTCCATCACCTCGCGCTCGCCGTCAGTCAACGCGTCATGCCGACGTTTCAGCGCGTCGACACTCGCCGCGGCCTTGCGCCGTTCCTGGTCGCGGTTCAGGCCCAGGGTGATTGCATCGAGCAGGTCCTGTTCGCGGAACGGCTTGGTCAGGAACTCCAGCGCCCCGGCCTTCATGGCTTTGACGGACATGGGAATGTCGCCATGGGCGGTGATGAACACCACCGGGACCTGGATATTCAAACGCGCCATTTCCTGCTGGAAATCCAGCCCGCTCAGGCCCGGCATGCGCACGTCGAGGATCAGGCACGCCGGGACGTCCGGCCGTTCGGCGTCCATGAATTCACGGGCCGAGCCGTAGGCCGTGCTGGCCAGGCCCACGGAGGCCAGCAGGTCTTGCAGTGAGGCCCGCACCGAAGGGTCGTCGTCGACGATGAAGACCCTCGAGTCGGCCTGGTCATGCATGTCAGTCTGGCTCATCGGATTCCCTTGTGACGGCGGGCAGGGTGAAGTGAAAGGTCGAACCTGACGGCGAATGGCTGGTGGCCCAGAGCCGTCCGTCATGGGCCTCGATGATCGAGCGGCTGATGGCCAACCCCATCCCCATGCCGTCTTGCTTGGTGCTGTAGAAGGCGTCGAACACCCGTTCGCGGTCGCTGGCCGGCAAGCCATTGCCTTGGTCGGATACTGAAAAGAGCAGCTGCCCTGGCGATTCGAGCGTCACCTGAAACTGCAGAATCCGCTGGTCGACGTCAACCTGACGCATGGCGTCGAGCGCGTTCATCGCCAGGTTCAGGATCACTTGCTGGATCTGCACTTCGTCCGCCAGCATCGGCGGCAGTCCCTCCTGGACCTGCACCTGCAAAGTGATGTTCTGCTCGTTCAGCTCGCCCGTCATCAGGCGCAACGCGGCATGGACCGTGTCGGCCACGTTCAGCCACTGCTTCGTCGGTGCTTGATGCCGGGCCATGCCGCGCAACCGAGCGATGATGTCGCTGGCCCGGTGGGTGTCGGCGATGATCCGCTCCACTGCCTGGCGAGCCTTGGGCAGGTTGGGCGGCTCGGTCGCCATCCAGCGCAGGCAGGCACCGCCGCTGGCGGCCACGGCAGCCAGCGGCTGGTTGACTTCGTGGGCGATCGAGGCGGCGAGTTCGCCGAGCATGTTGATGCGGGCGATGTGTGCCAGGTGGGCACGGGTCTGGTGCACCGTGCGCACGGCGGCCGAGAGCCGCAGCGCCAGGTACGTGGTGCCGGCGATGGCCGCGAGGCTGATCAGCACGTTGATCAGCCCGGCCTCCGTGTTGCCAAAACGCGTCAGCCGATAGCTCAGGATCGTCAGGACCATGCAGAGGATCGCGACCCCTGCCACGGCGCGTGCCGGCAGGATTCTCACCGCGATCAGCACCACCACGATCTGGAAGACCCCGACGGCGATTTCCAGGTCGGTGACCGTATCGATCGCCGCGATGCCGAGCGCCAACCCCAGCAGGAGCAGCAGGCGCAGGGTCAACTGGGTCCTTCTCATTGAATGTCCATCGCGCATTGCTCCAATGACCGATCCACGCAGTTTATACCGCAGCACCTCAGGATGGATTGTCCAGGCTGAACTGATCGGCCACTTCGTCATAGGCGAACAACTCGGCGTAGCGCCCCCATTGCGTGACACAGTCCAGCGTAATAGCGGCATCGTGCTCGGACATGAAATCTTCCAGTTGGTCTCGGAAACGCCTGGCCGGTGCGGTGCGGGTGGGGCGGTCGTCCAGCACCCGGCGCACATGCCCCACCAACGGCACATACTTAAGCAGGTGCCGGGCAAACAGGTGCTTGCGCTCATCCACCGCTGACTCGGCGTAGCGCAGCCCGGCCGGCAGGAGAGTGATGTGGCCGTCCTGCAGGTCGGCCAGGCGCAGGAGCTGCAACACCTCGGCGACCGGCAAAAGATCACTGGCGGTGTAGCGCAATGCGTCGGCGAGCTCGCGCAGATCCGCTTGGCCGGCAAACGGCTGATCCTGCACCGCTTCGATCAGCCCGGCCAGGGCATTGCTGGAAATCGACGGCAGGACCATGCCTACGCCGCTGCCTGCAAAGGTCTCCTGGCGTGCGGAGCCGATATTCGCGCCGCCGGCCATCTGCACGTAAATGTGTTCGACCAAGGCTTGGAACGCCGGGTCGGCGCGATTGCGCGGCTGGCTGAGGTCCACGACGATCTCACTCATGACTCGCCCCGGATTGGAGGAAAAAATCAGTATCCGGTCACACATCAGCACGGCTTCTTCGATGTTATGGGTGACCATCAGGATCGACCTGATCGGCATGCGCCCCTCACGCCACAACTCCAGCAGATCGGTGCGCAGCGTTTCGGCGGTCAATACGTCCAGGGCGGAAAACGGCTCGTCCATCAACAACACATCCGGATTGACCACCAGTGCGCGGGCCAGGCCGACGCGCTGGCGCATGCCGCCCGACAGCTCCTTGGGGAAGGCGCTTTCGAAGCCGTCGAGGCCGATCATATCGATGGTGGCCAGCGCCCGCCGACGTCGCTCAGGCGCCGCCACGCCTAAGGCTTCGAGGCCGACTTCGACGTTTTGCAGCACCGTCAGCCAGGGGAACAGGGCGAAGCTCTGGAACACCATGCGCACCGAACTCGCCAGCCCGTGGGCATTGGGCGGAAAATCCACCACCCCCGTGGTGGGCGAAATCAGGCCGGCGATGGAGCGCAGCAAGGTCGATTTGCCGGAGCCCGAACGCCCCAGCAGGCCGACGATTTCGCCCTCGTCCAGGCGCATGCAGACATTGTCCAGGACCCGGCGCTCGGCACCGCCGGCCGTGCCGTAGACATGGCCGATTTGCTGCACATCCACCAGGCAGCGTTTGTCTATTACTTGCATGGGATTGCCCTCAATCAATTCGAAGCCGACGTTCGGCGAAACCGTACAACGGGCGCCACAGCAACCGGTTGAAACCCACCACGAAAATCGACATGACCACGACGCCCAGGGCCACCCGATGCAGATCCCCGGCCGTGGTGGCCTGGGCGATAAAGGCCCCCAAGCCGGACGCATACAGATGCTGGTCGCCCCAGGACACCGCCTCGGCGACGATGCTGGCGTTCCATGAGCCACCCGCTGCCGTGAGGGCACCGGTGATGTAGTAAGGGAAGACGCCCGGCAGCGCGACCTGGCGCCACCACTGCCAGCCGCGCACGTGGAAGCTGCGCGACGCCTCGCGTAAATCCGTCGGCAGGGCGCTGGCACCGGCAATCACGTTGAACAGGATGTACCACTGGGTGCCCAGGATCATCAGCGGCGAGAGCCAGACATCGGGGTTGAGTTTCAGGGCGACGATGGCGATCACCGCAAACGGAAACAGCACGTTGGCGGGGAAGGCCGCCAGCAATTGCGCGACGGGTTGCAGGCGTTCGGCCCAGCGCGGGTTCAAGCCGATCCAGACGCCGATGGGCACCCACACTACGCTGGCCAGCACGATGAGCACGCTGACTCGCAACAGGGTGGCCAGGCCCAGGCCGAAGGTACTGGCGACGTCGTCCCAGCCCAACGTGCTGCCAATGAAGCGCGACAAGTGCAGGATGCCGGCGATGCAGGCCGCGGCAACCAGGACGAGCCAGGCCAGGTCGCCGGCGCGGCTGACGCGGGCGCTGGTCTTGAAGCGGATGGACGGCAGCCGAGGGATCTTTTCCAGAAACAACGACGCCTTGAGGCTGCCCAGCGCCAGCAGCACCAAGGGCACCAGGCGAGTCGAGCGCAGCAGGTCATAGACCCTGGACCGTGGGCGTTTCTGGGAGGCGGTCTGTTCAAAGCGGAATTTGTCCGCCCAGGCGACAATCGGCCGGAAAAACAGCAGGTCATAGGCAATGATCACCCCAACCATGGCCAGCACCGCCCAAGCGATCGCGGCGATATTTTGCTGCTCGATCGCCAGTGCCAGCCATGAACCGATGCCCGGCAGGCTGACGGTGGTGTCGCCGACGGTAATGGCTTCGGACGCGACGACGAAAAACCAGCCGCCGGACATCGACATCATCATGTTCCACACCAGGCCTGGCGTGGCGAAGGGCAACTCCAGCCTGACGAAACGTTGCCATGGCGAAAACGAGAACTGTCGGCTGACGTCGTAGAGATCGTTGGGCACGGTTCTCAGCGATTGATAGAAACTGAAGGTCATGTTCCAGACTTGGCTGGTGAAGATGGCGAAGATGGCCGCGCACTCCACGCCGGTTTCCTTGCCCGGGAACAGTCCCATGAAGAACACAACGGTAAAAGTGAGAAAGCCCAGGACTGGCACGGATTGGAGAATATCCAACGCCGGCAGGATCACCATTGCCGCCTTGCGGCTTTTGGCTGCCAAGGTGGCAATGACCAAGGAAAAAACCAATGAAACAAACAAGGCGATGAACATGCGCAACGTGGTGCGCAAGGCATATTCCGGCAGGTGCACCAGGTCCAGGGACAGTGGCGAAGCGTCCAGCACGCCGAGGGGCTGGTTCATCTGATCCAGGCCATGGAATACAAAGGCAGCCAAGAGCACCAGGAGGCCCAATGACGTTATGTCGGCGCGCCAGGAATGGGCAGGGAGTTGTTCTCTGTTTTTGAAGGGCGTCAATGCAGGTGCAAGGAATGAAGGGCGCATGGATCACCTCTATTACGCTTTGAAAACCAGGGCTGCGACCACACTTGCGATCATTGGAAGTCATGAAGTTGAAGCGCACTTGAACGGGGGCGTTAAGTGCCCGGCAAGATTAAGTGTTGCCCGGGTCGATGACCACGCTGACTTGGGACATGAAAATATACGTTGGTATATCCGTTCCCTTTGGTGGGAGAACTATGCGGTAGGGCTTTATCTTTTGTTGCTCACTAAAGTTGCGCGAGGAGGGTAGAAGGGCGTGCGTCTGATCCGTATTTTTCTGCGCCAGGTGCCTCTGTAATGAACCCGGGCCCGGCCCCAGAATAACCACGCGGTTAGCCTAGTGAGCTGCCCGTGTACTGCAATTTTTTGGTCCAGGAGTACTCATGGCGAAGATGGCGATTTTTCTAGGTGGGTTTTTGGCACTGACTCTTCTGATCGGCGTGCTGGCGACGATTTCGCCCGTATAGGCACAGGCTGTTGAAGCTTCTGTGACGAGGGATTGCTCCTCGCCACAACTCCACTGTGGTTTTGATTGCCTTTGTGGCGAGGGAGCTTGCTCCCGCTGGGGCGCGCAGCGGCCCTAACGCCCGCACCTCGGTCTAGCATTTTGAGCATTTTGGGGCTGCTGCGCAGCCCAGCGGGAGCAAGCTCCCTCGCCACAGGGCGGCTCCTGTTGCAATTTTTTGGTCCAGGAGTACTCATGGCGAAGATGGCGATTTTTCTAGGTGGGTTTTTGGCACTGACTCTTCTGATCGGCGTGCTGGCGACGATTTCGCCCGTATAGGCACAGGCTGTTGAAGCTTCTGTGACGAGGGATTGCTCCTCGCCACAACTCCACTGTGGTTTTGATTGCCTTTGTGGCGAGGGAGCTTGCTCCCGCTGAGGCGCGCAGCGGCCCTAACGCCCGCACCTCGGTCTAGCATTTTGGGGCTGCTGCGCAGCCCAGCGGGAGCAAGCTCCCTCGCCACAGGGCGGCTCCTGTTGCAATTTTCTGGTCCAGGAGTACTCATGGCGAAGATGGCGATTTTTCTAGGTGGGTGATTGCACCTCGCCACAACTCCACTGTGGGAGCGAGCTTGCTCGCGATAGCGGTGGTTCAGCTTGCATCCATGTTGAATGGGCTGCCGCCATCGCGAGCAAGCTCGCTCCCACAGGTTTTGATTGCCTTTTTAATGCTGTTACCGATGCAAGATCACCTGCGCGATTTCCTGCAGCCCCATCACCCGTTGCGCCGCATTGAGTTTGATCGCTTCCTTGGGCATGCCGAAGACCACGCAGCTGGCTTCGTCCTGGGCCACGGTGCTGGCCCCGGCGTCGAGCATTTCCTTCAGGCCGCGGGCGCCGTCGTCGCCCATGCCGGTCATGATGATGCCGGTGGCGTTGCGGCCGGCGAATTTGGCGACTGAGCGAAACAATACATCCACCGAAGGGCGGTGGCGGTTGACCAGCGGGCCGTCCACCACTTGCACGTGATAGAACGCGCCGCTGCGGGTCACCATCATGTGTTTACCGCCCGGGGCGATGAGCGCCAGGCCCGGGTGTATGCGGTCGTTGTTACGGGCTTCGCGCACTTCGATCTGGCACAGGCTGTTGAGCCGGGCGGCGAACGAGGCGGTGAATTTCTCCGGCATGTGCTGGACGATGACGATGCCTGGGCTGACCCGTGGCAGGGCGGTGAGCACCGCTTCCAGGGCCTGGGTGCCGCCGGTGGAGGTGCCCAGGGCGACGATGCGTTCGGTGGTCTGCGCCATGGCATGGCCGTTGGCGGCCGGCAGCATGGCGTCGGCGGTGAGTTTGGTCGCCGGCGCCAGTGCCGTCGGGGCGGGGCGCTTGCCGAGGTTGCGCACGTTGACCTGGGCGGCGGCACGGATCGCCGACACCAGTTCGGGCGCCGACTCCAACAGAAAATTCTTCAGCCCGGTGGTGGGCTTGGTGATGATTTCCACCGCGCCGGCGGCCATCGCCTGCAACGTCGTTTCCGCGCCCCGGGGCGTCAGGGACGAACAGATCACCACCGGGGTGGGGCGTTCGCTCATGATTTTCTTCAGGAAGGTGATACCGTCCATGCGCGGCATTTCCACGTCCAGCACGATCACATCGGGCCATTCCTTGGCCAGTTTATCCATGGCGAAAATCGGGTCGGACGCCGCGCCCATGACGTGGATGTCCGGTGTCTCGCTGAGAATCGCCAATAACACCTGGCGAACCACGGCAGAGTCATCCACCAGCAGTACATTGATCTTTTTTGCCATGGTCAGTGCCGGGTCCTTATGGGTTGGTGCCTGACCCACACATCGCCGCTGCGCAGGTCGAAGATGATGCTGCGGTGGCCGGTGCTGCCCATGTCCTGGGCGATCAGGTCGAGGCGATAGAGGGCGGCCATTTCCAGCGCGGCGTTGACGTTCAGTCGCGCCACATCACCGTAGGGCACATGGCGTTGCAGCTCGGGGAACATCTCCCCGCCGCCGAACAGCTTGAGTTGATAGTCCTCGGGGTCGGTGCGGTGCGCCCGGGCCTGACGGATGAACAGTTCGATGGCTTCGTCGGCGTAGAGGCCGTTCAGTGCGGTGGAGCAGCGCACTCGACTGGGCAGCATGAAGTGGCACATGGCGCCGATCCTGCGTTCGGGGTGCCACAGCGTGATCGCCACGCAAGAGCCGAGAATCGTGCGCAGGCGAGTCGGGCAGGTGGCGAAGCGAAACTCCCCTGGCGCCAGGTACTCCTCGGCCACTGCTCTGATGGCGGCGTTCATGGTTTGCGGTAAATCGAGGGCGCCACCAGTTTCAACGCATCGGACACACCGTTGAGACTCTCCGAGTGGCTGACGATGAAATACCCGCCGGGCTTGAGCCGGGGGATCAAGCGGGCGACCACTTTGCTTTTGGTCGGTTGGTCGAAATAGATCATGACGTTGCGCAGGAAGATCACATCGAACTCCCCCAGCTCCGGCAAGGTGTCGTTGAGATTGACCTGGATGAAGTTGACCCGGTTGCGCAACGCCCGGTCGATGAGGAACGTGCCTTGCTGGCTGCCGGTGCCCTTGAGGCAATATTTCACCAGCAGCGGCTGGGGCAGGGTGCGGGCGCGTTCCATCGGGTAATGCCCGGAGCGCGCCTTGGCCAGCACCTGGCTGCTGATGTCCGAACCGATCACTTCCCAGGGCGTGGTGCCCAACCCTTCGGCCAGGGTCATGGCCAGGCTATAGGGTTCTTCCCCGGAAGAGCTGGCCGCGCTCCACAGGCGGAAGGTCTTGCTCGGCGTTGCGTGGGGCAGAACGTGTTGGCGCAGGAAATCGAAATGCTTGGGCTCGCGGAAAAAGTAGGTCTCGTTGGTCGTCAGCAGGTCCAGCGCCACTTGTAATTCATCGGTGCGCTGGCCGTTCATGATCAGCTTGAAATACTCGCCGTAGCTGTCCAGCCCATAGTGCTTGAGGCGCTTGAACAGACGCCCGGCCACCAGGGCTTTCTTGGCCTCGGACAGGCTGATGCCGGCGGCCTGGTACAGCCAGGACTGGAACTGGCCGAACTCTCGGTCACTGAGCGCCAGCGCGTTCCCGGTGCGTTCCTTGCAGGTATCGGCGTTCACGGGGCATCCACTTCCAGCGCGTTCGGGCTGGCTTCGGCGAGTTGGGACATTTCGTCGATGGACAGCACGCGGTCCACCTCCAGGACGATGACGAACTTGCCATCGACCTTGGCCATGCCACTGATGAAATCGGCCCGGATCTTCGCGCCGAAGCTCGGTGGCGGCTCGATCTGCGAGGCCGGGATTTCCAGCACCGCCGACACCGTGTCCACCAGCAGGCCAATGTCCTGGGCCTGGCCGTCGGCGCTGGACGCCTCGATGATCACCACGCACGAGCGCCGGCTGATCGCCGAGTTCGGCCGACCGAAACGGGCCGACAGGTCGACGACCGGTACGACCGCGCCCCGCAGGTTGATCACCCCGCGCACGAAGGTCGGCATCATCGGTACCACGGTCAGGTTGCCGTATTCGATGATTTCCTTGATGCACAGGATGCCGATGGCAAACATCTCCGTGCCGAGCATAAACGTCAGGTATTGCGCTTCTTCCTCGACCGCGAGGGCGGTTTGACGTGTGGTCGCGATGGCGCCCATTGCTTTTTCTCCTTTAAGCAAGCCTGTGGAACCGGGCCATCAGAACCGGGTGAATTCCGATTCGTCCGGGGCGCTGGCCATGTTGTAGGCAAACGCCTTGGGCATGATCGGTGCCGGTGCCCGCGTCGGTTTGCGGCCGGAGGAACCTGGGGTGTTGTCGACCCTGGCAATTTGCACAGCAGACTTGGGCGGCGTGTCCAGGGTGAAGAAACTCATGGCCTGTTGCAGCTGTTCGGCCTGGCTGCTCATCTCCTCGGCGGTGGCGGCCAGCTCTTCGCTGCTGGAGGCGTTCTGTTGGGTCACCTGGTTGAGCTGGGTCATGGCGGTGTTGATCTGCGCCACACCGGCGGCCTGTTCTTCGGAGGCTGCGCTGATTTCCTGCACCAGGTCCGAGGTCTTGTTGATCGAGGGGACCATCTCGTTGAGCAGGTTCCCAGCCTTTTCCGCCATATCGACGCTGCTGGAGGACAGCTCGCCGATTTCCTGGGCGGCCACCTGGCTGCGCTCGGCCAGCTTGCGCACTTCGGCGGCAACCACGGCGAAGCCTTTGCCGTGTTCACCGGCGCGGGCTGCCTCGATGGCAGCGTTGAGCGCCAGCAGGTTGGTCTGGTAGGCGATGTCGTCGATGATGCTGATGCGCTGGGCGATTTTCTTCATCGCCACCACGGTCTGTTGCACCGATTCGCCGCCGTCGGTGGCTTCCTTGGCGGCTTTGCTGGCCATGCCATCGGTGACCTTGGCGTTCTCGGTGTTCTGGTTGATGCTGGCGCTCATCTGCTCGATGGACGCACTGGTTTCCTCGACACTGGCCGCCTGCTCGCTGGTGGCCTGGCTCATCGATTGCGCGGTGGCGCTGACTTCTTCGGAGGCACTGGCCAAGTTGTCCGCAGCGTTACGCACTTCGCCAATGATGTGCGAGAGCTTGCCGATCATGTTCTGCATGGCGTTGAGCACCATGCCGGTTTCGTCTTTGGAGCCGCTTTCGATTTTCGCGTTCAGGTTGCCTTCGGCCAGTTGTTCGGCGACGGCGGCGGCCTGTTTCAGGGGGCGGGAGATGATGCGCGAAATGAACAGCGCCAGGCCCAGGCCCACCAGCAGGGCGGCAATCAGCGCGACGATGATCGATAGGCGCGATTTTTCAAACAGCGCTGCGCCACGCTCGCTGGCGGCGCCAGCGCCGACGTCATTGAGTTCCACCAGTTTTTGCAGGTCGTTGACCACTAGATCGAATTGACGCTTGGATTCGCCCTTGAGCAGTGCATGGGCTTGCTCGGTCAGGTTTTGCCGAGACAGCGCAAGCAGGTCCTTGCTGACGGCGAGGTAAGCGACCCAGTCATTGCGGGTGGTTTCGAACAGCTGGCGATCTTCCGCGCTGGAGAGCAGTTTTTCATAGGTCGCCATGCGGGTTTCAAACCCCTTTTTGGCTTCTTCCGCTTCTTGTTCGACGGTGAGGCGTTCCTGTTCGGAATCGGCGGTAATGTGGCGGTTTTCCTTGAGGCGATAGTTTGCCCCGTAGAAACGCATGCCCGAGGCCGCACGCATGGACGGCATCCAGTTTTCCCGGATCTCGACGGTGGTGCTGTTCACCTCGCCCAGTTGGATGATCGCGAACACCCCCATGACGGCTGTCAGGGCCAGCACCACAAGAAATGAAGTGATCAGTTTGGTGGCGATTCTAAGATCGTAGAACCATTTCATTGGGAAGTACCTCTCCATGGAATTGCTAAAGCGTCAGCGAGCGTTGGCTTGTTGTAATTGAGTCGGGGTGTAGCGGTTTTCTTTCTGGGCGATCTCGGTGAGCAGTGCCGGTACGTCGAGAATCAACGCCACGGCGCCACTGCCCAGGATGGTCGAGCCACTGATGCCGCGAAGGGCGCCAAACAGCTTGCCCAGCGGTTTGATCACGGTCTGGAATTCACCCAGCAAGTCATCCACCACCAGCCCGGCCTTGAGTTCGGCGTAGCGCACCACCACCACGTTCTGCCGACGCGCGGCCGGGCCTTCGTGGCTGAAGTGATCGCGCAGGTAGACCAGGGGCAGCACCTCGCCGCGCAGGTCGAGGTAGCCTTGCTCGCGGCTGGCGAGCCCATCGTCTTCGCTCAGCTCGATGCATTCCTGGACCATGTCCAGCGGAATCACATAGGTCGACTGACCGATGCCCACCAGGAAGCCATTGATGATCGCCAGGGTCAGCGGCAGGCGGATGCGCACCACGGTGCCCTTGCCGGGCTGGCTGTCCAGGTCGACGGTGCCGCGCAGCAGGGTGATGTTGCGCTTGACCACGTCCATGCCCACGCCCCGCCCCGAAAGGTTGGTCACGGCCTGGGCGGTGGAAAAGCCGGGTTCGAAAATCAGGTTGTAGATTTCCTGGTCGGTGGGGCTGGCACCTGGCTGCACCAGACCGCGTTCCTGGGCTTTTTCCAGGATCCGGTCACGGTTCAGGCCGGCGCCGTCGTCGGCGATTTCCAGCACGATGCTGCCGGAGTCGTGATACGCGTTGAGGTGCAAGTGCCCCTTGACCGGTTTGCCGGCCGCCAGCCGGGCTTCGGCGGTTTCAATGCCGTGGTCCATGGCGTTGCGCAGCAGGTGCATGAGCGGGTCGCCGATTTTTTCCACCACGGTCTTGTCCAGCTCGGTCTCCGCGCCGCTGATGATCAGGTCGATGTCCTTGCCCAGTTCCTGGCTGACATCGCGCACCACCCGACGGAAGCGGTTGAAGGTTTCGCCAATGGGGATCATGCGCAGGCGCAGGGCGCCGTCGAGGATTTCCTCCACCAGCCCGGAGACCGACGAGGTGGCTTCCTGCAACGGGTCGTTGTGGCAGGTGCGGGCCAGCAGGCTGGCGCCGGCGCTGGCAATGACCAGTTCGCCCACCAGGTTGATCAACTCGTCGAGCTTGTCGGCGTTGACCCGTACGTAGGTGCCGTCCTTGGCCTTGCTGTCGCTGGTCACCGCTTGTTTGTCGGTGGCGATCTGGGCGGGCATGCGCGGCGTCTTGCGCTGGTCGGACAGCAACTCGCCGGTGGCGACCAACGCGGTGGTTTCTTCGGCTGGTTCCGGTGATGTGGTCACCAGGCCGGTGTTGGCCGGTGGCGCGATGTCGTCATCCTGGGCAACGATCTCGATCTCGCAGTCTTCCCGGACGAAATCGAACACTTCGTTGATCGCCCCGTGGCTGGCAGCCGAGCGAAACGCGATGTCGAAACCCAGGTAGCAGGATTCGGCGTCCCAGGCATCGGCGGCGGGCAAGGCGTCGGTCAAGGTGGTGAGGTCGACGATTTCACCCAGGGTTTGCAGGTAGCGCAGGAACGACAGCGGGTCCATGCCATTGCGGAACACGTCCTGGCCGAAGCGCAGGGAAAGGTGCCAGAGGCGCGTTTCGCCGGGTTCACGGGTTTCGGTTTCCTGCGCCGGCGTTGGGGCCGTGGCCGGCGAGGGCGCCTGGTATTCCTGCAGGATCTGGCACAGCTCCACTTCCCGTTGCAGGGCCGGCGGCGGCAGCGCTCCGCCCTGGTTGGCGGCCACGTTGATCAGTTCCAGCATGTGGTCGCTGGACTTGAGCAACACCGCAATCAGGCCGGCGTCCACCTCGACGCTGCCGTTGCGCAGGCGGTCGAGCACGTCTTCGACGATGTGGGTGAAGCTGACGATCGGTTCCAGGCCGAACAGCCCGGCCGAGCCCTTGATCGTGTGGGCCGCCCGGAAGATCGCGCCGATGGCGTCATCGTCGCCGGGGTCGGTTTCCAGTTGCAGCAGCGACTCTTCCATCGCCTGCAACTGTTCCCGTGCCTCGACGATGAAGGTCTGTTGTGCCTGATCGAGATTGATGCTCACGCTCATTTCCTTTGTCGTGTCCGACGTCCTAGGCAACCAGGTTGCACAGGGCAAGTGTCTCCGTGACGGCCTGGCTTTGGCCGGTAAGTGTCAGTTGGGTCCCGGCCCGGGAGGCCTCGCGCTGCACCATCAGCAGCAGTTGCAGGCCAGCGCCGTCCATCTCGGTGATCTGCGACAGATCAAGGGCCATTCGTGGCGTTGCCCCCAGGTGCGGCAGCCACTGCGCGGCCAGCTCGGCCGCGGTGTAGATCGTCAGTTCACCGTCGATGTGCACCTGGGCGGTGTCATCCTGTGCTTCGTAGTGCAGCGGCATTGGAGCCTCCGACTATCAAGGAAGAATCAGCTTGGATACCGCCGCCAGCATCTGCGCCGGCTGGAACGGCTTGACCACCCAGGCCTTGGCCCCGGCGGCCTGGCCTTCCTGTTTCTTCGATTCCTGGGATTCGGTGGTGAGCATGATGATCGGCGTGAACTTGTAGCTGGCCAGCTTCTTGACCTCCTTGACGAAGGTGATGCCGTCCATGTTGGGCATGTTCACGTCACTGATGATCAGGTGCACTTTCTGGCCGTTGAGCTTGCCCAGCGCGTCCTTGCCATCGCTGGCTTCGATCACGTCATAGCCGGCACTTTTCAACGCGATGCCGACCACCTGCCGAACGCTCGCGGAGTCGTCGACAACCAATACACTTTTAGCCATGAGCGGCTCTCCTAAAAGAAGGTAATTTCCTGTGAGGTCTGTTGCGCGCTCGAGTCGCCGTGGTGATTGCGGCGCTGCTCGTCGGTGGCGTAAGTGGTTTCCATGCGCGCCAGCCATTGGCGGGCATCGATGGAGACGGCCTGGTCGGGCGACTGGCTGGCCTGCTGCAGATGCACATGCAGGTCCTCTATGTTGTCGCGCACGTGGCTGAGGATCTGGCTGACCCGATCCTGGAATTGCAAGCTGACCAGCACCTCGGTGAGTTCATCGCGGATGCCGAAGCTTTCCCGTTGCAGCATGTCGGCCGAGTCGGCCAGTCGGCCGGTGACACTCTTGAAGCGCTCCAGCACCTGCTGGATGCTTTGCTCGGAGGCACTGACCGAATGGCTGTCCTGGTCCGCGCCGCTGGAGGCGGCATGCACCAGTTGGGTGATGGCGGTGTTGATGATGTCGACCTTGGCCGACATCTGCTGGCCGGTCTCGCTGGACTTGCTCGAGAGGCTGCGCACGGCGTCGGCCACCACCGCAAACCCACGCCCGGCCTCGCCGGCACGGGCGGCTTCGATGGCAGCGTTGAGGGCCAGCAGGTTGGTCTGCGCGGCAATCGCCGCGACGTCGGCGGCCATCGTCCGCAGCTCGCCGGTATAGGCCGTCAGGTTGCGCACCTGGGCCAGGGTTTCGTCGCGGCTGGCCTGGGTGGCCTTCAGGGAGTCGATGACCTTGACCAGTTCACCTTCGCTTTGGGCCAGCACCTGCATGGCGCCGCCACTGCTGCTGCCGGCCAGTTCACCGGCGGCCAATTGCGAGGCTTGCACGGTGTCTTCCAGGCGTGACGAAATGCCGGTGAAGCGGCTGGTCAGGGAGACGATCGCGGTCTCGGTCTGCTGCCGGGAGCTTTCGACCTGCTTGGCCCAGATCGGCATGGCACCGAGGATGACGTCGTTGAGTTGTGCGTGGGTTTTATGGGCCAGGTGCTCGCTGCCTTGCTGGTCGTGGCGGGCCATGGCGGCGGCGAGGGCGTTGTCGAACTGCTGGCGTTGCGAACGCGCACCCCATGCACCAGCACCGACGCCCAAGACGACGATCGCCACACTCAAACCGATGTTTTGCCCACTCGTGCCATTGAGCGCCAGCACGCCAATGCTCGCGGCAATGGCCACCAGCACGGCACTCCAGAGGATGCGTGGTTGTGATTGGGAAAGGGAATGACCGTGAGAATACGACGTCATGGTTCGGTCCTTGAACAGTGTTGCTAACAGGTTATTTGCGAATAACTGGTTATCTGCAAAGCCGGTACGGTCTTGAGGACCAGTCGTCCGGTTTCGACAAAAATGATGGCACGGTGATATCTAAGAATAGACGAGATTGGGAGATTGTCGAGATCGCCTGACCTGTGGAAATCCCCTGATTAGGGCGCTTGCTTCCGCCGGACTGCGTTGTAGGAGCCGCCGAGCGAAGCGAGGCTGCGATCTTTCCAAGGCTCGTTGAGTATCCAGTGGAAGATCAAAAGATCGCAGCCTTCGGCAGCTCCCACAGCGCAGTCAAGCGCCCTCGCCACGAAAACGGACATCTTCTGAAACAGAATCCATGGATTGAGCTAAATTACCCCGCATCGGATTTTCGAACCTGCCATCAGAGTCCCCATGCCGACCCAGCCCCTCTGGAAAACCTATCTCCTGTTCCTGATCCCCATGGTCCTGTCCAACTTCCTGCAGTCCATGTCCGGCACGTTCAACAGCATCTACATCGGCCAAATGCTCGGCACTCAGGCATTGGCGTCGGTGTCGGGCATGTTTCCCATCGTGTTTTTCTTTATCGCTTTGGTGATCGGCCTGGGCGCGGGGGCGGGGGTGTTGATCGGGCAGGCCTACGGCGCCGGTGAAACCGGCACGGTGAAGGCGATTGCCGGTTCGACCTTGTTGCTGGGGGCGATCATTGGCCTGGCGGCGGCGGTGCTTGGCAGTGTCTTTGCGCGTCAGGCGTTGCAAGGGCTCGGCACGCCGGCCGATGTGTTGGAGGACGCCGTTTCCTATGCCCGGGTCATGCTGTGGATCCTGCCGATGTTGCTGGTATTCGTGCTGTTCACCCAACTGCTGCGCGGGGTGAGCGATACGGTGTCACCGATGTTGGCGCTGCTGGTGTCCACCAGTGTCGGGCTGCTGCTCACGCCAGCGTTGATTCGCGGCTGGCTGGGGTTGCCGCAGATGGGCATCCAGAGCGCGGCATGGGCGGGGCTGGCGGGGACGACGTCGGCGATGCTGATGCTGGCGTGGCGCCTGAGTCGCCGCGAGCATGCCCTGGCGCCGGACCGTGCGTTGTTCGCGGCGATGCGCCTGGACCGAGACATCCTCGGTAAGGTGCTGCGCATCGGCCTGCCCACGGGGTTGCAGATGGTGGTGATCTCGTTGTCGGAGTTGGTGATCCTGGCGCTGGTCAATCGCCACGGCTCCCAGGCCACGGCGGCCTACGGCGCGGTGACGCAGATCGTCAACTACGTGCAGTTTCCGGCGCTGTCGATTGCCATCACCGCCTCGATCCTCGGCGCCCAGGCCATCGGTGCCGGCCGCCTGGAGCGCCTGGGGCCGATCCTGCGCACGGGGCTTGCATTCAACCTCTGGCTCACCGGTGGGCTGGTGCTCCTGGGCTATCTGTTGTCCCACTGGCTGCTGGGGCTGTTCATCACGGATCCGGCGGCGCGGGTCCAGGCCGAACACTTGCTGCATATCATGCTCTGGAGCTTGCTGGTATTCGGCTTCCAGGCGATCGTCGGCGGCATCATGCGCGCCAGCGGCACGGTGCTGGTACCGGTGGCGATTTCGATTTTCTGCATCGTCGGTGTGCAAGTGCCGGCCGCGTATCTGCTGGACGCACACTTCGGGTTGCAAGGGGTGTGGATGGCGTTCCCGGTGGCTTACTTGAGCATGCTGTTGTTGCAGACGCTGTACTACAAGCTGGTCTGGCAGCATCAGCCGATCGAGCGGTTGGTGTAATCAACCCACCACCGGACCCTGTGGGAGCGAGCTTGCTCGCGATAGCGGTGAATCAGCTTGCATCAATGTTGGATGTGTCGCCGTCATCGCGAGCAAGCTCGCTCCCACAAGGGTTCGGTGCCTAGCGATGTTACAGTGGCCGTCATCCGCCACGCCGCCACCGAGGATCCGATGCCTGCCAGTCTTGCCACCCACATCGCCTACCGCGCCTTCCTGTTCGACATGGACGGCACCTTGCTCACCTCCATCGCCGCCGCCGAGCGGATCTGGACCCGCTGGGCCCTGCGCCACGGTGTGGATGTGGCGACGTTCCTGCCGACGATCCACGGCATGCGTGCCATCGACACCATCGCTCGCCAGCATCTGCCAGGGGTGGATGCCCAGGCCGAGGCCGAGCGGATCACCCGCGAGGAAATCGAAGACGTGGAAGGCGTGGAGCCAGTGAAGGGGGCGGCTGCGTTTCTGCATAGCCTGCCGCCAGAGCGATGGGCAATCGTCACCTCAGCGCCCATGGCATTGGCCTTGCGGCGTATGGACGCCGCGGGAATCCCGCGCCCGGCAGTGATGGTCACCGCCGAGGACGTGAGTGACGGCAAGCCCAACCCCACCTGCTATCGCCTGGCGGCCGAACGCCTGCAGGTGACGCCCCGGGAGTGTCTGGTGTTTGAAGACGCCGAGGCCGGTATTCGGGCAGGCGAGGCGGCGGGTGCGGATGTGATGGTGGTGACGGCAACGCACACGCACCCCGTGGTCACCCTTCATCCGCAGATCAAGGATTACCGCAGCCTGGGTGTCGAGGTGGGTGCGGGCGGGTTGATGCGGTTGACTCCGATTTTGTGACCACAGCAAAACCCCTGTGGGAGCGGGCTTGCTCGCGAATGCGGTGTATCAGCCAACATCAATATCCACTGATCTGACGCCTTCGCGAGCAAGCCCGCTCCCACACCGGCTCTGGGGCGTTGTGGTCAGGTCACCACGCGATAGCACGGCACGTACGCCGCGCCGCCCGGCAGTTTCATGCGGTGTTGGGCGACGAAGGCCTGGAGCAGGCGGTCGAGGGGTTCCATGATGGCGGCGTCGCCGTGGATCTCGTAAGGGCCGTGCTCTTCGATCAGGCGGATGCCCTTGTCCTTGACGTTACCGGCCACGATCCCCGAGAACGCCCGGCGCAGGTTGGCGGCCAGTTCGTGGGCGGGCAGGTCGCGGCTCAGGCCCAGGCTGGCCATGTTGGCGTGAGTCGGGTCGAACGGGCGCTGGAAGCCCTCGTCGATCTTCAGCAGCCAATTGAAGTGGAAAGCGTCGTTGCGCTCGCGGCGGAACTGCTTGACCTCCTTGAGCCCCTGGGTCATCTGACGTGCCACTTCGGCCGGGTCGTCAATGATGATCTGGTAGTGCTTCTGCGCGGCCTCGCCCAAGGTTGCACCGACAAACGCATGCAACTGGTCGAGGTACGGCGCGGCGCTTTTCGGCCCGGTGAGCACGACGGGGAAGGGCAGGTCCTGGTTGGCCGGGTGCATCAGGATGCCCAGCAGGTACAGGAACTCTTCCGCCGTACCGGCACCGCCCGGGAAGATGATGATGCCATGGCCGACGCGCACGAAGGCTTCCAGGCGCTTCTCGATGTCCGGCAGGATCACCAGCTCATTGACGATCGGGTTCGGCGCCTCGGCGGCGATGATCCCCGGCTCCGTCAGGCCCAGGTAGCGACCGCCATGGATGCGCTGCTTGGCGTGGGCGATGGTGGCGCCTTTCATCGGGCCTTTCATCACGCCCGGGCCGCAGCCGGTGCAGATGTCCAGGCTGCGCAGGCCCAGTTCGTGGCCGACCTTCTTGGTGTATTTGTATTCTTCGGTGTTGATCGAGTGACCGCCCCAGCACACGACGATTTTCGGCTCCACGCCAGGGCGCAGGGTGCGGGCGTTGCGCAGCAGGTGGAACACGTAGTCGCTGATGCCCTGGGACGAGCTGAGGTCGATGCGCTGGCTGTCCAGTTCGTTCTCGGTGTAGACGATGTCGCGCAGGGCACTGAAGAGCATTTCCCGGGTGCTGGCGATCATTTCGCCGTCGACGAACGCATCGGCTGGCGCGTTCAGCAGCTCCAGGCGTACGCCCCGGTCCTGCTGGTGAATGCGGATCTCGAAGTCCTTGTAGGCCTCCAGGATGGTCTTGGCGTTATCGACATGGGCGCCGGTATTGAGGATGGCCAGGGCGCACTGGCGAAAGAGGGTGTAGATACTGCCGGAGCCGGCTTCGCTCAGTTGCTGGACTTCGCGCTGGGACAAGGTCTCCAGGCTGCCCTTGGGGCTTACCGAGGCGTTGATTACATGTCTTTGATTCATTCAGCTTTCCTTGAAAACGATGCCATGCACACAACGACGGCATCTTGAAAAAAACGTCCACGCAGAAAGATCGCACGATCCTTGCGCTATCGCCATGGACTTCGATCCGGGCCCGGCGAGTCGGCGGCCATACAAAATGAGCCCCAGCATAGCTAAATCGACCGGGCAGGCGATAATGCGTGACTCTTTTGATGCCGTACAAGGAAATTGCGCCGCGATGTTCGAGATCAAACCGTGGGATGGCGACACCTACCGCAGGCAGACCCGCCGCAGCACCCTGATCATCGCGGTGGTGTTCCTGGCCCTGGCGATGCTGCTGTCCAGCCTGGCCGTGATGCTGTTGGGTACGCCGGGAGGTGATAACTTTCGCTTCAACCTCGGCGGGGTGATTGTCGCGGTGTTGGCGATGGCTGTGCTGATGCGCCAGTATTTCTGGTCGCAGCCGTGGATGGCCGCCGCGGTATACGGCTGGCAGCTCAAGCGCAGCCTGATGAAAATCACCAACGTGATGCACCAGGTGAAGGCCGGTGTGCAGGCCCAGGACCCCACCGCCATGAAGCTGCTGCGCTTCTATCACCTGGGGCTGGCCCAGATGCATCAGCTGGACGCCAACTCCAGCGCCCAGGGCTCCCTGGCGCGTGAAGCCGACGCGCACCTGGCGAACATGCAGGCGCTGGGCCTGGACACCGAACAGTCGCGCCTGGACCCAAGCTGGATCGAGACGGTGAAGCAGGCGTACAACGCCGGTTGAGCGGTTAGAGGGTGCCGATGCGGTCCAGCTCGGCTTTCAGGGCCTGGGCATCCAGTTGGTCGAAGGGCAGGGCGAAGAAGGCCCGGCAGCGGGTTTCGATGCGGTCCAGCGTGCTGTGGAACGCCTGGCCGACCTGATCATCGTTGCCTTTGACCTCCGACGGGTCCGCCAGGCCCCAGTGGCTCTTGAGCGCCGGGCCGAAATACACCGGGCAGGCCTCGTTGGCGGCGTTGTCGCACACCGTGATCACGACGTCCGGCGGGCTGCTTTCGAAAGCGTCGTTGCCCTTGCTGCACAAGCCTTTGATACAGATACCGGCCTCCTGCAAGGTGCTCAGGCTGCGCGGCAGCACTTGGCCCTTGGGAAAGCTGCCGGCGCTGACGGCTTCGAACCCGGCCGGGGCCAGATGGTTGAACATCGCTTCGCTGAGAATGCTGCGGCAGCTGTTGGCGGTGCACATGAAGAGGACTTTCATCGATTCGGTTCCGATAGGCGCGGGGTGGGCTGCGCCGGAGTATATGTGGATAGTCGAATATATGAAATTTCATATTTGCTGCGGAGGGAGGCAGGTCCTCTCGTTTGAGGACGTCGTTGCTACCGTGGGGGCGGTTGGCGTTGGCGATAAAGGGAGGGGCAAGCGCCAGGGCGCAGCATGTCTGCGCCCCAACGGTCTTGGACGTTACGATTTTCTGCCGCCTCCTTGGCTGCGTTCGCTACCTTTGTTACCGGCTCCCATGCCTTTTTGCCGGTCGTTGGCAACGTTGCCGCCCGACGCTTGTCCGCCTTTCTTGCCGGCTTCAGATGCTTTTTCACGATCATTGGCGAAGTTGCCTGGGTTTTTGTTTCCGCTACTGGCCATTTCGATAATCCTCAGTGATTGAGCGAGCAACGTGCCTCGCATTATTTGTGAAAGAAAATGGCCGGGTGAAGTTTAAAAAAACCGCTTGCTGGCGACGAATGGTCAGCCGCCGGTTGGCTTCCTTTCAGTCCTCGCCGCCGCTGACTTTCCAATGCTTGGCGTCC
The DNA here is from genome assembly GCF_014851795.1 of Pseudomonas sp. Pdm06. Taxonomy (NCBI): domain Bacteria; kingdom Pseudomonadati; phylum Pseudomonadota; class Gammaproteobacteria; order Pseudomonadales; family Pseudomonadaceae; genus Pseudomonas; species Pseudomonas sp. Pdm06. The sequence goes on from NZ_JACVAH010000004.1 coordinate 390,152, forward strand.
GTTGGAAAAACCACCTGTTCGACCCGGTGCGCAATACCAAAGGCCAGGGAGTTTTCCGCTGGGATCACCCGTTCCTCGGCACACAGGCACTTGAAGATATCCAGTTGAGTCGCGGCGCCGGCGGTTTCCTTGACGTAGATCTCCACGTACCGCGCCACGTCGTTGTCCAGGCTGGACAGGTACTCACGCAGGCGTGAGTGGTCCACGGATTTCTGACCGAAGTACCAGTTCATCGGGTGGATCAGAAAGCGCGAGTGGGGTGTGGTGGTGCGGTCGCTGGCGGCCAGGAACATGATGATGCCCATCGACTCGATGTTGCCGGCATTGACCGCACGCACCGGCACTGGAAGGGACTTGATGAAGGTATAGAGCGTAAAACCGAAGTTGGTGCTGCCGCCGACGGTGGAGAGGTTGAGCATCAGCGAGTCGGCGCCTTTCTCGATGGCCTCCAGGCAGTTGTCGCGAAAGCGTTCCGTGGTGCCCTGATCGATCTGGCAATGGAAATGGACAATGTGTTCGGACATCTGCAACTCCTGTCGATTTCACCCTTTGACGTACCTGCGGATCGGCTGTGCCGTACAGTTGGGAGTTCGCAGGCCTTCGGATGTTCCTCATCTCCGGTTGGGCGCGGGCGGCCCCATCACGTCCCTTTTCTGTTCAGCACGCTTGGGCAGCGTCGGCCATGCGCTGCAAAAATATCGCCAGTGCGGCGTCCTCTTCGCTGAGGCCTTTGCGCAGCCGCGGCTTGGGCAATTGCCTCAGGGCGCCGAGCAAAAAAGCCTCCACCACTGCAGGATGAATGTAGCACTTGCGACAGACGGTCGGCGTGTTGCCCAGTTGCCTGGCAACCTGCCTGACCATCTCGACGACGTGCTTTTTCGCCTCGCTCTCGGTTTCCCAGGACAGCATCCGCAGCCCGGCCAGCGCTGCCGCGCTGCCGGCCCAGGTACGGTAATCCTTGGCAGTGAAATCGGCACCGGTGAGGGATTTGAGGTAGGCGTTGATGTCCGAAGAACTGACGGAGTGACGCTCACCGTTCTCGTCCAGGTACTGGAAGAGGTTTTGTCCGGGGATCTCCTGGCAGCGCTTGATGATCCGCGCCAGGCGTCGGTCTTTCACGGTGATCTGGTGCTCGATGCCGCTTTTGCCGCGGAACTGGAAGGCGATGGCGCTGCCGTTGACTTCGACATGCTTGTTGCGCAGGGTCGTCAAGCCATAGGAGCGATTGTCGCGAGCGTATTGGGTGTTGCCGACTCGGATCAGGGTGAGGTCGAGCAGGGTGATAACAGTGGCCATGACCTTGTCGCGGCTGAACCCGGGTTTGGCCAGGATGTCCTCCAGGCGTTTGCGCAAGCGCGGCAAGGCCCGTCCGAACTCCAGCATCCGCGAATACTTGTCCGCATCGCGCACCTCACGCCAGCGCGCGTGGTAGCGGTACTGTTTGCGCCCGCGGGCATCGCGCCCGGTGGCCTGGAGATGACCGCGGGGGTCGGTGCAGATCCAGACATCGGTATAGGCCGGCGGCACCGCCAGGGCATTGATACGCTGGATCTCGGCTGCGTCGGTGATGCGCTGGCCCTGCGGGTCGAAATAACAGAACTTGCCACGCAATTTCTTGCGGGTAATGCCGGGGGCGGTGTCGTCGACATAATGCAGGTCGGCCGGCAGTGCATCCGGCGGCAGGGTGTCGGGCATGAAGAAAGTCCTTGGCAGCGAATCCGGTGGCCTGTGATCGATTGACCGCAGCCCGTTGCGGTCGTGCCAAGATTCTGCGGTTGCGGCATTGCAGCCTTCCTACTGTCCAAAGTCGACCGGCGGACCTGTGGGAGCGGGCTTGCTCGCGAATGCGGTGGATCAGCCTCATCAATGTTGAATTTGCCGACGCTTTCGCGAGCAAGCCCGCTCCCACAGGATTGTAATTTGAACATTCAAAATTTTACGCCAACACCGCCACTGCCTTGATCTGCGCCCATAACACCAGTCCCGGCCGCAGTTTCAACTGGTCGCGGGAATAGCGGGTGATGCGCGCCAGCAGCGGAGTGCCGGCGGCTTCCAGGCGGACCAGCACATGGGCGGCGTTGTCGGCGGCCTGTTCGCTGACCACGGTCACCGGCAGGCGGTTGAGGATGCTGGTCTGGGCATCGTTCGCCAGGCTGAGGCTGACGTCCCGGGCCTGGACCTTGAAGCGCAGCGGCTGGCCGAGGGCCAGGGACGTGTGGGCGACGCGTACGTTCAGTTGACTGTCGGGCAGGTTCAGGGTCAGCAATTGGTACGCCGGGTCATAGCCGCTGACCTTGCCCTTGATCACCACCCCGGCGTCATCCCCCAGGGCCAATGGCAGGTCGAGCCGGGCCAGGGTTTCGCCGATGGGGCCGCTGGCCTGCGCGCGGCCAGCGTCGAGCAGCACGATGTGATCGGCCAGGCGTGCCACTTCGTCCTGGGAATGGCTGACATACAGCACCGGGATGTCCAGCTCATCGTGGAGGCGTTGCAGGTAAGGCAGGATTTCGTTTTTGCGCCGGGTATCGAGGGCCGCCAGCGGCTCATCCATCAGCAGCAGCCGCGGGCTGGTGAGCAGGGCACGGGCGATGCCCACCCGTTGGCGCTCGCCGCCGGAGAGGTTGTGTGGCTGGCGATCGAGCAAGTGCCCGATGCCCAGCAGATCGGTGGCCTGGTCCATGTCCACCCGCCGTTGTGCCGGCGCGATGCGCTTGAGGCCGAACGCCAGGTTGGCCCGCACCGACAGATGGGCGAACAGGCTCGCCTCCTGGAACACATACCCCACCGGCCGCTTGTGGGGCGGCACGAACACGCCGTGCTCGCTGTCCTGCCACACTTGGCCGTTGACCTCGATAAAGCCCCGGGCCGGTCGCTCCAACCCGGCAATGCAGCGCAGGCAAGTGGTCTTGCCGGAGCCGGAAGGCCCATACAGGGCCGTCACGCCACGGCCCGGCAGTTGCACATCCAGGTCCAGGGAAAAAGCCCCGTGGTCGAGTTGCAAACGCGTGTTGATCATCGATCAGCTCCACCCGGCACGGGTTCGGCGGCTGGAGTACAGCGCCAGCAGCACCAGGAATGAAAACACCAGCATCGCCGCCGCCAGCCAGTGGGCCTGGGCATACTCCAGGGCCTCGACATGGTCGTAGATCTGCACCGACACCACCCGGGTTTTCTCCGGGATGTTGCCGCCGATCATCAGCACCACGCCGAATTCGCCGACGGTGTGGGCGAACCCCAGAATCGCCGCGGTGATGAAACCGGGACGGGCCAGGGGCAGGATGACGCTGAAAAACGTATCCCAGGGCCCGGCTCGCAGGGTGGCGGCGACTTCCAGGGGGCGACTGCCGATGGCAGCGAAAGCGTTTTGCAACGGCTGCACCACAAACGGCATGGAATAGATCACCGAGCCGATCACCAGCCCGGTAAAGCTGAAGGTGAGGGTGCCCAACCCGAGGGCTTGGGTGAGCTGGCCGATCCAGCCGTTCGGCCCCAATGCCAGCAGCAGGTAAAAGCCAATCACCGTTGGCGGCAGCACCAGCGGCAACGCCACCACCGCCCCCACCGGCCCGCGCAACCAGGAGCGGGTGCGTGACAGCCACAACGCGATGGGCGTGCCGATGAGCAGCAGGATCACCGTGGTCAAGGACGCCAGTTTCAGGGTCAGCCAGATGGCGGCATAGTCGGCGCTGGTCAGGGGCATTTAGCGTTGGTAACCGTAGGCTTGGATGATGGCGGCGGCTTTCGGGCCCTTGAGGTAATCCACCAGGGCCACGGCGGCGGGGTTGTCCCGGCCTTTGGTGAGGATCACCGCGTCCTGTTTGATCGGGTCGTGCAGTTCAGCCGGGACGATCCACGCCGAGCCGCCCGTCACTTTGCCGTCCTTGTACACCTGGGACAAGGCGACGAAGCCCAATTCAGCGTTACCGGTGGAGACGAACTGGTAGGCCTGGGTGATGTTCTGGCCTTCGACGAGCTTGCTTTTGACCTGGTCAGTCAACCCCAGCTTGTCCAGCACCTGGGTCGCGGCCAGGCCATAGGGCGCGGCTTTCGGGTTGGCGATGGACAGGTGTTGGAAGTCGTTGCGCTTGAGGACCTGGCCCTGGTTATCGACATAACCGTCCTTGGCCGACCACAGCGCCAGGGTGCCGACAGCGTAGGTGAAGCGCGAGCCCTTGACGGTGTCGCCTTCGCTTTCGAGCCTGGCCGGGGTGGTGTCGTCGGCGGCGAGGAAAACCTCGAATGGCGCGCCGTTCTTGATCTGGGTGTAGAACTGCCCGGTCGCGCCGTACGCCGCCACCAGTTTATGCCCGGTGTCTTTTTCGAAATCGGCGGCAATGGCCTGGATCGGCGCAGTGAAATTGGCGGCGACCGCCACCTGCACCTCGGCAGCCTGGGCGGCGCCAATAGTCAGGAACGGGATCAACAGCAACGGCGCGAAGCGGGTGAGGCGCATAGGTGAGGCTCCGAGGGTGGTTTCGCTATATACCGGAATATATAGCGAATGACCGACAAACGGAACGTGGCATTTTGCCTGGGCAACAAGTGGGCGAGGGCTGGCCCCATCGTGAGCAAGCTCGCTCCCACAGGTCCGGTGGTGTGTCCGGATTTGCCGGTTGCCCCTATCCCTTGTGGGAGCGAGCTTGCTCGCGATGGCGGCCTGACAGGCGATGACGACCGTCAGGACTGCCCACAGTTGTTGAATCGGGCCAATGCCTCTTCAGCCAACCGCCGGGTCAGTTCGGCGCTCGACAGCTCGCGGCCCAGGGGAAACGCCTGGCCGGCCCAGAGGTTGCTGAAGTCCGCTTCGCCCTTGGCGCGCAACGGCATCAAGGCGCCGCCCGCCAAGGGGAATGCCGGCGCAAGTGGGCTCATCGGCCCCACTTCGCGCATTATCCGGTTGACGATGCCCCGGGCCGGACGGCCGGTGAACAGGTTGGTGACGGCGGTCTGGCTTTCCTTGGCCGTGCGCAACGCCCGGTGATGGGACGCGCTGATTTTCGCCTCGGGGGTGAACAGGTAGGCGCTGCCCAGTTGCACCGCCGAGGCGCCCAGGGCGAATGCCGCGACAATCCCGCGGGCATCGCCAATGCCGCCGGCGGCGATCACCGGTACCTTCACCGCATCCACCACCTGCGGCAGCAAGGCAAACAGACCGACCTGGGTGTTGAGGTCGTCGCTGAGGAACATCCCGCGATGTCCGCCGGCTTCATAGCCCATGGCGATGATCGCGTCGCAACCGTGCTGTTCGAGCCAGATGGCTTCCTCGACGGTGGTGGCCGACGAAAGGATTTTCGCCCCGGTGGCCTTTACCCGGTCCAGCAGGGATTTTTCCGGCAGGCCAAAGTGGAAACTGACCACCTTGGGACGCATCTCCTCCAACACCCGGCAGGCGGCATCATCGAAGGGCGTACGGTTGGACACTGGGGTCGGTGCGTCGAAGTCGACGCCCAGTTCCTGATAGTACGGCTTGAGCCGTTGTTTCCAGGTCTCGGCCCGCTGCTCGTCGAAGGCCGGTGGCTGATGACAGAAAAAATTCACGTTGAACGGCTTGTCGGTCTGTTCGCTGATGGTCGTCAGTGCCTGGCGCAACTGCTCGACATCGAGCATCGCCGCCGGCATCGAACCCAGGCCGCCGGCATTGCAGGTCGCGACCACCATGGCCGGCCCGGTCACCCCGGCCAGCGGCCCCTGGATGATGGGCAGCTCGATACCGAGCAGGTCAAGAAGGCGAGTGTCTGGCCACTGGCTCATGTGTGGGGTCTCCGACGGCAGAAGGAAACAGTGTTTTTAGCAGGTGTGGGCCGGCGAGGGCCAGTCGAGTTTTTCAATCGTGCGCCGCAACTTGATCCCGACGGCGGGAGGGTTACCATGCGGGCTTCAGTTATCAAGGAGCCTGACCCATGGACGTGAAACTCAAGACCGTCGAACCCTTCACCGTGGCCGGTTTGCAGGTGCGCACCCGCAACACCGACGAGCAACAGCCCGACACGGCCAGGATCGGCCCGATGTGGCAACGGTTCTTCACCGAAGGGCTGTTCGACACGATCCCGGCCAGGCAGTCGGAGTCGTTCGTCTACGGGGTGTATTCCAATTACGAGTCCGACGCCACCGGCCACTTCGACGTAACGGCCGGTGTGCAGGTGGATGCGACCAGCGCAGGCTACCCCGCCGTGGACATCGAGGGCGGGGATTACCTGGTGTTTTCGGCCAAGGGGCCGATGCCCGATTGCGTGATCCAGACCTGGGGCCTGATCTGGGCCTACTTCGCGGATAACCCACAGACGCTGCGCCGCTTCACCACCGATTTCGAGGTCTACGGCAGCCCCGACTCGGTGGCGATCTACATCGGCGTTCAGTCCCCGGCCGAGCGCTCCAGCGCCAGCAACTGACGCTTGCGCTCCACGCCCCAGCGATAGCCCGACAGGTTGCCGTCGCTGCGCACCACCCGGTGGCAAGGGATCGCCACCGCCAGGCTGTTGGCTCCGCAGGCCTGGGCCACGGCGCGCACGGCCTTGGGCATGCCGATGCGCTGGGCGATCTCGGCGTAGCTGGCGGTGCTGCCCGCGGGAATGTCCCGCAACGCTTGCCAGACCCGTTCCTGAAAGGCGGTGCCGCGCAGGTCCAGGGGCAGGTCCAGGCCCAGGGCCGGCGCTTCGATGAAGCCCACCACCTGGGCGATCAATTGCTCGAACTCGCGGTCGGCACCGATGAGGTTGGCCCGGCGGAATTTGTCCTGCAGGTCCCGCACCAGCGCGTCCGGATCGTCTCCCAGCAGGATCGCGCACACGCCACGCTCGCTTTGCGCCACCAGGATCGCCCCGAGGGAGCATTGGCCGACGGCGAAACGGATGTCGGTGTTCTGCCCGGCGGCGCGGTAGTCGGCGGGTTTCATGCCCAACACTTTGTCGGCCGCTTCATAGAAGCGGCTGTTGGAATTGAAACCGGCGTCGTACAGCGCCTCGGTGATCGTGCCGCCATCGGCCAGGCGTTCGCGCACCTTGCGTGAACGATGGGCGGCGGCGTAACCCTTGGGCGTCAGGCCGGTGACAGCCTTGAAGACCCGATGAAAATGGAAGGGGCTCAAGCCGGCGCTTGCTGCCAGTTCATTCAGGCCTGGCAGTTCCTCGGCCGCCTCGATCTGCCGACAGGCCGCCGCGACTCGGGCCGCTTGTTGGGCGGCGATCTGGGTCTGGTCCCGGGCCACGCGCTTGCTGGGCCGGTAGCCGGCGGCCTGGGCCTGTTCCGGCGTGTCGAAAAATTCGACGTTGCGCGGGTTGGGCAGGCGCGACAGGCTGCTGGGGTGGCAATAGATGCCAGTGGTTTTCACGCCATAGACGAATTGCCCATCGGCGCGCGGGTCCCGGGCGAGCACGGCGGCCCAGCGGGGATCCAGTTCAGGGGCAAGATTGTTCGAAGTGCTGTTCATGGTCGTTATTCCATTGGCCCGTTTTGCCTACAGTAGCGAGCCATCCAAGTGACGACACTCCGGGTCTTGCGGTTGAATTCTGCACCTTCATCCGGCGGTGCGAAACGTCAGGTTGATCCGCTGGGTGCCCAGGTGCGGGTGTTGTCCTTCCTTGAGCGCCAGCACGCCGTGGTAGCGCAACCGGTCCACGCCACCCCAGACCACGATGTCACCATGGAGCAACGGGATGCGCAGGCTCTTGTCGCTGCGCTCGAAGCCGCCGAACTGGAACACCGCTGGCAAGCCCAGGGAGATCGAGACGATGGGCGCGGCGAGGGAGCGTTCGTTCTTGTCCTGGTGCAGCGACATCCGGGCGCCGGGCACGTAGCGGTTGATCAGGCAGCTGTCGGGTTCGAAATGCTCGAACTGCGCCTGCCGGGCGGCGGCCTGGGCCAGTTCGCGAAACACCGCCGGCATGTCGGGCCAGGGGTGGCCGGTCTGTGGGTCATGGGCGGTGTAGCGATAGCCGCTGCGGTCGGTGGTCCAGCCCAGCGCGCCGCAACTGCTCAAGGCCACCGACATGGTAAGGCCACCGGGCGTGACCATCTGCCGGAACGGCGCAGCCTGCAGGACGCTTTCCAGCGCCGGCAGCAAACGGTCGAGCCAGGGCAAGGCGAACCCACGCAGTACGAAGGATTGTTGGCCAATCTGTTCGATCTGGCCGGACGTGGTGGGCGCCTGGTCGGCGAACAGGTCCAATGTGATCGGTGTGTCGTTACTGCGCATCATGAAAAATGATTCCCAAGGTGTGCCGCCTGCCGCTGTGCACGCGGCTGACGCCATGGCGCATGTTCACCCGATAATAACCGCGAACGCCTTCGACCGGCCGCTGGTGCACGGCAAATACCACGGCGTCGCCCTGTTTCAGATCGATGATCTGGGGTCGCGACTGCATGCGCGGGCGCTGTTCAGTGAGGACAAACTCGCCGCCGGTAAAGTCCTGGCCCGGTTCCGACAACAGGATCGCGACCTGCAAGGGGAACACCTGCTCGCCATACAGATCCTGGTGCAGGCAGTTGTAGTCCTGCGGACCGTATTGCAACAACAAGGGCGTCGGACGCGATTGCCCGGCAGCGTGACAGCGCTGGATGAAGTCGGCGTGCTGGTCGGGATATCGCCCTTCAAGGCTCATGCATTCATTCCAGCGGTTCGCCAGCGGCACCAGCATTGGGTACAACGCCTGACGCAGCTGTTGGATGAGGTCCGGTAGTGGGTAGCGAAAATACTGATACTCGCCACGCCCGAACCCATGACGGGCCATGACCACCCGGGAACGAAAAAGCCCGCTCTCTGCGTATAGACCGCTGAGCATTCGACATTGCGTGGCGGGCAGCAGGTTGCGGATGAGCGCGCTGCCGTCCTGCTCGAGACTGTGTTCCAGGGCCGGCCAATCCAGGTGATTTATTCGTTGGGTCAGTGAGGGCAGATGCGGGGGAGTGGGCATGATGACAATCCTTGGTGCAAAGGATTGGCCAGTCTGGGGAGTGCTTCGTTGGTCTGCACTCCGGTTCTTGCGGTGCATCAATGTCCTGAGTCGCTCCCGTCAGCAGGCACGACAAATCCCCTGTGGCGAGGGAGCTTGCTCCCGCATCGTGCCCACCCTGGTGCCACAAAAATTTATCAGGGTGAGTCTTTACAGCGCTTTACTGACACTGACGTCGCTGATCACATCCTGGGTATCTCCGTGCAACGCTTGCAGGGCTGCCAAGGCTTCTTCTTCGGTGCCGTCCACGAGTTGCGCGAATTCGAAGCGGCGTTCGCCATTGAGCTTGTACTTGATGACGTATTTGGTCGTCTGGGCCACGGTTTTGCCTTTCTTGAAAGGGCGATGCTCAGCTCAGTTTCGAGCTGGAACGCCGGATGATTTTGATCTTGTGGGTCAGGGTCGGCTTGCGCGTGACGCTGATTGCACGGCGGTTGACGGTGTCGATGGTGATGTTCCAGAAACCGGTGCTCGGCGCTGTGATCCTGGCCGGGAAAGTGTCGAACGCGCCGCCGTGATAGGTGTGCCGGCCGCCGTTCTTGAAACTGCGGAAGTTGGCATCGTTCATCAAACGGATGTTGCACATTTGGGAGCATTCGATGACGACAATGTCGTCTTCGTTCAGGTGCTCGCGCTGGTGAATGAATTTCATGGGCGCCTCCAGAAGGGCTTTTTCTACAAAATCAAAACGATAGCAAGGGGCAATGAGGCGCAGTTTATCAGCCCCGAGTGTTAATATCCGGCCCGCGCTCCAGGCTTTGTTCATTTATCGCAGGTGGCGGGCAAAAAAAAGCGGTGCGACACCGGAGCAAAACGGCGTCTGCACTGTCGGAGGATCTTTATTGGAGGAAACATATGAAGCGCAGCGTGTGGGTGTTGGCATTGGCCATGAGTGGATGTGCATCGGTATCGGACATCAACCAGACGCCTCCCACCATGAGCGTCATCTCTGGAAAGAAACCACACGAATATGCCAAATGCGTTGCCGACAAGCTCGCCAGCAGCCGTGGCTCGCTGCAAATGGAGCCGCACAAGAACGGCGTGCGGCTGATCGTCCCGGGCAAACTGTCGACCCTGCCGGCGGCGGTGTTCGACATTGACGAGCGTTCCAGTGGCAGCAGCATCAAGCTGCACGAAAGCATGTCCAACGTGCCGGTGCGTCCGGGCGATGTGCAGGATGCGGCCAACGCCTGTATTTCCGGTTGAACACCGTCAGCGCCTGACGAGCGGGCCGGCCATCGGATAGACTGGGGCCCTCGACAAAAAATGCCGCCACGGTCAACGTTGGCGGCATTGTCATTCATGGAGTCAGTCGATGAAACGCGAGCAGGTGCGCGAGCGCCATGCAGAAGGCCTTATTTATGCCACCCACGTGATTCAGAACCCGGCGAGCCCGGGCGAATGGGTCGTGTTCTTCAAGAAAAGCGCAGGGCGCAGTTTTTTCCTGGTGGATGAGCAAGACGAAGTCGAGTCCTTCAGCCAACTCGATGACCTGATCGAGACCATACGCGGGCTGGGCATCAAGACCGCCGAAATTCACATCTAGTGTCCTGTATCGCCAATACAGGACACTCGCTTATTTACAGACCACCACGACACTGCGGCTGCTGAAGTTGCCGACGTCGACGCCCAGGGTCTTCTCGCTTTCCTTGGCCTGGGGGGTGCCGTTGGTGCCGACGATCCGGTAGCCGGTGCCGGCACAGGACGCATCGGCCTTTTCATAGCAAGTCGCCCAGGAGTTGGCCTCGCCCGAGCAGTCGATGGCCAAGCCCAGTTCGCCATTATCGAGATAGGTTTTTTCGGCCGAGGCACAGCCCGTCAGGGCCAGGACTGTAAACAGCGCCAGAAGTGTCTTCATGGGATCGTCATCGAGGAGGAAAGGGCAACGGCGAGATTATAGCGAATGGCCATTGCGGTACAGCTAAACCCGCCTCGTTCGATGCCCGGGTGGCATCTACTAGAGGCCGGTCTGGTTATTTCTTGCGGCGGGGGCTGCGTGCGGGGGCGCTTTCGCGTTCATTCGTCGCTGGGGCAGCGCGTTCGTCCTGGAATACCGCAGCCACTTCCACTGCCATGGCCTTGCTAGGCAAGGGACCGGCGACCTGCTCGCCGTGGTAGTTGATAATCCACCACTGGCCGTCCTTGCCCTGGCTGACCGAATAACCGTTTGCGTTTCTTGCCGACATCTAACTGCCTCAATTGGCGTGATCAAGGACGCCATGATACGTCAAATGCTCGCAAACAGTGCTCACTGGCGTACAGTGGACCGCTGCAGCCATCGAAACGAAAGGCGATTGAACTATCCGCCGTTTTTTATTTCTCTATGATGGCATCGGTTGGCCAGTGCGGGCATTGTAAGGTGCCCGTCGCCTGATTAGACTGCGCCGAAACTCGTACACACCGCCTTTTCAAGGACTTATATGATCAAGAAATGCTTGTTCCCAGCAGCCGGTTACGGTACTCGCTTCCTGCCAGCGACTAAAGCCATGCCCAAAGAAATGCTGCCGGTGGTGAACAAGCCACTGATCCAGTACGGCGTCGAAGAAGCCCTCGATGCGGGCCTGACTGAAATTTCCATCGTGACTGGCCGTGGTAAACGCGCGCTGGAAGACCATTTTGACATCAGCTACGAGCTGGAAAACCAGATCAAAGGCACCGACAAGGAAAAATACCTGGTCGGCATCCGCAAACTGCTGGATGAGTGCTCGTTCTCCTACACCCGCCAGACCGAAATGAAAGGCCTGGGCCACGCGATCCTGACCGGTCGCCCATTGATCGGCGACGAACCGTTCGCCGTGGTCCTGGCGGATGACCTGTGCGTCAACCTCGAAGGCGACGGTGTCCTGACCCAGATGGTCAAGCTGTACAAGCAGTTCCGCTGCTCCATCGTGGCGATCCAGGAAGTCGATCCGCAGGAAACCAACAAGTACGGCGTGATTGCCGGCGAAATGATCCGCGACGACATCTACCGTGTTCACAGCATGGTTGAAAAACCAAAGCCTGAAGACGCACCGTCGAACCTGGCGATCATCGGTCGCTACATTCTGACCCCGGACATCTTCGACCTGATCGAACAGACCGAGCCAGGCAAGGGCGGCGAAATCCAGATCACCGACGCCCTGATGAAACAGGCCCAGAACGGCTGCGTCATGGCCTACAAGTTCAAGGGCAAGCGTTTCGACTGCGGTGGCGCCGAAGGCTACATCGACGCGACCAACTTCTGCTTCGAGAACTTCTACAAGACCGGCAAGGCTTACTGATAGCCGCCGCGCCTTGAAAAACGCCCCGACTGGTTCGGGGCGTTTTTTTGCGCGGGGAAAAGTCTCTCGCCAATCACCAATCACACAAGCAACCCCCCTGTGGGAGCGAGCTTGCTCGCGATAGCGGTGGGCCAGTCAATACCAATGCTGCTGATCCGCCGCCATCGCGAGCAAGCTCGCTCCCACAGGAGTTGCGCTCAATCCAGTCCGGCTGGCTTTTTCGTTTTCCGCCCCCATAACCAACCGCAACGCTGCCTCAGGTGAAAACAGCAGGTATGCTGATGACCTGCCGAAGGAGATAGAAAATGGCCTACGATTTTGACTTGTATGTGATTGGCGCCGGTTCCGGTGGTGTGCGGGCTGCGCGGTTCGCCGCCGGTTTTGGGGCAAAGGTGGCCGTGGCGGAAAGCCGCTACCTGGGCGGGACCTGCGTCAACGTGGGCTGCGTGCCGAAAAAACTGCTGGTCTATGGTGCGCATTACGCCGAGGACTTCGAGCAAGCGTCGGCCTATGGCTGGACGGCGGGCGAGGCCAGTTTCGACTGGGCCACGCTGATCGCCAACAAGGATCAGGAGATCAACCGCCTCAACGGCATCTACCGCAACCTGCTGGTCAACAGCGGCGTCGTGCTGCACGAAGGTCACGCCAGGCTGACCGGGCCCCATGAGGTCGAGATCAACGGTCAGCGCCACACCGCCAGGCATATCCTGATCGCCACCGGCGGCTGGCCGGTGATCCCGGACATTCCGGGGCGCGAGCACGCCATCAGCTCCAACGAGGCGTTCTTTCTCAAGGAACTGCCCAAGCGCGTCATCGTGGTGGGCGGTGGCTACATTGCGGTGGAGTTCGCCGGGATCTTCCACGGCATGGGCGCGCAGACGTCGTTGCTGTATCGCGGCGAACTGTTCCTGCGCGGTTTCGACGGTGCGGTGCGCAAGCACCTGGCGGAAGAACTGACCCGTCGTGGCCTGGACCTGCAATTCAACGCCGACATCAAGTCCATCGAAAAACTGGACGACGGCAGCCTGAGGGTCGAGCTCAAGGATGGCAAAACGTTGATCACCGATTGTGTGTTCTACGCCACCGGCCGGCGGCCGATGCTCGACAATCTCGGCCTGGAGAACACCGCCGTCGCGGTGGACGAGAAGGGTTTTGTCAAGGTCAACGAAAAATACGAGACCACCGAACCGTCGATCCTGGCCATTGGCGACGTGATCGGTCGCGTCCAGCTCACCCCTGTGGCCCTGGCCGAAGGCATGGCGGTGGCGCGGCGTCTGTTCAAGCCCGAGCAGTATCGACTGGTGGATTACCGGATGATCCCCACCGCCGTGTTCAGCCTGCCGAACATCGGCACGGTGGGCCTGACCGAGGAACAGGCCAGGGAAGAGGGGCATGAGGTCGAGATATTCGAAAGCCGTTTCCGGCCGATGAAGCTGAGCTTGACCGACTGCCAGGAGCGCACCCTGATGAAGCTGGTGGTGGATGCCCGGACCGACAAGGTCCTGGGTTGCCACATGGTCGGCCCGGATGCCGGTGAAATCGTCCAAGGCTTGGCCATCGCCCTCAAGGCCGGTGCCACCAAGCGCGACTTCGACGAGACCATCGGCGTGCACCCGACCGCCGCCGAAGAGTTCGTGACGATGCGTACGCCCGTCGCCTGACGCGGCCCTTAGCCGTAGCGTAGAAACGTAGGAGCTGACGAGTGAAACGAGGCTGCGATCTTTCCCCAGACACTTGAGTCCCAAACGGAAGATCGCAGCCTCCACCAGCGCCCACAGATTTTTTCTATCTATATAGATTCCTGATAGCCAAAACCAATCATTCACATCAGGTTTGCCAATGAGCCAGCCGGGGGATGAGTGGTTAAGATTCCCTCCATCAACTTCTCAACCCTGATGGAGAAACATCGATGCCTATCATCAACAGCCAAGTTAAACCGTTCAACGCTACCGCCTTCAAAAACGGCGAATTCGTCCAAGTGTCGGACGCCGACCTGAAAGGCAAATGGTCTGTCGTGTTCTTCTACCCAGCCGACTTCACCTTCGTTTGCCCAACCGAGCTGGAAGACCTGGCCGACAACTACGCCGAATTCAAGAAACTGGGCGTCGAGATCTACAGCGTCTCCACCGACACTCACTTCGCCCACGCCGCCTGGCACAACACTTCGCCAGCCATCGGCAAGATCCAGTACACCATGATCGGTGACCCGACTCACGTCATCTCCCGCAACTTCGACGTGCTGATCGAAGAAGTCGGCCTGGCTGACCGCGGTACTTTCGTGATCAACCCTGAAGGCCAGATCAAGATCGTCGAGATCAACGACGGTGGTGTAGGCCGCGACGCTTCCGAGCTGCTGCGCAAGGTCAAGGCCGCTCAGTACGTTGCCGCTCACCCGGGCGAAGTCTGCCCAGCCAAGTGGAAAGAAGGCGAGGCTACCCTGGCTCCGTCCCTGGACCTGGTCGGCAAGATCTAAGTCTGTGAGTCATCCGAGGGCGATCCGCTCTTAATCAAGTAAGCCGCTTCGCCCCAAAAAACGCCCGGGCGAGATTCGCTCGGGCGTTGTTTTTTTCTGAATTCACAAAATGGAAATCGCCCGTATGTTGGACGCCAATCTTAAAGCTCAGTTGAAGTCATACCTGGAACGGGTCACCCAGCCGATCGAGATCGTCGCCTCCCTCGACGACGGTGCGAAATCCCAGGAAATGCTCGCGTTACTCCAAGAAGTTGCCAGTCTTTCCCACCAGATTACCTTGCTCGACAACGGTACCGATGGGCGCAAGCCGTCGTTTTCGTTGAACCGCCCGGGAGCCGATATCAGCCTGCGTTTTGCCGGCATTCCCATGGGCCACGAATTCACTTCGCTGGTGTTGGCCCTGTTGCAAGTCGGCGGCCACCCATCGAAGGCCAGTGTCGAGGTCATCGAACAGATTCGCGCCCTTGAAGGCGAGTTCAACTTCGAGACGTATTTCTCGCTGTCGTGCCAGAACTGCCCGGACGTGGTCCAGGCGCTGAACCTGATGGCGGTGCTGAACCCGAACATTCGCCACGTCGCCATCGACGGCGCGCTGTTCCAGGCCGAAGTCGATGAACGCCAGATCATGGCCGTGCCCAGCATTTACCTGAACGGCGTGAACTTCGGCCAGGGCCGCATGGGCCTGGAAGAGATTCTCGCCAAGATCGACACCAGCGGCATCGAACGCCAGGCTGAGAAAATCAGCGCCAAGGATGCTTTCGATGTGCTGGTGGTCGGCGGCGGCCCGGCTGGCGCTTCGGCGGCGATCTACGCGGCCCGTAAAGGCATCCGCACCGGTGTGGCGGCCGAACGTTTCGGCGGCCAGGTGCTCGACACCATGGCCATCGAAAACTTCATCTCGGTCCAGGAAACCGAAGGGCCGAAACTGGCTGTTGCCCTGGAAGAGCACGTCAAGCAGTACGACGTGGACATCATGAACCTGCAGCGTGCCGACGCCTTGCTGCCGGGCAAGGACGGCGGCCTGCATGAAATCAAGTTCGCCAGTGGTGCGAGCCTCAAGGCCAAGACCGTGATCCTGGCGACCGGTGCCCGCTGGCGCGAAATGAACGTGCCGGGCGAGCAGCAATATCGCAACAAGGGCGTGGCGTACTGCCCGCACTGCGACGGCCCGCTGTTCAAAGGCAAGCGCGTGGCGGTGATCGGCGGTGGTAACTCCGGCGTCGAGGCGGCGATCGACCTGGCCGGTATCGTGGCCCACGTCACCTTGCTGGAGTTCGATGTGCAGTTGCGTGCCGACGCGGTGTTGCAGCGCAAGCTGCACAGCCTGCCGAACGTGACAGTGGTGACCAACGCCCAGACCACCGAAGTGACGGGGGACGGCCAGAAGGTCAATGGCTTGCGCTACAAGGACCGTCCGAGCGGTGAAGTGCGGGACGTGGAGCTGGAAGGGATCTTTGTGCAGATCGGCCTGTTGCCTAACACCGATTGGCTCAAAGGCACCGTCGAGCTGTCGCCGAGGGGGGAGATTATCGTCGATGCCCGTGGTGAGACCTCGATCCCAGGCGTGTTCGCCGCCGGTGACGTGACCACTGTGCCGTACAAGCAGATCGTGATCGCCGTGGGTGAGGGCGCCAAGGCTTCGCTGAGCGCCTTCGACCACCTGATCCGCACTTCCGCGCCGGCATAAACAGCCCAAAGCGGCAAGACAAAACCCCATGAGCCATGGCTCATGGGGTTTTTTATCGACCATCATTCTGTGGGAGCGAGCTTGCTCGCGATGGCGGTGGATCAGCTTGCATCAATGCTGAATGTGCTGCCTCATCGCGAGCAAGCTCGCTCCCACAATGGGCATCAGTACAGCTTACAGCGGCGCCGGCTGGATGATTTCGACCCAGTAGCCATCCGGGTCCTTGATGAAGGCCAGGCTTTTCATGCGGCCATCGGTCAGGCGCTTCTGGAAGTCACAGCCCAGTGCTTCGAAGCGCTCGCAGGCTGCGACGACGTCCGGTACCGAGATGCAGATGTGGCCGAAACCGCGTGGGTCGGTGTTGCCGTTATGGTAGGCGAACGCCGGGTCGCTTTCGGTGCCGTGGTTGTGGGTCAGTTCCAGGATGCCAGGGATCGATTTCATCCATTCGGTACGCGCCGCCGCGTCCGCCGGGATCTGGTTCTTGTCCACCAGCGCCAGGAAATACAGGCTGAATTCGGCTTCCGGGAAGTCGCGTTTTTCCACCAGCGAGAAACCCAGCACGCGGGTGTAGAAATCCAGGGACTTGGTGATGTCCTTGACCCGCAGCATGGTGTGGTTGAAGACGAATCTGGCCGTGGCGGCGTCAGGTTGTGCGGTAACGCCAGGGAAAGTATTGAGTTCGTGCAGGCTCATGGGCCCTCCGGAAAATAAGTGGGGCAAACGGCGTCGCAAGCGTGGTCGCGACGGTTCCTGGGCTTGCGTCAGACGGCTTCCTTGCAGGTGCGCCCATGATACGCAAGGGGCGCGGCATCGCCAAACCACACGTGGCTATTGCCTGGTGCTGCCCCGGGCTTCAGACTTTACGATTCGTCCTTGAGTGGCCTCGCAATGATTCGACCGTTCCTTTCGCTGTTTGTCCTGCTGTTTGCCAGTGTTGCGAGTGTCGGTGGTGTCCAGGCCGCCGAACCGCAGATCCTGTGGCCCCAGGGCTGGGTTGTCGAACCGCTGCCGGCAGACGCGTCGGCCTCGGCGCCCCCCGGAACCCTGCGCCAACGGGCAACCAAAAGTGATCCGGCAGGCAACGCCGTGATGGTCATGGAACTGACCACCACCCCCGTCGAGCCCGATCATCAGGTCAACTTGCAAGGCGTATTGCTGGAAATGCGCAAGTCAATCCAGAAGGATTTTTTCCAAGGTGGTTACCAAAGTGTATGCACTAAGGTCCATGCCTCAATGTTGGGCGGCGTAACTGCATTGGAAACCACTTGCACGATCACGCAAAACGGACGACATGTATTGTCTCAGGCACTCGTCGCGGCACTAAATGAGGGCAAGGCTTATGTGCTGTCCTATGCAGGGCAGGCGCAGGTGTTTGTTGAAAGCCAGGATGAAATACAGTCGGTGCGAAACAGTTTGAAACTATGACGCCTTTAGCGTAATACGCCAATGGGTTTAATCCTAAAGTCCAGTCCATAAAAAAGCCCTGAGTATTCAGGGCTTTTTTGCGTCTTGGGGGTTGTCAACCACGCACTGTCAACCACGCAGCCAAGAATCGACGGTCGCCGCACCGTACTGTTCTTTCCAGGCTTTCAGGCCGCGGTGATTACCGCCCTTGGTCTCGATCAACTCGCCGGTGTGCGGGTTCTGGTAAACCTTCACCACTCGCGCACGGCGTGTCTTGGTGGGCTTGGTCGATTGCAGGCTCGCCTTGGACGGGTTCGGATCGAGGATCGCGACGATATCGCGCAGGCTCTTGCCGTAGGTTTTCATCAGTCCCTGGAGCTTTTCCTCGAATTCGATTTCCTTCTTGAGCCCGGCATCGTTCTTCAGCGATTCCAGCTGCTTGAGCTGTTCTTGAAGGGCCTTTTCGGCTGCACGAAATTCAGCGAGTCTGGACAAAATGATTACTCCAATCAAAATATTTGGCTGATACCAACCGCAAACAAAGCTATAAGCCAAGCGCCTTGAAGCGACTCGGTGTTAATGACTCTCTCCTGTTATGTGGCACAGGTAGAAAAATTGTAGTAGTTAATCCGGAAAGTGTAAATCGTAACTTTTTCGTTATGTAACAACAGTAAACGCTTTTATCAATTGACAGGACATCGTCAATAGATCGACGGCGGTTAACTGCCATTAGTTCCGGTCAAGGTCTCGACGAAGGCCTGCCCGCTCATCGGTCGGCCAAATAGATAGCCTTGTAGAAAGTTCACCCCGTGGGCGCTCAGGTAGTCGCTTTGTTCGACGGTTTCGACGCCCTCGGCAACCATATCCAGGCCCAACTTGCCCGACAGTTCGATGATGCTATCGAGGAGGTGGCGCGACAGGGCGTCGGCACCGATCATCGCGACAAAACTCTGGTCGATCTTCAGGAAGTCCACATTGAACTGGCGCAAGTACGCCAGGCTGGAATGACCGGTGCCGAAATCGTCGAGGGCGATCTTGACGCCCAAATCCCTCAGTTGGTCGAACAGTTGGCGGGTCACGGGTGTCGGTTCGATCAGCTCGCGCTCGGTCAACTCCAACACCAGGGTCATCGCACCCGGCGCGAAGGCATTGAGAAACTCGCGGCAATCGTCCACCAGCGCCAGATCCTGGCAGTGGCGCGCGGTGATGTTGATGCCGACATGAAACGGCGCTTCGAGTCGAGGCGCAATCGGCACCAGCAAACGCATGGTTTGCTGCATCAACGCACGGGTCATAGGCACGATCACGCCACTGTGTTCGGCGAAGGGAATGAACAGATCCGGGCGGACCAGGCCTTCCTTGGGATGGTTCCAGCGCATCAGCACCTCGACGCCGGCCCAGCGTTTGCTGTCGCTGTGCACGACCGGTTGCAGGTAGGGCACGAACTCACCGGCTTCCAGCGCCCGTTGCAATTCACGGCTGGGAGACGAGGCGCGCTGTTGCAGCCAGTGTCCGAGCGTCCCGGCCACAACGCCGAAGAAGATCAGCAGGCTGAACAGCGGCGGATATTCCCTGGCCATGTAGCGCCAGGTTTCACCCTCGTCGAATCCGGCTTCTACATTGAAGGCGTAGCGCGCTGAACTCAGTTCGGTCTGGGCCACCGGCGACCCGGGCAAGGGGGCTGGCTGGACCTTGCCGTCCGCCGCCAGCCAATTCGGCCCGACTTGCAACCGCAGCCGGGTCTGGCGGCCGATCAAGCGCAGGACGTTGGCCAGGTGATACCCGTCAAGGGTGGCCAAGGCGCCTTGCCGACCCTCATTGAGTCGGTAGATCAGCAACGCGGTGTCCGGCGTCACCGGGTTGCCGTCCAGGAGCCACAGCGTGCCCTGGTGATAGTCGCTCGGGTTGACGCGTTCCTCGAATGCCCCGAACAGCGAGCTGCAATAGAGGTTGTTGTCCCAGATCAGGTTGGTCGAGCGGACAAAGGGCCGGCGCGTCACTTGCTCGCGCAAGGCCAGCTTTACCGCTTCGCAGGGCTGGCCGGCCAGGGGCAATAGTTCACGGGCCGCCAACGCGGTGTTGTCGAGCATCAGTTCGATCTGCCTGACCGACTCCTCGGCGGTCTGCCGGGTGTGTTGCGCCAGCGTCCGTTCGGCTTGCATGTACAAAATGACCAGCCCTGAAAGGATCGGCACCAGGCCGCAAAGCAGGGTGATCAAATAGCGACGGGGCCGGGTGTGCGAGCGGGTGGCGGTCAAGGGCATCGGCACAACCTGAGGAAAAGGGGGATGAGGGGAGCGTCGGATGCCGACCATGATAGATGGCTTGCCGAGAGCTTGCTGACCGCAGCGTGACTGTGGGAGCGAAGTCTGTGGGAGCAAGGCTTGCCCGCGATGAACGATCATGCGGTCTGGAGAACCGAGGTGTCTTCATCGCGAGCAAGCTTTGCTCCCACAGGTTCAATGCCAGGCTCCCCCCAGGTTTGATGCCGGGCTCATGACTGTCGGGCCAGTTCGATGAACGCCAGGGTGGCGGGCGAGGCCTGGCGGCTGTCCAATACCGCCAGGCCGATCTGGCGCGGGACCCGCGGCGACAAGGGCCGGGCGACGTAACCGGGATTTCCATCGTCCGGCAACGACCCTTCGGACACCACGCTCACTGCCTCGCCACGCCTGACGACATCCAGGGTGCTGAGCAACTGCGAACAACGAAAGCGCACGTTCGGTGTCAGCCGGGCGGCATTGAACAGGCGCGTGACCAGCTCCGACGATCCCGCCTCGGTGTGCACGAAGGGGTCGTTGCACAGGTCCTTGAGGCTCAGGCTGGCCTGGGCGGCGAGGGGATGTGAGGCGGGCAGCAGGGCGACCATCTGATCTTCCAGCAACGCGAACGTATCGAAACGCTCCTCGGGCAGCACCACGAAGCCGACGTCGATCCGCCGTTCGTCCAGCCATTGGATGACCTGCCTGTCGGGCCCTTCGTCGATGTGCACTTCGATCCCGGGATGCAAGGCTCGATAGCGCCGCAGGATCCCAGGCAGCAGTTTCATTGATGACGTCGGCCCGAACGAGCCGATGCGCAAGGTGCCTCGGCGCATGCCCCGGGCATCGGCGGCTTCCTGACGCAAGGTGTTGGCCAGCCCGAGCATGGCCCGTGCCCGCAGCAGTAGCTGCTGGCCAATGTCGCTGAGCTCCACCACCGACTGATGGCGCCTGAGCAACTCCACGCCCAACTCTTGTTCCAGGGATTTGATGGCGTGGGACACCGCGGACTGGCCAATGCCCAGGCGCGTGGCCGCGGCGGTGAAACCCCGCAGCTCGGCGACCAGGGAGAAGATTTCGAGTTGGGTGAGGGTCATGAGTGATCGCTCATTTTACGATGACAAAGCATGAGCCAGATAATGAGGTATCTGACTTGAATCAGGAAGCGGCACAACACCTGTAGCGAGGTCGCAACCTGTGGGAGCAAAGCTTGCTCGCGATAAACGATGACTCGGTTTGCCTGCTGAGTCGCGCCGTCTTCATCGCGAGCAAGCTTTGCTCCCACAATTAATCCCCCCCGCCACAGGTTTTGCGTTGTTCTCATTAGCGTGCGGTGGTGAAACCATGAAAACCCTCGAACAAACCGTCCCGATCCCGTCGGACCTGCCCGTCTACCTGAAGCTTGCCATGGTCACCATGATCTGGGGCGGGACCTTCGTGGCCGGCCGGATCCTTGCCGATGCCCTGGCGCCGATGTTTGCCGCGAGCCTGCGGTTCCTGCTGGCGAGTCTCGCGCTGCTGGCGTTTCTCGCCCTGGCCGGGATCCCGCTGGCCAGGCCCACTGTGAAGCAGGGGCTGCAATTGGCGGCGCTGGGGTTCTTCGGCATCTTTTTCTACAACCTGTGCTTCTTCTATGGCTTGCAGTACATCAATGCGTCGCGGGCTTCGCTGATCGTGGCCTTGAACCCGGCGGTGATCGGGCTGGCGTCCTGGTGGCTATTCAAGGAGCGGCTGAGCCGCCTGAAAGTGGCGGGCATCGTGCTGTGCATCGGCGGGGCGGGGTTGGTGATTGTCAGTCGTGATCCGTCCTTGCTACAAGGCGCGGCGCAAGGCTGGATCGGCGACCTGTTGATTTTTGGCTGCGTGCTGGGCTGGGGCATCTATTCGCTGTTTTCGAAAAAACTCAATGACAGCCTCGGCCCCTTGCAGACCGTGACCTGGTCGATTCTGCTGGGCACGCTGATGTTGTGGCTGACCTGCGCGGCGGCGGGCGAGGTTCGGCTCGATGCCCTGCGCGCGCTGGACATGGAGCAATGGCTGAGCCTGTTGTACCTCGGCGTGCTGGGCTCGGCCCTGGCCTATATCGCCTGGTATGACGGCATTCGCCGGATCGGCGCGACCCGCTCTGGCGTATTCATCGCGCTCAACCCCCTGACGGCGGTGCTGCTGGGGGCGCTGCTGCTGGACGAACGGCTCACGGCCTTGATGTGCGTCGGCGGGGGCGTGATCCTGGTGGGTATTTTCCTGTGCAACAAACCCCTTGCGCGGTCGAAGGAAAAGGCGATTTGATACAGAAGGCGGACAAATCAGGTTACGCTGTGTAGAATCGATTTACGCATATAAGAATAACGTCTTCTGGCAGCAGAAGCCTCGCCCGCAAGAGCCTTGGGTCGACAATGAAGATACTTGGGTTTCAACTGATCTACGGCGATTTCCTCGCCCGCAGCGTTCGTGGCATTTCCTGCGCGCCGCCCCGTGTCTCCAGCATTGCCTGCAACTAACGTTTTTTGTTAATTGACCAGAATGATGAGGCGCCGACATGGCAGATCTATACGAAAACCCCATGGGCCTGATGGGCTTCGAATTCATTGAATTCGCATCCCCGACCCCCAACACCCTGGAGCCGATCTTCGAGATCATGGGCTTCACCAAAGTGGCCACCCATCGCTCCAAGGATGTGCACCTGTATCGCCAGGGCGCGATCAACCTGATCCTCAACAACGAACCCCACAGCGTGGCCTCGTACTTTGCCGCCGAGCACGGCCCGTCGGTGTGCGGCATGGCGTTCCGGGTCAAGGATTCGCAACTGGCCTACAAGCGCGCCCTGGAACTCGGCGCCCAGCCGATCCACATCGAGACCGGCCCGATGGAGCTGAACCTGCCGGCCATCAAGGGCATCGGCGGCGCGCCGCTGTACCTGATCGACCGTTTTGGCGAAGGCAGCTCGATCTATGACATCGATTTCGTGTTCCTCGAGGGCGTGGACCGCAACCCGGTGGGCGCGGGCCTGAAAATCATCGATCACCTGACCCACAACGTCTACCGCGGGCGCATGGCCTACTGGGCCGGCTTCTACGAGAAGTTGTTCAACTTCCGCGAGATCCGTTACTTCGACATCAAGGGCGAATACACCGGCCTGACCTCCAAGGCCATGACCGCCCCGGATGGCATGATCCGCATCCCGTTGAACGAAGAGTCGTCCAAGGGCGCCGGGCAAATCGAAGAGTTCCTGATGCAGTTCAACGGCGAAGGCATCCAGCACGTGGCCTTCCTCACCGATGACCTGATCAAGACCTGGGACCACTTGAAAAGCATCGGCATGCGCTTCATGACCGCGCCGCCGGACACCTACTACGAAATGCTCGAAGGCCGCCTGCCGAACCACGGCGAACCGGTGGATGAACTGCAATCGCGCGGCATTTTGCTCGATGGTGCTTCCGAGCAGGGTGATAAGCGCCTGCTGCTGCAGATCTTCTCGGAAACCCTGATGGGGCCGGTGTTCTTCGAATTCATCCAGCGCAAGGGCGACGACGGCTTTGGCGAAGGCAACTTCAAGGCGCTGTTCGAGTCCATCGAGCGTGACCAGGTGCGTCGTGGTGTGCTGGCGACCGAGTAACACCTGAGTGCAAAAAAAAGCCCGCCTGGCAGTGATGCCAGGCGGGCTTTTTATTGAATGACGCAGACCCCTGTGGGAGCGAGCTTGCTCGCGATAGCGGTGGGTCAGCTTGTATCAATATTGGCTGATCCGACGCCATCGCGAGCAAGCTCGCTCCCACAGGGGCTGATGTTGGCCTCAAGCCCTGCGCCGTTGCCGTACCAGATGCTTGAAGCCTTCGAACACCAACACCGCCACGGCCATCCAGATGGGGATGTAGGTCAGCCATTCACCGGCCTTGATGCTTTCGCCCAACAGCAGTGCAACGCCCAGCAGCAAGACCGGTTCGACGTAACTCAACAAGCCGAACAGGCTGAACGGCAGCAGCCGGCTGGCGACGATATAAGATACCAGCGCGCTGACGCTGATCACCCCGAGCAACGGGATCAGCAGTGACAGCCGTGGGTATTGATCGAACACGTTGAAACCCTGTTCACCGCTTTGCACGAACCACAGCGCCACGGGCAGCATCAGGGTCATGTCCAGCCAGAGCCCGCCGAGGTTGTCGGTCTTGATGCGTTTGCGCAGGATGAAATAGATCGGGTAGCCGATCACCACCAGCAAGGTTGCCCACGAAAAACCGCCCACCCGGTACAACTCGTTGAACACGCCAAGGGTGGCGAAGAACACGGCAACTTTCTGCAGGTAGGACAGGCGCTCGCCATAGACGATGCGCCCGGTCAGGACCATCGACAGCGGCAACAGGAAGTACCCCAGCGACACGTCCAGGCTGTAGCCATTGAGCGGCGCCCACATGAACAGCCACAGCTGCGCACCCATCAGCACCGAAGAGACGATTGCCGCGATCAATAGCCGTGGCGTGGCAACCAGGCGTTGGATCAGCGCGGTGACCAGGTGCCAGTCCCGCGTCACCAGCAGGAAGGCGGTCATGCATGGCATCGTCAGCAGCATGCGCCAACCGAAGATCTCCACGCCGCTCAGGGGTGAGAGCAATGAGGTGTAGTAGTACATGACGGCGAACAGCGCAGAGGCCGAGACCGATAGAGCGATGCCTTTGGACACGGTGATTCTCTTGAGGGCGATCAATCAACCCAAACTGTTGGCTGGCAAGGTTATCCAGGGGAGCAAGTGTGTGGGAGCAAGGCTTGCCCGCGATGGCCGCGCTGCGGTTGAACGGTTGAACCGCGTTATCGTTCATCGCGGGCAAGCCTTGCTCCCACGGGCACTCGCCCCGGCACGAAATGACTCACATCATTGAACCCCGGCGTCGACGCATGCCCCGGCGTCACCAGCGAATCGATGAAGGCTTCATCTTCCGTGCTGATCTTCACCGCCTGCGCCTTGATGTACGAATCCCACTGCTCCTCGGTGCGCGGCCCGACGATGGCCGAAGTCACGGCGCTGTTGTTCAGCACCCAGGCGATGGCGAACTCGACGATACCCACGCCCCGGCCCTGAGTGTATTGCAGGATCTGCTGGGCAATGCGCAGGGACTCGACCCGCCATTCGGTTTCCAGGATGCGTTTGTCCTGGCGTCCGGCACGGCTGTTGGCGTCCGGTGCCACATCCGGCGCGTACTTGCCGCTGAGTACGCCGCGGGCCAGCGGGCTGAACGGCACCACGCCGAGGCCGTAGTTCTGCGCGGCGGTGATCTGCTCGGTTTCCGCCTGGCGGTTGACGATGTTGTACAGCGGTTGGCTGATCACTGGGCGGTCGATGCCCAGGCTGTCGGCGATCCGGATCACTTCGGCGATGCGCCAGCCACGGTAGTTCGACAGGCCCCAATAGCGGATCTTGCCCTGGCGAATCAAGTCGCCGATGGCCGACACGGTGACGTGCAGCGGGGTGTTGTGGTCTTCGCGGTGCAGGTAATAGATGTCCAGGTAATCGGTGCCCAGGCGCGTCAGGCTGGCCTCGATGCCATTGAACAGGTGCTTGCGGCTCAGGCCGCTGCGGTTGGGCACGCCGTCCGGGGGGCCGAAGCCGACCTTGGTGGCCAGCACCCATTCATGGCGGTGACGGGCGATCGCCTCGCCGACGATTTCCTCGGAGCGACCGTTGGTATAGACGTCCGCAGTGTCGATGAAATTGATGCCCTGGTCCCAGGCCTTGTCGATGATCCGCAGCGAATCCTCGGTGCTGGTCTGTTCGCCGAACATCATCGTGCCCAGGGTCAACGTCGAGACTTGCAACCCGGAATGGCCTAGCGTGCGGTAGCTCATGACAAGATCCTTTCATCCATGGGAAAGGCTCAATCAAACCCCAGAACCACCGCACGGATCAAACAGAATTCTCAAACACTGCCAATCCTGTGGGAATGAGCTTCTGTGGGAGCAAGGCTTGCCCGCGATACAGACGCCTCGGTATCACGGTAGACCCAGGTGCCTGCATCGCGGGCAAGCCTTGCTCCCACAAGCTCGCCTCAGGTGCGCAAGGTGCGGGTCATGCGCAGCGCCAGCAGGCTGCCACACACGATCACCCCGGCGAGCAGGTACAGCGCCGCGTCGGTCGAGCCGGTGGCGTCCTTGACCCAACCCACCAGGTACGGGCTGAGGAAACCGGCCATCTGGCCCATGGAGTTGATCAAGGCCAAGCCACCGGCGGCGGCTCCGGCGCTGAGCAGGGCGGTGGGCACCGGCCAGAACATCGGCAGGCCGGTGAGGGCACCCATGGTGGCGATGGACAGGCCGATGATGGCGATGGCCGGGGTGGTGGCGAAGTTGACGGCGATCAGCAGCCCGACGGCGCCCATCAGCATCGGCACCACCAAGTGCCAGCGACGCTCCTTGTGCAAGTCCGCCGAGCGGCCCACCAGCAACATGAACACCGCTGCCAGCAGGTAAGGGATCGCACTCAGCCAGCCAATCACCAGGTTATCGCTGAAACCCAGGTTCTTGATGATCGACGGCAGCCAGAAGTTGATCGCATAAACGCCGCTCTGGATGCAGAAGTACACCAGGCCGAAGGCCCAGATCGCCGGGTTCTTGAACACCGCGAGCAACGAGTCGGTGGTGCTTTTTGGCTTGTTGGCCAGGTCTTCGGCATGGTCGGCGGTGAGCACGGCGCGTTCCTGGGCGGTCAGCCATTTGGCGTTGGCGAAGGTGTCGCTGAGCAGGAAGAACGCCAGAGCGCCGAGGATCACCGTCGGGATGCCTTGCAGCAGGAACATCCACTGCCAACCCGCCAGGCCGCCCTGGCCCGCGGCGAAGTGGTTGAGGATCCACCCGGAAAACGGGCTGCCCAGCAGGCCGGACACCGGAATGGCCGACATGAACAAGGCCATGATCCGACCGCGGCGGAACGTCGGGAACCATTGCGAGAGGTACAGCACCACGCCAGGAAAGAACCCGGCTTCAGCGGCGCCGGTAAACAGTCGCAAGGTATAGAACTCGGTGGGGGTGGTGACGAACAGCAGGCAGGTCGACAGCGTGCCCCACGTGATCATCATCAAGGCGATCCAGCGCCGGGGACCGAACCGGGTCAGGGCC
The DNA here is from genome assembly GCF_014851795.1 of Pseudomonas sp. Pdm06. Taxonomy (NCBI): domain Bacteria; kingdom Pseudomonadati; phylum Pseudomonadota; class Gammaproteobacteria; order Pseudomonadales; family Pseudomonadaceae; genus Pseudomonas; species Pseudomonas sp. Pdm06. Next base: position 417,292 of record NZ_JACVAH010000004.1, read on the forward strand.
AGGTTGCTTGGCACGCCACACAGTACGTAGCCGATGAAGAAGATCCCGGCACCGAGGCCGTACACGGTTTCGCTGAATTTCAAGGCGTCGAGCATCTGCAACTTGGCGAAGCCAACGTTGACCCGGTCCAGGTAGTTGAACAGGTAGCAGATGAAAATGAACGGGATCAAGCGCAGGGTGATGCGCTTGTAGACGGTATTTTTTTCGTCGGGGGTAGCCAGGAGGGCTGCTGCGCTCTGGGACATGGCGAGGTCTCTCTTTATTATGATTTTTGCGAGCCAGGGGGTAACGTTGACCGCCCCTTGAGTCTCGGCCAGCCCAAGGTCCCGTGTCTTTGTGCTTGAGCACAGGGTTTGAATGCAGGCTCTGTGCGCCTGACCAAACCCATGCCTGAAACAACAATTCATGCCCTCTGCAAGGAACACTGCCCATGTTCGAACTCGATCACGACCTGGCACAGGACATCGTCGACCGGGCGATGGCGATCCTGCCGTACAACGTCAATGTCATGGACAATCAGGGCCTGATCCTCGGCAGTGGCGAGCGCGAGCGGGTCAATACGCGCCATGAGGGCGCGCAACTGGTCCTGGCCAATGGCCGGGTGGTGGAAATCGACGAGCACACCGCGATGCACCTCAAGGGCGTGCAGCCGGGGATCAACTTGCCGCTGATGCTCGATCAACGGCTGATCGGCGTCCTGGGCATCACCGGCGAGCCTGCGCAACTGCGTACCTATGCCGAACTGGTGCGCATGACCGCTGAAATGCTGGTGGGCCAGCGCAACCAACAGGCCGAGCAGCAATGGCGCCGCCAGCGTTGCGATGACTTGTTGGCGTTGCTGCTGGGGGACGCCGGGGATTCGCCACGCTTGCTGGACGAAGCCCGGCAAATGGGGCTCAAGCCACAATTGTCGCGGGTGCCGTACCTGTTCGAGCTGGGCCTGGAGCATGGACCGGGCCAGACCGTCGAGACATTGAGCGCCCGGCTGATGTCGCGCTACCCGGACAGTTGGTGCCTGACGTCGTCCAAGTCTTCCTTGCTCTGGTGCCGGCCGGTGACCGCCTCGGTGGAGAACGAACGGCTGCTGGCAAAGCTCGACGGGTTGGGCTGGAGCATTCTGCGCGTGGCGGTGGGCGGCCAGGCCGAAGGGCTCGCGGGCCTGCGTCGTTGTTACCGGCGAGTCGGGGATCTGCTGGCCTACGGGCGCGATGTGTTGCCGCAGTCGCGAATGCTGACCCTCAACCGTTATCGCTTGCCGGTGATGCTCTGGCGTCATCGCAGCGACGACGCCCTGGATGAATTGCTGACCCCGCTGCGCAAGGTCATCGCCAAGGACAGCAACGGCCAATTGCTCGCCACCTTGCGCAGTTGGTGCGAGCACGACGGCCAGAGCCAAGCCTGCGCCGAAGCCCTGGGCATCCACCGCAACAGCCTGCGCTACCGCATGGAACGCATCGCCGAACTCAGCGGCGTGGATCCGTTGCGCCTGGACGGGATGCTGGCATTGTACCTGGGGGTGCAACTGTTGCCGCAGGCCGCCGAGATCACTCCATAACCTGTGGGAGCGAGATTGCTCGCGATGACGGTGGCACATCCAATACCTATGCAAGCTGACACACCGCTATCGCGAGCAAGCTCGCTCCCACAGTTTGATCTGCGGCCCTACTTCTGTGGGAGCGAGCTTGCTCGCGATGAGGCCGGCAGCTTCAACCTGAATCTTCCTGGAAAACCGGTATTTGTGAAATTGAACAATAATGCCCGGTGTCTTTTGTGCGGTGGACCGGCGTCACGGCTGCGGTCAACTGGCAGCATGCTGTGCATCGGAACCGGAGAATAATATGAAAATAATCATCGCCCCCGACTCGTTCAAGGACAGCCTCAGTGCCCAGGGCGTCGCCGATGCCATCGCCCAGGGGCTGGTCCAGGTCTGGCCGGATGCGCAGTTGGTCAAGTGCCCGATGGCCGACGGCGGGGAGGGGACGGTGGAGTCGGTGCTGGCAGCCTGCAACGGTCAGTGGCGCCACACCCGGGTTCGTGGTCCCTTGGGCACTCCCGTCGAGGCACGCTGGGGCTGGTTGGCCGAGAGCCGCACCGCGATCATCGAGATGGCCGAGGCCAGTGGCTTGCAATTGGTAGCGCCGGGGCAGCGCGATGCCTGTGCCAGCAGCACCTACGGCACCGGCGAGCTGATTCGCGCGGCCCTCGATGAAGGCGTCGAACGGGTGATCCTGGCGATTGGCGGCAGTGCCACCAACGACGCCGGCGCCGGTGCGCTGCGGGCCTTGGGCGTGGCATTACTGGATGACCAGGGCCAACCCCTTCCTCCCGGCGGACTGGCTTTGGCGAACCTGGCGCGCCTCGACCTGAGCGAACTCGACCCCCGCCTGGCCCACGTCAGTTTCGAGATCGCCGCCGACGTCGATAACCCGCTGTGCGGACCCCATGGCGCATCCGCCGTCTTCGGTCCGCAGAAGGGCGCCTCGGCCTCTCAAGTGCAGGCACTGGACCGGGCCCTGGGGCATTTCGCCGAACAGTGTGCCCAGGCATTGAACAAGGATGTGCGCGACGAGCCGGGCAGCGGTGCCGCCGGTGGCCTGGGTTTCGCGGCCAAGGCATTCCTGGGGGCGCAGTTCCGGACCGGCGTGGACGTCGTCGCCCAATTGACCGGGCTGGCCGATGCGATCGAGGGCGCTGACCTGGTGATCACCGGCGAAGGCCGTTTCGACGCCCAGACCCTGCGCGGCAAGACCCCCTTCGGCGTGGCCCGCATCGCCCGCCAGCATGGCGTGCCGGTGCTGGTCATCGCCGGTACGCTGGGGGAGGGCTACCAGGCGCTGTACGAACACGGTATCGACGCCGCCTTCGCCCTGGCCAGCGGGCCGATGACCCTGCAAGAAGCCTGCGTCGACGCCCCGCGCCTGCTGAGCGAGCGCGCCCAGGACATCGCCCGGCTGTGGCGGGTGGCGCGCCGATAAAGCGGTCGCGCATTACACCCACGGCGACGGAGCAAGTTCCTTCGCCACATAAGTCTCGTGAAATATTTTTTTACATCCCCCTGCAAGAAGCCTGGAGCCTGGCCGATAACGACCTCAGGCGTACCCACAATTATTCCAACCCGTACGCTGGCGGCATGGATGCTCGACCCCATCACAGCGAGGTCTTCCCATGTCTCTACGCAGCTTGAATATCGCTCCCCGGGCTTTTCTGGGCTTCACCGTCATCGCGTTGCTCGTCGTTGTCCTCGGCGTATTCGCCGCCAATCGCATGTCAGTCATCCGCCAGGCTTCGCTGGACATGGAGCAGACCCAAGTGCCCAGCGTCGGCTACCTGGCCAATGTCTTGGAAAGCGTGTTGCGCATGCGCATTCTTTCGTTCCGGATCCTGGTCAACCGCGACCCGGCCAGTCTGGCAGAGGCCGAGGGCCGCATCGGTGTGCTGGTGGAAAAACTGAACAAGGCCAATAGCAGCTACGCCGCGTTGCCGGCCTCGCCGCAAGAGGCTGAGCTGTACAAAGTCTTTTCGGCGACCCTCGACAAATATCTGCAAGCCCAGAAAGAAATGCTCGAGTTGTCGCGCCAGAACAAGGCTGACGAACTGCGTACCCACATCAATACGCGGATCAAGGAAGGCACCGATCTGATGGGCGAGCAGCTCAATAAGCTCATTGCCCTCAACATAGCCAGTGCCGGTGAGGCATCGGCCCTGGCCGGCGAGCATTACAACAGCGCCATCACCGGCATCATCGTCGTCTCGCTCATTGCCGCGCTGGCCACGGTCGTGTTGGCCTTGCTGCTGACCCGCAGCATCGTCGCGCCACTCAACCGGGCCTTGGAGGCCGCCCGGATCATTGCCAGTGGCAACCTGGTCCAGGTCATAGCGGTTGATGGCAAGGATGAACCCGGTCGCTTGCTCCAGGCCTTGGCCGCGATGCAGGGCAGCCTGCGCCAGACCATCGAGCAGATCGCCGGCTCCGCCAGCCAATTGGGAGCGGCGGCCGAAGAGCTGAGCGCGGTCACCCAGGAATCCTCCCGCGGCCTGCAACAGCAGCACAATGAAATCGAACAGGCCGCCACCGCCGTCAATGAGATGACCGCCGCCGTCGAGGAGGTCGCCCGCAACGCGGTGTCCACTTCCGAAGCTTCGAACCAGTCGACCCAGGCAGCCCAGGAGGGGCGCTCGCGGGTGGTGGAAACCGTCGATGCGATCCAGACCATGACCCACGACGTGCAAGCCACCGCTTCGATGATCGAAGGCCTGGCGGTCCAGGGCCGGGACATTGGCAAGGTGCTGGACGTGATCCGCGCCATCGCCGAACAGACCAACCTGCTGGCGCTGAACGCGGCCATCGAAGCCGCCCGTGCCGGGGAGGCGGGACGTGGTTTCGCGGTGGTGGCCGATGAAGTCCGGGCCCTGGCCCATCGTACTGCCCAATCGACCCAGGAAATCGAAAAAATGGTCGCCGGCATTCAGAACGGTACCGGCCAGGCCGTGCAATCGATGCAGCAGAGCAACCAGCGCACCCAAAGCACTCTGGAGATGGCCCGGGCCGCTGGCGTGGCCCTGGAGCAGATCACCCAGTCGATCCACCAGATCAACGAACGCAACCTGGTCATTGCCAGCGCCTCGGAAGAACAGGCCCAGGTCTCCCGCGAAGTGGACCGCAACCTGGTGAACATCCGCGACCTGGCTACGCAATCGGCCAGCGGTGCTAGACAGACCAGCGACGCCACCCATGAACTGTCGCGCCTGGCGGTGGGTTTGAATGCGATGGTGGCGCGGTTTGTGATTTGAGATAGGGTTGAGGCTGGACATCGCGCAACCAGGAGACGTACATGCGCTTTTCAGCCTTGACCCAACGCATCACCGGCGACGGTGCCGCTGCCTGGGATATTCACGACCGGGCGCTGGCCATGCGCGAACAGGGCATGGATGTGTTGCTGTTGTCGGTGGGCGACCCGGACTTTGACACGCCACGGGCCATCGTCGATGCGGCGGTGGGCAGCCTGCGGGCTGGCGACACTCATTATTCGGACATCCGCGGCCTGCACACCCTGCGTTCCAGCATTGCCCGGCGTCACCGCCTGCGCTGCGGCCAAGGCGTAGGCGCCGAACATGTGGTTGTGCTGCCGGGGGCGCAATGCGCGGTGTACGCGGTCGCGCAATGCCTGCTCAACGCAGGCGACGAAGTCATCGTCGCAGAGCCGATGTATGTCACCTACGAAGCGGTGTTCGGTGCCTGCGGGGCGAAAGTGGTGCCGGTGGCGGTCCGCCCGGAGAACGGTTTTCGGGTCGATCCGGCTGACGTTGCCCGCCTGATTACCCCGCGTACCCGGGCGATGCTGCTCAACAGCCCGAACAACCCGTCCGGCGCCAGCCTGCCGATGTCCACCTGGCAAGCCTTGGCGCGGTTGTGCATCGAACATGACCTGTGGCTGATCAGTGACGAGGTCTACAGCGACCTGATCTACGAAGGCGAACACATCAGCCCGGCCAGCCTGCCGGGCATGGCCGAGCGCACCGCGACGATCAACAGCCTGTCCAAATCCCACGCCATGACCGGCTGGCGCATCGGTTGGGTCATCGGGCCGCAGGCGTTGGCCGGGCACTTGGCGAACCTGTCGCTGTGCATGCTGTTTGGCTTGCCGGATTTCGTGCAACGCGCCGCCCAAGTCGCGCTGGAGCAGGCTCTGCCTGAGGTGGCGCAGATGCACGAGGAATATCGCCAGCGCCGCGACCTGGTCTGCGCCATGCTCGATGACTGCCCGGGCCTCAAGCCGGTGCGACCTGACGGCGGCATGTTCGTGATGGTCGATGTGCGCCAGACGGGCCTCGGTGCCCAGGCATTTGCCGAGCGGCTGCTGGACGGGTATGGGGTGTCGGTGCTGGCCGGCGAGGCGTTCGGACCGAGTGCGGCGGGGCATATTCGGATCGGGTTGGTGGTCGATCAGGTGAAACTGGCGGAGGCGTGTAGGCGGATTGCCTCGTGTGCCGGTCAGTCTTTGCAAATGCGCTGAAGTTTCACAGCGCTCAACACACGCATTCTTAGCGTAATCAAAAAGAGTCCCTGGTCCAGAAAGGGCGATGTTCGCGTGCAAGGCGCTTTCATTTACAGAACTGAGATATTGCCGTTCGGTGCTTGTTCAAGGCGACGAACGGTATCCGCACCTGTCAACTCTGACAGTATTCAATCGATTGGATAGAGAGTCGAATAGATTTCACTTGGGTTCTGCTGTGTAGACCCGAGATGAATTACACATCCTTCAGTGCGGCGCAGACAGTCTCAATCATCGCGAGTTTGGAGTGGCAAGTGAGCGAATCGAAAGAGGGCAAGGACTCGGGTGAAAGAGAAAGGCCTCTCATAAGGAAAAGAAGCCCGATATTGGCTGTCCTGAAGAAGCTGTCGATTCCTTCGATTATTGAGGACAGTGACCCAGAAGGGTTGCTTCCCACAGGGTCGCAGAATCAATCGCTGCCTGTCTGGGTGCCTGAGCGATGGGAGAACTATGCGATTGAGGGTGAAGAAGACATTATCGAATTGTACTGGGAGCGTCCTAACAACAGGACTGGTGTGCCGGTGCACACAGAGAGAGTTCCCGGCCCCATTACAGAGGACATGTTTCCCTATCCACTTGAAGTACCAAAAAATAATCTCCAACCCGATGGTCGTTTCGAAATTTGGTATGAAATTGTCATTCCTGCCGGTTCGGGGGCGCCTTCTGAACATCGATTCGTGACGATTGATAGCCAGCCGCCCAGTTACGACAAGCAACTTGAAGCATTACTGTTTCCCAGTAATTTACCGGGGAACGTCATTACCGAAGAGTATCTTCAGAACAACAATGACAAGGTCGAATTTCGCCTTCCGTCGCCCATTTACACCGGCGCGGCGGATCGTGATGTGATCGAGCTGTTCTGGTCGCCAACGAACCCACCCACAGAAACTTTTGTCACGACAAAAACGGTTCTTCAGACAGAGATCGATGCCGGCGACATTCGTGTGGATTTAAAGGGCGATGACATTCGTGCGCCGAACCAGAACGGCACGTTCCATGCGTTTTACAAAGTTCGGGATCGCGCCGGAAACGAAACGCTGACCTATTCCAAGCCCGCCACCGGGACCGTTTCACTCATACCTTGGCCCAGCCGGCTCCCGCCGCCCACCGTGCCGCTGCACGACGATGATAACCTCGTGCACCGGGCCGATGCGCGGGCGCAGGTGGAGGCGATCGTTAATAATATTCCCCCTCCCTTGCAACCCGGTGACCAGATTGAACTGGTGTGGGGTGGGGTTTCACTGCCCCCGCGTGACGCTGTGCTTCCGTTGAACATACCGGTGCCATGGACTGCATTGATCGCCAATGGGCCAGGCCCCGCGGTCGTCAAGGTGGGGTACAACTTCATTCGCAGTAGTGGTGGTTCGCGTCGCTCGGAAGAGGCCGACATCAACATCGATTTCACGGTCGCGGGGCAAGACCATCCCAATGCACCGGCATTGCTCAACCCGCTTTTACCACTCATCGATATTGTCGGCGGTTCGGGCGTGCCCAATGTGCTGTTGCCCAGTGACCGGGCCTATCCGGTCATCCCGAAGCTGAAACTGTATGAGGCGCCGAATCCGGGGGAGGTGCTTGAACTCTACTGGGGGCAATACAGCGGCGCCGTCGCCACTTATACCGTGCAGACAGGGGATGTCGAAGGCGTGGAAGTTTCGTTCTCCGCTGTACCTTGGGACGTGATTGATACGGAACCCAATAACGCGAGGTTGCCGGTTTATTACACAACCAGTAACGGGGTGAATGAACAGCAATCGGAAAATACGTATGTGCGGGTTCAGGTCACCACTATCGATGATTTACCTGCCCCGGTTTTTGAAGATGCCGATGGCTTTGGTTATATCGGTTGCGAAGATAAACCGTGGGAGGGAATTAGGGTCCGCATCAAATTCGACAGCGGTCATTTTGCAACAGGCGACCAGATCCTGGTGTTCTGGCAAGGCTATCGAGCATTCAATTCCACCGACCCCATTGCAGAAACCTACGGCGAGTTTCCGCAAGAGATAAAACCTGAGCATATACGTGACGGTTTTGTCGATGTCTGGATCCTGCCCTTCGATCCTTACATAAAACCGGTGTCGCGAGGATCGTGGGGTGCCTATTACACACTGACCAAAACGGATGGACAGTTTGGCAGGTCTCCGGCACCCGAAAATTTGAAGATTGTTGAAACCGTTACGGAAGAACTGTGTGCTGCTTCAAGGCGTGATGATTGAAAGATCTACGAGCGTTTGATGTCGGCTCGTTGAAACGAAATGGGTAGTCAGTATTTTAGCTATTCATGGATATATCTAACTGATATTTGCCGGAGCTGAAAAAAATGAATGACCAGACAAAAAACACGTTGACCGCTGCGGAGGCTCGTCAAGCCTACAATACTTGGTATTTGAATGAGAGGGCTGAAGAACCGGCGGATCCCTTGGCGCCGATAATTATTCCGGTCTATTTCCCGTATGAGGAATACGAAAATTATGTACCTCGGGCGCTGCAGGAAACCGATCTTGAACTAGAAGTTGAGCGATGGCCTGAGCCAGCCGAAGCAGGCGAGACAGATATTCTCAGGATCTATGTCAGGCGCAAAGGCAGCAACGATTGGGGAGAGCCTACAGATAAGCATGAGATTGACGGGCCATTTGAACCTGATGACTTCCCCTATCCGACTACAGTAACTGCTTCCGCTTTTGCAGCGGAAGGGACTTACGAGTTGAAGTACAGTGTAGAGATCCCCTCTGGGGACACTACGGACTCTGAAATAGCGGAATTCGTTATCGATAAGACCCCGCCCAATGGCAATCAATCCGCCGGCCGTTTGGAATTCAGGGATCAGATCGCTAAAGATCGCGGGTTAACAAAGGCCTACCTGGATAGTGTTCGTCCGACAGGAGTACCTCTGATCGTACCTTCTTACTCAGATACACGTACCCATGACGCCATCGAGGTTTACGTTCTAGTAGAAGAGGATATTGTTCCGAAATTGGTATATGACGAAGAGATTCCTCTTGATCGGATAGTATGGATTCCGGTTTTAACTCTTACGAGTAAAGACGATGGTTTACTGGCTTTCAAGTTCAAGCTGAAAGATATCGTGGGTAATGTCGGTCCAGAGTCGACCCCTCTCGAAACTCATTTGCTACTTGATCCCGATCCTGTCGGTCCGTACCGTCGCCTGAGAGTTCCACTGGCCGAAGACGCTAAAACTTTGATTGATTTGGCTGACGTACGAACGGGTGTCCGGGCATTGGTGCCGCTCTACACGAACCCCGGAAAGAACGATCGTATTTACCTGACGTGGGGCACGCAGAGGGCCCAGAATCCCCACAGAGTCGGAGCTAATCCATCAGACCCGATCATCATTGATGTAAGCGATACTGACTTGATCATACCGGATTATGGTGCGGCTGATGGCGAAAAACCGACGACAGTGACCTACGAGATGATACGAGGCTTCGACGTGTATCCTGCTGAAAGTCCGTTGAACATCAACGTCGATTTATCCCAAGTTGTCGACCCTAGCATTCTGCCGAAGGTGCTTGTCCGAGGAGGTGGAACAAATCCTCAAGATAACAAGTTATTGGTGACTGACATTGGAGTAAATGCAAAGGCCACCTTCACGGTTCCTCAAGGCCTGACCGGTGTTGACTGGGCGAGACTGTACTGGGGCGACCGACCCAATTATGTGGATGAAGTAACGCCCGTGCCAGCTGAGGACGATGAGGTTGAATTCGATGTGCCTTGGACTGAGATTGCGCAGGTACCGGGTATTGTTATCGATGTGTGGTATGAGGTCGGCAAAGCCGGTGATAACAACCCTAGCCCTTCTGATCCTACGGAAGTGAATGTAGAGGAGGCCGTGCCTATCAGGCTGGAAGAGCCGGTGTTTCTTGATGCGAGACTGGTAGGGAGCCTTTGGTGGATCAATTGTTCGTCCTGGATCGGTCCAAATGCTGATTTGCGGTTGAAAATTCCACCGAATCCAATGCTGTCTGAAGGTCTGCGAATGGACATCACCGTACAGGGATATTCCGATTTTCCACCTGTCACGGAAGTGGGAACGCGCTGGGAAAAAACGATTCCTTCACTGAGCCAATCACAAGTGGACGACGGCTTTGAAGAGTCGGTTGGGCCCAGGGCCACTCATTTTGGCGATTTGCTAGGCCGCCGGGGAGCGTTGAAGGTCGACTATACGGTGATGGTCGGCACGTCGCCATTATCCGGCTCGCTTGAGATACGTGCCGCTTCGAAGGATGCGGCAGGTTTGTGTCCGGTAAACCCTTGACATTCCCTGAGTCTAAAAGATGAGGAAGCGGAAAGGAAAAAGCCGGCTTTTTTCTTTCCGTTTATTTATTCAAGCGATCGAGAAGTTCCTGTTGATGTACGTTTATGGGATTTTTCCTGTTTGTATTTGGGATTTTTCCTACATGCCGTAGGTGGTTATTTGAGTATCCTGCGGCCGCCTTGCACTTTGATTGCCGCTGAGTCTTGAAGAAGTGCACGTTCACTCTTACTTCAGGTCCATCACTATGTATTCCTCGAATTCCACACGATTGCTGTTGTCCGGTATAGCACCGGTGTCTTGTTCCTTTATCTTGTCGATGTTGGTAAGTACGTCGGTGCAGGCCGACCTGGTAGAAAATGGCGAAGTCAGGGACGTTGCCCCTGGCACCCCGAGTGATCGCTACAGCGTCATCCAAGATTCCACGCTCAATGTGAACGGCGCGAGCATATTGGATGTCATTTCAAATAACTCCACCATCAATGTCCGCCCAGGGAGTACGACCCAGCAGATATGGGCCAGTAACGGTTCGCGAGTGACGCTTGAGGGGGCCACGGTGACTGCCACGGGTACCGGAAGCATCGCTGGCGTGCGACTGGAAGCCAGTCAAGGAACGATCAGCAACAGCACCGTGACCAATGCCAACGGGATTGGCCTGCATTTGTTGCAAAGCCTCGGTGTGGGATCGTCGGCGACGGTCTCCGACAGCGTTATCAGAGGATCGGAAGGCGGAGCCTTTGCTTCGGCGTTGAGCACGCTGGATATCCGCAACTCGCATATCGAAGGTACTGGCGCCGATAGCTACGGCGTCAGGTTGTTCAGTGCCGATGCGACATTTACCAACAGCACGATTATCGGTGGCTTGAATGGACTCGATCTGCGGGGCAATCGGCCACTTCCCCGTGAAAGCAATGTATTGCTCGATGGCACGACCGTCGAAGGAAAAAACGGTGCAGCCATCCGTGTCGTGCCTGCCGGTGCCGCCTCCACGGCGATCAACATCAATCTGACCAATGGCTCGAATCTCATCGCGGGCAATGGCAATTTGCTTGAGGCTGTCGACGGTGTCACGGCGAACATGAATGTGAGCAATAGCGGCGCTGTCGTGCTCAAAGGCAATGTCGATGTCTCCGGAAACAGCACCGTCAATCTGGGGTTCGATCAGGGCCGCATGGAAGGGGATTTCATTGTCGAGTCCGGAAGTACCGGCACCCTGAGGCTCGCCAACGCCTCGTCCTTCAAGGGCAATCTGACCAACGTTTCCGGCGTAACCATCAACAGCGGTTCTGACTGGGAAATGGCGGGCGACAATACGGTTGGCGCCTTGGCCATGAGCGGGGGAAGGGTGGTCTTTGGCGGTGCTGATGAGTTCTATCGGTTGAATGTGGGCACCCTGACGGGCGAGGGAACCTTCAAGATGGATGTCGACTGGGCCACCAATCAACACGATGTGCTCAATGTCACCGGCGTTGCCAGCGGGAATCACGCGTTGCTGGTGAACGGTTCCGGCGTCGATCCCACGTCTGCACAGGCGCTGACCCTGGTGCAGACGGCGGCGGGCGACGCTACCTTTGGCTTGGCCGGCGATCAGGTGGATGTCGGGACCTACTCGTATAAATTGGTTTCCGCGGCGAATGGTTCAGGGGGGACCGATTGGTTCCTCGATCCTGAGACGGCGACGGTCAGCCCCGGTACCCGTACGGTCATGGCCCTGTTCAATACCGCTCCGACAGTCTGGCTGGGTGAGCTGACCAGCCTGCGCAGCCGCATGGGTGAGTTGCGTTTCAATGGAGGCAAAGCGGGGGCGTGGGGCCGTACCTATGGCAACAAGTACAATGTGGATGCGGCGTCCGGTACCGGTTACAAGCAGACTCAGCAAGGCTTCTCCCTGGGGGCCGACGCACCGCTGCCCGTGGGCGATGGACAATGGCTCGTCGGCGCGATGGCGGGCCACAGCAACTCTGACCTGGATTTGAGCCGCGGCAGTTCAGGCACTGTGAAAAGTTACTACGTGGGGGCTTATACGACGTGGTTGGACGCGGACACCGGCTACTACTTCGACGGTGTGCTCAAGCTGAACAGCTTTCATAATGAAGCGAAAGTCTCGATGAGTGACAGCAGCCGTGCCAAGGGCTCCTACAACACCACGGGCCTGGGCGGCTCGGTGGAGTTCGGACGGCATATCAAGCTGGACAACGACTATTTCATCGAACCCTATACCCAGTTCTCCGCGGTGGTGATCCAGGGCCAGGATTACGGTTTGGATAATGGTATGCAGGCCGAAGGCGACCGCACCCATTCTTTCCTCGGCAAGGTCGGCATGACCGGCGGGCGTAATTTTACGCTGGACGACGGCACGGTGCTGCAGCCCTATGTCCGGCTGGCGATGGCCCATGAGTTTGCCAAGAACAACGAAGTGCAAGTCAATAACAACGTATTCAATAACGATCTTTCGGGGTCGCGCGGTGAGCTCGGCGCGGGTGTAGCTGCGCAGCTCAGCGAGCGTCTGCAACTGCATGCCGATTTCGATTATGCCAATGGCAAGCATATCGAAATGCCGTTCGGCGCGAATGTGGGGCTGCGTTACAGCTGGTAAACCCTGGACCCGACTGGAAACCACCCAAAGAACCCTGCCGCAGTGCAGGGTTCTTTGCGTTTGAAGCCGCTCACCTTACCGCCCGATGCCCAGGCCCGTGCCGATCGGGTTCAGGTCCCATAACCCCCATGTCGCACCGTTGGACATGGTCAGCGCATACATATACACCGGCGGCAGTGGAAACTTGACGCTGCTGGACCAGGTGTAGGCGCCCCCCCAAGGCCAGCGTCCCCGGTAGGCGGCGCTGATTGTATTCAACGTACCGAGGTCCGGAACGCTCAAGCCCCGTGAAGCGGCGACGTTGCGAATCGTCTGGTAATGCCCGCCTCCGAGGTTGTGACACAGCCAGACGCCTGTCACCGTAACGCTGTAGCTTTTTGCCTGCGCTGGGGTGGACGAATCGGTCACGGTGATGGTCGTGCTGCCATTGCGGCGAACGGTTACCAGCCCGGATTGATCGACCACTGCGGCTGCCTGGTTGCTCGAACTGTACCAATAGGGTGGTGTGCCGCCGCTGGCAATATGGCGTACCGACGTGCCGGCGCCGAAGTTGGGCAGCGCGGCACTCCCGACGAGCATGTAGGCCGCTCCACTCAAGGTGACGGGGCTTTGATTGAAGTTCAATGGTGGTGTTGGTGCGCGTACGGTAAAAGTTCGCGGTTGTGAAATGGGCACGTTTTCGCCGTACAAGGCTTTGGCGGTCAGGCTGTAGTTTCCAGGGCTCACCGCCAACTGTGGCAGGTGCCAGATACCTCCGGCATCGGCTGTGATTTCCGGGGCTGTCGTCGTGGTGCCCAGTATCTGCACGACTTGATAGGCACTGGCATTACCGCTCAAGGCCACCCGATTGTCGGTGGTGGTGGCGCCATTATTGAGTTCGCCGCGGGAGTCTCGAACGCTGCTGATAATCGGATTGACAACACCAGTCACCGTGAATGACCGCGGTGCGGAGGGCGGGACGCCTATGCCATAAAGCGCTTCGACCACCACGCTATAACGCTGCAGGGCCAAGGCGCTGAAGGTGGTGCTCCAAGCACCGTTTCCATCAGTCGGCTCTTCTGGAGCCGGCGTTGAAACCCCCGTGATTTTTACATTTTGTCTGGGATTGGCCTGGCCCTTCACCGTGACTTGCCGATTAGCGGTGTAGCCTTCATGAGCAATCTCACGCCAGACGTCACTGATGCTGGTAATGGTAGGGGCGTTGGCGGCTTCTACGGAAAAAGTCCGGGGTGATGAAACAAAGCCGCTGCCGTCCAGGGCGTGGGCGGTGAGCCGGTAAGATTTTACGCTTAGCGAGGTCATGATATGCGACCAGGCCCCGTCGATGTCTACCGGCACGATCGCTCCTGGAGCGTCGCGGTCATAGAGCTGGATACTGGAGTCGGGTGTCGCCGTGCCCCTCAATGTCACGCGGTTGTCGAGGGTGTTTTCTCCTTCACCCACTTCGCCCCAGGAGTCCCTGACGCTGGTGATCTCTGGCACGACCCAGTCATGATGCGTCTTGAAGGTGTAGCGGGTCAGGGGAAAGGTAAGCGCATAGATCTCTTCTGTTTCGGCGCTGAAGCCCACCTTGCATACCACGGTTAACGGTGTGTTGTGGCCGAGTCGTTCCAGCTCGGTTCGCAACGCCACTTCACTCAGGCCATTGGCGACCTGGTTGTCGTTCAGTTCATGGCTGTCCAGCAATGCAATGGAATAGGGCATTCCCATCCCAGTGTTGCCCTCGAGCCGGAACCAGATGCGTTGTTTGGCGGCGATGAATGGCCATTTTCCAAGGATGACGTTGGCGTTTCCGTTGAAGGTTGCCAGGTTCAGCACCAACGTCGTGTCGTTTGCCTGGGTAATCCGTGGCTTGGGCAACTGCTGTTCCGGATCCTGGAAGGCCAATACTTTCAGCGCCAGGGTGTCGGAAGGAAAGACGAAGCCTTTGTGCGTCACCTCATAACCGAGCATCACGTTACGGTTGATATTGGCTCCGACCACCGAGGCCGGGACGTTGAAAAGAACGCGGCCGGTGGTACTGCCGGGCAACTCCAGATCATCGGATGTACCCGCTCCGGGGGTACCCAGCCAATTCAAATGAACCCTGTGCGGCTGATCCATGCTTGCGTATCGCACCTCTACCGTGGCGCCGGCGAGTGCATTCATCGGATCGAGCTCATCTGCGGGCAAGGCTTCGATTACCACTGGCACGGGCAGTTCGCCCAGCAGGTCGCCGATGACCAGCTCAAGCAAGCCCGAGTAGCGATACCGGCCGGTGAGTTTTTCCAGGACGACATAACGAATCCGGACGATGTCGCTGATGTTCGGTTCGATGTACTTGCGCAGGATCGTAAAGTCCAGTTCCTTGCCGGCACTGGCTTGGGATATCGGTACCCAGTCGCTGGTGCTGCCATCTCCCGGGTTGCCATGCCAGTAGTAGGTGAGAATGTCGCCTTGGGCGGTGCCGAGGTAACCGATACGCAGTGTCACGCTGCCGGTATGAATGTCTGGATCCAGTTTGTCATCAGGCGCTTCAACGACCCGGGGCGCAGGGAGTTCGGCACGGATGACCTGGACCAAGGCATCGAGGATGTCGGACTCCCTGACGTCGTACACGATTGCGTCGTCGTTGGAGACCCAGTAGCTCAGTTTCAGGCTGCCTCCCCGCAGGACCTCGATGTGCTCACCGGGGACGAACATCATAATGTCCGTGCCGACTTCATTGTTGCTGACAATGTGCTCGTCTTCATGCAGGTATGGGCCTGCGTTGTTGGCCTTTTCACCCAACCAGACCAATTTGAGATGGTCGCCATCCTTCATTCCCGGATAAGCATGGATGATCGCTGTGGCGAAAGGCTGGTCCGGTTCGAGTATGTCCCCAACCAGTTCTCTAAGTGTCGGCGCGGGCAGGGTGGATAGCTGCCCCTCGACGCTGGCAAAGGCGTGTCTGGACGACAGGGGAGGATCACCGTTGGCTTTTTCCAGGGTATAGAAGGCGTCGCCAGATCCGCCCGCCAGGGCACGGATTTCAGCGTTGGGAATCTCGAACTCATAGACGGCGGGTAGATTGTTGATGACTTTGGATTGACGGTTTTCCAAGGGCAGGCCGATCACTGGCGTACCGATCCAGTTCATGTGCAATGTGTCGTTTAGGGCAAAATCGGGTGCGGACGCGAAAATCTGGATCGTCACGGGCTGTTTGCCCAGGGTCGGCAAATCGATCACGCCGTTGGAAGCTTCCTTGATAATGGGCGCGGACAGTCGCGCGGCGCCGGCGTCTACTGACACATAAGTGCGCAGGGAATATTTTTCGGCATAGTTCCAAACCAGATCGAACACCATGTAGTGCACCAGCAGTCGGGCGCTGTCTCCGCCAGCCAGGATGGTGTGCTGGTCGATCCTGATGAAGATCGAATCGGTCGTAGCCGCCTCTTGCGGGGTTATCTCGCGATATACAAAAGCACTACCCCAGGCCAACTGAATGGTGTCGTGGGCCGCACGGCCGGGATAGTGCATGATCTCAAGGTCGAAACCGTCCTTTGCGGAGCCGGCGTCCACCCCGTTATCGATCACATCCTGCGGAGGCAGCGGAGCCTTTAGCTCCGAATGGCCGGGGTTGTGAGGTTCTCTATCCCTGCCGCCCGGTCGATCCAGCTTGATTCGCAAGCGCCAGGGTGTCGAGCCGTCGCTGGGCGCGGTTTCGCCTACGCGGGTCAGCTTGAAGTGGAAGTTCTCGCCCCAGGTGGGGATGATTTTTTCGTGTGCCAGCGGCAAAAACAGACGCTTGTTAAGCCCTCCGACGGGGACAGTCTCCTGGGCGATGATTTCATCGTTCAGGTAGACATCGACATGGTCGCCCTCCTTCTGATCGTTCCACGGGTCGATGACGCCGAGTGCGTCCTTGGGTGGGTCTTCGGTCTGGGGCGGGATGGCGAGGTCGAAGACAATGTTGCGGTTGATCCCGAAGTCAGCATCGTTTACCGGGCTGGTCCAACCTGCAATGAACAATCCCCTGAGTTCCAGCGGTGCTTGGGAAGGGTCCAGGGGAGGAAGCAGCCAGGGCATGAACCGGGTCATGAGGAGTGTCCATTGAGAGGGGGGCTGAACCCTAATCTGCTGGTCGGTCGGGGGTTTGCCAACTGTCAGGATTGACAGGTTGAGTCGCCGTTGGTCGGTTATGATCGTGTTCATCGGCCACGCTCCTGCGGCTACTGTCAGCTCTGACAGTAGCCGCACATCGATTCCAGGCATTGAATAACCCCAGACCTCATCCGACTGGGACCCTGCCATGGACACTGCCGACACCACCCCCCTGGTATATGACGAGCTGGAGATTCCCGACGGCAACCCGGCGCATCCGCCGGTTCCCGCCGGTAGCGTCGGCATCAACATCGCCGCTGCCATGCTGGTCTTTCCCCACAAGGGGTTACGGCTGCTTCTACCGCCCTGGGGGGACAGCATGGGTCGGGGGGATGCCTTCCGGATCAAGTTGAACGATATCCCCGTGGTGACGGACTCTATCAATGAAGAGACCGAGGTGGGTCAGTGGGTCGAGCGGTATATCCCGGTCGGCGGGCTGATCGATGGCGACTTCAACCTGAACTATGACGTGAAGATACTGGGGGAACCCGACTACAGACCTTCAGCGGTGACGAAGATCCACGTCAAGATCACCAACGCTCCGCCCGGTGGCAAGGATCAGGATGGTGACACGCCCGGTCACTCCGAACTGAGACTGACGATCCCCACCGAGTTCCTGCCACCCGGTTTCGTGGACCAGGAAGCCGCCGAGCAAGGTGTCGAGGTGACTATCGAGCCTTACCCGATCATGGTCGAAGGGGACCGGATCAAGCTGTCCTGGGGCGGTGAAATCATTTGGAAAACAGTAGAGAGCGAGCATCTGCCGCCGCAGAGTGCGCCGCTGATCATTACCGTCGATGAAGCCACCATTCTCAAGGCCGGGGACACCGATACCAATGGACTGGCGGTGGTCTTTGAAGTCTACGACGTGGTGGACAACAAATCCGAAGACTGGAGTGCCGAAGTACGGGTGATTGTGGACACCGGTAACTCGCGTCTGGAGGCGCCGCTGATCAAGGAACTCGTCAATCTGGTGCTGGACGTGGACCAGCTCGGCGAGGCGGACCTGACCTTTCAGATAGTCGCGATGGGTGCCAACTTCAAGGTGGGCGATGAGGTCGAGATGCATTTGACGGGTACCACGGCGGAGGGGGAAAAGATCGACGAAGTCATCTTCGCGTCGGAAAAACTCCTCAGTGTCCCGAGTATCCTCGAGTTCAAACGCCCCAGCGCCGAGGTGCGACAGCTGGCCGGCGGTCCCCATGCGGCGTTTTTCTATCGGCTGATCAAGGCCGATGGCAGTGATGACTTGACCTCCAAGATACTCTCCCCACGGATCGTGGGCCGGGCCAATCCCCTGGCAGCGCCGATCCCCCTGGACGAGATCGCCGGCACCCTCGATCCCCAACTGCCCAGTACCACCATCGAGATCCCGCTGGACCCGGCCATGGAAGAGGGCAACGTCATTGCCTTGGTCTGGAACGGCATCACCGAAACCGGCAGCGCTTATACACCGGACTTGCCCCTGCATCCCCTCAGCCAGAACGAAGCGGAGGGCACTGTCCCGATCGAAATCGTCGTGGCCGGCGAGCACCTCACCGCCATTGAGGAAGGGACACTGGATCTGTACTACAAGCTGCTGCGCGATGCGGTGAGCCGGGAAGTCATCGAAGATGAATCGCTGCACGCCGACCCGCTCAGTATCGGCACTCCCGTGGCCGAATTACCTGTGCCGGTGGTCGAGGGCGAGAGCGATGGCGTGCTGGACCCGGCGGATAAACCGGACGGCACGCGCCTGATCGTCCGCCAATACAGCGGGCAAAAGGCCGGCGACCGGGTGCATATCTTGTGGTGGGGGTCGAACACCGGTCGGTATCGGGACTCGATTCGGGTCACTGAGATCACCGAGACTCAAAACATCCCGTTCACCATCGGCGCTCCGTTGATCGAGGGCAACCGGGATGGCACGGTGCGGGCGATGTATTGGGTTCGACGCCATGACGGCAGGACCAGTCCGTCAGAAATCTTGCAGATGAGGATCGGTGCCGGGATGGAGTTGACTGCGCCCAGCGTCAAGCAGGCCACCGGCAGCTCACCGACCCAGCAACTGAACCCGGTGGCGGCCAAGGATGCCTTGACCGTGGTGATTCCTGATTACGGCGTTCAGCCGGGCGATAAGGTCAGCGTCACCTGGGCCGGCACTGCAGGCGCGGGTTCTTACACCACGCCGGTAGGCGATTTGCCTGCCAGCCGGGAGATCGATCTTCCGGTCAGCGTGCTCGCCTATAACCTGGCGCGATCGGTGACGGTGACCTACACGGTGACCCGTGACGGCCGCGAAGAGCCGCCGTCAGCGCCGCTGACGCTGGCGGTGCAGGCAATGCCCGAGTCCAGTCTGGCAATGCCACTGATTCGCGAGGCGGCACAGGGCGGCATTGGCCCTGAGCTGGATCTGAATTCCATCAGTGCCGATGCCACTTGCCGGATCATTGTCTGGCCGTTGATTGCCCCGGATCAGGATGTGTGGCTGCGCCTCAAAGGCACCAAGGCCGACGGGACCGTTCCCTATGACCTGAATATCTGGGCGCCGCCGCCACGTGGTCCAAGGACCAGTCCAGTCTGGATCTCCCAAGGGCTTTATGACGTCCCGGTCGAGTATAGCTACCTGAAGGAGCTGAAGGACGGCAGCACCCTGACGATGGAGTTCAAGGCGGACTTGAGTCAGACCACCAACGAGGCCAATGCGCTGGCCTTTCCGTTGCGCACCTATACCGTCAGAGCAGTTGCCCTGGATGCACCGACCCTCACTGACATCCGAGACTCCAAAGGCACTGTCGTTGGCAGGATAACCGTCGAAACCAGCGTCACCGTCACCGGCACCGGCAGCAGCGGGCGACAGATCCAACTCATGGACGGCTCCAGCAACATTGGTAGCCCGGTCAGCGTTCCCGCCAACAGCACGAACTGGAGCACCAGGCTTACAGGTCTGACCGCCAAGAATTACAGCCTCAAGGCCCGAGCCCTCTATGGCACAGGTGTGCCCGACTCGGCTGTAAAAGCCTTCACCGTGACGGCACTTATTGTACCGACCCTCGCCAGCGTCAAAGACAGCAGCGGCGGGGAAATCCCGGACGGAACCACCACCACCAGCACCTCATTGGTACTGTCGGGTCAAGCCAGTAAAGACCAGACCGTCGAGATTTTCGAGGGAAGTGGGGGCGGCGCGCAGTCCAAGGGAGAAGCAACCGCGGATGCCACGACAGGCACCTGGACACGTCCGATCACGGTCGATCCAGGTGATCGCCGTCTGTATGCCCAGTCGCTCTATCACAGCTCTACCACCTACTCGAACGTACGGACCCTGCGCGTAGCCGGGCCATTCGCTGTCGGTCCAGGGCACGTGCCAATTAACGGCAACGGGGACTATCACGTGTTCCTTCATCCTGAATGGGAGCACGTCGGCCAACTTCTACCCCATCACATTTACACGATCCCCGTAACGGGAGGAACGCCACCCTATTTCTTCCAGGTCGTTGCATCCAATCCGGTGAGGGTGGTCAACGTAAACGTTTACGGGCAAGTCTATCCGGGGCGCAGCGCAGGCACTGCGACAGTCAGGGTAAGCGACTCAGGAGGAAACTGGGCAGACATCCAGGTTTCGGTTACATGGGTCACGCAGTGGGAGCAGGCAGCCTGGAGCGTAACGAAAGTTCAGGCAGACCAACACGTGCGCAATAAAGGTCTCACGTTACCAAGCCGACCCCAACTGGGGAATTTCTATAATGCGTTCAAAATATATGGCACGAATGTATGTGACGTGGTCGGTATCACCAATTACGGTCCTTCGCATGCAACGTGCTGGTTCTGGGAAGAGGAAATACATAGCAGCGGCAAGTGGTGGTACCGGAACCTCGGAGATGGTGGTGAAGCGGGGATCGGCCTCGCGTCTGCGATCAACAGCATCGGTTGGAGGAGATCGGGATAAGGTTCAAGAACGGTCCCGAGGTGCGCCTACTGTCAACTCTGACAGTAGGCACTTTCCCCTTTCAGGCATTGAATAAACCCAGACCTCATTCGACTGGGACCTTGCCATGGACACTGCCGACAACACCCCCCTGGAATATGACGCGCTGGAGATTCCCGACGGCGGCCCGGCGCATCCGCCGGCTCCAGCCGACAGCGTCGGCATCAACATCGCCGCTGCCAGGCTTGTCTTCCCCCACGACGGGTTACGGTTGCGTCTACCGCCCTGGGGGGACCGCATGGGGCGGGGGGATGCCTTCCGGATCAAGTTGAACAATATCCCCGTGGTGACGGGCTCTATCGACGAAGAGACTGAAGTGGGCCAGTGGGTTGAGCGGTATATCCCAGTCGGCGGGCTGGTCGATGGCGACTTCAACCTGAACTACGACGTGCGAATACTCGGGGAGCCCGGCTACACGTCCTCAGCGGTGACGAAGATCCACGTCAAGATCGATTTTGCCCCGCCCGGTGGCCAGGATCTGGACGGTGCAACGCCCGGTCACTCCGAACTGAGACTGACGATCCCCACCGAGTTCCTGCCACCCGGCTTCGTGGATCAGGAAGCCGCCGAGCAAGGTGTGCAGGTGACCATTGAGCCTTACCCGATCATGTTCGAAGGGGACCGGATCAAGCTGTCCTGGGGCGGTGAAATCATTTGGAAAACGGTAGAGAGCGAGCACCTGCCGCCGCAGAGTACGCCGTTGATCATTACCGTCGATGAAGCCACCATTCTCAAGGCCGGGGACACCGATACCAATGGGCTGGCGGTGGTCTTTGAAGTCTACGACGTGGTGGACAACAAATCCGAAGACTGGAGTGCCGAAGTACGGGTGATCGTGGACACCGGTAACTCGCGCCTGGAGGCGCCGCTGATCAAGGAAACGATCAATCTGGTGCTGGACGTGGACCAGCTCGGCGAGGCGGACCTGACCTTTCAGATCATCGCGGTGGGCGACTCCTTCAAGGTGGACGATGAAGTCGAGATGCATTTGACGGGCACCACGGCGGAGGGGGAGAAGATCGAAGAAGTCATCTTCGCGTCGGAAAAAATTCTCAGTGTCCCGAGTATCCTCGAATTCAAACGCCCCAGCGCCGAGGTACGGCAGCTGGCCGGCGGTCCCCATGCGGCTTTTTTTTATCGGCTGATCAAGGCCGATGGCAGTGATGACCTGGTCTCCAAGATCTTTTCCCCGCGGATCGTGGGCCGGGCCAACCCCCTGGCGGCACCGATCCCGCTGGACGAAATCGCTGGCACCCTCGATCCACAACTGCCCAGCACCACCATCGAGATCCCGCTGGACCCGGCCATGGAAGAGGGCAATGCCATTGCCTTGATCTGGAACGGTGTCACCGAGACCGGCAGCTCTTATACACCGGACTTGCCCCTGCATCCCCTCAGCCAGAACGAAGCGGACGGCAGCGTGCCGATTGAAATCGTCGTGGCCGGCGAGCACCTCACTGCCATTAATGGGGGCACGCTCGACCTGTACTACAAGCTGCTGCGCGATGTGGTGAGCCGGGAAGTGCTTGAGGAGGAATCGCTGCACGCCGACCCGCTCAGTATCGGCACTCCCGTGGCCGAATTACCTGTGCCGGTGGTGGAGGGCGAGAGCGACGGCGTGCTGGACCCGGCGGATAAACCGGACGGCACGCGCCTGATCGTTCGCCAATACGGTGGGCAAAAGGCTGGTGACCGGGTACATATCCTGTGGTGGGGGACGAACACCGGGCGGTATCGGGACTCGATTCGGGTCACTGAAATTACCGAGAATCAAAACATCCCGTTCACCATCGGCGCTCCGTTGATCGAGGGCAATCGGGATGGCACGGTGCGGGCGATGTACTGGGTTCGGCGGATCGGAGGTGGGACTTCTGCATCAGAGACCTTGCACATCACCATCGGCGTGCAGGCAATACCGACTCTCGATAACGTCAAGGACGCCAACGGCGCCGAAATTCCGGAGGGCACTGAAACGGTCACGACGACCGTTTCAGTGAACGGAACGGCCAGCAAAGGGCGTGATGTCGAGATCTACGATGGCAGCGGTTCAGGTGCCGTATTGAAAGGCACCGCAACAGCCGACTCCGTGACGGGGATCTGGTCGCTCGCGAACATCGCGGTTGCTGAAGGAGGGCATCGTTTTTATGCCAAGGCGCTTTACAACACCGCAGGGACACCTTATTCGAATGTACGGTTATTCACGGTGGGAGTGGCCATGACGCCAACCATCGCCTCGGTGAAGGATCCGCAGAACGAGATTCCCAACGGCACCACGACCAC
This sequence comes from Pseudomonas sp. Pdm06, assembly GCF_014851795.1. Taxonomy (NCBI): domain Bacteria; kingdom Pseudomonadati; phylum Pseudomonadota; class Gammaproteobacteria; order Pseudomonadales; family Pseudomonadaceae; genus Pseudomonas; species Pseudomonas sp. Pdm06. The sequence continues at coordinate 440,580 of NZ_JACVAH010000004.1, forward strand.
CGCGACGACCATCCTCCTCAGTGGCAAGGCGTCGAACAACCAGGAGGTCGAGATTTTCGACAACGGCACCACCTCGAAGGGCACCACGTCGTCCAACGCCAGCGGCGATTGGGACAAGGAGATCAGCGGACTTGCCATCGGCGGCCACAGCTTCACCGCAAAAGGTCTCTATGGTACCGAACCTGTCTCGGCCGCACGTACCCTGACGGTGACCGCCATCGTGACGCCAACGATCACGAATGTGAAAACAGCTACGGGCACGGAAGTGCCTGACGGCAGCGTAACTGACCAGGTCAATGTCACGCTGTTCGGCAAGGCCTCGGTCAACCAGAAGATTGAAATCTTCGACAGCGGTACCTCAAAAGGGCTTGCCGACGTCAACCGCGATGGTGACTGGAGCCAGCACCAGAACGGGATGGCAGAGGGTTTCCACAGCTTTACCGCCAAGGGCATCTATGGACCTGAGCCGGTGTCATGGGCACGCAGCTTTACGATTATTCGCGAAGTCTTTATCGACTTCGAGGACGTTCCACTAGGCGTCATCCCGGTGGGTTCATCGCTAGAGTTGCCAGGGCGCGCCACGATCACTGCTATAAAAGAGGGGTACCCGGGGCCTGTGGAAATCAGAAACTTTACTCAAGCGCCCGAGATCGTAAATCACGCCCTCCACATTGGCGGCGAAGGGGGAAAGGTCCGAATCGATTTGGAGAGGGCTGCGAGCTTTTTCCGTGTCGGCCACTATCACTATGCGCTTCAGTCTGTGGTCTGGTTGTACGATGAGCAGGATGTGCAGATCGTTAGCTTCTTGGTCCCTGATCCACTTGAAACGGGTGGAAAACGTTGGGTTGAATACACGGCACCAAGGCCCTTCAAACGCATTGATTTAATGCATGGACGCGGTGAAGCCCATTTCGATAATTTTACGTTGAGATGATCTCGCGCCGAATGAACAAGTGGTAGAAAGGTGCGGCTACTGTCAACTCTGACAGTAGCCGCGCATCGATTCCAGGCATTGAATAAACCCAGACCTCATCCGACTGGGACCCTGCCATGGACACTGCCGACAACACCCCCCTGGAATATGACGAGCTGAAGATTCCCGACGGCAACCCGGCGCATCCGCCGGCTCCAGCCGGCAGCATAGGGATCAACATCGCCGCTGCCATGCTGGTCTTTCCCCACAAAGGATTAAAGTTGTGTATACCGCCCTGGGGGGACAGCATGGGGCGGGGGGATGCCTACAGGATCAACTTGAACAATATCCCCGTGTTGACGGGCTCTATCAATGAAGAGACCGAGGTGGGTCAGTGGGTCGAGCGGTATATCCCGGTAGGCGGGCTGAACGATGGGGACTTCAACCTGAACTACGACGTGAAGATACTGGGAGAACCCGACTACAGGCCTTCAGCGGTGACGAAGATCCACGTCAAGATCACCAACGCTCCGCCCGGTGGCAAGGATCAGGATGGTGACACGCCCGGTCACTCCGAACTGAGACTGACGATCCCCACCGAGTTCCTGCCACCCGGTTTCGTGGACCAGGAAGCCGCCGAGCAAGGTGTCGAGGTGACTATCGAGCCTTACCCAATCATGGTCGAAGGGGACCGGATCAAGCTGTCCTGGGGCGGTGAAATCATTTGGAAAACGGTAGAGAGCGAGCATCTGCCGCCGCAGAGTACGCCGCTGATCATTACCGTCGATGAAGCCACCATTCTCAAGGCCGGGGACACCGATACCAATGGACTGGCGGTGGTTTTTGAAGTCTACGACGTGGTGGACAACAAATCCGAAGACTGGAGTGCCGAAGTACGGGTGATCGTAGACACCGGCAACTCGCGTCTGGAGGCGCCGCTGATCAAGGAACTCGTCAATCTGGTGCTGGACGTGGATCAACTCGGCGAAGCGGACCTGACCTTTCAGATAGTCGCGATGGGTGCCAACTTCAAGGTGGGCGATGAGGTCGAGATGCATTTGACGGGTACCACGGCGGAGGGGGAAAAGATCGACGAAGTCATCTTCGCGTCGGAAAAACTCCTCAGTGTCCCGAGTATCCTCGAGTTCAAACGCCCCAGCGCCGAGGTGCGACAGCTGGCCGGCGGTCCCCATGCGGCGTTTTTCTATCGGCTGATCAAGGCCGATGGCAGTGATGACTTGACCTCCAAGATACTCTCCCCACGGATCGTGGGCCGGGCCAATCCCCTGGCGGCACCGATCCCGCTGGACGAAATCGCCGGCACCCTCGATCCCCAACTGCCCAGTACCACCATCGAGATCCCTCTGGACCCGGCCATGGAAGAGGGCAACGCCATTGCCTTGATCTGGAACGGCATCACCGAAACCGGCAGCCCTTATACGCCTGACTTGCCCCTGCATCCCCTCAGCCAGAATGAAGCGGAGGGCACTGTCCCGATCGAAATCGTCGTGGCCGGCGAGCACCTCACTGCCATTAATGGGGGCACGCTCGATCTGTACTACAAGCTGCTGCGCGATGCTGTGAGCCGGGAAGTCATCGAAGATGAATCGCTGCACGCCGACCCGCTCAGTATCGGCACTCCCCTGGCCGAATTACCCGTGCCGGTGGTGGAGGGCGAGAGCGACGGCGTGCTGGACCCGGCGGATAAACCGGACGGCACTCGCCTGATCGTTCGCCAATATGGTGGGCAAAAGGCTGGCGACCGGGTGCACATCCTGTGGTGGGGGTCGAACACCGGTCGGTATCGAGACTCGATCAAGGTCACTGAAATCACCGAGACCCAAAACATCCCGTTCACCATCGGTGCCCCGTTGATCGAGGGCAACCGGGACGGCACGGTACGGGCGTTGTATTGGGTCCGGCGGGTTGGAGGGGGGACAAGTCCATCAGAAATCTTGCAGATGAGGATTGGTGCCGGGATGGAGTTGACCGCCCCCAGCATCAAGCAGGCCACCGGCAATTCACCGACCCAGCAACTGAATCCTGTCGCGGCCAAGGATGCGTTGACCGTGGTGATTCCTGATTACGGTGTCCAGCCTGGAGATAAGGTCAGTGTCACCTGGGCCGGCACTGCAGGAGGGGGTTCTTACACCAAGCCGGCAGGCGATTTGCCTGCCAGCCGAGAGATTGATCTTCCGGTCAGCGTGCTCGCCTATAACCTGGCGCGATCGGTGACGGTGACCTACACGGTGACCCGTGACGGCCGCGAAGAGCCGCCGTCAGCGCCCCTGACGCTGGCGGTGCAGGCAATGCCCGAGTCCAGCCTGGCAATGCCGCTGATTCGCGAAGCGGCACAGGGCGGCATTGGCAGCGAACTGAATCTGGGCAGCTTTACTGGTGATGCCCGTGTCACGGCAGCGCCCTGGCCACTGATCGCCGCCGGCCAGCGGGTCTGGTTGCGCTGCGAGGGCACTGCCAGCGATGGCTCGAATCACACGATTACGCTTTACACCGGCTCAGAGGTGATCTCGACCGAAGTGGGTCCCGGGCTGTCGAAGGCGATCCAGCGGGTCGAGCTTGAGAAACTGCGCGATGGTTCCGAGCTCAAGGTTGTGCTGGAGGTAACCTTCAACCGAAGCAGTAACCAGAGTGAGGCGCTGACCTTTCCGTTGCGCACCTATACGGTCAAAACCCTTGAACTGATCAGGCCGACCATCGACTCCGCCAAGGACCCGCATCAGGCGCCAATCACCAACGGTGGGTATACCGTCGAAACCAGCGTCACCCTGGGCGGCAGGGCGACGAAGGGCCAGAAGGTGGAGGTTCACGAAGGCGACGACTTGAAGGGCACCGCCGACGTCAACGGCGATGGCGTCTGGAGCCTGACAGTCAGCGGGCTCAGCGTGGCGCCTCATATCTTCACCGCGAAGGCGCTCTACGGTAACAATCCAATATCCGATGCCTGGGGGATTAATGTGGTTGCCGTCGCGCAGCCGACGATTACAGCGATCAAGGATCCCAACAATGCTGACATTCCCAACGGCGGTTATACCCTCTCCACCAGCGTCACTTTGCACGGTCGGGCCTCCCTGGGTATGCAAGTACAGATCTTTGAGGGTGCCGACCTGAAGGGCATCGCCGATGTCGACGGTTATGGTGACTGGAGCCTGCCGCTGAGCGGGCTCGCCGAGGGGCCCCATATCGTCAACGCCAAGGCGCTGTACAGCAATCAACCAGAGTCTGATTATCGGGGATTCAATGTAGCCAAGCAGTTGGTGGTCGATACCGGCCCCGTGTACCTCAGCGGGTTTTTCCTGTACATCGGACAGCCGCGAAACGGCACCCCCATGCCAGCCGGCACAACATTCAATCGTACCCCTCTATCGGGGAACCCTGGATACGCTTACTACACGTCGAACGGTAATGTCGCCCGCGTGGATGGCTACGGTACGGTCGAAGGGTGGGCCAACGGACAGGCGACGATCACGGTAGCCGATGCTTCGGGGCAAACAGCGTCTTATTCGGTGATCCGCTCGAACGCCTGGCAGATGACAATGATCAGCACCATCACAGGGGGGGAGGCGGCCAACTGGGCAAACTCCCAAGGGGCCGCGAACTCATTTGCCCAGCCCCCACGTCCGGACGGCGGCACCATGGAAGCCATTCGTACTTATTACGTGGTGCCCACGGGGTTCAACTACAGGCACTGGACCGGCGCGTTCGAGAATGGCAATCCCCTGTGGCCACTCTGGGCGAACCCCTACACGGGGGAGATCGGAACGCAGGCGATTCAGGATTATCTGGGCGCCTACTGTCGGATCCCCTACAACGCGGGCCAGGTGCTGGCGAGTATTCCAGACTCGCAACCGGACACTGACCAACGTTGATCCACCTAGCCGATACACCCCATGGACCATAGCCCCTCTGGAGAACACCGTGCGCGAGCGGTGCTCTCTGGCGGGCTATCGATTTCAGTATCTCTCAGGGGGTAATCCGGTAAAGCTTTGTAGACAGTGTGTGAAATTGTGTAAGGGGTTTGGCTCTGGGTGGGTGAGGGCGTATATCCTTGGTCGCTTGAGATTCTCTGCGTCTGGCAGGCCCTCATCGCGAGCAAGCTCGCTCCCACAGTGGTTTTTTGTCGTCCCCAAGACCCTTGTGGGAGCGAGCTTGCTCGCGATAGCGGCATGGCCGCGCCACAGCACTTTCTGGAAACACCATGCCCAACATCCTCCTGGTGGAAGACGACACCGCACTTTCTGAACTGATCGCCAGTTACCTGGAGCGCAACGGCTATCAGGTCAGCGTCCTCAGCCGTGGCGATCATGTGCGTGAGCGGGCGCGGGTCGATCCGCCGGACCTGGTGATCCTCGACCTGATGTTGCCGGGGCTGGACGGCTTGCAGGTCTGCCGCTTGCTGCGGGCCGATTCGGCGACCTTGCCGATCCTGATGCTCACCGCCCGGGATGACAGCCACGACCAGGTCCTGGGCCTGGAGATGGGCGCTGACGACTACGTCACCAAACCGTGTGAGCCTCGGGTGTTGCTGGCGCGGGTGCGCACCTTGTTACGGCGCAGCAGCCTCATCGAGCCGCAGACGGCCAACGACCGCATCCTGGTGGGCAACCTGTGCATCGACTTGTCCGAGCGCACGGTGACCTGGCGCGGGCAGGCGGTGGAATTGTCCAGCGGCGAATACAATCTGCTGGTGGTGCTGGCCCGGCATTCCGGCGAAGTGCTGAGCCGCGACCAGATTCTGCAACGCCTGCGGGGTATCGAATTCAACGGCACCGACCGTTCGGTGGACGTGGCGATTTCCAAGTTGCGGCGCAAGTTCGACGACAACGCCGACGAAGCCCGCAAGATCAAGACTGTGTGGGGCAAGGGCTACCTGTTCAGCCGTTCCGAGTGGGAATGCTGAGCCGATGTGGAAGCTGCTGATTCGCCTCTATCTGGTCACCATCGTGTCCTACAGCGCGGCGATCTACCTGATGCCGGAACTGGTGGTGCGCCTGTTCCATGAGCGTTTCCTGACCTACAACCTCGATTATTCCCGGGGCCTGCAAACCTTGTTGGTCAAGCAGTTCCGCGCTGTGCCCAGCGAACAGTGGCCGACGCTGGCGGCGCAAATGGACAAGGAATTCGACCCGCTGCGCATTCAACTGGCCGCCATCGATGACAACGGTTTCAGCGCCGAGGAACAGGCGCGTCTCAAGCGTGGCGAGAATGTGGTGCGCCTTGGCGACTGGGCCTGGCGAACCCTGGCGGCGGCACCGCTGGATGAGCGCATGGCGGTGAAGATGGTCGTGCCGCCGGACCCGGCCGATGTCAGCTGGTTGTACTGGAGCATCAACGTGTTGATCGGCGCGACGATGCTGGCTTGCCTGTTGCTCTGGTTGCGGCCTCACTGGCGCGACCTGGAACGCCTGCGGCGCACCGCCGAGCGTTTCGGCAAAGGTCATCTGGGGGAGCGTACGCACATCGCCTCCAGTTCGAACATCGGCAGCCTGGCCCATGTGTTCGACACGATGGCGGGGGACATCGAGAACCTGCTCAACCAACAGCGGGATCTGCTCAACGCCGTGTCCCACGAACTGCGCACGCCCCTGACGCGGCTCGACTTCGGCCTGGCCCTGGCGCTGTCCGATGACCTGCCGGCACCCAGTCGTGAGCGTCTGCAAGGGCTGGTGGCGCACATTCGCGAGCTGGATGAGTTGGTGCTGGAGCTGCTGTCCTACAGCCGGTTGCAAAACCCGCAACACTTGCCCGAACGGGTCGAAGTGGCGCTGGACGAGTTCATCGACAGCATCCTGGGCAGCGTCGACGAGGACCTGGCGGCGCCGGACGTGGTGATCGACGTGTTGTTGCATGGGACGCTGGAGCGTTTTGTGCTGGACCCACGGCTGACCGCACGGGCGTTGCAGAATCTGCTGCGCAATGCCATGCGTTATTGCGAAAAGCACATCCAGATCGGCGTGCTGGTGGGTGATCAAGGCTGTGAGATCTGGGTCGACGACGACGGCATCGGCATTCCCGACGGCGAACGCGAGCGGGTGTTCGAGCCGTTCTACCGCCTGGACCGCAGCCGCGATCGCGCCACGGGCGGCTTCGGTCTCGGCCTGGCCATCAGCCGCCGGGCCCTGGAGGCCCAGGGCGGCACACTCACCGTCGAGGCCTCGCCTTTGGGTGGGGCACGTTTCAGGCTGTGGCTGCCAACACCGCCCTGAATCCTGTGGCGAGGGAGCTTGCTCCCGCTGGAGCGCGAAGCGGTCCCAATGGCCCCTTACCCAAACAACCCCGCCGCAATATTGATCGAAAACCCCAGGATCGCCGTGTTGAACACAAACCCGATCAACGACTGCGCCAATACGATCTTGCGCAGTTGCCGGGTGGCGACCCCCACGTCGGACGTCTGCACCGCTACGCCGATGGTGAAAGAGAAATACAGGAAATCCCAATAGTTGGGCGTGGTCAGCCCTTCGGCAAAGCGCAGTGCCGGCTCCTTGCCCTCCCAGGTGTAATACAGCCGTGCGTAGTGAACGCTGAAAATCACCCCGATCAGCAACCATGAGCCGATCACGGTCATTGCCGTGAAGCCGTAGTGCAACAGCTTGCCAGCGGCCTGCAGGTCGCGGCTGCCGGCCAGCTCGAAGGTGATGGTCGCCAGGCTGGCCAAGGCCGCGACGCAGACCGTCAGCAGCACCAGCCCGGCATTTTCATCTTCGATTTCGGCGATGCGTTTCACATCGGGCGCCTTGGCCCGCACGGTCAGCCAGAACATCAGCACCAGGTAGGTCCAGACCCCGGCATTCCAGCCGATCAGGATCTTGCTGATGATCGAGTCCACGGGAGCCAGGATACCCACCGCCAGGCCAAGGACCGTGGCGCTGGAAAGGCGCGGGTGAGTGCGGGCGAGGAAGGGCATGGAGGCTCACTGTCCGGAAAAGAGGCGCCTAGTATGGGCCATCAAGCGAAGGGGCGACCGTCTATCGCGCTGGATTCGATCAATTGCACGCCCGCTTCCTGCATCCGCCGGATCGCCGCCTCCATCGAGCCCTCCCTGTCGATGCCCCGGCAGGCGTCCAGCACCACAAACGCGTTGAACCCGGCCAGCCGGGCATCCAGTGCCGAAAACATCACGCAGAAATCCAGGGCCAGGCCCACCAGGTAGACGGTGTCGATGCCGCGTTCCTTGAGGTAGCCGGTCAAACCGGTCGGGGTCTGGTGGTCCGCTTCCATGAAGGCCGAGTAGCTGTCGATGTCCGGGTTGCAGCCTTTGCGAATGATCAGCTTGGCATGGTTAAGCCTGAGTGCCGGGTGCAGCGCGGCACCGTGGCTGCCCTGTAGGCAGTGGTCGGGCCAGAGTGTCTGCTCGCCGTAGGGCAATTGGACGGTGTCGAAAGGTTGCTTGCCCGGGTGACTGGAGGCAAACGAGGCGTGCCCGGCCGGGTGCCAGTCTTGCGCGAGGACGACGTGCCTGAATGATTGGCCGAGCTGGTTGATCAACGGCACGATCTCATCACCTCCTGGCACGGCCAGTTGGCCGCCGGGGATGAAGTCGTTCTGTACATCGATCACCACGAGTGCAGTGGTCAAGGCTCGGTTGGCTGGAACGCTCATGAGTGGAATCCTCCTTGAAGTGGTTCTTCGAGAGTAGCTGAACGCCCCGGGGGCCGGTGTGCAGACTGATCCACAGCTATCGCGAGCAAGCTCGCTCCCACACTGGATCTCCAGTGAATCCAAAACCTGTGCCCGGCCCAAATCCCACAATGGAACTGCGGTGAACGCATGATGGATGGCTTGCAGAAAAAATCTCCCTGCGCGGGGTCGTGTCTTTCGTCGAAAATATTCCAGGTTTGATGGCTTTTTGACATTTGGTTCGTGCGTCCCTGTCACGATTCAGTACAATCGCCGGCCTCCAACCGGGCATGGAAGCAGTCCGGTTCTCCAGTTACGAGAAAAAACCATGCTCATCGGCAGTTATTCCCCCGCCCTCGTTTCGATCTCCTTGTTTGTTGCCGTGCTGGCTTCCTACACCGCGCTGGATCTGGCCGGGCGTATCGCGACCGCCCAGGGGCGCGCCGCGCATTGGTGGATGACTGGGGGCGCGCTGGCGATGGGGGTGGGTATCTGGTCCATGCACTTCATCGGCATGCTGGCGTTCACCTTGCCGGTTGAGCTTGGCTACGATATTTCGATCACCGCGCTGTCACTGCTGACCGCCATTCTTTCCAGCGGTTTTGCCCTGTGGCTGGTTAGCCAGCCGCGATTGCCGGCTTGGCAGTTGGCCTTCGGTGCGCTGATCATGGGCGCCGGGATCAGCGCCATGCATTACACCGGCATGGCCGCGCTGCGGATGCAGCCGGGCATCGATTACGATCCGACGCTGTTCGGGGCTTCGCTGGTGATTGCTGTCGGCGCGTCGGCGGCGGCGCTGTGGATTGCCTTCCGCCTGCGCCAGAACACCCCTCACGTGCGTCTGGCTCGCGCGGGCGCCGCGGTGGTCATGGGCATCGCCATTGTCGGCATGCACTACACCGGCATGGCCGGGGCGCGGTTCAGCGAGGGCAGCTTTTGTGGTTCCCTGGACGGCTTGAGCGGCAAGGGCCTGGACAATCTGGTGTTGATCACCACCCTGGCGGTGTTGGCCATTGCCTTGCTGACATCGATTCTCGATGCGCGCCTGGAAGCCCGCACCGCCGAGCTGGCCCAGTCCCTGACCCGGGCCAACCGGGAACTGACTCAGTTGGCCCTGCACGACCCCCTCACCGAACTGCCCAACCGTGTGTTGCTGGCCGATCGGATCGACCAGGCCATGCATCGGGTGCAGGAGCAGGGCGGCTGCTTCGCCTTGATGTTCATCGACCTCGATGGTTTCAAGCCGGTCAACGATGCCTTTGGTCACCACATGGGCGATTTGTTGCTACGGGACGTGGCCCTGCGCTTGCGCGAAGACCTGCGCAGCCAGGACACCCTGGCGCGGATCGGCGGTGATGAGTTCGTGCTGCTGGTGCAACTGGCCGAACCCGACGATGCCCTGCGACTGGCGGCACGCCAGGTCGGCTTGATCGGGCGCACGTTCCGGGTGTCTGAACATGACTTGCAGATCTCCGCCAGCGTTGGCATCGCCCTTTACCCCGGCAACGGCCAAAGCGCTGAAGAGCTGCTGATGAACGCCGACGCGGCGATGTACCACGCCAAGGGCGCCGGCAAAAACGGCTACAGTTTTTTCGACGCCTCGATGAACAGCAACGCCCGCAAGCAATTGCAGCTGTTGCAAGACTTGCGCATGGCCGTCGAACAGCGGCAGTTCAGCCTGCATTACCAGCCCAAGTTCGATGCGGCCAATGGCCGTCCGGTCGGGGCCGAAGCCTTGTTGCGCTGGACCCACCCGACCCAAGGCCTGTTGATGCCCGACACGTTCATCGACCTGGCGGAAAAGACCGGGTTGATCATCCCCATCGGCGAATGGGTGTTGAACGAAGCCTGCCGGCAGATGCGCGAATGGTACGTGCTCGGTTATACCGACTGGCGCATCGCGGTGAACCTCTCGGCCTTGCAGTTCTGCCACACCGGTCTGGTGCAGAGCGTGGCCAAGGCGTTGGAAACGCATAAGTTGCCGGCCAACAGCCTGACCCTGGAAATCACCGAAACCACCGCCATGAGCGATGCGGACGCAAGCATGACGGTGTTGCAACTGCTCTCGGACATGGGCGTGGATTTGTCCATCGACGACTTCGGCACTGGCTATTCGAGCCTGATGTACCTCAAGCGCCTGCCGGCCAACGAGCTGAAGATCGATCGCGGCTTCGTGCGGGACCTGGAGCACGACAGCGATGACGCGGCCATCGTCTCGGCCATCGTCGCCCTCGGCCAGGCCCTGGGCCTGCGGATCGTCGCCGAAGGCGTGGAGACCGATGTGCAACAAGACTTCCTGACCCAGTTGGGCTGCGATTCGCTGCAGGGCTATCTGTTGGGCCATCCGCTGCCGGCCGAGCGTTTCCTGCAGGAAATCCGCCAGGCGAAAACCGTGGCGATAGCCTGACGCCCCTCAGACGATCTCGAACGCCGTGCTGCCCAGCCGCTCGCCGTTGACCAGCAGGTGCACGGCATGCCGGCCCGCGTAGTGTTTGCGGGTGGTCAGCTCGCGAATATATTGCGAACGGCTGAGGTTGACGCGCCCCTGGGCGGGCAAATCGAAGGTCTTGAGTTTGAAGACCTTGGCCGAGGTGCCGCCCGAGGCTTTCACGTAGTCGACGGCGTAGTCGATCACCAGACGCTGGCTCTGCCCGAGGGTTGATTGCACCGTGAAGGACAGCGTGACCTGTTCGCCCAAGCGAATCACCGCCGGCGTCACCTGCAAATCCAGCACTTGGACCTGCGCCTTGCCGCCGGCGCCGATGACCCCCAGCGCCCTGGGGTTGCCTTGTTTGATCAAGCTACGCAGCGCATGCCGGGCAATCCACGCGGTGTGGCGGTCTTGCAAGGGCCAGCCTTCGATCTGGTCCAGCACCCAGTCGGGATGCTGCTTGGTGACGTCGTTGAGGTGGTTGGCCACGGATTTGCGCACATAAAGGCTGTCGTCGGCCTTGAGCGTGTCGAGGATCGCGGCGGCCAGGTCGGGGTTGGCCTGGATCGGCTCCAGGTGAAACGACCACGGCAGGCTTGGCCGGCTGCCTTCGCTGGCCAGGCGGCGCACGTGTTCGTTGGCGTCCAGTGCCCAGCCGTGCATGACCTTGAGGGTGCGTTCCAGGTCGTCCCGCAAGAAGTGCCGCACGGCGAATTCCGACGAGCCGAACCGAGTGAAATACTGCAGCGCGTCCAACGACACGTCGAAGTGATTGCGGCCGTAAGACGCCACGTAGTGCGGCAGGAACATGCTGACAAACATGCTGTTCAGGCGCGGGGCCAGGGCGCGCAGCACCTCCAGCGACGCTTCATAATCGAGAGGCAGCACCGCGTGCAGGCACTCGCTGACCCGGGCCATGCGCTGCATCACCGATAACTCGGCCAGCCCGTCGTTGGCCATGCGCAAGAATGCCTTGGCGTCGAAGGTCGGATACACCGCGCGCATTTCGCTGGCGATGTGTTCCAGGCGGGCGTTGTTGAAGATTTCCTTGAGGGCAGGGGAGGCAGTGGTCGGGGTCGTCATGGCAGGGTCCGTCGTGCAGGGCTTGTCACTATATCCCGTGGCGAGGGAGCTTGCTCCCGCTCGGCTGCGTTGTAGGAGCTGCCGAAGGCTGCGATCTTTTGATCTTTCGCTTGGGATTCAAGTGTCTTGGGAAAGATCGCAGCCTCGTTGCACTCGACAGCTCCTACGAGTTCCTGCGAATTCCTACGAGCTTCTACGGTAAAAGGAATGATTTGCCGCCCGCGAAGTCCCAGATTCAGTCCCTCGAATAACTGGAGTTTTTTCTATGCGCAAACCCACCCTGATCGCCAGCCTGGTCCTGATTGCCGGCCTTGGAGCCCTTGGGCCTGTTGCGCAAGCGGTCGAGAAAACTGGAGACGCCCTGGAGCATTCGCCGAGCAATGGCCGCAGGCTGGTGGAGAACGACCGGGTACCGGCGGACTACCAGCGCGCGGACAGGGGCATGAAAGACTGGAAACAGAAGAAGCTGGAACAGCCGACAAGCGAGCAGCAATGGGTGCAGATCGACGACAAGTACCTGCTGATCGAAACCGTGTCCGGCGCGATCGTCAAGATCGTGCCGGCCACACGTTAAATCTTCAGAGCACTTCGCCTTTGTCCCATAGGTGAACCAGCTCGCCGGGTGCCCGGTCCTCGGGCACCTGCAGCACCATCTCGTCGTCCTGGTCGTTGGCGCGATAACGCACCTCGATCTGGAAAAACCGCTGGTCGCCGCGCCCGGGCGTGGAGGAGGTCAGCGGCAGGCAGCCCTCCAGGACCGAACAGATGCGTGTGCGCTGGTCGAGGTCGCACTGGGCGAACTCGATTTCCCGTGGTCGGGTCAACGCATGGATGGCGGCCACGCCGCCCTGGCGCGACAGCCGTACCACGGCTTTGTCGTCGAGGTCTGGAAGGGTTTTCATCAGCTCTCCTGTGTCAGGTCGACGCCGACCTGGGCCCAGCCGTTCTGCACCGCTTGCACTTCCCGCGTGCCGAAGCGCTGGCGGGCATGCTCGACGGTCAGGCGGGCGAAGGCGCTGAAGGACGCGTCATTGGCCAGTCTTCGGTCGCACAAGGTTTCATACCAGATCCGGCCGGCCTTTTCCCAGGCAAATCCGCCCAGCGTGGTCGCCACCAGATAAAAGGCCCGGTTGGGAATGCCGGAATTGATGTGCACGCCACCGTTGTCTTCACGGGTAATCACGAATTCGCGCATGTGCGCCGGTTGCGGGTCCTTGCCCAGCAGCGGGTCATCGTAGGCGCTGCCGGGGTTGGACATGCTGCGCAGGCCGTCGCCGTTGATCTTGTCGGTGAGCAGGTCGGCGCCGATCAGCCAGTCGGCCTGGTCGGCGGTCTGTTCGAGCACGAACTGCTTGACCAGCACACCGAACACGTCGGAGATGGACTCGTTCAACGCACCGGACTGGTTGGCGTAGATCAACCCGGCTTCGCTTTCGGTGACGCCATGGGCCAGTTCGTGAGCCACCACGTCCAGGGAGCGGGTGAAGCGCTGGAAGATTTCGCCGTCGCCGTCGCCGAATACCATCTGTGCGCCGTTCCAGAAGGCGTTCTCATAGCCCTGGCCGTAATGCACGCTGCCCACCAGGGCGAAGCCTTTGTTGTCGATGGAATCGCGCCCCAGGACCTTCCAGAAAAAATCATAGGTGGCGCCCAATGCATCGTAGGCCTCGTCCACGGCCGGGTCGCCACTGGCCCGCTGGCCTTCCAGGCGTACCGGCTGGCCGGGCAGTTCCATACTGTTCTGGGCGTCGTGCACGCTGCGTTGCGGGTGTCCGGCCTTGCCGGGCTTGGGCAGCGCCGCCGCGACGGGCGGGGTGCTGGGCGGGCCAGGGTTGTGCCGCAGGTTGCGCACGTGGGTCAAGGTGCCGAGGGCGCTGGAACGTTGCTGTTCGGAACCGTGGGCGATGATGCGGTTGAGGATGTACGGCGGAATGAAGCCGTGGAGCGGACGAGAGTCGATCATCAGAAAGTCCTTATCTGAAATGCAGGGTCGATACCCATGTGAACCGAATAGGCCGTTGCGGTTCCCTGATGCAGGGCAGACAACGTTTGCCATGCGTCCTGATTTCTGCGAAAACCTCGCGCCTGGATCACACGAGGGATACGCCATGAATGAAGAACTGCAAATCATCGACCTGCAACAGGGCGACGGCAAAAGCGTAGTCAAAGGTGCGCTGATCACCACCCAATACCGCGGCACCCTCGAAGACGGCACCGAATTCGATTCGTCCTACAGTCGCGGCAAACCCTTCCAATGCGTGATCGGCACCGGTCGTGTCATCAAGGGCTGGGACCTGGGCCTGATGGGCATGCAAGTCGGTGGCAAGCGCAAGTTGCTGGTGCCGGCCCACCTGGCCTACGGTGAACGGTCCATGGGCGCACACATCAAGCCCAACGCCAACCTGATCTTTGAAATCGAGTTGCTGGAAGTGCTGACCCGGGACGATTGAGGGCAGAAACCGCTCGGTGCGCTTGTTCCATTGAGGAGTGAAGTATGAACGCAGAACGTCATGACGTAGGCGTGTCCCAAGTGGCCGCAGCGATTGCCGAGCCGGCCCGTACCCGAATGCTCTGCGCCTTGATGGATGGCCATGCCCGCACCAGCACCGAATTGGCGAGCATTGCCGAGGTCAGCGCCTCGACCGCCAGCGCCCACCTGGCGAAACTCAAGGACCTGGCCTTGGTGCGCCTGCATGTCCAGGGCCGGCATCGCTATTACAGCCTGGCGGACCCACGCGTCGCCCAGGCCCTCGAAGCACTGATGGTGATCGGCCAGAACGCCGCGCCGACCTTCACGCCACGCACACCGGATCGCCTGCAATTCGCTCGCACCTGCTACGACCACATGGCTGGCACCCTGGCGGTGCGGCTGCATGATCGCCTGATCGAGGCCGGATGGTTGGAGGTGGTGCAAGGCCAGGACTATCGGCTGAGTGAGTCCGGCGAGGCGTTGTTCGTGGGCTTTGGCATAGACGTCCAATCACTCGCCACGCGACGGCGTCGATTCGCCTGCCCGTGCCTGGACTGGAGCATGCGCCGTTCGCACCTGGGCGGTGCACTGGGGGCGGCGTTGCTGCAGTTGGCGATCAAGCGCAAATGGCTGGTCCAGGACCTGGATAGCCGGGCCCTGGGGTTGACGGCCAGTGGGCGCCGGGAGCTGGCGCGGCGGTTTGGGGTCAGTGTCGAAATCGACGGCAAACCCACTGGCGCTATCGCGAACAAGCTCTCTCCCACAGTGGGCCAGCGCCGAACACAAGGTTGATACCCACCGACAAACCCTGTGGGAGCGAGCTTGCTCGCGATAGCCATCTCAGCATCACCCCCATCATCAAGCCATATGCCTGCGTCGATATTCATCCGGCGTGGTGCCCATCATTTTGCGAAACATGCTGATGAACGCCGAGGCGCTGCTGTAGCCCAGGTCCAGGCCAATGGTTTCCACGCTCTGGCCACGTTCGAGCAGGGCCAGGGCCTCGATGACTTTCAGGCGCTGGCGCCATTCCACCAGAGACATGCCCAGGTCCCGTTGGGCCCGGCGCATCAGCGTGCGTTCGGTGGTGTTGGCGGCGCGGGCCAGTTGCGGCAAGGAGCGCGGATCGCTGGGATTCGCCTCCAGGGCCCGCAATACGGGGCCCAGCAGTGGATCATCCGAGGAGGGCAGGTAGCTACCGGCATGGGGCGCCTGAGTCAGCTTGTCCACCAGCACCTGCAACAAGCGCTGCTGCTCGGGTGTCTGCGGTTGGCTCGGCGGTTCGTTGCGCAGCTCCTCCAGCAACGCGCGGATCAGTGGGCTCAAGGTCAGCGCGCAGGGGACGGCCGGCAGCGCAGCGCACAGTTCGGCCGCCAAGTACAACGAACAATGACAGGCCTCATGCCGATTGAACCCAACGTGTTCCATGTCCGGCGGCAGCCAGATGCCGTACTGCGGTGGCGCGAGGTAATGGTGCTGGGCGATCTCGATTTCCATCACTCCACTGTAGGAGTAGACGAACTCACCCCAGGCATGTCGATGCCGGGGGTAAGTGGCGTGGGCCGGCATGCAGGCGCTGCGAAAGAAAATCGGCGAGGGCAGGGCCGCGTCGAACGGAGGCATTTTCAGATGTTGGGCTGGAGGCTGCATATCGACCGCAATGGCGGATTACCGGGATGGCTTGTCGGGTAATCACTATATCCAGCAAAGGTGTCAGGCAGACAATCCTTTCATCCATTTCTGCCCAAGGATCTTTCCCATGACCACCCGCCGCGCCCTGGATGGCCAGGTCAGTGCCCTGATGACCGGACTCTGTGCCATCTGGGGTTTCCAGCAAGTCGCGATCAAGGCCAGCGCCGCCGACATGGCGCCGATGCTGCAACTGGGCGTGCGCTCGGCCATTGCCGCGGTACTGGTCTGGCTGTTGGTGCTGGTGCGGGGTGAACGCCTGTCCCTGGCCGATGGCAGTTGGCGTCCAGGCCTGTTGGTGGGGTTGTTGTTTGCCCTGGAGTTCGTGATGGTGGGCGAAGGCCTGCGTCATACGACGGCTTCGCACATGGTGATTTTCCTGTACACCGCCCCGATGTTCGCCGCCCTCGGTTTGCACTGGAAACTGCCGAGCGAACGCCTCAAGCCGGCGCAATGGCTGGGCATCGCGGTTGCCTTCGGCGGGATCGTGGTGGCCTTCAGTGGCGGCTCGGAGGCGGCGAACGGCAGCTCGTTGCTCGGTGACGGCATGGGGTTGCTGGCCGGCGCGCTGTGGGGCGCGACCACGGTGACGGTACGCTGTTCTCGGCTGACCGACGTGCCGGCCAGCCAGACACTGCTGTATCAACTGGTGGGCGCCGGGGTGCTGCTGATCGGGATGTCCGTGGCGTTGGCGCAAACGACGATCAACCCCACGCCGCAACTCATTGCCAGCCTGGCGTTCCAGGTGTTGCTGGTGTCCTTCGCCAGTTTCCTGATCTGGTTCTCGCTGCTGCGCCGTTACCTCGCCTCGCAATTGGGCGTGCTGTCGTTCATGACGCCGCTGTTTGGCATCGGTTTTGGTGTCTGGTTGCTGGACGAGCCGCTGGAGCCGAACTTTATCGTTGGCGCGGTCCTGGTGCTGGGCGGGATCTTGCTGGTCAGCGGTTACGGCTGGTTTCACCAGCGCTGGGGGCGATGGTTGGTATTGCGGCGGGGGTAATGGGGGTAGCAGACGCTGGGGCCTGTAGGAGCTGGCGAAGCCTGCGATCTTTTGATCTTTCGCTTGGGACTCAAGTGTCTGGGGAAAGATCGCAGCCTCGTTTCACTCGTCAGCTCCTACCTGGCTCCTACGGGTGAGGGAGCAGGCTCCCTCGCCATAAAAGCCCCTGATGCTGCCGGGGAGGTCAAACCTTGACGATCCAACCCGCCGGCGCTTCCACGTCGCCGGTCTGCACGCCGGTCAGCTCTTTGTAGAGCTTCTGGGTGATCGGGCCGACTTCGGTTTCACTGTGGAACACGTGCAGCTTGTCCTTGTAGCTGATGCCGCCAATCGGGGTGATCACCGCCGCGGTACCGCAGGCCCCGGCTTCCTTGAAGTCCGACAGCTTGTCGATGAACACGTCGCCTTCGATCACTTCCAGGCCCAGGCGCGATTTGGCCAGTTCGATCAATGACAGGCGAGTGATGCCCGGCAGGACCGAAGGGGATCTTGGGGTGACGAATTTGTCGTCGTGGGTGATGCCGAAGAAGTTGGCCGAGCCGACTTCCTCGATTTTCGAATGGGTCATCGGGTCCAGGTAGATACAGTCGGCGAAACTGGCCTTCTTGGCCTGGGAGCCGGGCATCAGGCTGGCGGCATAGTTGCCACCGACCTTGGCCGCACCGGTGCCTTGCGGGGCGGCGCGGTCGAAGCTGGAGATCAGGAAGTTGTGCGGGGTCAGGCCGCCCTTGAAGTAGGCGCCGACCGGGATGCAGAAAATCGAGAAGATGAACTCGGGTGCGGTGCGCACGCCGATGTTGTCACCCACGCCAATCACGAACGGACGCAGGTACAGCGCGCCGCCGGTGCCGTACGGCGGGATGAAGCGCTCGTTGGCGCGGACCACTTGCTTGCAGGCTTCGACGAACTGCTCGGTCTCGACCTGCGGCATCAGCAGGCGGGCACAGCTGCGCTGCATGCGGGCGGCGTTCTGGTCCGGGCGGAACAGGTTGATCGAACCGTCTTTGCAACGATAGGCCTTCAGCCCTTCGAAGCACTGCTGACCATAGTGCAGGGCCGTGGAGCCCTCGCTGATGTGCAGCACGTTGTCGTCGGTCAGGGTGCCCGCGTCCCAGGCGCCATCGCGCCAGTGCGACAGGTAGCGCTTGTCGGTCTTGATGTAGTCAAAGCCCAGTTTGTCCCAATTGATGCTCTCGTTACCCATGACACCCTCTATTTCTTAACAACCGTCGAAACGGTTCAAGGCTTCTGACGTTTTTTGGATGGGGACAACAATACTTCATTCCGGGGCTGTTTCGCAGCCCGCACGATAGGTGACAGGCAGATTTCTGCAGACTCCCCCGTGGCGAGGGAGCTTGCTCCCGCTCGGCTGCGAAGCAGTCGTAACCCGGTCAACGCGGTGTGACTGAACGATCCCGGTGCTCGGATTGGGGCTGCTTCGCAGCCCAGCGGGAGCAAGCTCCCTCGCCACAGGTGAAACTCATGCCTTCAGATGCACTGCACGGCTATAGATGCAACGCATGCCCCAACGCCCGCAACGCCGCTTCCTGCACGGCCTCGCCCAGGGTCGGATGGGCGTGGATGGTGCCGGCGATGTCCTCCAGGCGCGCGCCCATTTCCAGGGACTGGCCGAATGCCGTGGACAGCTCCGACACGCCGACGCCGACCGCTTGCCAGCCTACGATCAGGTGATTGTCCCGGCGCGCCACGACCCGGACGAAACCGCTTTTCGATTCCAGGGTCATGGCCCGACCGTTGGCGGCGAACGGGAAGCTCGAAACCAGGCAGTCCAGCCCGGCAGCCTTGGCCTCGTCCGGCGTCTTGCCGACCACCACCAGTTCCGGGTCGGTGAAGCACACCGCGGCGATGGCGGTCGGGTTGAATTCCCGATGCTGGCCGGCGATCAGCTCGGCGACCATTTCGCCCTGGGCCATGGCCCGGTGGGCGAGCATCGGTTCGCCGCTCAGGTCGCCGATGGCCCAGACGTTGCGCATGCTGGTCTGGCAACGGCTGTCGATTTTCACCGCCGAACCGTTCATCGCCAGGTCCAGCGCTTCAAGGTTCCAGCCCTGGGTGTTGGGTTTGCGCCCGACCGCCACCAGCACCCGGTCGGTGTCCAGGTTCAGCGTGTCGCCATTGGGATCACGCACTTGCAAGGTGCTGGCCTGGGCATTGAACCCTTCGACGCTGTGCTTGAGGTACAGCTTCACGCCCAGTTGCTTGAGCGCCTCGTGCACCGGTTGCGTCAGTTCGCCGTCGTAAGCTGGCAGGATCCGCTCCTGGGCCTCGACCACGCTGACCTCGGCGCCGAGCTTGCGATAGGCGATGCCCAGTTCCAGGCCGATGTAGCCGCCGCCGACCACCACCAGGTGCTTGGGCACCGAGGTGGGGGCGAGGGCTTCGGTGGAAGAAATGATCGGCCCGCCCAGTGGCAGTATCGGCAGGTTGACGCTTTTCGAACCGGTGGCCAGCAGCAGGTGTTCGCATTGGATGCGGGTATCGCCGACCTCGACCGTCTTGCCATCGATCACCTTGGCCCAGCCATGAATGACCTGGACCTTGTGCTTTTTCAGCAATGCCGCGACGCCAGTGGTCAGGCGATCGACGATGCCGTCCTTCCATTCCACGCTCTTGCCGATGTCCAGCGTTGGCGCCGCCACCGTGATGCCCAGCGCCGAGCCCTGGCTGTGGTGTCGGGTCTGGTGGAACTGCTCGGCCACATGGATCAACGCCTTGGACGGGATGCAACCGATGTTCAGGCAGGTGCCACCCAACGCCTGGCCTTCCACCAGGATGGTCGAGATGCCCAATTGCCCGGCGCGGATCGCCGCCACATAACCGCCAGGACCGCCGCCGATGATCAGCAGCGTAGTGTTCAAAATTTGCATTGCCTGCTCCATTGATGATTAGTCCACGAACAGGGTGGCGGGTTGTTCGAGCAAGCCGCGCAGGGCCTGGATGAATTGTGCCGCGTCCATGCCGTCGACCACCCGGTGATCGAAGGAGCTGGAGAGGTTCATCATCTTGCGGATCACGATCTGGCCCTTGATCACCATGGGCCGCTCGACGATTTTGTTCACGCCGACAATCGCCACTTCCGGCAGGTTCAGCACCGGCGTGCTGACAATGCCGCCGAGGGCACCGAGGCTGGTCAGGGTGATGGTCGAGCCGGACAGTTCATCGCGACTGGCCTTGCCCGTGCGGGCCGCCGTGGCCAGGCGGGCGATTTCCGCCGCGCTGTCCCACAGGGTACGGGCTTCGGCGTGACGCACCACCGGCACCATCAGGCCAACGTCGCTCTGGGTGGCGACACCCACATGCACCGCGCCTGAGCGATTGATGACCTGGGCTTCGTCGTCGTAGCGCGCATTCATCTGCGGAAAGTCCCGCAGGGCCACGACCAGGGCGCGGACCAGGAACGGCAGCAAGGTCAGCTTGCCGCGACTGGCGCCGTGTTTTTCATTCAAGTGAACCCGCAGCTCTTCCAGGGCCGTGACGTCGATTTCCTCGACGTAGCTGAAATGGGCCGCGCGTTGGGTCGCTTCCTGCATGCGCTGGGCGATCTTGCGGCGCATGCCGATCACCGGGATCTGCTGCTCGTCGTGGCGTTCGGCATAACCCGAACCGCCCTTGGCCAGGGACGACGGCCCCTGGGCCAGGTAGGCTTCGAGGTCTTCGTGCAGGACCCGTCCGGCTGGGCCGCTGCCCTGGACCAGGCGCAATTGAATGCCCAGGTCCAGCGCGTGTTTGCGCACGGCCGGCGAGGCCAGAGGACGCTCGTCGGGATCGCGGGCCACCGGGGCTTGCGGCGCCGGGCGAGGGGCGGCGGTCTTTTCCAGCACCGGTTCAGGCGTGGCCACTGGCGCCGGCTTCGGCGCCTGCGCCGTCGCAACTGGAGCCGGCTGTGCCGACTCTTTCAAATTACCCGCACCTTCGACTTCAATGCGGATCAGTTCGCTGCCCACCGCCATGACTTCACCCGGCTCGCCGCCCAGGGCGATGACCCGGCCATGCACCGGCGAAGGGATGTCCACCATCGCCTTGTCGGTCATGACATCGGCGAGTACCTGGTCTTCGACCACCATGTCGCCGACCTTGACGTGCCACACCGACAGTTCCACTTCGGCGATGCCTTCGCCAATGTCCGGCATCTTGATAACGTGCGTGCCCATTCAGACCTCCATGACCCGTTTCAACGCCGCGCCCACTCGGGACGGCCCAGGGAAATACGCCCACTCCTGCGCATGCGGGTAGGGGGTGTCCCAACCGGTGACACGCTCGATGGGCGCTTCCAGGTGGTGGAAGCAGTGTTCTTGCACCAACGACACCAGTTCGGCGCCGAAACCGCAGGTGCGGGTGGCTTCGTGGACGACCACGCAACGGCCGGTCTTCTTCACGGATTTGACGATGGTCTCAAGGTCCAGCGGCCAGAGGCTGCGCAGGTCGATGACTTCGGCGTCGATGCCGGTTTCTTCAGCCGCCACTTGGGAAACGTAGACCGTGGTGCCGTAGGTGAGAATTGTCACGTCCTTGCCCGGACGGGTGATGGCGGCGACGTCCAGCGGCACGGTGTAGTAACCGTCCGGCACCTGGGCCGAGGGGTGTTTCGACCACGGGGTTACCGGGCGGTCGTGGTGGCCGTCGAACGGGCCGTTATACAGGCGCTTGGGTTCGAGGAAGATCACCGGGTCATCGTTTTCGATGGAAGCGATCAACAGGCCCTTGGCGTCGTAGGGGTTGGATGGCATCACGGTGCGCAGGCCGCAGACCTGGGTGAACATCGCCTCGATGCTCTGGCTGTGGGTCTGGCCGCCGTAGATGCCGCCGCCGCAGGGCATGCGCAGGGTCATCGGCGCGGTGAACTCGCCGGCCGAGCGATAGCGCAGGCGCGCCGCCTCGGAAATGATCTGGTCCGACGCCGGGTAGACGTAGTCGGCGAACTGGATCTCGGCCACCGGCCGCAGCCCGTAGGCGCCCATGCCCACCGCCACGCCGACGATACCGCTTTCGGAAATCGGTGCGTCGAACACCCGCGAGGTGCCGTACTTGTTCTGCAGGCCTTCGGTGCAGCGGAACACGCCGCCGAAGTAGCCCACGTCCTGGCCGAACACCACGACGTTGTCGTCACGTTCGAGCATCACGTCCATGGCCGAGCGCAGGGCCTGGATCATGGTCATGGTGGTAGTGGTCATGGCGGTGTCCAACGCAATATTGTTGTTGTGATCGTTCATGTCAGATCCCCAACTGCTGACGCTGGCGCTTCAAGTGCTCCGGCATCTCTTTGTAGACGTCTTCGAACATGGTCGCGGCGCTGGGAATCTGCCCGCCGGCGAGGGTGCCGTACTGTTCGGCTTCCTTCTGCGCGGCGATCACCTCGGCTTCGAGTTCGGCGCTGACCGCCGCATGTTCCTCTTCGGACCACTGGCCGATCTTGACCATGTGCTGCTTGAGACGGGCAATCGGATCGCCCAGCGGGAAGTGGCTCCAGTCGTCGGCGGGGCGGTATTTGGAGGGATCGTCCGAGGTGGAGTGCGGGCCGGCGCGGTAGGTGACCCATTCGATCAGCGCCGGGCCGAGGTTGCGGCGGGCACGTTCGGCGGCCCAGCGCGAGGCGGCGTAGACCGCCATGAAATCGTTGCCATCGACACGCAGGGAGGCGATGCCGCAACCGACGCCGCGTCCGGCGAAGGTCGTGGCTTCACCGCCGGCAATGGCCTGGAAGGTGGAGATCGCCCACTGGTTGTTGACTACGTTGAGGATCACCGGCGCCCGGTAGACGTGGGCGAAGGTGAGGGCGGTGTGGAAGTCCGATTCGGCGGTGGCGCCGTCACCGATCCAGGCCGAGGCGATCTTGGTGTCGCCCTTGATCGCCGAGGCCATGCCCCAGCCCACGCCCTGGATGAATTGCGTGGCGAGGTTGCCGGAAATGGTGAAGAAACCGGCGTCCTTGACCGAGTACATGATCGGCAATTGCCGGCCCTTGAGCGGATCGCGCTCGTTGGACAGCAGTTGGCAGATCAGGTCCACCAGCGGCACCTCGCGGGCCATCAGGATGCTTTGCTGGCGGTAGGTGGGGAAGCACATGTCGTCGATGTTCAACGCCAGGGCCTGGGCGCTGCCGATGGCTTCTTCGCCAAGGCTCTGCATGTAGAACGACATCTTTTTCTGGCGTTGGGCGACCACCATGCGGTTGTCGTAGATGCGCGTCTTGAGCATGGCACGCATGCCTTTGCGCAGGATCTCGACGGGAATGTCCGCCGCCCAGTCGCCCAAGGCATTGCCCTGGTCATCGAGCACGCGGATCAGGCTGCGGGCCAGGTCGGCGGTGTCGGCGGGTTCGACGTCGATGGGAGGTTTGCGCACCGTGCCGGCATCGGACAGATGCAGGTAGGAAAAGTCGGTCTTGCAGCCGGGACGGCCCGAGGGTTCGGGGACGTGCAGGCGTAGCGGTTCGTACGCTGGGTTCATGGCTTTCTACGCTCGATCTTGTGAATTTCTTGTAGTGGGCGCGCTAGCTGACGAATGTCCCCGGGTAGGGGAAATTGTCCTACAACAATCATAGGCTCGACGAAGAAGAATATTTTTCTCTGTTAGCTTGCTGTTCAGATCATTTGCAGATAAAAAATCTGCACAACGATAAAAAACAGGATTATTTGTCTCATGCGTAAATTGGATCGCACCGACATCGGCATTCTGAACAGCCTTCAGGAAAACGCCCGCATCACCAACGCCGATCTCGCCCGTTCGGTCAATCTGTCGCCGACGCCGTGCTTCAACCGGGTCCGGGCGATGGAGGAGTTGGGCGTGATCCGCGAGCAGGTCACGCTGCTGGATGCCGACCTGCTGGGGTTGCACGTCAACGTGTTCATCCATGTGAGCCTGGAGAAGCAGGTGGAGGAGGCGTTGCAGCACTTCGAGGAGGCGATTTCCGACCGGCCGGAGGTGATGGAGTGCTACCTGATGGCCGGCGATCCGGACTACCTGATCCGCGTGCTGGTGCCGACCATCCAGTCGCTGGAGCGGTTCATGATGGACTTCCTGACCAAGGTCCCGGGCGTGGCGAACATCCGTTCAAGCTTTGCCCTCAAGCAGGTGCGCTACAAGACCGCGCTGCCGTTGCCGGCCAATGGGCTGACCTTGGGAACCTGAGGCTCATTGTTGCCTGATCCACTGCCATCGCGAGCAAGCTCGCTCCCACACTGGATTGGTGATGTTAATCAATCCCCTGTGGGAGCGAGCTTGCTCGCGATGAGGCCATCACATTCAGTACAAGCTTCTAAAGCTGATTGATCGGAATCTTCAGGTACGTCACGCCATTGTCCTCGGCCGGCGGCAGATGGCCGGCCCGCACATTCACCTGGATCGCCGGCAACAGCAGCGTCGGCATGCCCAGCGTCTTGTCGCGCTGGGTACGCATGGCCACGAACGAGGCTTCATCGATGCCATCGCGGACATGAATGTTGTGCTGGCGCTGCTCACCCACGGTGCTCATGCAGTGGGGCTCGCGTTCCTCCGGTGGATAGTCGTGGCACACATACAGCCGTACCCCGGCGGGGAAGGCCAGCAGCTTGCGGATCGAGGCGTAGAGCTGATGGGCATTGCCGCCAGGGAAGTCGCAACGGGCGGTGCCTACGTCGGGCATGAACAGCGTGTCGCCCACCAGGATCACGTCGCCATCGATCAGGTAGGCCATGTCCGCCGGGGTGTGGCCGGGCACGTGCAGGGCGGTGGCCTTGAGGTTGCCAATGAAGAAGGACTCGTCGGCGGCGAACAGGTGATCGAACTGCGAGCCATCCACCGCGAATTGCGGTTCGAGGTTGAACAGCGCCTTGAAGACGCTCTGGACCTGGTTGATGGACTGGCCGATGGCAATCTTGCCGCCCAGTTTCTGGCGCAGGTAGGGCGCGGCCGACAAGTGGTCGGCGTGGGCATGGGTTTCCAGTAGCCATTGCACGTTCAATCGGTGTTCGCCCACGAAGGCGATTACCCGGTCGGCCTGTTCGGTGGCGGTGCGTCCCGAAGTCGGGTCGTAGTCGAGCACTGGATCGACCACCGCGCATTGCCCACCGTCGTGCTCGAAAATGACATGGGTATAGGTCTTTGAGGCGGGGTCGAGAAAGCTTTGGATCTGCGCGGGCATGACAGCGAACCTGTGCGGGAAGAGCTCATGAAAGGGGGCTGCTACGCAGCCCAGCGGGAGCAAGCGCCCTCGCCACATACCAATCTAAAATAGCTTGTTGCAACGCTTGGGACTTACAACATATGGTCCGCAGCTTAGTGAGGGCCAAGGCGTCCTGCAAATGCGATCGCACCTGCCAACAGGTGTGCGCGGCTTGAGAGAACCTGAATGTTACTGGCAAGTTTTTTTGGTGTGGTCATGGGCTTGCTCCTTGGCCTGACGGGGGCGGGCGGCGGCATCCTGGCGGTGCCGGCGTTGGTGTTGGGCCTGGGCTGGAGCATGACCCAGGCCGCGCCGGTGGCGTTGTTCGCGGTGGGTAGCGCGGCGGCGGTGGGGGCCATCGACGGGCTGCGCCATGGCCTGGTGCGCTACCGTGCGGCCCTGCTGATCGCACTGCTGGGCGCGGTGTTTTCGCCGCTGGGCATCTACCTCGCCCACCAGCTCTCGGAAAAAATCCTGATGATGCTGTTCAGCCTGCTGATGGTGCTGGTGGCGGCGCGCATGTTGCGTCGCGAAACGCCGCAAGTGGGACCCAGCGATCATGGCGCCGCCAGTTGGGGCCAGAAAAACTGCATGCTCGACCGCCAGACCGGCCGCCTGGCCTGGACGCCTCGTTGCACCGCCACGCTGTCGGCATTGGGCGCGGTGACTGGCCTGGTCTCGGGGTTGCTGGGCGTGGGGGGCGGCTTCCTGATCGTGCCGGCGTTCAAGCAACTGACCGATGTGCAGATGCGCGGGATCGTCGCGACGTCCTTGATGGTCATCAGCCTGATTTCGTTGATTGGCGTGGTGGGCGCGTTTCATGCCGGGGTGAGCATCGACCGGGTAGGGATGGCGTTCATTGCGGCGAGCATCGTCGGGATGGTGCTCGGGCGGCGAGTGGCGGCCAAGGTTCCGGCCCGGGCGCTGCAAGTGGGGTTCGCCGGGGTGTGCCTGGGGGTGGCGTTGTTCATGTGGGTGCGGGCGTAGTCCCGGCTGGACACAATCTGTGGCGAGGGAGCTTGCTCCCGCTGGACTGCGCAGCAGGCCCCTACGGTTCCCCAGGGCGTCTGCTTCGCAGCCGAGCGGGAGCAAGCTCCCTCGCCACGGGTGTGTGTCTACAGCAATCGGCACTGCATCGAAAACCCCAGCGCCACCGACTGCCCTTGCTCCAGCAGGCGCAACCCTGGCCGCCCAGGCAGGTGGTGGGCGTTGACCGGGTGACTGACCGGTTCAATGCAAAAGAAATCCAGGCCCACGGGGCAGTAGAGCAGGAAGTAATCGCAGCCGCTGGCCTGGCACTCCAGCTCGTAGCCCAGGTCCGGCTGTTGGATCAGGCAATGTCCGTCCCAGCCACCGAAGCCGTTGTCCACGAGAGTGTCCGGCAATAAGCGGGACTCCTGGAAGTTCCAGTGTTCGGGGAGGTCGATCCGTTCCGTCGGCAGTTTTGTGGCGTCGCATAGCCAGGCTTCGCTCGCCCGGGTTTGCAGGCGCGTGCCGGCGGTGCGCGGGAAGTATGGGTGCAGGCCGAGCCCATGCCACGCCGGCTGTTTCGCCGTGTGGGTGACGAGCATCGCGATTTGCAACTGGCCGCCGCGCAAGCGGACACGCAAACTGGCGCAGTAACCGAACGGGTGCTGACTGTCGAGTTGCAGCAGCGCTTCCTGGGCATTCTGTTCGGTCACTTGCCACGGTTGCTGCCAGGCGCTGCCATGGATGGGGAACGGGTCGTTGGGGCTGTTGGCCTCCAGGGCCAGCCAGCCGCCAGGGCAATCGAAACCGCCGTGGGCGATCCGGTTCGACCAGGGGATCAATGGGAAGCCACCGAGCTTGCCGGGCAGGCCGTTTTCCAGGGCTTGCGGCGCGGGCGGGCGTAGCAGCGGGGCGCCGCTGCTGCGCAAGGTCCAGTCCACCAGGCTGGCACCCAGATGCGGGGCCAGCGTGAGGCGGGTCAGTTCGTCTTCGAGATGGAGAAGGGGTGGGGTCATGGTGGTTGTCTGCTGGATTGAAAAGCAGTGAGGAAATGCAGATTTTGTGTGGACGCTGTTGTGGCGAGGGAGCTTGCTCCCGCTGGGTGGCGAAGCCGCCCCAAAAATTTGTGCTGAAACAAATAACTTGGGCCTGCTTCGCAGTCCAGCGGGAGCAAGCTCCCTCGCCACAAGGGGGCTTGCTTGCTGATGGAATGGTTACAACACCAGATGCGGCAACCACAGCGACAGGGCTGGAATGTAGGTCACCAGCATCAGCACCAGGAACAGCACGGCATAGAACGGCAGCAGCGCCTTGACGGTGGCTTCGATACTGACCTTGCCGATGGCGGAGCCGACGAACAGCACCGCCCCCACGGGTGGCGTTATCAGCCCGATGCCCAGGTTCACCAGCATGATCATGCCGAACTGCACCGGGTCCACGCCGATGCCGACGATAACCGGCATCAGGATCGGCGTCAGGATCAGGATCAGCGGCGCCATGTCCATCACGGTGCCCAACAGCAGCAACATCACGTTGATGCACATCAGGATCACGTAGCGGTTGTCCGACAGGGTCAGGAACATCGTGGTGATCTTCGCCGGGATCTGCATCAGCGTCATGATGTAGCCGAAGCTGGCGGCGAAGCCGATCAGGATCATCACGATGGAGATGGTGCGCACGGTGCGGTGCATCAGCTTCGGCAGTTCACGCCACTTGTAGTCGCGATAGATGAACATGGTCACGAAGAACGACCACAGCACCGCGATGGCCGCCGATTCGGTGGCGGTGAAGATGCCCGACAGGATGCCGCCGAGGATGATCACCATCGCCATCAGGCCCCACAGGGCTTCGCCGACGATTTTCAACGCCTGGCGCATCGGGATCACTTCGCCCTTGGGGTAGTTGCGCTTTTTCGCGAAGATCAGGCACAACACCATCAGGCACGCGCTCATCAGCAAGCCTGGCACGATGCCCGCCATGAACAGCGAGGCAATCGAGACCGTACCACCGGCAGCCAGGGAGTAGAGCACCGAGTTATGGCTTGGCGGGGTGAGCAGGGCTTGCACCGAACCGCTGACGGTCACGGCGGTGGAAAAGTCCCGCGGATAGCCCTTGCGTTCCATTTCCGGAATCAGCACCGAGCCCACCGACGCGGTGTCGGCCACTGACGAACCGGAGATCGCGCCGAAGAAGGTCGAGGCGACGATGTTGACCAGTGACAGGCCACCACGCACAAAACCCACCAGCACGCCGGCACACGCCACCAAGCGGCGGGACATGCCGCCTTCGGCCATGATCGCACCGGCCAGCACGAAGAACGGAATGGCCAACAGGGAGAACTTGTTCACCCCGCCCGCCACCTGGATCATCACGGCCTGGAACGGGATGTCGATCCACCACGCCCCGATCAGGGCGGCGGCGCCCAAGGCGTAGGCGACCGGCATGCCGATCAGGATCAACACGATAAAACTGCCCAGCAGAATCAGAGCGTCCATTAAGCGGCACCTTCACTTTCTTCAACCAGGTCGAACTGCACGACCCGCCGTTTGCTCTGGTCACCGAGCAAGAGTTTTTCCAGGACAAAAACCAGCGTCAGCAAGCCGCCCAGGGGAATCGGCAAATAGGTCACGCCAACTCGCAGGCCGGGCAGGGAAGCCATGAACTGGTTCCAGGTGGACATGCACAGCTTGAAGCCCCAGACCGTCATGAAGATGCAGATCAGGGCCATGAGCAATTGGGAAAAGATCGACGCGGCGGATTTCAGGTGCGGTGGCATGCGGTCGGTGAGCATGGCCACGGCCATGTGCGCACCGGCGCGGTAACTGGCGGCGGCACCAATGAAGGTGAACACCATCATCAGCAGGATCGCCGTGGGCTCGGGCCAGCTCGAGCCGGAGCCCAGCACGTAGCGGGCGAACACGCCCCAGGGAATCATCAGGGAAATCGCCAGGACGGAAAGGCCGGCAACCCAGATGCACGTCATGTAGATCTTATCGTTGATACGCAGCAGCAAATTCTTCATCGGGTTCCACCGTAACCGGGCACGCCTTGGGCATCAGGCGTGCCGGGCCTTTTCATGAGTACAGAACGGGAGGCGTTACTGAACGGCTTCGATACGCTTGATCAGGTCGGCATAGGGCGCGCCGTACTTGGCCCGTACCGGTGCGGTGGCGTCGTAGAAGGGTTTTTTGTCGACCGTGATGAACTCGACACCCGCAGCCTTGAGTTTTTCTTCGCTGGCGGTGGACTTCTGGTCCCACAGCGCACGCTCTTCGGCCTGGGCAGCCTTGGCGGCTTTCCTGACCATCGTCTGTTGATCCGGGGTCAGTTTTTCCCAAGTGATTTTCGACATCACGATCGGCTCTGGCAGGATCAGGTGTCCGGTGAGGCTGTAGTACTTGGCGTTTTGGTAGTGGTTGTGTTCGAGCAGGGTCGGCGGGTTGTTTTCCGCGCCGTCGATCACGCCGGTCTGCAGGGCGCTGAAGATTTCACCGGTGTCCATCGCGATACCGTTGGCGCCCATGGCGTTCATCATCTCGATGAACATCGGGTTGCCTTGCACGCGGATCTTCATGCCCTTGAGGTCTTCGAGCTTGCGCACCGGCTTCTTGGTGTAGATGTTGCGCGTGCCGCCGTCCATCCAGGCCAGGGCCACCAGGCCGAACTCGGAGTTGGTGATCCGGTCGAGGATCGCATCGCCCACATCACCGTCGATGACGGCGCGCATGTGGGCCTGGTCGCGGAAGATGAACGGCATGTTGAACACGTTCACATCCGGCACCACAGGACCGACGATACCCAGGCTGACCCGGGACATCTGTATCGCGCCGACTTGCATCTGCTCGATGACTTCCTTTTCGGAACCCAATACACCGCCTGGGAAGTATTTGAAGGTCAGCTCGCCGTTGGTCTCTTTGGTCAGGGTCTTGCCCATGCTTTCTTCGGCCATCACGGTGGGGTAGCCCTTGGGATGGATGTCGGCGATCTTGAGTTCAAGGGCATGGGCCGCCTGGGCCAGGAAGGCCAGGGGGAGGGCTGCGATCAGAAGCGTACGTTTGAAATTCATGGTCCATCTCCAGTTTGTTGTTTTTTTTATGGCTCATTCAGCAAAGCGGTGAAGCAGATCATTTCGCGGCGTGTTTCAGCCCTCCAAAAGCGGGTTCGGCCAGGCCTTTGACACCGGGCTTGAGTGCGAACACGCCACCGGCCAGGGACTGCGGATCGGTGTCGTCGCCGGGGCGGATCGAGGTGACGAAGAGGGTGTCCAGGCGGCTGCCGCCAAAGGCGCACATGGTGGGTTTTTTCACCGGCACTTCCAGCGAACGGTCGAGACGTCCATCGGGAGTGAAACGGTGAATCAGCCCGGCGTCGTTGGCGCAGATCCAGTAGCAACCGTCGGCGTCGACTGCCGCGCCGTCCGGGCGACCGGCCAGGGGCAGCATGTCGACGAACAGCCGCCGGTTGGATGGGGTGCCGCTGTCGATGTCGTAATCGAAAGCCCAGATCTGCTGGCTCAACGGGTGTGAATCGGAGAGGTACATCGTCCGCCCGTCCGGGCTGAAGCCCAGGCCATTGGGCACGATGAAACCGCTCAGTTGCGCCTCGACCGGGCTGCGTTGCCCGGCTTCATACCGGTACATCCGGCCTTCGTCGACGTTGGCGGCCATGTTCAGCACCATGCTGCCAGCCCAGAAGCGGCCCTGGCGGTCGCAACGGCCATCGTTGAGGCGCATGTCGACGCGGCTGTGCTCGACGCTCCCACAGAGTTCGCTGTCGAGGCTGCCGTCGTCATGGGGGTGCAGGCGGAAGAAACCGCTTTCCATGCCGGCGATCCAGCCGCCGTCCTGGTGACGGGCAATGCAGGCAAGCATTTCGGGGGCTTCCCAGCCCTGGATTTTTCCGCTGCTGGCATTCCAGCGTTGCAGGCCACCGCTGGGGATGTTCACCCAATACAGGGCGTTTTCCTCGGGGACCCACACCGGGCTCTCCCCGACGGCGTTGCGTGCATCGACAATCAATTCGGCTTGCATGGTGATTCCTTTGTCCGTTCGTATCCCATGGAAACAGGCCAATCAGTCGTCGAACGGGCCGGCTGCCACGAAGGCACCGCCCTGGTAGATCCTGGCCGGGTCGTCGGCGGCTGGCATTGGCTGGGCTTCGATCTTGTCGCGGAAAATCTCGGAAGTGTCCTTGGGTTGGTAACCCAGGTGCGCGGCGTGGCTGTTGTCCCACCAGACGTCGCGGTTGGCGGACACGCCATAGACCACGGTGTGGCCGACCTTGGGCGTGTAGAGCGAGCATTCGAGTAGTTGGGTGAGGTCGTCGAAGCTCAGCCAGGTGCTCATCATCCGGCGGTTCTGTGGCTCGGCGAACGACGAGCCAATGCGGATGCTCACGGTCTCGATGCCGTAGCGATCGAAGTAGAAACTGGCGACGTCTTCACCGTAGGACTTGGACAGGCCGTAGTAACCATCCGGGCGGCGCGGCGAGAGGGCGTCGAGGGCTTCGTCCTGCTTGTAGAAGCCGATGACGTGGTTGGAACTGGCGAAGATCACGCGCTTGACGCCGTGCTTGCGGGCGGCTTCATAGATGTGAAATACACCACTGATGTTGGCGCCGAGGATTTCTTCGAACGGGCGCTCCACCGAAACACCCCCGAAATGCAGGATGGCATCGACACCTTCCACCAGTTGGTGCACGGCGTGCTTATCAGACAGGTCGCACGGCACCACTTCTTCGCTTTCATCGATGGCCGGGGCCATGTTGGCGATGTCCGACAGCCGGATGTGACGGGCGAAAGGCTTGAGGCGCTCGCGCAGGACTTTGCCCAGGCCGCCGGCGGCGCCGGTCAGCAGCAGGCGATTGAGGGGTTGGCGAATCGGTGTCGTCGTCATGGCATTACCTGAGCAAACAGTGAGTGATATCCGTTGTATAGGCCATATGACCGCGGGCAAAGGGTGACCTTTCCTTGTGGGAGCGAGCCTGCTCGCGAAGGCGCCAGCCCAGCCGCCCCCTCACCAGCAGACCCACCCAACCGCCTTACAACAAACTGATCGGATAGCTGATGAAAATACGGTTCTCATCGAATTCGTTGGTGCTGTAATCCCGGCGCATGGTCGAGTTACGCCATTTCACGTTGAGGCTCTTCAACGCACCGCTCTGCACGGTGTAGGCCAGCTCACTTTCACGGCCCCACTCCTTACCATCGTCGACCGTGGCGGTGTGCACGTTGTCACCGCTGATGTAGCGGTTCATCAATGTCAGGCCCGGCACGCCGACGGCAGCGAAGTTGAAGTCGTGGCGCAGTTGCCAGGATTTTTCCTTGGCGTTGTCATAGCTGGAGTTGTAGCTGTCGTTCGCCAGGGTGCCGCCGCTGGTGCCGTTGACGCGCATCCAGGCATCATCGCCGCCGACTTTCTGCAGGCCGACGTAGAAGGTGTTGCCGCCGTATTTGGCCGAGAGCATGGCGAACGCGGTTTTGTTGTCCAGGTCGCCGGCCAAGGCGCTGCCGTCTTCCTTGCCGATGAAGTAGCCAAGGTTGGCGCCCAGGGTCCAGTCGCCGATGGGCTGGCTGTGGGTCAGGTTGAAATATTGCTGCTGGTAGATGTCGGACAGTTCCGCGTACCACACACCGACCTGGGTGCGCTTTTCGTTGAAGGCGTATTCACCGCCACCGAAGTTGAAACGGTCGGAGGTGAACGCACCGCGGCCGTTCATGGACATGTCTTCCATGCTCGCGTCGTTGCGCGGGCTGTTGCCACGGAACTGGCCGCCGTAGAGGCTCAGGCCGTTGATTTCGGTGGAGGTCACCTGGCCGCCACGGAAGGTTTGCGGCAGGGAGCGGCCGTCGTCGGAGCGCAGGATCGGCAGCACCGGCATCCACTCGCCGACCTTCAACTCGGTTTTCGACACCTTGGCCTTCAGGGCTACGCCCAGGCGCCCAAAGTCATCGGCCGGGCGACCGTCGTCATGCACCGGCAGCAATTGCGTACCCGCCGTGCCACGGCCGCCGTCGAGCTTGACCGAGTACATCCCCAGTATGTCCACGCCGAAACCGACCACGCCCTGGGTGAACCCGGACTTGGCATCGAGGATGAAACTCTGGGTCCACTCTTCGGCCTTGCCCTGGGCGTTGTTCGGGTTGGTGAAGTTGCGGTTGAAATAGGCGTTGCGCAGGTTCAGCGTGGCCTTGGCGTCATCGACGAAGCCTTCGGCACTGGCGGCGGTTGGCAGAAACGCGGCAAGGCTGCTGCAACCGAGCAGAATCAGGGCGGGGCTGGCGTTGAGAAGGGTACGGCGATTTGGACGATGGTCGGGCGAAAAACGGACACGTGTGCTCACTATGACGCTCCCTACTTTTTTGTTGTTTTTATTTTTGTCATACGTCGTCGTACAACATTAGAGGGATTATTTGGAAGCGGCTGCTCATTGTCAACTGGCCATTATCGGAATTATCCAACTCGACTGTGCTTCAAAATGAGGCGTTTCAATGGCTGTTGCTGGACGAGGTCAAGATCGCAGGCCGTGGCGCCGGGCAGATTTGTGGTTTTAAGATAGCGGGGAGGGTGCTTGGTTGTGCGATGACTGGTCTAAGACATTAGTCGAATGCCCGCGCGCTCATGGACGGTGAGGTCTCTTGTGGCGAGGGAGCTTGCTCCCGCTGGGCTGCGAAGCAGCCCCAAGTTTTTTGTTTCAGCACAATTTTTGGGGGCGGCTTTGCCACCCAGCGGGAGCAAGCTCCCTCGCCACAGGTGTGTGGTTAACCCAGGCTCCCCGTCCATCAGGGAAACCGTGTTTATTCAGATGTAGGAACGTTCGGGATCGGGCTACGTTGTCTTGCGCCATTGCCTACACCTGCGCCAGAATCCGCCGGCTTGTGCGCCTTGCGGTCGGGTTTTATCGTTTCCGGGTCGCTGAGGAATCAGCGATCGGGTTTGGTAGCCCGGGCTGTCGGTGCATAGCGTCATCGCTTGCGAGTGCAATCATGCACTTCGCTTTTTGGTGGCCATGCGCAGGGCCTCTTCGGAGGCGCCGGCTCCGATGCCCGGTCTACCAACCTTCGTATGGCCGCCACCCTAATTCGTTTGGTAGCGAGAGGGTGTTGGCTCCCTTCTACAGCATCGGAGCTTCAACTATGTTCAAAGTAACCCCCAACCCACCCGATACAGATCCATCCAACGCCAAGGCATTCGACAAAGCCGCCGACCGCATCCTCGACTCCTACCTCAAGCCCAAACCCGGCAAACCCGAGGCCGATCCCGGCCAATTGTTCACCGTCGCCCATGGCGTCGACACCGAAACCCTGCTCGCCAACCTCAGCGAAAACCTGGCCTCGGCCAATGCCATGGTCAATGACTTGGCCTTCGACCTGGAAGGTCCCAGGCGTCACATCGCCTTGGGCATCCAACAATTGATCGAACTGAGCGGATTATTGGCGAACCGCGCGCTGGATAACGTCGAAGCACGCTAGCCGACTCACCACAACCCCCTGTGGCGAGGGAGCTTGCTCCCGCTGGGCTGCGCAGCAGCCCCAAAATGAACTGACGCGGTTCTTCCAGGAACACCGCTCCAGCCGGTTTTACGACTGCTGCGCAGCCGAGCGGAAGCAAGCTCCCTCGCCACAAGGGCATTGTGTACATCCGCCTGAACATGCACGGTCAAATGGGGAGCGAGCCCCCAGTGTTTTCGAAAGTGGGCGGATGCTAGTCTTGAGCAACGCTGTTGCCAGGGAGCCCTCATGGGCAATCACAAGATCGAGATTCGTCGCAGTAACGTCGAGAAAATCCTGCTGGCCGCCGAGAAGGTCTTTGCCGAGAAAGGCTTCGGCAGCACCGCCATGGCCGACATCGCCGCCGAAGTGCAATTGCCTCGTTCCAACCTGCATTACTACTTCAGCACCAAGAGCGAACTGTACAGCGCCGTGCTGTTCGATCTGCTGGAGGTGTGGAAACAGGATGCCTTGTGCTTCGAAATGTTCGACGACCCGCGGGTGGTGCTCAGCAGCTATATCCGCGCCAAGATGAACCACTCCCGCAGCCGGCCCTACGGCTCCAAGGTCTGGGCCAACGAAATCATCCACGGTGCCCCGACCCTGGGCCAGGCGCTGGATGCCAGCCTCTATGACTGGGCCAAGATGAAGGAAGCGAAAATCCGCCAATGGGTGGAGGACAAACGCATCCTCCCAGTGGAACCCTCAAGCCTGCTCTACATGATCTGGGCCTCGACCCAGCACTACGCCGACTTCGATCACCAGATTAATATTCTCAACGACCACCAGCCGCTGTCCGACATGCAATTCGAACGGGCGGTGCAGACGGTGACCAGTGTGATTTTGCGGGGGATAGGGTTGGAGCCTTGAGAATTTTTGGTGAGGCTGATGGCCTCATCGCGAGCAAGCTCGCTCCCACATTGGATCTCTGCTGTACACAACATTTGTGAACGACACGATCCACTGTGGGAGCGAGCTTGCTCGCGATGGCGCCAGTCCAGACACGCCTACCTTCAAGCTGTTACATGATAGGGATTGCGCGGATCATGGTTCCAATCCAGAAACGGCTTGCCGGTGTCCACCGTCACCATCTCGATGCAGTCCTGCACCGGGCAGGTGATCTGGCACAGGTTGCAGCCCACGCACTCTTCATCGATCACTTCATATTTACGCGTGCCGTCCGCCTGCTTGAAACTGGCAATAGCCTGGTGTGAAGTGTCTTCGCAGGCGATGTGGCAGCGCCCGCAACCGATGCACGCCTCCTGGTCGATCTTGGCGATGACCTGGTAGTTGATGTCCAGGTACTTCCAGTCAGTGGTGTTGCCCACCGCGCGACCGGAGAACGCCTGGAGGTTGGCGTGGCCGTGCTCATCCATCCACCGCGACAAGCCGTCCTTCATCTCGTCGACGATGCGAAACCCATGCAGCATCGCCGCCGTGCAGACCTGCACCGCGCCGCTGCCCAGGGCGATGAATTCCGCCGCGTCGCGCCAACTGCCGATGCCGCCGATGCCGCAGATCGGCAAGCCTTGGGTCTGCGGGTCGCGGGCGATTTCGGCGACCATGTTCAGGGCGATGGGCTTGACCGCCGAACCGCAGTAACCGCCATGGGTGCTCTGGCTGCCGACGCTGGGCAGGGCGACCATGCGGTCCAGGTCGACGCTGGTGATGGAGTTGATGGTGTTGATCAACGACACCGCGTCCGCGCCGCCGCGATGGGCCGCCCGTGCGGCGACGCGGATGTCGGTGATGTTCGGCGTGAGCTTGACGATCACCGGCAGCGAGCAATGGGTCTTGCACCAGCGGGTCACTTGCTCGACGTACTCCGGCACCTGGCCGACCGCCGCGCCCATGCCCCGTTCCGGCATGCCGTGGGGGCAGCCGAAGTTCAACTCGATGCCGTCGGCGCCGGTGGCTTCCACCAGGGGCAGGATGCGTTTCCAGGATTCTTCGACGCAGGGCACCATCAGCGACACGATCAACGCCCGGTCCGGCCAGTCCTTTTTCACCTGGGTGATTTCCCTCAGGTTGATCTCCAGGGAACGGTCGGTGATCAGCTCGATGTTGTTGATGCCCAAGACCTCGCGATTGGCACCGTAGTGGGCCGAATAACGCGAGGACACATTCACGGCTGCCGGATCCTCACCGAGGGTTTTCCAGACCACGCCACCCCAGCCAGCCTCGAAGGCGCGGACGACGTTGTAGGCCTTGTCGGTGGGGGGCGCGGAGGCCAGCCAGAACGGGTTGGGCGCTTTGATGCCGGCGAAGACAATCGACAGATCGGCCATTTACGCAGCCTCCACGTTAAGCATCAGTTGAGCGTTGATCGCCTCGGCGGCGAGCTTGCCGTGCTGCACGGCCTGCACGGTGAGGTCCTGGTCCAGGCTGGTGCAATCGCCGCCGGCGTAGACACCGGGAATGCTGGTGCACAGGTGTTCGTCCACCAGAATTCGCCCGTCCTGGCGCTTGAGCTCTCGGGCCAGCGGGTCCACCAGTGCGTGGTCATCAAAGGCTTGGCCGATGGCTTTGAAAACGGCGTCGGCGGCCAGGTCGAAGGTCTCGGCACCGATGACCAGTCGACCGTTTTCCAGATGGGTACGGGAAAAGCGCATGCCGCGCACATGCCCGGCGTCATCGAGCAACACCTGTTGCGGTTGGGCCCAGGTCAGCAGACGTACCTGGTTAGCCTTGGCGATGTCTTGTTCATGCAAGGTGGCACCCATGTCTTCAAGGCCACGACGGTAGACCAGGTTGACGTCCCGGGCGCCGAGGCGAGCCATCTGCACGGCCATGTCGATGGCGGTGTTGCCGGCACCGAGCACGATGCAACGGTCGGCCAGCGGCAACTGGCTGAGGTCGTCGGCCTGGCGCAGTTCGCGGATGTACTCGGTGGCGGCCAGCAGCCCCGGCGCCTGTTCGTCGCTCAGGCCCAGTTGTTTGCTGGCGGCCAGGCCGAGGCCGAGGAACACTGCGTCGAACTGCTGGTGCAGGTCGCTCAGGCTGAGGTTCTCGCCGAGTTTCTGGCCGTGACGGATTTCGATGCCGCCGATGTCCAGCAGGAAGTCCAGCTCGCGTTGGGCGTAATCGTCCACCAGTTTGTACTTGGCGATCCCGTATTCGTTGAGGCCGCCGGCCTTGTCCCGGGCTTCGAAAATCACCACGTCATGGCCGTGCATCGCACTGCGGTGCGCACACGCCAACCCCGCCGGCCCGGCCCCGACCACGGCGATGCGCTTGCCGGTGGTGGCGGCACGCTTGAACGGGTGTTCGCTGAAGTGGGCGTTGTCCACCGCGTAGCGTTGCAACGAGCCGATCAACACCGGCGCGCACTCATGGGCGTTGTTGCGCACGCAGGCTTGCTGGCACAGAACCTCCGTGGGGCAGACCCGGGCGCAACTGCCGCCGAGGATGTTGGCCGAGAGGATTTTCTGTGCCGCGCCTTGGACGTTGTCCTGGTGGATGTTGCGAATGAACGACGGAATGTCGATCTCGCTCGGACAGGCGTTCACGCAGGGCGCGTCGTAGCAGTACAGGCAGCGGGACGCTTCCAGGTGGGCCTGGCGCGCGTTGAGCGGTGGCGCCAGGTCGCTGAAACGGGCGGCGAGGGTGGCCGGGTCTTCCTGGGAATGGGGGAGGTGACTCAAGGGCTGGATCATGGAGTGGGCCTCACGGTGTTTGAGGTGCTGCCTCTGGTGGGCAGTGGTTTTTTCGGTGTCTGGACTGGTCTCATCGCGAGCAAGCTCGCTCCCACAGGGCATCTGCAGTGCCCATGGCTTTCGCATCCACCCAAATCCAGTGTGGGAGCGAGCTTGCTCGCGATAGGCCGAAGGCCTGGGTTCAGCGCTTCACGGCAACCGGCCTGTGCAACTCCGCCCGCTTGCTCAGCAAATCGAACACCGCCGGGTACGCCGGCCGTTCGATGTAGCGCCCGGCGCCGCGCTCGGCCCGCAGGTCGCCGTCGGCCCACACCAGCCGACCCTGGCTGATGGTGTGGCTGGGCACGCCGCGCACGGTCTTGCCTTCGAAGATGTTGAAGTCCACTTGCTGGTGATGGGTCTTGGCTGAGATCGTGCGGCTGCCCTGGGGATCCCAGAGCACCAGGTCCGCATCGGCGCCGACGCGGATCGCCCCCTTGCGTGGGTAGAGGTTGAAAATCTTCGCGGCGTTGGTGGAGGTGAGGGCGACGAAGTCCTGCATCGACAATTTGCCGCTGTTGACCCCCTCGTCCCAAAGCACCGCCATGCGGTCTTCGATCCCGGCGGTGCCGTTGGGGATCTTGCTGAAGTCGTCACGCCCGGCAGCCTTCTGTTCGGCGCAGAAGCAGCAGTGGTCGGTGGCGGTGGTGTGCAGGTTGCCGGACTGCAAGCCGTGCCAGAGTGCCTCTTGATGCCCGCGTGGGCGGAAGGGCGGGCTCATCACGTAGCCGGCGGCGGTCTGCCAGTCAGGATCGCGATAAACACTGTCGTCCAGCAACAGATGCCCGGCCAGTACTTCACCGTAGACCGGTTGGCCCTTGCTGCGGGCGTAGGTGATTTCGTCCAGGGCTTCCTTGGTGGACACGTGCACCAGGTACAGCGGCGTGCCCAGGGTTTCGGCGATGCGGATGGCGCGGCTCGCGGCTTCGCCTTCCACTTGCGAAGGGCGTGACAACGGATGGGCTTCGGGGCCGGTGATGCCCTGGGCCAGCAGCTTGCGTTGCAGGTGGTAGACCAGTTCGCCATTCTCGGCGTGCACGGTGGGCACCGCGCCCAATTCCAGGCAGCGCTCGAAGCTTGCGACCAAGGTGTCGTCGGCGGCCATGATTGCATTCTTGTAGGCCATGAAATGCTTGAAGCTGTTCACCCCGTGATGGCTGACCAGCTCGGCCATTTCTTCGCGCACCTGCTCGCTCCACCAAGTGATCGCCACGTGGAAACCGTAGTCACTGGCGCTTTTTTCGGCCCAGCCCCGCCATTGATGAAAGGCTTCCATCAGCGACTGTTGGGGGTTGGGAATCACGAAGTCGATGATCGACGTGGTGCCACCGGCGAGACCCGCTGCCGTGCCGCTGAAGAAGTCTTCACTGGCGACCGTGCCCATGAACGGCAACTGCATATGCGTATGGGGATCGATGCCGCCGGGCATCAGGTATTGACCACTGCCATCGAGCACTTCGACAGCGGCCGGAACATCCAGGTTGTCACCGATGGCCTTGATCACGCCGTCGGCGCAAAACACATCGGCGCGATAACTTTCATCATGGGTAATAACGGTGGCGCCACGGATCAACAGAGACATTCCGAGTTCCTCGCAGGCATGACCGACTGTTGCCGGTTCTTTATGTTTTATCGATCACGGTAGGTAAAGTCGTGCCGGTTTATGTTCTTGTCACAACTGTCAGGATTAGACGCTAGCTGGAGTTTTTGAAATGAGCAAGATTATTTTTTATAAGCTTATGAGTTAATTAACTTATTGAAATTAAAGTATTAATTTATTAATTCACCAAAATGGTGAGCCTGCTCACCATTTTGACGCACTTGACAGGATCGTTATTTGAGCGAGATTTGTCATGGTAAATCAGCGGCTTGAAAGCGTTGCAAGTGCGGTCTAGACACCTCGCGTCGATCCGGGGTGCACCACTTTGAATCTCCCCCTCGACAGGGCGTGAAGGTCATCTAGCCTCAAGGGCGGTAAGCAGGGAGTGACACAAGGCAATAACGTGGCTTTAAAACGTTAAACATCAAAAGGTTGAAAGGGTTATATCGATCATCCGGTCAGCTCGGCACATTATCCGGCACGGTTATTGAGTGCCGTCGTGGGTCTGGCGGGGTGGTCGGTAGCACGCGTGCAAGTACTCCGGCCATCGCCCGTCGATGAGCAAAAATAATGAAAACAGTGGAGCGGACATGACCAGATCAACAGTGACCGAGCGCGACGGATTGTTCGAGCTTGAAGCCGGCAGCGACGTCCTCGACAGCCCCCGTTATAACCACGACATCGCGCCGACCAAGGTGCACGAGCGAACCTGGAACAAATGGCACATCACTGCACTGTGGGTGGGCATGGCGATCTGCGTGCCGACCTACACCCTCGGCGGCGTGCTCACCGCCTATTTTGGCCTGACGGTGGGCGAGGCGCTGCTGGCGATCCTGTTTGCCAACATCATCGTGCTGATCCCCCTGACCCTGAACGCCTTCGCCGGGACCAAGTACGGTATTCCGTTTCCGGTGCTGTTGCGCTCGTCCTTTGGCGTCATCGGTTCCAACGTGCCGTGCCTGATCCGCGCCCTGGTGGCGTGCGGTTGGTTCGGCATCCAGACGATGTTCGGCGGGCTGGCTATCCACCTGTTTCTCGGCTCGGTGTTCGACGGCTGGAAGAGCCTGGGCGGTACCGGCGAAGTGATCGGCTTCATGGTGTTCTGGGTCATCAACCTGTGGGTGGTGTTGCGCGGCGCCGAGTCGATCAAATGGCTGGAAACCTTGTCTGCGCCGCTGCTGGTGCTGGTGGGCGTCGGTCTGTTGGTGTGGGCATTGCCCAACGTTTCATTGACTGAACTGATGGCGGTCCCGGCCAAGCGGCCCGAAGGCGCCGGGGTAACCGGCTATTTCCTTGCCGGGCTGACGGCCATGGTCGGTTTCTGGGCCACCCTGTCGTTGAACATTCCGGACTTCAGCCGGTATGCCAAGAGCCAGAAAGACCAAGTCGTGGGGCAGATCATCGGCCTGCCGCTGACCATGTTCCTGTTCGCCTCCCTCGGCGTGGTTATGACTGCCGCCTCGGAAAAACTGGTGGGCGTCACCGTCTCCGACCCGGTGACCTTGATCGGGCACATCCAGAGCCCGGTGTGGGTGGCGCTGGCCATGGTGCTGATCATCGTCGCCACGCTGTCGACCAACACCGCCGCCAACATCGTTTCGCCCACCAACGACTTCCAGAACCTGGCGCCGAAACTGATCGGCCGCACCAAGGCCGTGATGCTCACCGGGCTGGTGGGGCTGGCGCTGATGGCCCACGAACTGTTGAAGAAACTCGGCCTGATCGTCTCCGAGGTCAGCCTCGAATCGGTCTATTCCAATTGGTTGCTGGGCTATTCAAGCCTGCTGGGGCCGATTGCCGGGATCATGGTGGTGGATTATTTCCTGATCAAGAAACAGCAACTGGACCTGGCCGGGTTGTACCGCGACGACATTTACCCGGCGTGGAACTGGAACGGCTTCATCGCCTTTGGCGTGCCGGTGGTGCTGACCTTGTTGTCCCTGGGCAGCGACGCGTTCAGCTGGTTCTACAGCTACGGCTGGTTCACCGGCTCGGCGCTGGGTGGGGTGATTTATTACGGGTTGTGCAGCATGCAGGGGGCTAGCCCGGCTGTCGCCAAGTCACCTCTGCAATAACAGATGAATGCGGTTCCTGTGGGAGCGGGCTTGCTCGCGAATGCGGTGGGTCAATCAACATCAATGCGGGCTGATACACCGCCTTCGCGAGCAAGCCCGCTCCCACACTGGACCGCGTTGAAATGAGATAACTGCCTGAAGGAGATCCCCATGAACGCAGCCATCGATGTCCTGCAATCCACCCAGCCGCACATCAACCGCGACCGCCTGTGGCAATCGCTCATGGACCTGGCCCAGCTCGGTGCCACGGTCAAGGGCGGTGTGTGCCGGCTGGCGCTGACCGACCTCGACCGCCAGGCCCGCGACCTGTTCGTGCAATGGACCCAGGCGGCGGGCTGCACGGTCAGCATCGATGGGGTGGGCAATATCTTCGCCCGTCGCCCGGGGCGCAATCCGAACCTGCCACCGGTCATGACCGGCAGCCACATCGACACCCAACCCACCGGCGGCAAGTTCGACGGCTGCTTTGGCGTACTGTCCGGGCTGGAGGTGCTGCGCACCCTCAATGACCTGAATATCGAGACCGAAGCGCCGTTGGAGGTGGTGGTCTGGACCAATGAAGAAGGCTCGCGCTTCGCCCCCTGCATGATGGGCTCCGGGGTGTTCGCCGAGAAATTCACCCTCGAAGAAACCCTCGCCAAGACCGATGCCGAGGGCATCAGCGTGGGCCAGGCGCTCAACGCCATCGGCTATGCCGGCCCGCGCCCGGTCAGTGGGCATCCGGTGGGGGCGTACTTCGAGGCGCACATCGAACAGGGGCCGATCCTCGAGGACGAGGGCAAGACCATCGGCGTGGTGATGGGCGCCCTGGGGCAGAAGTGGTTCGACCTGACCTTGCGGGGTGTCGAGGCTCACGCTGGTCCGACCCCGATGCACCTGCGCAAGGACGCCCTGGTGGGCGCCTCGATCATCGTCGGTGCCGTCAACCGCGCCGCCCTCGGTCATCAGCCCCATGCCTGCGGCACGGTCGGGTGCCTGCAGGCCTATCCGGGCTCGCGCAACGTCATCCCCGGCGAGGTGCGCATGACCCTGGATTTCCGTCATCTGGAACCGGCGCGCCTGGATTCGATGATCGCCGAGGTCAAGCAAGTGATCGAAGACACCTGCCGGCAGCACGGCCTGACCTTCGATTTGAAACCCACCGCCGACTTCCCGCCGCTGTATTTCGACCAGGGCTGCGTCGACGCGGTGCGCGGGGCCGCCCAGGGGCTGGGCCTGTCTCACCTGGACATCGTCAGCGGTGCCGGCCATGACGCGATCTTCCTCGCCGAACTGGGCCCGGCCGGGATGATCTTCGTGCCCTGCGAAGGTGGCATCAGCCACAACGAAATCGAAAACGCCGCCCCGGATGACCTCGCCGCCGGTTGCGCGGTGTTGCTGCGAGCAATGCTGGCGGCCTCCCAGGCGATTGCCGAGGGGCGCATGGCGGCGTGAAGGGTAGAAGATCGCAGTTGAACGTTTATGTAGGAGCTGGCGAAGCCTGCGATCTTTTTACTCTTCAAACCCAAATGGCATCCCACAGGGGATAGTCACCAACACGCCTCACCAATCCGGCACGCAACGGATTGCTGATGATGTACCTTGCAGCGTCTTTCAGATCCTCCTCTTTGCGTAGCGCACGATCATGGTAGCCCCGCTGCCATAGTCGGCCATGCTGGTAACGAGCAAGATTGACGGCTCGGCTGCTGCGGGATTTGATGCGGCTCATTAACTCGGCCAGGCTGCCACTGTGCAATTGTGCCAGCCAATGTACATGATCCGGCATCACTACCCAGGCAAGGGAGGTTGCTATTGAAACTTCTTCGGCACTGCGCAACTGATCGACGAGTAGCCGGCCCAGTCGCCAATCTCTAAAAATAGGCTGGCGCTGGTACACAACGGCGGTCAATAGATAGATTCGGTCGTGCTCACTGACTCGACCTTTACGCAAACGACATCCATGTGCTGCGGTGGGCATTGTGATCTCCAAAAAAATAGGTAGATCATCAAAAATTAGTCGTTGCGACGAAGGACGCTTGAAAAAGCAATTGCGCAATATTTCAGTGCGCATAGATTTCTGTAGGAGCTGGCGGAGCCTGCGATCTCTTGATCTTGATCTTGATCTTGATCTTGATCTTTCGCTCTCGACTCAATTGGTAATGGAAAGATCGCAGCCTCGTTGCACTCGACAGCTCCTACACAGCTCCTACACCGCTGCTACGGGGAACGTGTCATCACTGGGGGTGGTCGTAACTTCCATGTGCGCCTGAATCACATGGAGACCCAATGAATCAGCAAGTCCCGACCACCGATACCAACCGTCGTCAATTGCTGCAGATCATTGCCGGATTGTCCGACGGGGTGATGTTGATCGAAGTCGATCAGACCATCGCTTGGGCCAACGACGCGGCGTTGACCATGCACGGGGTCACGGACCTCAAGGCGCTGGGTGCCAACGCCAAGGAGTACGCCCAACGGTTCAATTTGCGTTACCGCAACAACCATCCGTTGACCGAAGACAACTACCCCATCGCCCGGGTTGCCCGTGGCGATGAGTTCAGCGATGTGTTGGTGGAAGTCACGCCCCAGGCCGACCCGGATCGCACCTGG
The DNA here is from genome assembly GCF_014851795.1 of Pseudomonas sp. Pdm06. Taxonomy (NCBI): domain Bacteria; kingdom Pseudomonadati; phylum Pseudomonadota; class Gammaproteobacteria; order Pseudomonadales; family Pseudomonadaceae; genus Pseudomonas; species Pseudomonas sp. Pdm06. The sequence continues at coordinate 485,378 of NZ_JACVAH010000004.1, forward strand.
GTGCATCGGATCCGCAGCATGGTCCTGGCCGACCGCAACGGCGAGCCGGAGCTGCTCGTGTTGATCCTCAGCGATGCCACCGAATGGGCCAGCGCCGAGCAGCGCTTCGAGAAAACCTTTGGGGCCAACCCGGCGCCGGCGGTGATCTGTCGCCTCAGCGACCTGCGCTACATCAAGGTCAATCCGGGGTTCCTGGAGATGACCGGCTACAGCCGCGAGCAGGTGATCGGGCGTTCGGTGTATGAGCTGGATGTGCTCGAAGCCGCCGAAAAACGCGACCTGGCCATCGAGCGCCTGGGGCAGGGCGCGACGATTCCGCAAATGCAGGCCGAGTTGAAATTGCCTGATGGCACCACCAAGCAGGTGATCGTCGCCGGCCAGCCCCTGGACCTGCACGACGAAGACTGCATGCTGTTTTCCTTCATGGACATGGAGCCACGCCGCAAGGCAGAAACGGCGCTGCGCCAGAGCGAGGAGCGTTTTGCCAAGTCGTTCCGCCTGTCGCCCGTGCCCACCCTGGTGTGCAGCGCCGAACAACAATTGCTGGAAATCAACGAGGCGTTTCTCCAGACCACCGGTTACGCCAGCGAAGAGTTGTTGGGTAAAACCGTGGAGGAGATCGGTTTTCTCGACAAGGACGCCGGCGCCGCGCTGTTTGCCCGGCTGGAAAAGGCTGCCGCGGTCTCCAGTATCGACGTCAAGGTGCACAAGAAAGGCGGTGAGCTCATCGATTGCGAGGTCGCCGCCGACACGGTGCTCATCCAGGACAAGCCCTGTTACCTGCTGGTGCTGATGAACATCACTGAACGCAAGCGCTCGGAACTGGAGCTGGTGGCGGCCATCGAGGAGGTGATGAAAGACGCGTCCTGGTTCAGCCGGACCCTGATTGAAAAACTGGCCAACGTGAAGAGCATCAATGCCCAGGTGCCGAGCGTGTCATTCACCGAGCTGACGGCCCGGGAACGGGACGTGCTGGGGCTGATTTGCGAGGGGCTGGCGGACAAGGAAATCGCCGCGCGGCTGAAGCTGGCGCCCAACACCGTGCGCAATCACGTGGCGACACTGTATTCGAAGCTGGATGTCCACAGCCGCAGCGAGGCGATTGTCTGGGCGCGAGCGCGGGGTTTGTTCGCTGGCGAATGGCGAATGAAGGCACCATGATAGCCAGTGCAAATGCACCGGGTGTACTGGTGCAAATTCGGGTTTTGCACGGGGGGGCGGTTCCTTAGGCTATGGGTGTGCGACATCGTTTGTGATGTCGCGTCCCCCACGAAACACACAAGGAATACGCCACGATGTGCAGTGAACGAACCCGATACGAGCGCGACAGGATATCTATTCGGACCAGGAGGTCGGCGCTGTCCACCGTTCATTTGTCCCCTCAGGGCTGAGGTGCATCCCATGACCCATTTGGCCCCCTTGCGTGCCCGCCTCGAAGAAAGCTTTACGCCGCTGGCCTGCGAATGCAGCCTCAATGGCGACGGTACCCTCACCGTGCGCCTGTATCACCGTGAAAGCGGCGAGGTGGACTTGGTAGTGAGCGGCATGAGTGTCGACAGCGTCCGCTCGGAAGAAAGTATCGCGAAGCTGATCGATGAGCTGCACTATGAGCTGCAAAACACTCCGCTGCATCGCAGTGAGTCCTGATAGGTAAAGATCAAGCCCCCCACCCTTGGCTACAACAATGACCCCCGGCAATCGAGCACCAACCGTGCGCCACCATGTTCGCTGCTGCCCACCTCCAACGTAAACCCGTGCAGGTTGACGATCGCTGCGACGATCGACAGGCCCAGGCCGAATCCGCCGTGCTGGCTGCTGCCCTCGGCGCGGTAGAAACGGCGGAACACCGCCTTGCGCTCCGCCTCGGGGATGCCCGGGCCGGAGTCGAGCACTTCGATGCGCGTGCTGTCGCCCTGGTCGACCCCACGCAGGATCACGGTGCCCCCCGGCGGGGTGAACTTGATGGAATTGCTCAGCAGGTTCGACACGGCCTCGAACAGCAAGGCCCGGTCGCCGTTGAGCAGGGGCAGGGCGTCGGGCGCCTCCAGGATGAAGGTCAGTTCGCCTTCCTCGGCCAGGGGCAGGTAAAAATCATGCAGCTCCTGCAATAACTGCAACGGATCGAGGCGTACGAAGCCCGAGCGCCGTTGCTGGTCTTCCAGTTCGGAAATCCGCAACAAACCACGAAACCGCGCCATCAGGGTGTCGGTCTCGGCGATCACCTGGTCCATCTGCAAGGCCTCGGGGGAACCGTCCGGCGCTTGCTGCTGGATGCGATAAAGTTGAGCACGCAGGCGCGTCAACGGGGTGCGCAGGTCGTGGGCAATGTTGTCGCACACGCCCTTGACCTCGTTCATCAAGCGCTCGATGCGCTCGAGCATGGCATTGACGATCGCCGCCAGCATGTCCAGTTCATCGCGCCGACTCGACAGCGGCAGGCGATGGGTCAGGTCGCCGGCGACGATGGCTTCGGCGCTGGCCTGCAACTGGCGAATCCGGCGTAGCGGTCGACGGCGCAGCAGGTGCCAGCCAGCGATGCCCGGCAGGATGGTCAGCGATACGCCCCAGAACAGCGCGTGCAAGATGATCCGTGTCACCGCGAACAGCGAGCCGTTGTCCCGGGCCAGGACCAGCCAGCGGCCGTCCTGGGTACGGGTCGCCACCGCGTCGCAGCTGTCGGAAGGCACGCCCGGGTCATCGGAGTCGACGCAGCCGCCGAGCATGTGGATTTTGCCGTCAAGGGGCAGGTCGGCGGGCACGCGCAGGATCGGCCCGCTCAAATGGCGCAGTTGCGGATCGAACAGCCCGTAGGCGTCGACGCCGCGCTCGTCCAGCGTCAGGCTGGCCATGAGCGCATCTTCCAGTTGGTCGCCGTGGATCCGGGCGAACAGGTGCTGGCGCTGCATCAGGGAGTGTTTGGCCAGGCTGTCGAGGTAGCCAAACACTTCGTAATACATCACCCCCATCAGGATCGCGCTCCAGATCACGAACAGCGAACTGTACAGCGCCAGCAGGCGGCTGCTGGAGGAGCGCCAGCCCTTAGCGGGGTTCAGCAATGACATAGCCGGAACCCCGTACCGTGCGAATCAGCGGTTCCAGGCCCGGCGGGTCGATTTTCTTGCGCAGGCGGCCGATGTGGACGTCGATCAGATTGGTGCCGGGGTCGAAGTGATAGCCCCAGACTTCCTCGAAAATCATCATGCGCGAGAGGATTTGCCCGCTGTTACGCATCAGGAATTCCAGCAGCTTGTATTCAGTGGGCAACAGGCTCAGCAGTTGTCCGTTGCGGCTGGCTTCGCGGCTGATCAGGTTCAGTTCCAGGTCGGCCACCCGCAGCGCGGTTTCCGGCTCGCGGGTGCCATTGTTGCGCCGCAGCAGCACTTCGACCCGGGCGGCCATTTCGTCGGTGGCGAACGGCTTGGTCAGGTAATCGTCGCCGCCGGCCCGCAGGCCACGCACGCGCTCATCCACATCGGAAAGGGCGCTGATCATCAGGATCGGCGTGGCCACGCCCATGGTGCGCAACGTGGTGACGATCACCAGCCCGTCGAGCTCAGGCAGCATGCGGTCCAGCGTGATCAAGTCATAGTCGCCGCTGACCGCCCGTTCCAGGCCTTCGCGGCCGTTGTCGACCCAATCGACGTCCAGGCCGTTGCGGGTCAGCTCGGCAACGATTTCACGGGCGGTCACGGCGTCGTCTTCGATGGTCAGGATGCGGTTCATGGGCGGTACCGTGTGGGGAAGTTGGAGCGATTGCACAGCATTCTGCCAAAAATCAGCTGTCGGCTTTCTGAAAAAAAGTTCATGGAGCGGCACGCCGATTCGCTGGCCTGGATCAACACTTGGTCACAAATTATCCCTAACATGAATTTTGCGCGCACTATCATGTTGCGTCTGTTGCCCCGCTTCGGTGCGCTGTTGCCGGGTACCGACGCGAGCCGGTGGATGTGTGCCGCAAGGAGCCGAAACCTCACTGAACCTTCAAGGAAGAGCAGCATGATGCAACCTCAAGACGTTCTACGCCGAACATTCGATATCCAGCCGTTGACCCGCGCCGACATGACGGTGCGCCTGGACGGGCAAGCCGTCAACGCCGCCCACGGGGAAACCGTCCTCACCGTCATCCAGTCCCTGGGGCAACGCCAGGTCGCCCGCAACGACCACGACCAGATCAGCGGCGCCTACTGCGGCATGGGCGTGTGCCAGTGCTGCCTGGTCAAGATCGACGGCCGCCACAAGCGCCGCGCCTGCCAGACCCTGGTGCGCCCTGGCATGCAGATCGAAACCCGAGCCAACCGCATGACCGAAACGGAGGCGCCATGAGCCTCGATCCGGTGATTGTCGGCGGTGGGCCGGCGGGCATGGCTGCGGCCATCGAGCTGGCCTCCCACGGCGTGCGTTGCACCTTGCTCGAAGAGGCTCCGCGCCTCGGCGGCGTCGTGTACCGCGGGCCGCTGCGCGATGGCGTCAGCCTGGATTACCTGGGGCCGCGCTACAGCGAAGCCCTGGAAAAACTCCACGGAGAATACCAGCGCCATGCCGGGTTGATCGATGTGCGATTGGGCAACCGTGTCATCGGTGCCGAAGGCTTCCGGGCGTTGATGCTGCTGGATGCCGACGAGCGCCTGGGCGAGGTCGCCTATTCCCATCTGGTCCTGGCGGCCGGTTGTCACGAACGCAGCGTGCCGTTTCCTGGCTGGACGCTACCGGGGGTGATGATGCTCGGGGGCCTGCAATTGCAGATCAAGAGCGGCGTGGTCCGGCCACCGAGCCCGGTGGTGATCGCCGGCACGGGGCCGTTGCTGCCGCTGGTGGCCTGCCAGCTGCACGCGTCGGGCGTGGCGGTGGCGGGGGTCTTCGAAGCCTGTGGGTTCGGTCGGATCGCCAAGGAGAGCCTGGCGTTGCTGAACAAGCCGCAGTTGTTCCTCGACGGCCTGAGCATGCTGGCCTACCTCAAGCTCAATCGCATTCCCGTGCGCTATGGCTGGGGCGTGGTGCAGGCTGACGGCGAGGGTGAGTTGAGCCACGTCACCGTCGCGCCGTATTCCACGACCTGGGAGCCGGACCTCAAACGCGCCGAACAGGTGCCGGCCCAGACCCTGGCGGTGGGCTACGGGTTTATCCCGCGGACTCAATTGAGCCAGCAGATGGGCCTGGAGCACGGTTTCAGCGATGACGGCTATTTGCGGGCCGTGTCCGATGCCTGGCAACAAAGCAGCGAAGCGCACATTCACCTGGCCGGCGACATGGGCGGGATCCGTGGCGGTGAAGCGGCCATGCTCAGCGGGCGCATCGCGGCGTTGTCGATCCTCATGCAACGCAACGTGCTGGATCCGTCCACGGCCCTGGCCCACCGGGAGCGTTACCAAGCGCAACTGGCGCGGATCATTCGCTTTCGCGCCGCCGTGGATCGCTACACCCAGCGTGGTGCCGGGCAAACCGCGTTGCCTGCCGCCGACACGGTGATCTGCCGCTGCGAGCACGCCACCCGCGCCGACATCGACCGGGCGCTGGAGCAAGGCGTGCAAGACATGGCCAGCCTGAAGATGCGCACCCGCGTGAGCATGGGCGATTGCCAGGGGCGGATGTGCGTCGGCTACTGCAGCGACCGCTTGCGCGAAGCCACCGGGCGCGCCGACGTGGGTTGGCTGCGGCCGCGTTTCCCCATCGATCCGATTCCCTTTTCAGCGTTCCAGAACGTCGGCATGGAGGTCGTTTCCCATGATTAAGGACTACGACGTGGTCATCGCCGGCGGCGGTGTGATCGGGGCCTCGTGTGCCTATCAACTGTCCAAGCGCAAACACCTGAAGATCGCCCTGATCGACGCCAAGCGCCCCGGCAACGCGACCCGCGCCTCGGCGGGTGGGCTGTGGGCCATCGGTGAGTCGGTGGGCCTGGGTTGCGGGGTGATCTTCTTTCGCATGATGTCGGCCAACCGCAAGCGCCAGACCCAGGGCGCCGCCGTGGCGGTGGATGCCAGCACGCCGCACATCTTGCCGCAGTCGTTCTTCGAGTTCGCCTTGCAGTCCAATGCGATGTACCCGCAGTTGCACCGCGAATTGATCGACCGCCATGGTATGGATTTCAAGTTCGAGGAGACCGGGCTCAAGTTCGTGATCTACGACGACGAAGACCGTTTGTACGCCGAGCACATCGTCGCGTGCATTCCCCACCTGGCAGACCAGGTACGCTGGCTCGACCAGGCGGCCTTGCGTGCAGCGGAGCCGAATGTGAGCCATGAGGCCCAGGGCGCCCTGGAGTTTCTCTGCGATCACCAGCTCAGCCCGTTCCGCCTGGCCGACGCCTACACTGAAGGCGCCCGGCAGAACGGCGTCGACCTGTTCTTCAACACCAACGTGACCGAGGTGTTGCGCAGCGGCACGCGGGTGACAGGGGTGCAAACCGCCGAGGCGGGGACCTTCCACTGCCGGACCCTGATCAACGCGGCCGGCGCCTGGGCGGCGGACCTGAGCGAGCAGGCCACCGGCGTGCGGATTCCGGTCAAGCCGGTCAAGGGCCAGATCCTGCTGACCGAGCGCATGCCGAAAATCCTCAACGGCTGCCTGACCACCAGCGACTGCTATGTGGCGCAGAAAGACAACGGTGAAATCCTCATCGGCAGCACCACCGAAGACAAAGGTTTCGACGTGACCACGACTTATCCGGAGATCGAAGGGCTGGTGCAAGGTGCGGTGCGCTGTATTCCACAGTTGGCCGACATCAACCTGAAACGAACCTGGGCCGGCCTGCGCCCGGGTTCGCCTGATGAGTTACCGATCCTGGGGCCGATGCGCGGGGTGGAAGGCTATCTCAACGCGTGCGGGCATTTCCGCACCGGCATCCTGACCTCGGCCATCACCGGCGTGTTGCTGGACAAACTGGTGAACAACGAGCCCTTGCCGTTGGACATCACGCCGTTCCTGGCGGACCGCTTCGAGGTGGCGCCGGTGGTAGAGCCCAAGGAAATGGAGCTGGCCTGAGCAAATCCTGCGTGGGGGCTGTGCTGAATACATATCCCGCAGTCACCCCGAAACAAACTGTGGGAGTTGTGGTGAGTGCATATCCAGCAGACATCCGGGGACAAACTGTGGGAGCGAGCTTGCTCGCGATGGCGTCAGGTCAGGCAGTATCCCTGCTGACTGGTACACCGCTATCGCGAGCAAGCTCGCTCCCACAGGGATCCAGGGTGAATCGGAATCCTGCGCTTATTCCATCGGCGTGCTGACAAACGCCTCCAACCCTTCGGCATAGGCGGTGAACGCGCTGATCGATGGGAATGACTTGCCCTGCACCTGGTCCGGCACCACCAGGTTGGTGAAGCTCCAGGCCACTGCCAGGGTGATGCCCGCCTGATCGAGTGTGCCATCGGTGGCCAGGGGCTGTTTCACCAGTTCCTGTTCGAGCATGCCATAGGCCGCCGCCAGTTGGCCTTCCACGCGTTCGACCCAAGGGGCGTGTTGGATTTCTGTCGGCCGCAGGTTGCGTTCGTAGTAGATCTGCACCGACTTCTCGCACGCCGCCAGGGCCAGGCCGATCAGGCGCAGTGCGCGCAGCCGTTGCCCACTGTCGACCGGCATCAGGCTTTTGCCCGGCGCGGCCAAGGCCTCGAGGTAGTCGATGATCAACGTGGAATCCATCAGCACGTTGCCATCGTCCAGCACCAGGGTCGGGGCCTTGACCACCGGGTTGATGCGCTGGAATTGTTCGAAATGCCTGAACACCGAAACGGACTCGTGTTCCAGGGCAACCCCCAGGCACTTGGCGGAAATGGCGACGCGTCGTACGTAGGGCGAGTCCAGCATGCCGATCAGTTTCATGACGTCTCCTTCGGAAAATCCTGCGGGCGTTAGTCCTCGAACCCGACCTGTTCATGGATTTCATCGACCTTGAGTTCCAGCCGGTAAGCCACGGCGATGAACAACGCCTGGCACAGGCACAACGTGGCGCTCAACGAACGAAAGGCGAACGAACTCCCTTCGTTCACCAGCAACACGGCGTTGGCCCGCTTGGCCAGGGGCGAGAGGTTGCTGTCGGTGATGATCAGGGTCTTGGCCTGGTGATGCTGGGCAATGCGCAGGCAGTGCTGGGTTTCCTTGCCGTAGGGCGTAAAGCTGATGGCGATGACCAGGTCGTTGGCCCGCACACTGCGCATCTGCTCGCGGTAGCTGCCCCCCAGGCCGGACACCAGGTGAATGCGTTTGTTGGTGTGTTGCAGGTTGTAGACCAGGTAATCGGCGACCGCGAACGAGCGGCGTACGCCCACCACATAGATGTTGTCGGCGTTGACCACCAGGTCCACGGCCTTTTCGAACGCCTGGTCGTCCAGCTCCAACCCCAGGCGCTCGATGCCCGACAGGGTCGCGTTGACGCACTCGCGGGCCAGGTCGCCGCCGCTGGCTTTCTGCGACTTGTTGGCGATCATGCTGCGAATGCGCTGCTGGTAGTTCTGTACCGGTGTGGTCTTGTGGGTGTAGGCCTCGCGGAACAACGCCTGCATTTCGCTGAACCCGCTGAAGCCGAAGCGCTGGGAAAACCTGACGATGGCCGAGGGGTGTACTTCGCATTCCCGGGCGATGTCACTGATGCGGTCGACCATGATCCGGTCGCTCTGCTGGCTCATGTAGCTGGCGATGCGTTTGAGCTGGCGCGGCAGGCTTTCGTATTCGTCGGTGATCAGTTGCAGCAGGCGCTCGGCATTGATCGGAGGGCTCGGGAGGGCGGGTTCGGACGCGCTCTCGGACGGCGCCGGCAGATCATCGGGGCGGGTCATAGAAAATCCTTCTGGCTTGTTCTTATAGGGCGGCCCGAAAAAAGGCCGGCCCTCGACAATAGGTTGGCTGGTCGCAGTCTACAGCGTAGGCGCAGGGAAAATCATGGGCGGACAAATGTTGCAGCAGGTGCTGAAACGATGCACTGCGTCTGGTTCGCTTGGGTCATAGCGTATTGGAAAAAATATTCCACGTAAAAAATTTATAGAATAATTATTGATTATTGCGCGCTGCTCGTTTTAGTCTGCACTCACCAACAGCGTTGGCGCCGGTGTCGGCGACAAGCGCAGGCTGATAAAAATAACAGGAGCCAGCATGGGCCAGACTCGTTTTGCCAGTGGGCGTCAATTGGATGTGATCTGCCTGGGACGCCTGGGCGTCGACCTCTACGCGCAGCAAGTCGGGGCGCGCCTGGAAGATGTTTCGAGCTTCGCCAAGTACCTTGGCGGTTCCTCGGCCAACATCGCGTTCGGCACGGCGCGCCTGGGCCTCAGGTCGGCGATGTTGAGCCGGGTAGGCGATGACCACATGGGCCGCTTCCTGGTGGAGTCCCTGGCCCGCGAAGGCTGCGATGTCAGGGGCATCAAGGTCGATCCCGAACGTCTGACGGCCATGGTCCTGCTGGGGATCAAGGACCGGGAAACCTTTCCCCTGGTGTTCTACCGGGAGAACTGCGCCGACATGGCGCTGCGCGCCGAAGACATCGACGAAACCTTCATTGCTTCCAGCAAGGCTTTGCTGATCACCGGCACGCATTTCTCCACCGACGGCGTCTACAAGGCCAGTATCCAGGCGCTGGACTATGCGCAAAAACATCAGGTCAAGCGGGTCCTCGACATCGATTACCGACCAGTGCTTTGGGGCCTGGCGAGCAAGGCCGATGGCGAAACGCGGTTTGTGGCCGACCAGAAAGTCAGCCAGCACGTGCAGAGCATCCTGCCGCGTTTCGATCTGATCGTCGGCACCGAAGAAGAATTCCTCATCGCCGGCGGCAGTGAAGACCTGTTGACCGCGTTGCGTACCGTACGCTCGCTGACGGCGGCGACCCTGGTGGTCAAGCTCGGCCCCCAGGGCTGCACGGTGATCCATGGTGCCATTCCGGCCCGGCTCGAAGACGGCGCCATTTACCCTGGCGTGCGGGTCGAAGTCTTGAATGTACTGGGTGCTGGCGATGCGTTCATGTCCGGATTTCTCGCCGGCTGGCTGGAGGACGCCAGCGATGAACGCTGCTGCCAGTTGGCCAATGCTTGCGGTGGGCTGGTGGTGTCGCGCCATGCCTGCGCCCCGGCAATGCCGACCCGGGCCGAACTCGACTATTTGTTCGACAGCCCGGTGCCCATCACCCGGCCGGACCAGGATGTCGTGCTGCAACGCCTGCATCAGGTCAGCGTGCCCCGCAAGACCTGGAAACAGCTGTTCATCTTCGCCTTCGACCATCGTGGACAACTGGTGGAGCTGGCCCAGAAGGGCGGCCGCGAGTTGAGCAGCATCGGCGAACTCAAGCAACTGTTCATCCAGGCGGTGGCACGGGTCGAAGCCGACCTGCGGCACCAGGGCATCGAGGCCGACGTCGGTCTGCTGGCCGACCAGCGCTTCGGCCAGGATTCGCTGAACGCTGCCACCGGCCGCGGCTGGTGGGTGGCGCGGCCGGTGGAAGTGCAGGGTTCGCGGCCACTGGCCTTCGAGCATGGGCGCTCCATTGGCAGCAACCTGATCGCCTGGCCACAGGAGCAGATCATCAAATGCCTGGTGCAATTTCACCCTGACGACGAACCGCTGCTGCGCCTGGAGCAAGAGGCGCAATTGATGGGGCTGTACAAGGCCTCCCAGGCCAGCGGCCATGAATTGCTGCTGGAAGTCATTCCGCCCAAGGATCATCCATCGCCGCATCCGGACGTGCTCTATCGCGCTCTCAAGCGCCTCTACAACCTGGGTATCTTCCCGGCGTGGTGGAAGATCGAAGCCCAGGGCGCGGATGAATGGCAGCAGCTCGATGAGCTGATCCAACAGCGCGACCCGTATTGCCGTGGCGTGGTCCTGCTGGGCCTCAACGCCCCGGCCGCCGCATTGGCCGAAGGGTTTCGCCAGGCCAGCCAGAGCAGCACCTGCCGCGGTTTCGCCGTGGGCCGCACGATCTTCCAGGAACCGAGCCGGGCCTGGCTGGCCGGGGAAATCGACGATGAAACGCTGATCCGGCAGGTGCAGGGCCGGTTTGTGGAATTGATCGAGGCCTGGCGTGCTGCGCGGGCGTGATAGCAATGCCGGGCTTTTTGTGGCGAGGGAGCTTGCTCCCGCTGGACGCTGTAGGAGCTGGCGAAGCCTGCGATCTTTTGATCTTGATCGTTCGCTGTCGACTCAATTGGTAGTGGAGAGATCGCAGCCTCGTTGCACTCGGCAGCTCCTACAGGCGCAGCCGAGCGGGAGCAAGCTCCCTCGCCACAGGTGATCGGTTGAACATTTAGAGACAACAATAAAAGGTGCAGCCATGCCCGCTATTCGAATTGGCATCAACCCGATTTCCTGGAGCAACGACGACTTGCCATCGTTGGGCGGCGAGACGCCGTTGAGTACCGCGCTGAGTGAAGGCAAAGCCATCGGCTACGAAGGCTTCGAGCTCAACGGCAAGTTCCCCAAGGACGCCAAGGGCGTCGGCGATGTGCTGCGGCCGTACGACCTGGCGCTGGTCTCCGGCTGGTATTCCAGTCGCCTGGCCCGGCGCTCGGCGGCCGAGGAAATCGACGCCATCGCCAGCCACGTCGAGCTGTTGGCGCAGAACGGCGCCAACGTGCTGGTGTATGGCGAGGTCGCCGATTCCATTCAAGGCCAACGCATTCCATTGGTTGAGCGGCCGCGTTTTCACACCGACGAAGCCTGGCAAGCCTACGCCGACAAACTCACCGAACTGGCGCGCTTCACCTTGTCCCAAGGCGTGCGCCTGGCCTACCACCACCACATGGGCGCCTATGTCGAGTCGCCCGCGGACATCGACAAATTGATGGCCCTGACCGGCAGCGAAGTGGGCCTGTTGTTCGATTCGGGTCACTGCTACATGGGCGGTGGCGAACCGTTGCAGGTGCTGCGCAAACACATCGAACGGATCTGCCATGTGCACTTCAAGGACGTGCGCAAACCAGTGGTGCAACTGGCGCGCAATAACCTCTGGAGCTTCCCCGACTGCATCATCAACGGCACCTTCACCGTGCCGGGGGATGGCGATATCGATTTCGCCGCGTTGCTCGATGTGCTGCTGGCCGCCGACTACCAAGGTTGGCTGGTGGTGGAAGCCGAGCAGGATCCTGCCGTAGCGCCGAGTTATGCCTACGCCAAGAAGGGCTACGACACTCTGCGTGCCTTGCTGGAAAGGAGTGCGTCATGAGCCTGTTGATCAAAAGCCATCCAGAGGGCCAGACCATGGTCCAGTTGCCCCGTGGAGAACTGGAGTACGTCGGCTTCGCCGCCTATCGCTTGAGCCTCGGTGAAACCCTACCGGTGGCCGCCGGCGACAAGGAATTGTGCCTGGTGCTGCTCAGCGGGCGCATCAGCCTCAAGGGCGAAGCGCCGGGGCAGGGCGCCTTCGATTGGGACAACCTGGGTGATCGCCAGTCGGTGTTCGAGGACAAGTCACCTTATGCCGCTTACCTGCCACCGGGCAGCCAGGCCCAGGTCACCGCCCTGAGCGATGTGCAGGTGGCGGTGTGTGCCGCGCCGGGTTCGGCGCGTAACGAATACGGCCCACGACTGATCCGCCCGGAGAGCATGAAGCGCAGCGTGCGCGGCAAGGGCGCCAACACCCGCTATGTCTGCGACATCCTACCGGACAGCGAACCGGCCCATTCGCTGCTGGTGGTGGAGGTGCGCACGCCGTCGGGGCACTCCTCGAGTTACCCGCCGCACAAGCACGACACCGACGACCTGCCCCACCAGAGCTTCCTCGAAGAGACCTATTACCACCAGATCAACCCGTCCCAAGGGTTCGTGTTCCAGCGGGTCTACACCGACGACCGCAGCATCGACCAGGCCATGGCCGTGGAGAACAGCGACCTGGTGGTGGTACCCAAGGGCTATCACCCGGTCAGTGTGCCCTACGGGTACGAGTCGTATTACCTGAACGTCATGGCCGGCCCGAAGCGGGTCTGGCAATTCCATAACGATCCGCAGCACAGCTGGCTGCTGGATCTCTGACTCCACACATACGCAGGGAGAACAAGCAATGAGCGACGCCCCGGTAGTAGGCCATTACATCGACGGTCGAATTCAGGCCAGCGACAACGCGCGCCTGAGCAATGTCTTCAACCCGGCCACTGGCGCGGTGCAGGCCCGGGTGGCCTTGGCCGAACCAAGTACCGTCGACGCAGCGGTGGCTTCGGCACTGGCGGCGTTCCCGGCCTGGTCCGAGCAGTCGTCCCTGCGCCGTTCGCGGGTGATGTTCAAGTTCAAGGAATTGCTCGATCGGCATCATGACGAACTGGCGCAGATCATCAGCCGTGAACACGGCAAGGTGCTGTCCGACGCCCACGGTGAAGTCACCCGGGGCATCGAGATCGTCGAGTACGCCTGCGGTGCGCCGAACCTGCTCAAGACCGATTTCAGCGACAACATCGGCGGTGGCATCGACAACTGGAACCTGCGCCAGCCCCTGGGTGTTTGCGCCGGGGTCACGCCGTTCAACTTCCCGGTGATGGTGCCCTTGTGGATGATTCCCCTGGCGCTGGTCGCCGGCAACTGCTTCATCCTCAAGCCTTCGGAGCGTGATCCGTCCGCCAGTTTGCTGATGGCCCGCTTGCTGACGGAAGCCGGCCTGCCGGATGGCGTGTTCAACGTCGTCCAAGGCGACAAGGTGGCGGTGGATGCGCTGTTGCAGCACCCGGACATCGAAGCGATTTCCTTTGTCGGCTCCACACCGATCGCTGAGTACATCCACCAGCAAGGCACGGCGCAGGGCAAGCGCGTCCAGGCCCTGGGCGGGGCGAAGAACCACATGATCGTCATGCCCGACGCCGATCTCGACCAAGCCGCGGATGCGTTGATCGGGGCGGCCTACGGCTCGGCCGGTGAACGCTGCATGGCGATTTCCATCGCCGTGGCGGTGGGTGATGTGGGGGATGAATTGATTGCCAAACTGTTACCCCGTATTGATCAACTGAAGATCGGCAACGGCCAGCAGCCCGGCACCGACATGGGGCCGTTGGTCACCGCCGAGCACAAGGCCAAGGTGGAAGGTTTCATCGACGCCGGCGTGGCCGAGGGCGCGCGCCTGATCGTCGATGGCCGTGGTTTCAAGGTGCCGGGGGCCGAGCAGGGGTTCTTTGTCGGCGCGACGCTGTTCGACCAGGTCACCGCCGGGATGAGCATCTACCAGCAAGAGATTTTCGGCCCGGTGCTGGGGATCGTCCGTGTACCGGATTTCGCCACGGCGGTGGCGCTGATCAACGCCCATGAATTTGGCAACGGCGTGTCGTGCTTCACCCGTGACGGCGGCATCGCCCGGGCGTTCGCCCGCAGCATCAAGGTCGGCATGGTGGGGATCAACGTGCCGATTCCGGTGCCCATGGCCTGGCATTCCTTTGGTGGCTGGAAGCGTTCGCTGTTCGGCGATCACCATGCCTACGGCGAAGAAGGGCTGCGTTTCTACAGCCGCTACAAAAGCGTGATGCAGCGTTGGCCCGACAGCATCGCCAAGGGTCCTGAATTCAGCATGCCGACTGCCCAATAACCCGTTTTTTACAAGTGCCGGAGGGAGAACAACAATGAACAAGCCCCTGCGTTTTGCTTTGAACCGAATGGTTGCCCCACGCCTGTCACTGCCCGAATTCATCGACTTGGCCCTGGCGTTGAAAACCGATGCCATCGAGATCCGCAACGACCTCAAGGGCGTCGAGATCGAAGACGGCATGCCGCCGGCCCAGGTACGAGAGTTGTGCGAGGCTCGCGGCATCAAGGTGCTGTCGATCAACGCCCTGTACCCCTTCGATGTGTGGAACGAAGAGCGTCGTGCCCAGGCCGTGCGGCTGGTCGATTACGCCCGTGAATGCGGCGCCGAGGGGCTGGTGATGTGCCCGCTCAACGACCGCGCCGACCCGCGCAGCGAGGCTGAACGGGCGGCGGGGCTGCGTACCGCCCTCAGTGAGCTGGCGCCGATCCTGCGCGCCTTTGGCATCTACGGTTTCATCGAGCCTCTGGGTTTCGAAGAGTGCTCGCTGCGGCGCAAGCGCACGGCAGTGGACGCGATCCAGGCCATCGGCGGGCTGGATGTGTTCCGCCTGGTGCACGACACCTTTCACCATCATCTGGCGGGGGAGCAGGCGTTCTTTCCCGAACTGACCGGGCTGGTGCACATCTCCGGCGTCGAGGATGCCCAGGCGCCCTTGGCGACGATTCGCGACGGTCACCGGGTGCTGGTGGGCGCCGCTGACATTCTCGGCAATGCCGCGCAGATCGAGGCGCTGCGGGCTGGGGGCTACGAGGGCTACCTGTCCTTCGAACCGTTTGCCGAGAGCGTCCATGAACTGGCCGATATTCGCCAGGCGTTGGGGGCGAGCATGAATCACCTGCAAAGCTCACAGGCCTGACCCGACTTCCTGAATGATGGAGAACCCCTTGTGGGAGCGAGCTTGCTCGCGATGACGGCGCCCCAATCAATGCATGCGTCGCCTGACACACCGCTATCGCGAGCAAGCTCGCTCCCACACTTGACCGAGTTGCGTTTGAAAAGGTGCAAGCATGACCACAACACGACTGACCATGGCCCAGGCCCTGGTGAAATTCCTCGATAACCAGTACATCGAGGTCGATGGCGTCCAGAGCAAGTTCGTCGCCGGAGTCTTTACCATTTTTGGCCACGGCAACGTGCTGGGCCTGGGCCAGGCGCTGGAGCAGGACAGCGGCGACCTGGTGGTCCATCAGGGGCGCAACGAGCAGGGCATGGCCCATGCCGCCATCGGGTTCGCCAAGCAGCACCTGCGGCGCAAGATCTACGCCTGCAGCTCGTCGGTGGGCCCCGGCGCGGCGAACATGCTGACCGCCGCAGCCACCGCCACGGCCAATCGCATTCCGCTGCTGCTATTGCCCGGCGATGTCTACGCCAGTCGCCAGCCGGACCCGGTGCTGCAGCAGATCGAACAGTTTCACGACCTGAGCATCAGCACCAACGATGCGTTCAAGGCCGTGAGCAAATACTGGGACCGCATCAACCGCCCCGAGCAGTTGATGACCGCGGCGATCCAGGCGATGCGCGTGCTGACCGACCCGGCTGAAACCGGCGCGGTGACCCTGGCGCTGCCCCAGGACGTACAGGCCGAAGCCTACGATTATCCGGACTACTTCCTGCAAAAACGCGTGCACCGCATCGACCGCCGCCCGGCCACCGAAGCGATGCTCAGCGATGCCCTGGCGCTGCTCAAGGGCAAGCGCAAACCGTTGATCATCTGTGGCGGCGGGGTGCGCTACTCCGGTGCCAACGCCGCGTTGCAGGCCTTTGCCGAGCGCTTCGACATTCCTTTCGCCGAGACCCAGGCCGGCAAGAGCGCCGTGGTGTCCAGCCACCCGCTGAACGTCGGCGGTGTCGGCGAGACCGGTTGCCTGGCGGCGAACCTGCTGGCCAAGAAAGCCGACCTGATCATTGGCATCGGCACGCGCTACAGTGATTTCACCACCGCGTCGAAATGGCTGTTCCAGCACCCCGATGTGCAGTTCCTCAACCTCAACATCAACCCGTGCGATGCCTTGAAGCTCGATGGTGTGCAACTGTTGGCCGATGCCCGTTCGGGGCTGGAGGCCTTGTCGACCGCGATGGGTGACTATCGCGCCGAATGGGGCGGGCAGATCGCCGACGCCAAGGCGCAACTGGACGCGGAAGTGGACCGGGTCTATCAGGCGGACTTCCAGGCCGAGGATTTCGTCCCGGAAATCAACGACCACATGGACCCGGCGGTGTTTCGCGAATTCATCGAACTCACCGGTTCCTGCCTGACTCAGAGCCGGGTGCTGGGCACGCTCAACGAAACCTTGGCGGATGACGCCATCATCGTCGCCGCCGCTGGCAGCCTGCCCGGCGACTTGCAGCGCAGTTGGCGCAGCAAGGGCGTGGACACCTATCACGTCGAATACGGTTATTCGTGCATGGGGTATGAGGTGAATGCCGCGCTGGGGGTGAAACTCGCCGAGCCCGACAAAGAGGTCTACGCGTTGGTGGGCGACGGTTCGTACATGATGCTGCACTCGGAGCTCGCGACTTCGATCCAGGAGCGCCGCAAGATCAATGTGGTACTGCTGGACAACATGACGTTCGGTTGCATCAACAACCTGCAAATGGAACACGGCATGGACAGCTTCGGCACCGAGTTCCGCTTTCGCAACCCCGAGACCGGCAAGCTCGACGGCGCCTTCGTGCCGGTGGATTTTGCCATGAGTGCCGCGGCCTATGGCTGCAAGACCTACAAGGTCAGGACCCTCGACGAACTGCACGCGGCCCTGGCCGATGCGCGGCGCCAGAGCGTCTCGACGCTGATCGACATCAAGGTTTTGCCCAAGACCATGATCCACAAATACCTGTCGTGGTGGCGGGTCGGCGTGGCGCAAGTCTCCACCAGCGCCCGCACCGATGCCGTCGCCAAGACCCTCAATGAACGACTGGCCAAGGCCCGTCAATACTGATTGCCCCAACCCTACGAAAGGAGTTCTACATGTCTTTGAAGCTGGGCGTCATCGGCACCGGGGCCATCGGCCAGGACCATATCCGTCGTTGCAGCCAGACCTTGCTCAACAGCCAGGTGGTGGCGGTGACCGACATCAACCTGCAACAAGCGGCCAAGGTCGTGGCCGATCTCAAGCTGACCGCCGAGGTCTACCCTGACGGCCATGCGTTGATCAAGGCGCCGGACGTGGAGGCGATCCTTGTCACCTCCTGGGGCCCGAGCCATGAAGAATTCGTGCTGGCGGCGATTGCGGCGGGCAAACCGGTGTTCTGTGAAAAACCCCTGGCGGTCACGGCCGAAGGTTGCCGCAAGATCGTCGAGGCCGAAGTGGCCCATGGCAAGCGCCTGGTGCAAGTCGGCTTCATGCGGCCCTACGATGAAGGCTATCGGGCGCTCAAGGCGGTGATCGACAGCGGCCAGATCGGTGAGCCGCTGATGCTGCACTGCGCCCACCGCAACCCGAGCGTGGGCGAGAACTACAAGACCGACATGGCGATCACCGACACCTTGATCCACGAGCTGGATGTGTTGCGCTGGTTGTTGGCCGATGACTACGTGTCGGTGCAGGTGGTGTTCCCACGCAAGACCAGCAAGGCCCTGGCTCATTTGCGGGACCCGCAGATCGTCCTGTTGGAAACCGCCCGGGGCACACGCATCGACGTCGAGGTGTTCGTCAATTGCCAGTACGGCTATGACATCCAGTGCGAAGTGGTGGGGGAGACCGGCATCGCCAAGCTGCCGGAGCCGTCCCAGGTGCAACTGCGCAGCGGCGCCAAGTTGTCCAATGCGATCCTGATGGATTGGAAGGACCGCTTCATCGCCGCTTATGACGTCGAGTTGCAGGCCTTCATCGATGGTGTGCGTGCCAGGCAAGTGGGTGGGCCATCGGCCTGGGATGGGTTTGCCGCGGCGGTGGCGGCGGATGCCTGTGTCGAAGCGCAGCAGAGCGGGCAGATCGTCAAGGTCGAGCTGCCCGAGCGCCCACCCTTCTATGGCTAACCCGCAATCCCTTGTGGGAGCGGGCTTGCTCGCGAAGGCGTAGTGTCAGTCGACATCAATGTTGAATGTACCGCCGTCTTCGCGAGCAAGCCCGCTCCCACAGTCGACTGCGTTCCCTCAAAGGTACTCGGTCAAATGGTGGGAGCTGAGCTTGCTCGCGATGGCGTAGTGTCAGTCGACATCAATGTTGAATGTATCGCCGTCTTCGCGAGCAAGCCCGCTCCCACAGTCGACTGCGTTCCCTCAAAGGTACTCGGTCAAATGGTGGGAGCTGAGCTTGCTCGCGATGGCGTAGTGTCAGTCGACATCAATGTTGAATGTATCGCCGTCTTCGCGAGCAAGC